>JAXMBU010000087.1:0-22847 GCA_046349735.1 Planctomycetaceae bacterium
ACCGATGACTTCAGTTTCAACACGGCCGAGAATCCTGTGCATGTGCACGACCTGCATGCCACAGTCCTTCACCTGCTGGGCGTCGATCACGAACGATTCACCTATCGCGCTCAGGGTCTCGATTTTCGCCTGACAGGTGTCGAGCCGAGTCGTGTTGTGAAAGACATTTTGACTTGATGCTCTGATACGAATGCGATTTACGCATCAGGAGACACATTTTCATCAGCTCTCACGGCTATCGCGGCCCATATTGCGATGTTCCTCGCCGGACCATTGCGGCGTTTCGTTCCTTCGCGACCAGTAGTGCCACGACCCGGCGAGGCATTTGAAAGCTTTTGGCTCCGCACCAAGCATTGTCATGTGCGGCTCGCAAAGATTGTTGAACGCGAGACCTGCAAGGCACCTCTTGGCTGAGCGAAAAGGACTACTTTGATTTGCAACAAAAATCTCCATCAATCACGCGAACCAGGAACCACCTTCACGATCACTTCTTTGCCTTCGCGAGTCACAATCAGCTCGACTTCCTGGCCGGCTTTCAAGGCTTCGATGGCATAGGTGTAGTCGTAGATGTTTTCAATCTTTTTACTGGCCAGTTTGATGATGACATCGCCGCCTTTGACGCCGGCTTTCTCCGCCGGGCCGCCCTTGGCAACTCCTGACAGCAGCACGCCCTTCACATCAGTCTGAGCATAATCCGGAACAGTCCCGAGGTAAGCTCGCAATAAGGCTCGACGCTGGCCGTCTTTGGGGCGTTCCTGAGCCACGTACTGCGGAGGCTGCTCATCGGAGATCAGCTGGCGGCAGGCGAGCATCATCAGGTTGGCGATCTTTGAAATACCTTCGTAGTTGAGCTTCTCCGGGGTATCGCGAGGCGTGTGGTATTCACCATGATTTCCTGTGAACGCAGAGAGAATCGGAACGCCGTGCATAAAGAACACACTTGCATCCGTCGGGATGTAACTGTCGTCCTGCAGAGACAACGACAGCCCCATAGGAATGTTGGCTCGTTCGACAATCTTTTGCCAACTGGCTGACGAACCCGTGCCTTGCAGCACAAGTCGCTCCTGCAATCGACCAACCATGTCCATATTCAGGCAGGCGGCAATGTAGAGATTTAATCCGCCGGTGTTTGGGCCGGTCAATTCTGAAGCCACTTTCTCAGATTCCTTCGCTGGCTCTTTGGTCGGGTCGGCTGGTTCTTCCGGCTTCTTCTCTTCCGCTGGATCAGTGCCTCCCACGGCAGCCGCATGTTGTGAAAACAGAGTCTCCAGAGTCTTCACATAATGGCTTGAACCCAGCAAACCAATTTCTTCGCCGGACCATGCAGCAAAAACGACATCTCGTTGCCCCGTCAACTTGCCCGCGTCTTTAGCCTGAGCCATTGCTTCGGCAATCTGCATCATCGCAGACACTCCGGAAGCATTGTCGTCTGCTCCGTAATGAATATTGGACTGTTCGTCACCACGAGCCAATGAGTTCCCGTTGGGACCAGTGCCCAGATGATCCACGTGAGCCCCCACGACAACGATTTGCCCGGCCTGTTCTTCATTGATCTGGAGTCGACCAAGTACGTTCCGCCCCTTCTTCTTCTCCTGGCGAATATCAACGCTTGCAGCAATCTTCAGCCCATCGAGCGGGAAGCCCATCGCAGGTTCGCCGGAATCCATCGACTTCTGAATCTTCACAAGGTCTTTCTTTCGATCTGCAAACCACTTCTCTGCAACAGTATCGGTCACGCTGATCACTGGAAGGCCAGACCCGGCAAGTGAACCATCGAACTGCAACGGAACAAGTTGCTCTTTACCCCCGGACGTTGGGCCGCTCACGATTATCAATCCGCGAGCTCGGGTCGCGAGCCTGCATGGCTTTGAAACGCAGGCTCGAGAATCATTCCAAGTGTTGCCGTTGTGGGTAAGTGCGCCGGCATAAAACGGAACACAGCGACCCACTTGTCTTTCCGTCCAGATGAACGAATGAGTCATACTCTTCGATGCCTTCAGCGGCAGGAGCTTTAAATACAATAACCCGCAAAGATGACTTCCGATGAGTCGACCTTCGTTGAAGTCGAAAACGCCACAGGACGCCAGTCTGTTTCAGAGCCAAAGCCTGATCGCCATTTAATGCGGGTTATCAGGCCCCGCCGACGCCCAGAAGTGAATTCAAACTCCTGAAAATAGGTGTCATTACGCTCGCACCCCGCCGGAAAGCCCCAGTGTTTCCAAGTGCAGGCCCGCCAATTTGTTGCCAGGATTTCGCCTTTTGTCCGGTCAATCGCCCCGCCCAATTGAGGTCGGCATAAATACTCAACATGTCGAACCGCATCGGCCGGAGCAAAATCGCCTCGCGCGGAAGGAGCCTGAGCCATCACTGACGGCTTTTGGCCATTCGCCGCTGCGACTTCAGATGTCGCGTCTTTGAGACCGAGCTGTTCCAGAGCCCAGGCGTGATTCCATTCGGAAAAGAAGATCTGGGACTGATTGTTCGTTGTTCGATTCGTGGTCCAGGCCAGATGCTCACCATCAGGACTAAAGACCGGCAGGCCATCGAAACCCGGCGTGTGAGTGACCCGGACAGGCTCGTGCTTGCCAGCCGCGTCGACCAGATAGAGTTCGAAATTTGCGAACCCATGACGATTCGTCGTGAAAATTAGATACTGTCCGCTGGGGTGGAAATACGGTGCCCACGACATCGTTCCCAGATGCGTCAGCTGCTGCTCGCCACTTCCATCCAGGTTCATTGTCATGATTTCTGCCGTTGCACCGTTTTCGGAGAATCTTCGCCAGCAGATCTTCTTTCCATCCGCACTGAAAAATGGGCCGCCATCATAACCGGGCGATGTCGTGAGACGCTTGACGTCAGAACCGTCCGCCTTCATCACATAAATCTCGTTCGCCCAGGCTGGATCCAGCTCAAATGCCTTTCGTTCTTCCGGATTCAATTCACGTTCATAAGCTGAACGATTTGAAGCAAATGCAATCAGCGAACCATCCGGTGACCACGAACCTTCTGCATCGTAGCCGCGGGCCTCTGTCAACTTACGGTATTGTTTTGTGGCAAGTTCATACTCATAGATCTCATAGAACTCATCGTAGTCCCATGAGTATCGACGTTCCTTACCGGAAGCTCGCAGTTCCAGCTCATCCTTCTGTTCCTGTTCGGCGGCTGGGTCATCCTGTGTTGATGCGAAGAGCACTTTTTCCCCTGACGGATGAATCCAGGCGCACGTCGTCTTGCCTTTACCTGGAGACACGCGTTCCGTATCGCCGGTTTCGAGGTCCATCAGATAGATTTGGAAGAACGGATTTCCAGGCTCACGTTCGCTTTGAAAAATCATCTTCCGCCCATCGGCGCTGAAATAGCTTTCGCCGGCTCGGCGACCTTCGAAAGTCAATTGTCGCATTCTGCTGATGAATCCAGCTTCGAGCTTTTGAGCTTCTGCAGGATTGGCTTCCGTGATGTCAACTTCAGCCGCCGGAGCGGCATCCTGGGCATTTGCGGAGCCAACGACGCCGATGCAAACATGGAGTGCAGTCGAGAGCCACCACGCTTTTCGAACACTTTGACCGGTAACATTGGAAGGTGCAGCCACTGAAGACCTCAGGAATCAAATGAGAGAACTGATTTGCTCAAACGGTGTTTCGGGAGTTTTGGCTATTATAGCCCTGACGGCCACGCGGAGTAGTGCACAGGAGATCCGGACTCTCTATCGCCAAAGATTCACCGTTTGATACCTGATCTCTGCGGCGGTCTGGTACTCTACGTTGAGAGGCCTTGAATCATTCTTCATACGCGTAGCAGCCAAAGCTGGAATCCATGATTCGTCGCTCCATGACCGTGATTGTGAATCCACGCGGAGGACTTCGGCGTGGCAGTGATGTGCTCAATCGGATTCGTCCCGTTCTGACTGCAGCCGGCATTGATTTGAATGTCATGGTTACGACTCACGCCGGTCATGCCTTTCAGATCGCTCGAGAGATTGATCTGTACGGCTGCGATGGTCTTTGCGTTGTTGGCGGAGACGGTACTCTTCATGAAGTGGCCGATGGACTTCTGCAGCGAGGCGAACCGATCCGCGTGCCGCTCGGGATAATTCCGGCCGGCACTGGCAACACCGTCGCGCAGCATCTGCGCTGTGATGCTCCCTTGGAAGCGGCGCAACGGATTGCTCAAGGGCAGAGGTTTGCGATGGATGTGATTCAGGTGCAGCTCAAGGATCGACGTGTGCACTGCATCGACATTGTTGGCTGGGGAGCGGTCTCAGACATCAATCTGAACGCGGAACGCTGGAGAATTCTGGGGCGTCAGCGATATGCCGCTGCCGCACTCTGGCAGATCGTGCGAGCACGTCGTCGGCAAGCTACTCTGATGCTGGACGGTGTTGAGCACTCAGGCGATTTTTTGTTCATCATCGCCTGCAATCCGAAGTACACAGGCGCCGGGATGCAGTTGGCTCCGCGAGCCGAACTCAATGATGGTCTGATGGACGTTGTTGTGGTGCGAAACGCGAGTCGATGGCAAATGCTGAATCTGTTTTCCAAAGTCTTCGACGGATCGCACGTTCACCTGAAATGTGTTGAGTATTATCAGGTGAGATCGTTTGAGATCAGGACAGAGAAGGAAGAACTGATGAATCTCGACGGCGAGATGAAAGGCTTTTCACCTATCGCCGCCGAGGTTTTACCATCAGCATTAAGCATCTTTGCCTGACAGGCCAGGTCGATCAGCCCATTTGAAGTGCGGCAACCTGCTTGAGTGCCTGAGCAGCGGCATTTGCATCGCCATTGCACTGAACCAACAAGGCCTTAGCGGCCTGCAGAAGGCTGATGTTGACCGTTTCTGAGGAAGTTGCTGCGAGGGCGGTTGGTTTTGCACCAATGGGACGGCGGCCTGCCTTTGCAGCGCCGACAGGGCGTTTGACCACCGTTCGTGTCAGCCCCAGCTTCTTGCGTGCATTTGCAAATGCCACCTGGCAACTGGCAGAATTGAATTCCACTTTCGGATATTTTTCGCGCAGAGCCGTTACAACCTCCGGGCCTTTGATCGAGTTATTGTTCTTGACCAGATTGAAGATCTCCTGAGAGATCACAACTCCGCCTTTTGCCGCTGCGCGTTTTGCCATGTTGTTTGTTCCTTACCCTTGTATTCTCGTAAAGTAAAAATGAATGTACTACGTCTTCGTAGACACTCACACTAAGGCTGTGCGTATGAACTAATTGGTCCTTGAACCCCTGTATTAACGTTGTTATTACCAGCCTCAAGCAGGCGTTTCAACGCTGAGCAATGTCATTCTCTGGCTCTTACGAAGAATCCCGCACTCAACTATATTGCGAGTTTCCGGCAAATACATCTTACCATGCCCCTTAAGGCTGCGCTGCAGCAAGTCGCCGAAATGTATCTCGATAATGCGGCCACAAGTTTTCCAAAGCCCGAATGTGTTTATACCGCCGTCAACGACTGGATGCGGAACGGGATGGCTGCTGGACGAGGCAGTTATCAGGGAACCGACGACACGGCCCGCATGATCGATCTGGGGCGATCAGGGCTGGTTCAGTTGCTGGGGCTCAGTTCGCCATCCAGAGTCATTTACACTCTCAACTGCACGGACAGCCTGAATACTGTTCTGCAGGGATATCTGAACGACGGCGATCGCGTCGTCGCATCGACGATCGACCATAACTCCGTTCTTCGACCTCTGCAGGCGCTCAAACAACGTGGCATCACAGTCGAGTTAGCCGATTTTGATCCACACAGTGGGCAGATCGATGTGGAGCAGTTTTCCCGGCTTGTTTCATCTCGCCCGACTCGTCTGGCGGTGATTACGCATGCCTCAAATGTTACCGGAACTCTACAGCCAGTTCGGGAACTTATTCGAGCTGCTCACGAAGCCGGTGCGGCCGTTCTGCTGGATGCTGCTCAGACGGCCGGGCATATCCCGATTTCCATGCAGGACATGGGCGTCGCTTTTCTTGCTGTCGCCGGACATAAAGGATTGCTGGGCCCACTGGGGACGGGCGTATTATGTCTTGGACCTGATCAGGAGAAGACGCTGCAACCGCTTCGTTACGGTGGTACAGGGACCCGCAGTGAGTTCTTAGAACAGCCGTTTGAAATGCCGACGCGTTATGAAAGCGGTAACGCGAACGTACCGGGTATCGCCGGACTTTGCGCTGGAGTTAGCTGGATTCTTAATGAATCTGTCGAACGCATCCATCAAAGATCTCAGGCTTCCACCAGTCGTCTTATTGATGGACTGCGAGAGATTTCGGGAGTCGAACTGTTGTCGTCAGTTCAGAATGAGAATGTAGGAATCGTGACGTTTAATATCATGAATCAGGACTGTCGGGAGGTTGCGATGATCCTGGATCAATCGTTTCAGATTCAGTGTCGGGCCGGGTTGCACTGCGCCCCTCTGGCTCACAGAACTCTGGGAACATTTGAGAAAGGTGGAGCGGTTCGGCTGAGTCCAGGAGTCTTTACGACGGACGACGAAATCCAGTCCGCCATTCAAGCGGTGCATGCGATTGCTCAACTTGGATAATGAACGCGCATATGCCAGGTGGCTCTCTGGACTCGACTCCGGGACACGCAAAGCAAACCAACGCGGAAGTTTCTCATCCGCGTTGGTTCTGATTCAGCATCGACCGGATATTATTCTCCGTCGGTCACGTTCAGCTTGAACTCATCGCTGTTGCCGACCAATTCCGGAGAATACATCCCCTCGATCGTTGCCGGCAGAGCCGACATTCGACCTGGAGTTTCCGCTCGCATCCGATAACTGATGCTATGCTGACCGCGGGCGAGATTCGTCAGGAAGAAGCTGACACGGTCATCTCGGAGTTCCCGATAGGCGTGTAATCCTTCCCAAACATATCCACTGCGCTGGTCGTCAGGTTCGAATCCGCTTGGCTTGTGATCTTCCAGCAGCAGGTACTCATAATCGTTCTTGCTGTCGATGATCAGTTCCACTTCAATCAAAGTTCCGCTTGGCAGAGAACGAGTATCCTCAACCGGAATGCGTTTGTATTTCGCCACCTGCTGGCTGACCACCTGTCCGCGATCTCCCTGAACGCTGACCTGCTTGTCGTCACGTTCAAGTCGATAGAATTTGCGGTCGACTTTGACTTCCAGTCCGGCAGCAGTAATCGACTCTTCCATCGTGAAGTTGGTCAGATACGCACTGAAGTAAACCGGGCCCTTGCCTGTGCGGCGAACTTCGATTTTGTGATCTCCGGTCGTGACTGCATCACCTTCGATCAGCAGAACATTGTCGAAGCTGAACAGGTTCTCTGCGGAGATTTTCACAGTCTTCTGAACTTCTCCATCGACGAGAACCTCCACCGTCATGTCCGGCTGATCTTCACCCGTGGCCTTGATGTAGTCGGCCATGGATTCGACCACCATTGCGGTGTCGCGAGTGCTGTTCCAGTATGTGCCGTGCTTGCGATTGTTCAGCAGATACTTGACCAGTCGAGAAGCAATTTCGTCGTCGGGACGAACCGCCACCAGCAGCTTGAGATAGACGGCCATGGCTTCATTGTCGCTGCCATACCAGTACCACCAGCTATTCTCTGGCAGCCGCAACCAGGCCGTCTGGTTTTCATCGTCCTGTTCGAGGAACTGTTCGATGTTCCTGATCACCATGTCACGACGTTCGATATCCTGCTGTTTGTGCAGCACGAGACCAGTTAGCGACAAACCGTAGACCGACAGATGTCCTCGATCCCGATAGAGATAATCGGTCATCGCCACGTCGTTGAGATCGTGCTCGGACAGGACCATCGCAACGAAAGCGTCAAGGTTATCGGCCTGCATTTTGTAGTCGGCCTTGCCTTTGTGCTTTTCGTTTTCGCGATGTTTATCACCTTCACGAAGCTTGGCCAGTTCAGCAGCCTGATAGTTCTTCAACCATTCAATGCCACGCTGGAGAACGTCCGGAAGAATCGGCACATCGTTCTGCTGAGCCACGGTCAGACCATGAACCACCTGAGCCGTCAGATGGGCCGATGATTGTTCGCCGTAACCGGAGAACCAACCCCAGCCGCCGTCGGAAAGTTGCATTTCCGTCAGAGCTTTCACTCCGTCGGCCACGATGCGGTTCATCTCTGCATCGTCGAAGACAGGATTGAAGTCCTTTGAGCGACCCTGCAACTTCTTCGCGTCTTCGTCGATGTGTTCCTGAATCCATTTTGCCAGCGTACTGCTGCCTTGTCCGAAGCCAGCCGGCAACTCACGAATATCGCGAGTCTGTCGCTGAGGTTGTTCGCCCCAGTGCTTCGGATAAACGCCACGATAGGTTTGCTGAGCATCGAGGTTCGTTCGCTGACGACGAACATCCGCCAGGTTGACTCCCATTTTCTGCAATGTTCGTTGAGTCAGAACTGCAGGCAGGAATCGATTCAGAGTCTGTTCGGTACATCCATATGGATACTCCAGCAGATAAGGCAGCGAATCAATCATCGCACCGGCCAGTGTCGGGCTGTAACGAATCTCAAGTCGAGATTGAGCCGGAATGCGTTCTTCCGGAACTCGGACTTCCACGATCGCCTTGTCACCGTTGGGGCGAATGACTCCCGTGAAGCTTTCCGTCTTCAGCATTCCGTGAACCTGAACAGGCACCTTCACTTCGACAGCATCGGATTCTTCATCCGTCAGAGCCTTCATGCGAATGGTTGTGAGCCCGGAAGCGACCACATCTACTGTCCAGTTGACGCGTGCTTCCCCGTTGGCGGCCACTGTTACTGTTTGAGTGGCTTCGTCGAGCAGCTTCAGATGGCCGCCTTCGTTCTCGATGACAACTTGAACGGACTTCTCCGACTTGAGGTAGTTGTGAACAACCGCGGACAACACGATCTGATCACGCTCCGTGAAGAATCGCGGAGTCTGAGGTCGGATAATCAGATCTTTGCTGCTGATAATGTCGGAGGTGCCGGAGCCGACTCGAGTACCATCGCCCATCGTCCAGGCTTTGATCTTCCATGTTGTCAGGTTATCCGGAACCTTAAACTTCACTTCGACGATCCCGCTTTCATCGGCGGTCGATGACGCGACCCAGTAAGCCGTGTCGGCGAAGTTTGAACGCAAAGTTGGGGCCGCGGGATTCTCAGGTGCCGCCGGAGCCGCAGCGGCTCTGGCTTCGTTCATGACACCGCCCAGCATCGGAGCAGCATCCATGGCCATGGCAGGGGCTGGCATTGCCATGCTCTCACTCATCATCGCACGGCCCTTGAACATCATACCACCACGACCGCCTCCAAAGCCGCCGCCCATGCCTCCCATCATTCCGCCGCCAAAACCGCCCATGGAAGGATCGTTTCCGAAGAGCAACTGCATCACGATTTCGTTGTCTCGGTAGACCGGACCTGAGCCACGGTGCAGCGACGAATAGATTTCGGAGTGATGTTGTCGGCGAACGTTCCAGAAGAAACTGCGAATCTCAGGGATGCTGCTGGCCGCGATGTATTCGAGGCTCGCATCGTAGACGGACAGTACCGCGTTTCCGACAAACGGATGCCCGTTGAGATCGGTCAGCTTAAGCCGTACTGTTGCTTCTTCGCCTGGTCGGTAACGAGTGGCCGATGGCAAAACTTCCACGTTGGCAACTCGCTGTTCCGGAGGTACAACGATTTCTCGCATTTCACTGTGCACTTTGCCATCTGCAATTGTAACGGCTTCGACAAAGATATTGGGCATATCCGTTCGATCGATCTCGATCTCATGCACAGTGCTCTTGCCCTTCAATCGCAGCACGACCGGATTTGCACAAAGTCCATTCATCGGTCGCACGAACAGCAGAACTGTGCTGTCAGGCTTGTTCGTGTTGATCTGCAGCTGGACCTTTTCGCCAGGTTGATATTCCTGCTTCTCCGTGATCAGTTCAAGGTCGTTAAATCGATAGCCACTCCCATCATCAGCTGGACCACGCACGAACAGCACGTAGCCACCTTCCATCTCGTGGCCTTCGCTGTCGGAGATCTTCACGCTGATCCGGAATTGTCCAGCAACGGGAACCTTGAGCTTAAGCGAGCCCGTGCCATTTTCGTCTGTTGAGACATCCCAGCCCTGCAGTTCCTGCTCAACGGGTTTGTCGCCTTGGTATTTGACCGAGAACAGTGTCAATCGGCCCTTGCCAGCGACGGGTTTGCCATCAGCCGTGCGAGCTTGAAAACCGGCGTTGACGGTATCGCCAGTCTGATAGTGTCCGCGATCCGTCCAGGTAAAGACTTTGAACGGTTCACGAGCCACCAATACACTGCCGTTGCCGATGATTGTTCGGCGAGACTTGTCGACGACTTCTGCTGTAATTGCATAGCTGTGATCGCTGTCGCTATGGCTGGCCAAAGCGGCCGCCGTATCGATGTCGACGAGAAATGTTCCGTCAGGACCAATCTCTGCATCGCCTTCGACGACCACTTCGGGCGGATCCGGACTCCAGTTCCACCATGGTCGGATCGGAGCAAAGCAGCCCCATGATTTGAAGCCTGGATACCAATGATACTCAGGTGCAAACCACCAGTAGCCTGACGAATACAGCCAGTCCCAGCGAGCAACCGGATACCAACGGCTGTCATGCTTTGATCGTTCGACCTTGTAGTGAACCTTCGCTTCAGTAACAGGAGCACCGAAGTAGTATTTGGCGATGATCTTGGCCTGAATCTTTTCACCCAGCTTCACCGGCTTTTCCGGAGCGTCGATCTTCACTTCGTATTCGGGCTTACGATATTCCTCGACAACGAACGATCCAAAGCCGATCAGAATGCGCTGTGGTTCTTCGACGATGCGAGTCTGTCCATTTTCTTCGACGGCTCGCGAGACCATCACCTGTTCTGCGATACCAATCTGGTACGAGCCCAAAATCGCGTCAACCGGCAGTGTCCATTCTCCGTCGACGCCAGCCCAGCGATCGGTCTTTGCTTCAACTTCGTAAACGACATCCCCTTTAGGGTTGCGGATCTGAACCCAGCACTGCTTGTCAGCATAGCTGTTGTCGTCGGCATCGAATCGTGGCTTGCGAGTCCACAAGCGGAACTTCACGGCGTGGCCGGGTCGGTAAACCGGGCGGTCCGTGATGGAATAGACCTTGAGCGGACTATAGTCCAGCGGCTGGAGCTTCTCCGGGTTCCAAACACCCATGAAACCGTCAAACGCCAGTCGACCATCTTTGGTGCGTGCGATGACAAGCCACTGATGGTTTGGCACAAGATCTTTCGTATCCGGGATTGTCATCCCGTCGGCATTTGTCCGCAAGGCTAAGCGACTCGTTAAGATCTCATAGTTCTGACCACCTTTGTATTCCTGATGCCACCCGAAGAACTCGAGGTCCGCTCGATCGATGGGAGCACCCGTCACAGCATCGGCCACGAAGTACAAGGTCCCGTCTTCTGTTCGCTTGCGGCTGATCGCGGTGTCAGCGACCCAGAGAACGATGCGAGCTTCATTACCGTCCTGCATCTTTGCCGTCACCCAATAGGCCCCCGCTTTCTGCAGAGGAGTCGTGACGGTCTGCATCGCGTCGAAATGATTTGCCGGAGCCTTCAGATCCAGTTCCCATTTCGCGACAGACTTTTCGAGATACTTCGCGTTGTCATTTCGAATCAGCATCCAGCCGATGTTGTCGATTTGTTGTCGCTGATAATCGAGTTCTTTTGGCTTGCTTTCAATGTACTTGCGGACGTCGGTCAGTAGAGCGTCAATGTTGATTGGTCGAGCTTCGAAGGTAACCTTGCTCCCGTTGCGGAACCGTAAATCCAGAGTTGCTCCCTTACCGGCGGGTTGTACAGAAGTCCCTTCAATCTGCAGCCAGTTCTTAACAATCTGATCGATGCGAAGCTGGACGTTCGATTTGTCATCCAGTCCACTGGCGAGTTTTTTGAGATCTCGCAGCAGTTCGGCGGCCTGAGGATACTGGTGACGATTCATTCGCTCGTTGATGAGCATTTCAAGAGCTTCACGATGCTGATCGTCACCGCGAGCAATCACGGCCTTAATGATCGTGATGTGATTGAATTCGTCAGGGAGACTGAATCGCTTCACGCCGGTGGTTAGTTTTGCAATCGTTTCTGTATCAGCCAGCTCATGAGCCGCCCATTCACCGGAATCCTTTGGCGGCTCTGTGCCGGCGGCATCTTCGCCGCGAACAAGAATGACGGGAGGACCTCCCACAGAATTCGTACTCAGCCCGAATTGAGACTGCAAAAATGCGGCCCATTCGAGATCAATCTGGCTGCGGCGAGTGTTCACATGTTTGACAACCTGAGCCATCGCAAAACGCCAGCGTTCACCATCAGATTTGGCTGTGTTCCATGATTCCGGCATCTGATGAAAGACAGGATTTCCGTCCTTATCAACTGGCGCGCCTTTGCTTGGGCCAACCCAGCCGCCGCGTCCGTAATAGCCGAAGCCACCTTCAGAAATTTCGTAATCAGGCAACTTTGTCAGATCTGTCAGATCCTGAAGTTTCCATGCTTCACCATGTCGTGCCGCACTGATCTGCTCCGCGAGTGTATGCCAAAGATCTGCGCGTTCGTCGGCCGAAGCTTTCTCATCCTTTTCCGCGATTGCAATGGCTTCCAGCACCAGCTGAATGGATCGAACACGGTCGCGAGATGCGACGCTCGCCCATTGTCCGCCGCCACGATGATGACCACGCTCAAATTTTCCAGCGACGACGAATCCGCCATTCATGACTTCGCCCGCATAAACGCCCGCCACTTTGGCCAGTAATCGAAAATCAGCCTTATGAGCGGCGACCGAAGTCTCCAGCAGTTCATCCGCTTCATGGACCAGTCCGAGATTATTCAGACAGTGAACGGCCATGCCCAGATCTTCGCGAACGGCCTTGTCCGTATTTTCCGGATCTGTGGCCAATTCACGATACAGCCTGAGAGCATCGTTGTAGTTGTTCTCGTCGTACAGCTTTTTGGCCTGAGCACGACGATCAGCGGGAGGTTGTTCCATAGTTGTCGCCATCAATCCCGCAGAACTCAAAATTACCACCGACATCAGACAGAGCAGCGCGTTGCGCATGGAAGTCACCTTTGCTGTTAAGCAGTCAACTTATTGATTCTGGACAGTAT
Organism: Planctomycetaceae bacterium; assembly: GCA_046349735.1. Taxonomy (GTDB): domain Bacteria; phylum Planctomycetota; class Planctomycetia; order Planctomycetales; family Planctomycetaceae; genus SXXK01. The sequence continues at coordinate 13,074 of JAXMBU010000087.1, forward strand.
CGGATTTGCTGCTCAACGACCAGATGAGTCACCTCCGTGCGAGCATCCTTCACAAAGGTATTTCAGGCGATGCAGCGATCCCGTGAAGATTCACGGCTGTCAGGACGTATGAGATGGGGACGCTGTTCCCGAAAACTTGCGGAAGATGTCTTCAGGATTCGGCAATTGGGCGCCCAAATGCATCTTTCTGCCGTGTTTTTGCGGCAAATCTGACGTTGTAAGAAATGTGTCAGGCGTTCTGACAACACGTCAGGAAGGCGTAAGCAAGCAGGCCGATCAGCCGTTCGCCAGGCAAACGAACCTTCGTTCCCCACCGGGTTTACCCCGGTGGTTTATGGGGTTTTGCACGATGCATCTGACACCTCGAATCTGAATCGCAGTAGTGCAAACGCCGACTTCCACCGGGATAAACCCGGCGGCGTAAGTTGTTTACAGTTCAGTCTCCGAACATCTCATTCAGGTCGACATCGTCATCAGTAGCTCGTTTCTTCTTCTGGGCCGGTTTACCTGGCGTGCCCGGGGCTGAAGGTTTGCCGGCTTTCCTGTCCGAAGCGGGATTTGCGGCGGCTGGCATGACGACTTTGTCTTTCGGTTTTTGCGGCTCGGCCGTACGCTGAGGAACTCCCGAAGCCTTCGCCTTGGCTGCAGCAGCCTCCCGAGCTGCCCGGACCATTCGTGCTTCGGCTTCACGAATCTCGCCAACCATCTCAGAAACAGTTTGCCAGCGGTCGTCAGGACTAGCGGCCAATCCTTTCATGATGGCGGCTTCGATCTGCTTGTCGATGGCTGGAACGAGTGTGCCCAGCGTAATCGGAGGCTTATTAATATGCTGAAGGACAGCATCAATCGTCAGAGCGGCATCCCATGGATATCGCTTTGAGTACATTTCAAAACATGTAACCGCGAAAGAGAAAATATCCAGCCGCTGGTCTGTCGTCTGTCGCTTGATCAACTCCGGAGCCATGTAGCTGGCCGTCCCGGTACGATTGCCCGGCTTGCAGAAAGGAGGTGTGTTTGGCACCACGAGGCCGAAGTCGATCATCTTGGCTGTCTTCTCATCCGAGATCATTACGTTTCGCGGACAGATATCTCGATGAATCCAGTTTTGTTGATGAAAGTGGTTTAAGGCTTCACCAATCTGAATCATGTAGCGAAGTCGATATCGCTTCATTTCTTCGTTCTGGAGATCCACCAGAAGGGCCAGGCCGACGCCTTCGACGAATTCCATTACGAGAAACATCTCATCTTCCAGCGTCCAGCCAAACTCGTAAGTCTTGACGATGTTCGGATGGTTCAGCGACATTGCTACTTCGCCCTCGGTGGGCTTCTGGAGTCCCTGAAAGCGAGCTTCAAATTTGGCCGTCTTTTCCTTATCAAGAACTTTCAGAGCAACCAGACGTCCGGTCTGCAGGTCAGTAGCCTTCCAGACCTTCGACATGCTCCCCTGCCCGACTCGCCCGATCAGATTGAAACGTCTTGAGATATCCGTGCGCTCATGTGACTTTTTCTTGCTGAAGAGTTTGTCAAACATTGCCAGATCTCAAAAAGGCGTTTCGACGAATCCGTAGTTGGCTCAATCAGGGAGCGAATCAGTTCTCGAGTGATGGGTCTTCATTCAACACAACGTCCGGTCCGTTCGCCGGATGCTGTGATTTCGCGGTCTCCGGCTTCATTGATTCCCATCGTTCCAGCCCGGCATTCAGAAACTCCAGAAACTTTTCCCCGCCGGAGGAATCCAGGCCACTGAAATACGCGAGGACTTTCTTGCCGTCTGCGGAAACCACTGCGTAACTTGGTAAAGCGACATCACCGGTTAGTTCCGACTGCAGCTCCTGATTCAGCAGCAGCAACTTCTCACGTAGTTCTATGTCTGTAATCCCGGGAACAAGGTCTGTGTAAAGCTGGGCTCGCACCATTTTCTTCATCGCCGCAACAACGTTTTCCTCAATCATCACCGTGCGTTCCATCTGGCGACAGTTCACACAGTTGACCCCGGTAAAGTCAAGGAAAAGAGGTTGCTGATCCTCTGTGGCTACGGAGACAGCTCGCTCAAACTCCATCGCGAAGTCCAGCTTGTGATGTGCAATCACGTAGCCCAGGTCTGCGGTCTTGCGAACTTCCACATCCGGTGGAGCAAATGCAGCTACGAGGTTCCAGATCGGGTCTGCGGGCAAACCTGTACTATAAAGTCCGGCGATCAATCGGCCCGAAAACAGCAGGAAGGCCAGTGCTGAAATGCCACGAATTGCGGAAAACGCAGGCTTCGGTTTTCTGAAGAAACCCAGCAGATAGATTCCAGTGATCAATCCAATTGCGATCCAGAGCCACAGAAACACATCGTAGGTCAAATAGACCGGAATCTGGCCGACCGAGAAGCCGATGTCGGACACGCTGAGGAATTTGACCACCGCTGCAATCTCGACAAGACCGATCACGACTTTGACATCGTTCATCCAGCCGCCGCTCTTTGGCAGCCTCTTGAGCATCTTCGGAAACAGCGCCAAGACGAAGAATGGTGAAGCAAAGGCTGTTGAAAAGCCCAGCATCCCGATGACGGGCCAGAGATAATCTCCCCGAGTTGCCGCGACAAGCAGCGACCCTACAAATGCAAACGTGCAGGTGAAAGAGACCAGCGTAAAAGTCAGCGCCATAAAGACGATGCCGATCATGCCTCCGGCTGATTCCCGTGATGAACTCCAGCTTAACAGCCAGTATGGAATCTGAATCTCGAAGACGCCAAGGAGCATGATGCCGAAGAACAGAAACAGGCCGGCAAATCCCAGATTCAGCCACGGATTGTTCGCGAGATTCGTAAGTGCCGTCGGGCCAAACACGATCGCCGCCAGAAGCCCCAGAATTGTGAAGGCCCCAATAATGCTCAGACAGTAAACGATGGCAAGTTTCAGTGAGCTGCCCGCCTTCTTCTCTTCCTGCTTCAGGAAGAAGGCTACCGTCACTGGAATCATCGGGAACACACACGGTGTCAGCAGTGCGACGAAGCCGGCCCCGATCGCCGTCAGGACGAACGCAACCAGCCCGTCTTTCGCGAGGCCTTTGTCCGAAGAGCCTGAAGCAGCCGGAGTGACCTGTCCGGATTCGCTGCGATCTTGCCCACCAGCGTCAGTCACAAGAGGCGGCTTCTCCGATTCCGAGCCCGAAGTCATTGTGACTTCGAATGCGGCCTTGGTCGGTGGCAGGCATGTCGTTTCGCGACACAGCTGAAACCTTACGTTTCCGGTGATGGCCACTTTTGTGTCGGAGACGACATACTTTCGTGTCCATGTAATCTCACCATAATGGACTCGTTGCACAAATTCATCGTGAGTTTCCACCTGAGGCTCAGCCGACGGAACGAAGTCATCACCGATCGCCTCAAGCCCGGCAGCGTTGTCGATCTCAATCGTGGTTGGCACTCCGGCCATCTCAGGATTCTGATCCAACGCAAACGTATGGTAAGGCTCCTTCACAGTGGCTTTGATGGAGAGAGTCACTTCCTGACCGACGGCCGCGTTTTTCGGCGTAAGACCAATTTCAAACTCGATCAATCCCGTCTTTGCGGCTTTTCCGCCGCCGATCTTTGGAGTCAGTGTGACAGGATTCTTGTCCGATGATTCAGGCGGCTCTGCATTCGACGCTCCTGCTTTCGATGCGTCTGTCGCTGCGGGTGCTTCTGTTGTGGCTGGCTTCGTGTCCGCCGTTGCTGATGTCAGCGTGGCAGAAAACTTCCGATTGCGAATCGGGCGACATTCTCCCGGGATTCCATTCTCACCTGAGCCGCAGTACTGCCCCGTGAGTTGACCACTCACGGTCACGTCGCCTGCCAGAGATCCCTTCAGCGTCTTCGACCAGGTGACTTTGCTGAAGAATTTTTCAACAGTCTGTCCCAGAGCTTCATCAAGCACCGATTTGGGCTCATGATCGGCCTTCCAGTCGCCTTCTTCCTTGAGTTCTCCAAGTCCCGTCAGCTTGATCTTCGTCCCACCGCCAAAAGCCGGGCTCATCGAGTACGTGTAGTAACCATCCGGCAGTGTCATCGTGACCTGCAGCTCAACGGTCTGGTCATCAATCTTCTTCAGTGCTGCCGTAACGTCCACATCGACGTCATTCGCTGCCGAAGGTTCTCCGAATGTCAGAGGGGCGAAGTCCAGACCTCCGGAGACTTTGTCCGAGGTTTGAGCCGCCAATGGCAGGATGCTGTTGAGTATTCCCACAGCCAATGAAACACTGAAAAGCAGCTTTCGGAACGGTGACATAGGTCTGTTCTCGATCAATGCAGAGGAAAAGTTAAGTCGGGGAGGTCTTCATTCCTGTGAGTCATACATGGTCAGTACACCATGCGGCCCTTTGGGGAAGACTCTCATATTTCGGCGGCTCTGGTTTCAAAACGCTCGGTCCAGCATTACGGCGGATCAAGGTCTTCCAAAGTCGCCAGGATTCTGACGTTGCCGCCACGCCGGTTCTTCCTGCGAAACAGCCCAGAATTCCCCTGTAAAATACAAAGTTTCCCTCTCCTCTGGAAAGCTGCGATTCAGAACTCCCCCGGTTCCAGAAAAAGTGCCCGTTTTTCGGGGGATTGCTGGGAAGATGGGGCGAGGAATACTGAAATTATCCAGAGATTCAGTACAGCGGACAGGACGATTCAGAAACAAAACAAGGCGACACCTCTTTGCAGAAGTAGTCGCCTCATTTCAAATTTCAGATTTGAGATCTCAAATTCATAAGGGTGTTCTTACCCCTTCAGCACTTTGCTGATCGTATCCTTCAACACATTGGCACTCTGAATGAGAGCTGTCTTTTCCTTGGACCACAGCTCGACTTCGATATGACTTTTCACGCCCGTGCGACCCACAACGGTTGGGATCGAGAAGCAAACATCTCGAACTCCGTAGGCCCCATTCATCAGGCTGCTGACCGGCAGAATGCGATGATCGTCGAGAGCAATGCTGTGGACAACATCGGCGATCGAAACACCAACCGCGAAGCCAGCTCCGCCCTTTTTCTTGATGACTTCCGCCCCGCTTCCGCGAGTCTTCTTTTCGACTTCGGCAATCAGAGTCGCGTTGACGCCAGGGAATTTTTCCAGAGGGATGTTGGCAATCTGAGCAGCGGACCAGACTGGGACCATGCTGTCGCCATGCTCGCCGAAGATTGTGACGTTGACCTGAGTCGGAGGAACAGCAAGTCTCTGAGCCAGCATGCTTCTTAAACGTGTCGTATCGAGAACAGTACCCAGCCGCGATGACCTGTGACGGCTGGCAGCCCGAGTTCTTTTTCACGGCCAGGTATGTCAACGTCAGCAGAGTTAAAACCTAAGACGATCGCTTCTTTCTTGTACGTGTTCTTTTTCCGGGTCCGCCAGAATGCTGCGGAACAGAGCCACGTTGCGGTTGATCAGGTCGAGCCGGCTTTCATCGGCGACGCAGACCGGCCGTGATCACAATCACATCCATCCTTCCTTCGGTGCCGCTGCTTCTGGTGATCTTCTGAGGAGCATCAGGAGAGCTCCGTGCAGCAGGTCAAGAGCCTGACCTTCGCACAGTTCTGATTGACGGCGTCGATGAGGTTGATCTCACTGACAATCTTGCCGCCTGCAACGCAAACCCGGCACAAGACCCTACCAATCCACCACCACCAATAATGCTGACTTTCATATGGCGTCGCCTTGGTTTTCAGTGTTCAGTAACCAGTGTTCAGTGAATCGCAGTTCTCGGTGCCTTACTGAACACTGAAAACTGTACACTGAACACCCTTTGAATCAGGCCTTCCCCCAGTGCTGCCAGAACCTGGCTGGTAATCATCTTCACGAGATCCTCACTTGTAGCGACCGGTGTTTCACGGAGCTGTGCCGCAAAGGCTTTGGAGGATACCCGGATAGGGCCAGGCCGCGTCGAACGCTCGCTGCACGGAATGTTTTTTCCTTGTAACCTTCTCGAAGACCTGCACTGTTGCCGCAGAGGTCGCAGTCTTCGTTGTGGAAACGAGGATCGTCAAAGCCCTTCTTCTTCAGATCAAGCAGTTCGCGGCTCTTCTGTTCGTTCGAATACTGAGGCTGTCCGATCTGCTTGGCCTTGGCAAAATACGGCAGTAAGCGTCAGGATTTCAGTCTTCCAGTAGGCATGCTTCCAGGCTCTTGCCGAACGACACCTGCCGTGGTTCTTCAGAATGATGGTGTTCGTGGCCTTTCAGGAACGGAGTCACCGTCTGGGCAAACCGCTGGTCGCCGGGAGTTTCATACGGAGCGATTGGAACTTCGCCCATGAACACTTCAACTTCCGTATACACTGCGGAATCGGCTCACCAGCCACTGCGAAGGCTGTCGCATGCGGTGGATGACAGTGAACGACCGACTTCACGTCAGGACGATTCTTCATGATCTCGAGATGCAGCAGAACTTCGCTGGTTCGTTTGCGAACGCCGGCGATCTGCTTGCCTTCAATGTCGACGGCACAGATATCTTCCCATTTCATAAAGCACTTTGCAGATCATCGTCGGCGTACACAACACTTCGTTCTCGCCAACTCGAATGCTGATGTTCCCATCATTCGCAGCCGCAAAGCCCTTGTTGTAAACACGACGCCCGATCTCACAGATCTCTTCTTTGAGGGCTCGGTCGTTAATTCCGCTGTTCCATTTGTTGGCCATGGGTCTTGCTTTGCAAAAAAGTGTTCAGTGTTCAGTTACCGAGGTGTTCAGCAAATCGCAGCGGTCTGTGTTTTCTGAACACTGAACACTGAAAACTGAACACTCTCTTTTTTATTCACACTTTACCCGTGTCCAGCAACGCGGCGCAGTAAGCATCAATCAGTTTTGAGTCAGGATAAAGCAGGTGGACGCTTCAGCACTTTCGACAGCCATCAAGCTGCCGATGCCCGCTCCCATGTCATCGTAAATGACGATCGGTTCTGTTCATCCCGATGCGTCGCCTTTCAATCAGCATGCATCAATGGAACCGCCAGTTTCCAGCTTCAACGCCGGTCAGCGTCAGGTCCCATTTGGACGGTGTGATCCGTCCGATGCATTCCATGATTCTCATATTGTGTTCTTCTGAATCCAGGCGAGCGGCCAGTGTGAACTGGCCAGTATGCCAGCCAAACGTACAAAACCAGCTGCTGGCCGCTCGCCCGTGACTCTTTCCAGCCTTGCGGCTGTGCTGCCGGGAGAGATCTCAACCTTTAAAAATGTCTCCGAACGACCAGCCGGATGAATCCAGGCGGAACAACCTGAGGACTCATCACAGTGGTCAAGGTGATCAAATTCGTCGCCTTCGTAATCACGGCTGCTCTTACATCCGGATTACGATTCAAAGAGGCACGCCACGACGGATAGTTCCGCCGCAGGTGACGGTGATGCCGTTTCAATGTCTGGGATGCCGCCAAAGCCGCATCGTGTTCGTTACCCACCGCCGATGTTTTCCAGCCTGCGGTAGATGCCGCCGACTGACACGTTGCGTTGTTGCCAACGACAACAAAACTTCCTGTGGAAACAGTCGCAGGCTTATTCAAAGCTGATCCGGCAACCGTCACACCATTCTTCCGGATATAGTCTTTTCCAGACGGTGTGATGATTGCTCCGGCCTGCAGCACGATCGTTCTTCCCGATGCTCGTGCTGCCACCAGAATGTCTTCGCTGACAACCTTGGCTGCGATCGTTAATGAAGTCGGTGCCTCTGTTGCTGTGGCAGGTTTGCTCTGTTCTGCGCGGGTCTCCTGACCCCGCAGTTGCGACTGACCGAAGGTCTCACCGTCAGCCGGAGACCTGCGGTCGGACGGCGTGAGCTCGGTCAGGAGATCCACGGCCACAACAATCATCGAAGACCGGCCACCACCAATAGCGGTCGGCGCGGGCAGCAGCTGGAACCGTCACGCGAGATTTCATTTCTCGCATCACGTTCTGCACGATCTGGTCTATGTAAGCTGCGTCGATGGTCATTCGATAGTTTTCAGTGTTCAGTTATCGGTGTTCAGTAAGTCAGAAACAATCGTGCCAATGTTCTGTCTTCACTGAAAACTGAACAGCTTCAACGAACACTAAGCCTCCCGGCTGCTCATCCATGATCCCACCGGATCGAGAACCGTATCGGCGAATCCTTTCGGCCGACTAATTGTTGTATGTACTTCGTGTCACTCGTAAAGCACATGATCGCCTGACGAGCCCCCAGTGGGTCGATGGCTAACTGCGGAAACTCATCCGGTTCATCGTTGATATCCAAAGGCTGCAACACAACCAGCTTCCATCCTGTCATGGATGGATGCTTCATCGTTGCGGTTGCGTAGCCAATGACTCGAGCGGTCTGCATCGTTGTTCCTTTACCGTACACCCGTCGCTCCGCCGACGGGAATTCCGGTCGACGGAGCGACCGGTCTACGGTACATCAAATGATTCTCAGGTCATCCACCATCACGCATCGTCGCTGACGAGTAAACGTCATCGGATTCGTCACGCCTTCGCCCGTTGGAGTCGCAATGCTGAACGAAAGATAACCTTCACCACCCAGTCCAAGTCCTGCCATGCAGGGGCCGTTCTTGACGAACAGTGTCGTATTCATCACGCGACCCATCTTGGTGATCGTGTGAACGTCGCGAGAATGGATGATTGCCGTGTGGCCGAAGCCATGTTCGTATTTCTTCGCCAGAGCAATCGCGTGGTCGCTGCAGTTGGCTCGGACGAACGGGATGAACGGCATCATCTGCTCTTCGGTTACGAACGGATTGTGCTCATCGGTTTCACCGTACAGAATCAAGGTGCTCGCAGGAACGCTCAGCCCAATCTGAGAAGCCAGCCAGGCGGCATCTTTGCCAATGAAATCGCGATTCAGTTGATAGTGCCCGCCCGGTTCCTTTGGAGGTCCGAATGCCTTGGCCGTGAAAGCGGCTACTTGAGCCGCATTGAGTCGGTAGCCGCCATGATTTGAAACGGCTGTCATCAATGGGTCGAAGATTTCTTTGACCGCGAAAACTTCCTTTTCGCTAATGCACAGCAAACTGTTGTCAAAGGCCGCTCCAGCAACGATGGACTTGGCTGCGTTATCGATGTCAGCCGTTGCGTCAACGACGACTGGTGGATTGCCGGGACCAGCTACGATCGCTCGCTTAGGGCTTTGCAGAGCTGCTCGAGCCACCGCCGGACCGCCGGTGACGACCAGCATCTTGACGCCGCGATGATCGAAAACCTGCTGAGCAGTCTCAATCGTCGGCGTGCCGATGATATTAACGAGATTCTCGAGACCCGTGGCAGCGAAGATTGCTTTATTGAAGCGACGCACACCTTCGCTTGCGATCTTTGCTCCGCTTGGATGCGGATTGCAGACGATCGTGTTGCCAGCAGCCACCATGTTGACGAAGTTACCAGCCAGAGTTGGCAGCGAATGAGTGACAGGAGTGATTGCACCGATGACACCAAACGGAGCGTACTCGGTAATCATCAAACCGTGTGAGCCGCTGATCGCATCGGTCCGCAGGAACTCAACTCCCGGAACGTCTTTGATAGCCTTCAGCTTGGCGATCTTGTGTTCAAGCCGACCGATCTTGGTTTCCTCAAACTCAAGCTTGCCCAGCTCTTCAGCCTGCTCGTCGCAAATCTGCTTGACGATGCTGATGGCCTTCTTGCGATCTTCCAATGAGGCGTGGCTGAGTTTTTCAAAACCCTTCTGAGCCGCCGCGACCGCTTCATCAACAGTGCCGAATACGCCCCAGCGTGAATCAGGACCGTTTGAGCCGTTCACCTTCCCCGCGGCACCGTTGGTTTTTGTGAGCTGAGTCAGCACTTCCTGAACGA
>JAXMBU010000088.1:0-22584 GCA_046349735.1 Planctomycetaceae bacterium
CGGCCGCGAAGTCGAAAATGGTGCGGTCGGCGAAACTCTTGAATCCAAAGAGTTCGAGCGACTTGAGCATTAACCGTTATCCTTGACCTGTGTCTCGTTGCCGCAGCAATGATTCAGGGTACATGTCATTTGTGGCAGTTTGTGTGTTACGATGTCTGCCGATTCGATTGTGGTCAGAGTTCTTTATTCCGCAGGCTCCGTCAGGCCGCTGACAGAGGTTTTCTTTTTCCCAAAGAGGCGCTCTCTGAAGGACTTCTTCGGCGCTTCGACTTCTGTCTCCTCGGGAACGTCAGATTCTCCTGAAGCCGATTCCTCCGATGCCGAATCCTCTGAACTGGCGTCTTCTGATTGTTCTTTGGTTACCGAAGCTTCTGATTCGGCATCGTCACCTGAAGTCTGCTCTGACGATGGTTCTGATTCGAGCTCTCCGGTCGTTGAAGATACATCGCCAGGCTTCGATCCCGCTGGGTTCTTGCTCTGCTTCGCGTCTTCCTTCCGGACTTCGTCAAACGCTTCAGGGCTGTTCAGATTCATCAGCTTTTCATCAGACTCGTTTTCTTTCAGCTCCTCCTCATCCAGTTCGTCGAAGAGTTCCGGAATCATTTTTGAGTTACCAATTCGCTTCACGTCTTCTTCATCAGCAGGACTTGGGCTGTCAATATTCTTCGTATAGAGGCGACCTGCCTGAGGCAGTCGATCGATTCCGAACTGGCCTACGAAATTGTGCTGCTGCTCCGCTTCGATCATCATTTGAACAATGTCCGGATAAGTGGCACCCAGATTTCCACAAGTTCGCAGAATATCGATCAGGCGATTAGGAACTTTTTGTCGTTTCGGTTCCGCATTGAGTTGATAGTAGATCACCTCCACTTCGTGTTGGCCTGTTTCGCCCATGATGGTGATATTGCGGCCGGCATTGAGAACGGCGGGAAGTCGCAAAGCCTGCTCGGTGCCGAACAGCACAACTTCCGGAGCACGACGGCGGGTCACGTGAACCATAGGCTCACCCGTGGAATCGACCGCGTACACAATGAAGCGATTTTCGAACTCAATGGGATTCAGCGATGGGTCGTGAGGATCCAGTTCTTTCAGAGCCCGGAAGGCTCCGTATCGCGTTTCCAGAGCTTTCTCGCTCATCAACTGTCGGAGAGCCAGAACTGCATCGGCATCGTCCACAACTGACAATGCAACAAGAGCGTACACTCGAAACGCGGGTTGATCGCGAGCTGCCTCGTGAAGAACTTCAACGCCTTCAGCATTGCCCAGATAAGCCAATGACTGAGCAGCCTGGAAACGCACATCGAAGCTGTCGGATTCTAATGCGTCGGTCAGGAACGGGATCGCTTCATCACCGATGGCCTCCAGCTGCAGAGCGGTAGGACAGGCCGCGACCCCCGACACAATGTTCTGACATTTTTCCACATCCAGAATATCACGGGCCAGCATCTCCATGCGAATTCGACGAGCGACATCTGATTCATTCAAGGCCAGACTGCGGATCACCGCCTGATAGCGAGGAAAGTTGTTGATGTACTGGTCATGAGTTTTCAGGACGACTCGAGCATCGTCTTTGGCCTCGGCACAGGTAATTCGCTGGCCGTATTTGTTGTAGCGATAGAAACGCTGAGAAACCGCTTCGGCGACTCGCAGACTGTTTCGACTGCCGCGTTTTTCTGTCCGCAGAATGATACTCAAATCGCGATCGGTTAAAGAGATCGCTCCTCCCGGGATGGCTCCGGACATCAATTCTGCCTGACGTTCTTCGCGATTGTCTTTAACGCCGAGACTGGTCAGGATCGCGCCACCGGCGACTGCATAGTTGTGGCCTTTGAGAGATCCACGGCCTTCGACATTCTGTTCTTCGAACATGCGTGTTTCCAGCAGCCAGCCACCCTTGAGGCTCTTGGCGTTGCTGTTCGGAGGCAGTGCGACACGAACGTCGAAACGCTGTCCCTTGCGAACCATTGCCGGCAGGTAAGCGGTTACGACGACCATCGCGGTATCGCGCGACGCGAGGATCCTCTTGGAGTCTTTGACGCCGCGGCGATTCATTTCGTTCTGCAGCTGAGTTCGCAGTGCGGAAGGAGATGGGTCACCGCCGGTGCCATTTAGCCCGGTGACCAACCCAACTCCGCGGAGTACAATCATCGTGTTGCCCTGAACACTCATGTATTCAGAGAGCAAAGGTGTATCGACATGATTGCCGAAGTCGTTGTCTTCTTCCTTCTCTCGTTTCCTGCTCTTCTTGCTCTTACTTTCCTCCTCCGCTTTCTTCTCGTCGGATTTCGAGAAACGATTGGCCATCATCGCCGCGCCGGGCATGGACATGAGTCCCGACGCGCAGCCACAGAGCAATGTCGAGAGTAACAGGCAGCACAGGGGTGTCCTGAAGGCGGGTAAGAGCGGTCTGTCGAGTTGCTTGGAAGGCGCGGAGGTGCGGGGACCTTCAGCAGCATCAGGCTGGGCACGGTTCGACATGGGAATGCTCCGTCGACACTTGGGAATGGCGACTGTCAGGAGATGCACAGGACATTTCTCCCGCGCATGGAAATCCAGGCCTGCGTTCAGCAGGTGACAGACTCATTGAACAGGAGGAATCAGGAAGGGCGCACCAGCACGAGGGGGCTGCGGTCGCAGTTCCGTGTGTGCGAGTGCCTCAGATTGACAGGACAGTACACTGGCAGAACCCTGATGCTTGCACAGTCATCAAGGTCCCGAAGTCACTGCGGGATAAGAAGGGAAAGGGAAGCAGAGAATTGAGTGGCATCGTGGACGTTTTGCCTTCAGGAAGGCAATTGTTCGCGAAGCTTTTCAGACAATGCAGAATTCAACATCCGTTGAAAGCCTGCCTGCCAGTTGTGGATCAGTGGTCAGTACTGATCGCACAGCCAGCACAGGTTTCACTCGATGAATCACAATTCAACAGAGGGAGGACGCCCCGGAAGGCCGTCGGATTGGAACGACGGCGGTCCGTTTGATCTGTCGGAATTGGGACAACTGACAACTCACGCCGGGATGAGGCGGACTTGTCAGCTCAACGAGGACTTTGGTTCTGCAGAGCCCTGCTTGACGGAGAAAATAGTCCGAGTTCGCTTTCGCCGTCAACGCGATTCGGGCATCTCCGGCTCGTCATTGAAGATGGCACAAGCGAACTTCGCTTCAGTTCGGCAGGAAGTGCGTCGGATACAACCGAGACAGCATTTGCAAACATCGCGAGATATCTGATTCGGCAGAAACTGCCGTTCAACGAAAAAAGGCAGAGCCATACGGCTCTGCCTCGTCGTGTTCTTCGATTCGTTCTGATCCTGAACGAATTACTTGTAGGTTTCACCATTGTCGCTGCACACGATGCTCAGATTGCTGTCGCAGTCGCAGGTGTCAGCAACGTCGCTGTAAGACGCACCGTAAGTGCGAGCCTTTGTCTTGCCGCTGCTCTTGTAGCTGGCAAAACCAGAAACCTGATAAGATTGGTCCAGGTTTCCAAATGCGCTGGACAGGTCGCTCAGCTCAGCCACGATTGAACACTGGAGTTCAACGAGGCCAACGATCATTCCGAGGACCAGTATGGTTGCGATCAGAACCAGTTCTGCTGACAGGATTACGCCACATTCGTCGTTCCACAGAGTCTTCAACATTTCTCTACCCTCTTTTTGCATTCCGAGCATTTTTGAAAGAACACGATCCCACCACTGGTGATCGCATATTGAATCCAGAGTCAACCTGCGTCTGAAACCCGGTCGCTCCGTCAGAGTTCAACCGTTCTTCGCTTCTCAAGGTTGTTTCAGATCTGGATTTCACTTAGGCAGCTGACGTGCCACTTTGGTCCGCATCTGGTCTGTTGTTCGACGGCATCATTCACTGTTCGTTCGATCGCCGATCGAGCGGAGTGTCTTGCGGAGCCCGCATTCAGAATTTTTTGAAATGGCCGATGTTGCCGAAACGCAACATTGGCTTGTCAACAGCTTTACAAACTGTCATGACACAATGTCAGCCTTAGCGCTGGCACGTAACGTTTTTGTGATGCCGAGGCACAACAACCGGGATTTTGGATAGATTGACTGTGTCCACTCGACCCCTTCGGCCTCGTGCCGAAGGTGAGCGGGTTTGTTGATTTAATCAGCCGGAACGCGTTAGCGTCCGGTTTTCGCTGCAGAAACCCAGGAAAAACAACCCGGGGCTAACGCCCGGCGGCTGATGACGCGACTAAATCAACAGCCTGTAGACGGCCTTAGGAACAGTCTCGAAATAAGTTCTCGTCGTAGCCGAACTCGTGAGAGTTCGGATTGAAGTCTCACGACTTCAGCTACGGGAGTTAATTCGGGCCTGTTCCTTAGGAGATTGGGTTAGTTTGGATCGCTATAGATCTGGTTGCCAAACACTTCACCACTCAGGCAAGCTGCGTGGCGTCATCAATCGAAATTTTGGGATGGATTCCCATTAGCGTGGCTTTGCAAAGCACGCTATTGCCACACAGGTAACTCCTGGTCGCTGACGTATCTCTGCAGGATCTGATTTGGACGATAGCGGATCTTGTAGTTCATCGAACCGCAATCCTGAATGTAGTAGCCCATGTACAACCACTGGCGGCTGTGAGCTCGGCCATCTTCAATCTCTCGCAATACGGAATATGTGCCGAGCCCGTCACTTCGAAGCTCAGGATCGTGGAAGAAATAGATGCTTGACATAACGTGGCGAGTGACATCGACGAGGCCCAGCCCTATTAATTTCCCATCGCGTCGATACTGGAACTCGCGGGCGAATGGAAAATTCCCGTCCAGAAAGGAGTCGAAATAATGCTCCGAATCAATCTCTCGAAATGGCCACTGACGACGATGATGCATGTCGAGGTGGTAGCGATTGTAAAGCGACAGATGCTCAGAGGTCACTGTCGGCCGTTGTATGATGAGTTCCGTATCTGCCACGCTGTTCCGGATTCGACGCTGGCTTTTGGAGGCCTCAAATTCGCTCAGGACGACTCGCAGGCTCTGGCAGGCGGAGCACGCGGTACATGTGGGACGGAACAACGTTCTGCCAAAGCGACGCCAACCCCGCGACAGCAGTTGCTCGTAGCGAGACTCGGTCAGTTTGTAGGCCAGACGATAGGTCATTTTCGCGGTTTGGCCGGGCAGATAAGAACAGGACGCGGGAGTTCCTTCGATTTCCAGCTCTCCGACAGGCTCGTCGCGTGATAAGTCGTCATTGACCATGGTAAAGTTTCCGAAACGACATCGCTGGTTTCGGACTGTGAAGGAACAGTCTCGAAATAAGTTCCCGTTGTAGCCGAACTCGTGAGAGTTCGGAGTGAAGTCTCACGACTTCAGCTACGGAAGTTATTTCGGGCCTCTTCCTGAGTAAGAGAAACTGCCGGGACATCAGAACGACTGATGAGTTTTTCGAATTGTTGGACGATCGCCGGAATCATTCTACTGACTGAGCGGATCGCCTTCTGAAATCGACCGAATTGAATGAATTGCAATGAACGAAACGCTGAAGAACGCCGTCGACCTGCTGCTCCAACGAAGAGATCTCACCGATGCTGACGCCTGTCAATGCATTGGAGCGATCATGGACGGACTCTGCGAGCCAGTCGATATCGCGTCTTTTCTGACGGCGATGGCCTGCAAAGGACCGGTAGCCGCTGAAATTGTCGGTGCGGCTCGCGCAATGAGACGTAGAGCGGCTCCGATTGGCACATCACGTCAGCATCTTCTGGACACTTGCGGAACTGGTGGAGATCGCCTGCATACGTTTAATATCAGCACGGCGACGGCAATCCTGGCGGCGGCTTGTGGAGTTCCCGTCGCAAAGCATGGTAATCGCAGCGTTTCCAGCTCCAGCGGTTCCGCCGATGTGCTCGAAAGTCTGGGAGTCAACATTTCGCTGACTCCCGAAGCGGCAGGTCGCTGTCTGGACGAGGTCGGTATCGCCTTTTGCTTCGCCCCGCTGATTCACGGGGCAATGAAACACGCGGCCCCGATCAGGAAGCAACTGGGCTTCCCAACGATTTTCAATCTGCTGGGACCTTTGACGAATCCGGCTGGAGCAGAATACCAACTGCTGGGAGCCAGCTCGTTTGCTCGCGCAGAGCTGCTGGCTACTGCTCTGGCCGCATTGGGAGGTCGCAAGTCGATTGTGGTTTGTGGCAATGATGAACTGGATGAAGTGTCGCTGTGGGGAACAACTCGCGCATTCGAGATTCTGGACGGACGAGTGACTGCGCAGAACTGGACGGCGGCTTCATTCGGTCTGCCGGAATGTTCCGTAACGGCATTACGAGTCAACTCGGCGGCAGAAAGTGGAGCCGTGATTCAATCGATCTTCCGTGGCACCGCGCCAATCCCTGCGTCGATGGTACTGGCGAATACGGCGGCGGCTTTGTTGGCGTGTGAACGCGTGACAGATTTGAAGTCTGGTGTGAAAGCTGCGTCCGAGGCGATAGCGTCCGGGGCTGCTTTGAGAACCTTGAACCATTTAATCGAATGGACGCAGGCTCAAAAGCAGTGCTAACGACCGGTGTCGTGCGTCTCTGAACGTCTTGTGGTTTCGTCATCGTTATATCGTTGGACTGAGAATCAAATCCCATGAATTCTCCACAGTCCCAAATCCATGGATATCACGGACGCTATCTCCGCATCGACCTTTCGAGGGGAACGTCGGTTGCCGTTCCGCTGGAGGCCGCTCTGCTGAGAAACTATCTGGGCGGAGCAGGTCTTGGTACGGCGATTCTGCTGCGGGAACAAGCGGCTGTTGCTGATCCGCTTTCGCCGGAAGCGGTTCTGGCTTTTGTGTTCAGCCCGTTGGTGGGAAGTCCGCTTACGACGTCTGCTAAGTTTGCGGTGGTCAGCAAAAGTCCGCTCACGAATCGCATCAATGATTCTCTGGCCAGCAGCGGGTTTGCGATCGCAGGAAAGAGAACAGGTTTCGACTCAATCGTACTTGTCGGAAAAGCGACATCGCCTTCAATCCTGATCATTGATGATGATCAGATTCGTCTCGAGCCAGCTGACGATTATACGGGACTCACGAATCGCCAAACTCAAGCTTTGCTGCGGCAACGTTTTGGTGCGGACTACCAGATTGCCACGATTGGTGCGGCCGGTGAGCGGCTTGTTCGGTATGCCACGATTTCGCATGACGGTCGACATGCGGGACGAGGCGGCAGCGGGGCGGTTTTGGGATCGAAGAGTATCAAAGCTGTTGTGGTGCGAGGGTCGCATCGAGTCACATGGGCTCGCCCTTCCGAGCTGATAAGTCTCGCCAGGCAACTGTCAGAAAAATCTTTTGGGCCAGCCACCGCCAAGTATCGCGAGCTTGGGACCGCTTCTAATCTGCTGACATTTAATCGTCTGAACGTGCTGCCGACGCATAATTTTCAGCAGGGAAGTTTTTCCGGAGCCTCAGAGATTTCGCCGGAAGAGCTGTCGGTCGCGCGAGAGAGAACTCGAACGTCCTGCGCGGCCTGCACGATTGGCTGCGAACATCTTTATAGTCTGAAAACAGGCGGCGAACCGGTTCGGCTGGAATACGAAAACCTGTTCGCGCTGGGGCCAATGTGTGGCATCAATGATCCTGAGGTTGTGCTGCGAGCTTCGCGTCTTTGTGATGACGGCGGACTGGACACAATCAGTGCCGGGGGCACGATTGGTTTTGCGATGGAGTGTGTCCAGAGAGGACTTCTCAAAGACTGCGACTGGCTGAAGTTTGGTTCGGGGGAAGCTCTGCTAAGAGCTCTGGAATTGATCATCAACGGCGAAGGAATCGGTCGCTTGCTGGCTCTCGGCAGCCGCGCGATGGCCTGTGATGTTGGCGGAGATTCAATCCACTTTGCTCCTCAGGTGAAGGGGCTGGAGTTTCCCGGCTATGATCCGCGAGGACTCCAGATGATGGCATTGGGCTTCGCTGTGGGAGCTCGTGGAGCCGATCATAATCGTTCGGGAGCCTACGAGGTCGATTTTTCGGAAGCGGTTGATCGTCGCAGAGTTGGCCCGGAGTCAGTGCCTCTGGCGATCGAGACCGAAGATAAAGCGGCGTTGATGGATTCGCTGATTCTGTGCAAGTTTTTGCGAGGTGTGTTCACGGACTTTTTTGCGGAGTCGGCTGAGATTCTCGCTCTTGTCACGGGATGGGATGTGACGGCCCCCGAGCTCCGCGCGACGGCCCGGCGTATTGTTGAGGCTCGCAAACGATTCAATATTGAAGCGGGCTGGACGCCCGCAGAAGACAGGTTGCCGCAGCGGTTGTTGCAGGAAGCCATCCCGGAGGACGCTCGTGCTCAGTTGTCCGAAGAACGCTTGATGTCGCTCATTAAAGCTTACAATCTCGCGCGAGGATGGACGGCGGACGGGTGGCTGAAGGAGTGAATCTTACCGGGGAATTGGCTCGTAGCGTTGGCTTCAGCCAACGTGCTTTGTTGAAGTTGAACCTTGAGTCGACTGAAGTCGACACCACAGGAACAATGGCAATTCAACGTTTAGTTCAAACCCTGGTGTGGATTTGTTAGATTGCCCGGCAGCAGGTTTTCCTCTCAGATTGCAGGATTCGACAGACAAAATCTGCGGCTGGCAGGCTTTTGAGATGTTTTGTCCTGCAGGTTCATCAGAAAACACGGCAGGTTTCAGGAATCACAGAGTGGCCACCGGAACGTCTCAGTTTACATCGCTCTTCGACAATGCCCTGCTGAATCAGATTGAGCGGATGAGGCTGCGTCCGATTCGTCGATTGACTAATCGCAGTCGTGGGGAGCATTTGTCAGGCAAAGGCGGCAGCAGCACCGACTTTGCGGACTATCGAGATTACGCGGCTGGCGATGACCTGCGATATGTCGACTGGAATATCTTTGCTCGCCTGCGGCGTCCCTACATCAAACAGTTTCAGCACGAAGAAGAAATGCATGTCGTGCTGCTGGTTGATGCCTCCACGTCCATGCTGTTTGAAGACAAGCTGTTGCGAGCTCGCCAGTTGGCGGCAGCCTTCGGGATTATGGGACTGCTGAACGTTGAGCGAGTCAGTGCGTATGCGATTCATTCGCAGCCCGACAAGCCGTGGATGTTCCCACCTGGCTCGGGGAGAACTCGTATTCGTCAGCTGCTGGCGTTTATGGAGCAACTGGAGGGAGGCGGTGACGTTGCCATTGAAAAAGCGATCGAGACCATGCTTAGGTTTCACCGTGGCCGTGGCGTTGCGATCATCATCAGCGACTTCCTGACGTTTGGTGATATTAGTCGCCCTATGAATATGCTCTACAGTTCCGGACTGGAAGTCTGGGGGCTGCAGGTTCTGGCGGAGTCGGAAATCAATCCGAATGTTCAGGGAGATTTGCGATTCGTCGACAGTGAAACTCAGCAAACGCTGGACATCACGAACGCCTCGGAACTGCTCAACGTCTACAACGATCAGAGATTATGGTTACAGAGTCAGCTCGATACGATGTGTCGCAGTCGACAGGGACGATTTCTTTCGGCCAGTTCGGGGGCTTCCATTCATTCGATTCTGTTTGATCAGCTGTGTCGTCAGGGGTGGATTCTGAGATGAGATGGCCCAGCTTCGTCAATCTGTTCGGCGCCTGGTTCTTTCTGGCTCTGATCCCGCTGATCATTCTGTACTTCCTGAAACTGCGCCGTCCGAAGATGGAAGTTCCATCGCTGGTGCTGTGGCAGAGTGTGGTGAATGACCAGCGAGTGAACTCACCATTTCAGAAGTTTCGCCGCAATCTGTTGCTGTTGTTGCAGATCATCATGCTGTGTCTGCTTGTGCTCGCGCTGATGCAGCCATTTCTTTCGGCAGATGCGGAGGTTGCTCAATATATGCCCGTGCTGATTGATTGTTCGGCCAGTATGGCCGCGACTGATGAAATCACCGGGAAAAGCCGACTGGAGCTGGTCAAAGAGCAGGTCCGGGAGCAGATTGAAGGGTTGTCGGGCGATCAGAGAATGTCGCTGTTTTCGTTCTCGGCCACGGGGCGCCGCCTGACAGATTTTACCAGCGATCGAAGGCAATTATTAAAAGCTCTGGATCTGCTTGAACCCACTGATCTGCCGGGGCAGCTCGATGATGTGCTCCGCATGGCGGCTGCATACACTCGGACCTTTCCGATCGAAACCGTTACGATCATGACCGACGGCAATTTGCCGGACCAGGTTGATTTTGAACTGCCGTTTTCTTTGGATGTTCGGCGGGTTGATCCCGGCGGTGCGAATGTTGGTGTCACGGAAATGAGTGCTCGCCGAAGCGGCCCGCAGGAGTGGGAAGTCTTCGTGCGAGTGTCAGGATCGTCTGTCGACTTGCGCGGGGCCGAGCTGAAGTTCTTCGAGAACAATGTGGAGACGAATTCTCAGCCGATCGAGGTTTCCAGTGATGAGGCCGAACGTTTGGTGTTTCCCGTCGCGTCTGCAGAATCACGATTGCTGGAAGCAAGACTGGTCCCTTCGGGCTATGACTCGATGAACGTCGATAACAGTGTCTGGCTGACGTTACCGGCGGCTCGACCATTGAAAGTCTGGACGTCGCCAAAGCTGGCATCGTGGCGACATGCGACTCGAGTTCTCTCCAATATCGAGCTGGAAGATGGAGCCGATGAAAAGCCGAAAGCTCCGGACTATGATCTGATCATCAGTGATTCTGCGGATCTGGGCGGTGCGATTGCTCCGGTTCAGATTTTTGTGGGAGTTATTCCCGACGACCTGAAGACCATGATTGAGGTTAAAGAGGACGTCGACAATGTTGTGGACTGGAATCGCACCGCTCCATTCCTTCGGCATGTGCAGTTGGCCGATTTGGAGCTTGGCGAACAGCCTCGACTGGCCACCGGCATCAGTGCCAAAGAGCTGGAAGAACTGGGGTATGAAGTGTTGATCGATGGGAAGGCCGGACCACTGTTGCTGCAGCGACGAGAAGGGCTGAGCGTTTCGTACTGGTTTACGTTTCACACGGATCGATCGACATTGCCCTATCGGGTTGGCTTTCCGATCATTGCGGCGAATGCCGTTGAAGCAGCTCTGAAACAGGCATCACTCTCAGAGGTTTCGGCGGCGCCGACCGGCGTTCTGCCTGTAATTAGTGTCGAAGCGGAGCGGAGCTACACGATCAAAACTCCGGATGGTCAGCAGATTCCGGCCACATCAACGCCGGCGGGAACTCTGACGGGAATACCTGCGGCAAAAGTTGGCAGGTATGACATTCTCGAGGGAACGGACGTGGCGACGTCGATCGGGACGGGGCTGTTGAATACAACGGAGTCCTCATTGAAGGCTGTCGAGGCTTTACGATTCACAGAGACCACTGTTGCCGCAGAGAAGTCCGAGCGAATTGATTCTGATCGACCTCTGTGGTGGACTCTGGCGTTACTGGCGTTTGGCGTGATGCTGTTCGAATGGTGGTATTTCCAACGAGCTCGAGGCGCCGCCGCATGAATCGATTGTGGTGTGATTTCATGAGCCGGAACACGTCAGCGTCCGGTTTGTTTTTCGTTCTCACCTGGCTGGTCGGGATTACACCGAGCATAAGCATCGCGGCCGACAAACCAGTCGTTGGCCTGAAAATGGAGCTGATGTCGATTCGCAATCGATCTTCAGGTCCGCTGCCTGTGCGATTCAGGCTGGAGTACAACCAGCCCCAAATGCTGGAAGGTGACCTGCAGTTATCGATTTACGATGGCCAGGACTTTTATACGGCAGAAGATCTGATCGCCAGGTTACGATTTGATGATATTGTCCTGGTGGGGCAGGACTATCAGTTCAATGCCGTGTTGCCGCCACTCAGAACGTCGACGGTGCGAAACTGGTCCATCGAAGCGGTCTTCCTGACGGAGTCGGGACCGATCCAACTCAGTTCCATTGTCGACAAACAGAATCCTCCGGAAGCCTTCGACCTGATTACATCGAACCCTGCGGAGCGAAGTGTTCTTTTGTGTTCCTGTTCGGCCGACCCGATTGCCAACCGTGCCAGTCAGAACCGACGTTTTCTGGAGAGTGCCCTGTCTCTGGAAAACTACAATCCGTTAAATCAATCCACCGATAGCCAGTCGCAGACTTCACCACAGGAAGCCGTTGATACTCTTGCCGCCAACATGATGGGGCGTTCGATTATTCACTTTGCCGGGCAATGGGCGGCTCGTGATCTGCCGGTGGATCCACTTTCGTACTGTGCCTTTGACGTCGTCCTGTTGTCTGACGGCGCGCTGGCTCGGTTGAATCAGGATCAGTTGGACGGGTTGTCAAAGTGGGTGCGAGCTGGTGGAAGTGTGTGTATTGTGCCTGATGCTCCCATGAAGCGGATGCACCTGGAAATGTTGCGGAATTTGTTTGCAAAGCCGGATGTCAGCGGGACAGGACTCTCTTTAAACGACGAGGGCCGACTCACTGTCGTCAGTCAGGAGAATGATCCAATTCTGATGAGTCACTTTGGGCTGGGGCGAGCCTTGCTGTTGCCTGCGGTCGAGAGTCTGGAATCGCGACTCGGAAAGGAAGACCTCGGGAGAGTGGTCGCGTTTCTCTGGAAGGTTCGCTCAGATGTCGGCGTCTGGCAAGGCGAAAAATGGAGCAATGCGGACTATCTTCAGCAGCTGAAGAATCTGGGGATTGATGCTCAGAAGGACGAGAAAGGCCTCTATTTGACGAGTGAGGTTCGATCGAAACTTCGAGTGCGGTATTTGCTCGGCGAGCAAGTGAATGGACGCTATTACTTCGATTTTCAACGGATGAACTCCCTGTTCGGGATCGATGATCGCCTGAACCCGCGCACTGAACCATTACTGTCGGTTGGTGAACAACTTCTGCTGCCGGAAGATTCGGAAATGGTTCCAACATGGGTTATCGGGCTGATTCTGACCGGATATGTCCTGACCATCGGGCCGATGGATTATTTTTTGCTCGGATGGCTTCATCTGCGAAAATACACATGGCTGGTGTTTCCGGTCGTCACGCTGCTGTTCACTTTTCTGACCATCGCGATCGCTCATAGTTATATGAGCAGTGAGGATACCGGCGGACGACTTGTGATTGTTGATGTCGTGGACGACGGGATTCCTGTACGGCAGACAGTTCTGGAAACCTTGTTCCTTGGCGCGAAAACTGAGATTACCACGGACTGCAAGTCACAACTTGTCGTGCAGGCTGAGGATTCATTTACGTCTGCTGACTTGCAGAACATGAATACGAATGTTCCCGAACGAAAGTCGGATACTCCGTTGAATTACAGCGGTCACTTTCCGCAGAATTATTCGATTCGGCAGGAAGTTCAGCAGTGGTCGCCTGTCTCACTGCGCACTCTTTCGCTGGAGCCCGAAGGAGTCAGGTTGCCTGCCATTGACTGGGCTGATTCGACACTCATCACAACCTCTGAGGGGAATCAAAGGCTGAAAGCGGCATTGGCGAAGAATGTTGATGCGGTCCATTCTGCGGTGATCTATCACAACGGAAGTCCACTCGTGCTGTTAGGGCCATATACGAAGGCTCCGCCAGATCTTGCCAATTACTTTACAAATCCGACCGGAACGCTGCGTGCTGGCAGTCGATCGGCTGCCATTGACAGCCTGATTTCCTATATCCCGACGGCCGTCCCGTCGCAGTCCGGGATTTTTCGGCTGGTCAGTCAGATCGCTCCTCAGGGAGCAGGTACCTTTGAAGATCTTGCGATTTGCGATGCCACAGATTCAAAGCAATGGGTGTTAGTGATAATGCTGACCGATGGTAAAGAGTTTCAGGTCTTCAGGAAGCTCTATTACGTGGATTGACGATGCATGTCAGGGGCATCACGCCGGAGTCTGCAACTTCGTCGGGTGAGCGAGAGCCCCGTTTTTCCATGGCTGCAGGCTTCGGTCCGGAAATTCGTACCATTGAATCCTCGGTGAGGCGAGCAAACTTTTGTCGACCAGGGCCTGATTGAGTTTACTTTGACGACAGACCAGGGCACAGTTCGTCGTACGCTCAATCGTACGTCCGGATTGCCTGCAATTCTCCGGAACTCAACCCGTGTTGCTTTTGCCTGATTCGTGCTCATGGTTGTGCCATTGCTTGCAAGCCTGGTGATCGGTGATCGAAGCTGGATCGTCCCCACGATCGTGGTCTCTGTTCTGGGCGTCCTGCTGGCTCTTTGGCTGAATCGTCGCCATCTGACGGTGATGCCACTTGGGCCAGTCCTGCGAATCGTTGGTTGGCTGCTCCTGGCCGTCTGCCTGATGAATCCGCTTTGGAGTAGTTCTCGTCCGCGTTCCGGAGCCAACGTCGTGGCTGTGCTTGTGGACAACAGCCGCAGTCATCTGGTGCAGGCCAATTCAACGGATGTGACTCGCGCGGATCTGTTTGCAGAAGCGTTGAAGAACGGCGAAAAATCGGATCCTGTCGGGTGGTTGAATCGGCTCGAGCAGGATTTCGAACTGCGGCGATACACGGTTGCCGATCGACTCCAGCAGGTTCCTCATTTTGATCCGATTGAATTCAATGGCAACGCATCCAGCCTGAACACAGCACTCTTGCAGATCAAGCAGCGCTATGAAGGCCAACCGCTGGCGGCCGTGCTGCTTCTGACTGATGGGATTGCGACAGATACGGCGCCGACGCCGGATGCCTTCAAAGGTATGCCGCCAGTTTTTCCGGTCTTGCCACCAGAGGATAGATCCCGGCCAGATGTTGCGATTGGCACTTATTCCATTACGCAGACGGCCTTCGATGATGCTCCGGTGACGATTCAGGTTCAACCAACGACGATGAATGTTTCTGCCGGACAAGTGGCAGTCACTCTGATGGACGTCGCAGGCACGCCACTGGAAACGTTAACTCATACAATCGGTGATGTTTCCCCGCTGAAGTTTCGTCATCGCCCGACGGAAGCCGGGACCGTTTTCTATCGCCTCAAAGCCGTTCTGAAAGATGAGACGGGGGCAGAGATTACCTCCGAAGCGACGACTGTGAACAATGAACAGTTGATCGCTGTTGAGCGAGGCACGATGCCACGGCGAATTCTGTACGTCTCCGGTCGACCCAACTGGGAGTTCAAGTTCCTGCGTCGCGCGGTCGAGACGGATCCGCAGCTACAGATGGTGGCGTTGATTCGGATCGCGAAGAAGGAAGCGAAGTTTGATTTTCGAGGGAACGCCGGAGAACGATCCAATTCGCTGTTTCGCGGCTTCAAAGATGGTGATGCGGAGGTCGCTGAAGAGTACGACGAACCGGTCCTCGTGCGGCTGAATACCAAAGACGACTATGAGCTACGTGGAGGATTTCCTCAGAAGGCCGAAGAGCTGTTTCAGTACGACGCCATCGTTCTGGATGATGTTGAAGCCGACTTTTTTATGGCTGACCAGATGCAGTTGATTTATGACTACGTGTCACGACGCGGCGGCGGGTTGCTGATGATGGGCGGGCAGGAATCGTTTCGCCAGGGAGATTATGATCGCACTCCGATTGGTGAGATGTTGCCGGTTGATCTGAGTCGTGAAATGGAGTCTCCTGCCAGTGAGGTTCGCCTGAGTCTGACTCGTGATGGCTGGCTGCAGCCCTGGATTCGTCTTCGACCTGAAGAGTCTGCTGAAGAAGATCGCCTGCAATCCATGCCGCCGTTCAGGACTTTGAATTCTGCGGCGTTTGTGCGGCCCGGAGCCGTCATCATGGCGGAAGTGAAAGATGAACAGGACAACCACTGGCCAGCTTTGGTTGTACAACGTTTTGGCAAAGGACGCACGGCCGCCCTCTGTGTCGGAGATCTCTGGCGCTGGCGATTGCACGAGGGTTTGAGAAAGCTGCATGGACTACAAACAGCGACGATAAACGTGGATTCCGGTGGCGTGGTTGCACCTGGCGAGGAGCCGTCCGAAGATCTTGGTGATCATGCTCGAGCCTGTCGACAGATGATTCGCTGGCTGGTGGCGGATGTTCCGAAGCGAATGGACGTGGAAGTGCGTGAGGAGCCTGCTCTTGGAACGGGCAGCGTGAAACTCACAGCGTTTGTTCGTGGAACAGACTTCGAAGCTCGCGAGAATGCGGATGTCAAGTTTGTTGTTACCGGGCCGGATGGACAAAACTTTGAACTGACGGGCGAGCCGTCCGATAAAGATTCCGGTTTGTTCGAAGTGAGCGTGGCGGCTGCTCAACCTGGTGCATGGAAGGCAACGGTCACGGCCGTGTTGAGTGATGACGGCGAAGCCGAGCCGCTCGTTGCTTCCACCGGCTGGGCTAGTCAGCCTGACCAGACGGAACTCAGATCCGTAAAGGTTGATCGTGCATTTTTGGAAGCCGTTGCCAAAACTACGGGCGGCCGAACTCTGGAGTTGGATGAACTCGAAGACTTTGTTGACAGGCTGCCTCAAAGTAACGCTCCTTTGGTGGAAGTCTGGTCGTGGCCGATCTGGCATTCATGGTGGGTCTTTCTGGCGGCGATGGTGTGTATTGGAACAGATTGGACGCTGCGTCGCCGAAGGGGCTTGCCATGAACCGACTGCGTTTCATACGGATTCCCTGCCGCCGGCTCTTCCCGACTTTACGACCGTGTGTAATGGCAATGATCATTCAATTGGTGCTGGGGTGTCAGATTGTTGTGTCGTCGTGTGCATTGGCGCAGGACACACCGAGACCTGCAACGACGACATTGCCCGAATCGCCTCAGCAGGAATCACCGCAGCAGTTGATTCTTGTGATCGGCGCACCGGGAACAGACGAGTATGCAACAAACTTTCGATCATGGGCTGAACGTTGGGAAGAAGCCGCGCAGCGTTCTGGCATTCCTTGTACGGTGATAGGAAAACGCCGTGCAGCGTCTTCCGCTGCGGTGACGCCTGCAGAAACACCAGAACCAGCCAGTCCTGCTGACGCCAGTCCGGAACAAACAGATGCCGCCAGACTGATCGGGGCGATTGAAACGCTGAACCTTTTGAAGTCGTCAGAACCTCTCTGGGTTGTGTACCTTGGGCACGGTACTTTTGACGGTCGAACAGCCAGTTGGAATTTGCATGGTCCTGATATCACTGCCGAGCAATTGGCAAACACATGCAAAAAGCTGCAGCGTCCGTTGGCCACAGTTATCTGCTCATCCTGCTCCGCACCGTTTATTAATGCTCTGTCCGGGCCCGATCGGATCATTGTCACGGCCACTAAGGATGGAAATCAGATTCAGTATTGTCGTTTTGGTGATGCCATGTCGATGGCGATCAGCACTCTGGAAGCTGATATCAATCGCGATGGGCAAACATCACTGTTGGAGGCGTGGTTGTTTGCCTCACGACGCACAGCAGAGTTTTACAAAACGGAGGGACGGCTTGCGACGGAGCATTCGCTGATTGATGATAACGGTGACGGCAAGGGCGTTCGCTCTGAATTATATGTTGGTGATCGCATCGTGGAGAATGCCGAGAGCCCGGAACTCATTGATGGTCGCGAGGCTGCTCGGTGGCATTTTGTTCGCAGTGACGAAGAACGACGTCTGAGTTCCGAACAACGTGAAAAGCGTGACTCCCTTGAAGCTCAGTTGGAGCAATTGCGAAAAACCAGGGATCAGTATTCAGAGGCGGAATATCTCGGTCAGATCGAAACGATTGTTTTACAGTTGGCTGAGATCTATGAGGCTGCCGACAAATAGCCGCATGGTGAAGAGTTCTGGGGCGATGAGAGTTCACAGCCGGACACCGTTCGGTTTTGCCCGGATTGCCGCCCTGCAATCAGAAGTATTGTTCGCCGGATGCCGCAGCGCGAGAGAAGTCGGCTTTGGTAAACTGGGCCACGGGAATTCTGTTCCGGGGCTGAAAGTCGGAATCGAAATGACTCGAGGTAATGAACGGAAACCTTCTCCTCGCGTGGAAGTCTTTTACTCACCACGGTCACACAATCGCTTTTCTGCATGTTCTTAGGAACAGTCTCGAAATAAGTTCCCAACGTAGCCGAACTCGTGAGAGTTCGGACTGAAGTCTCACGACTTCAGCTACGGAAGTGGTTTCGGGCCTCTTCCTTAACGGTTGTGGAGAACGGAGTGCTGACCCACCATGGTGCCGTCGAGTTTTGTGAATTCATATGGAACAGCGAGCCTGCCCGCTAAATCAGGAATCGCGTTCCACACAACGGTTTAACTCCGAGATGGTTTCATCGTGAGGCTTAATCTGGTTTGAGAATGGTGTGAAGTTTCGTCACACTTCTGCTTCAGTGGGAACGTAACGGCCTGAAGGTGAGTTGCGAAAAAATGCTGGCGAGGCTGTTCTTGCATTGCCGGAATGCCATAGTGATTTTTGTATTTTCCTCGACAGAACTTCGAGAAGACAGAATGAGTGATCTCTGCCTGCAGTTGAGCCGAAATCTCACGAACTCACTCTTTCTCGTCGCTCTGATTGTCGGCCAGATCGGCAGTTCTTCGAATGCGGACGAAGCAAAAATCACCCCTTCGAACAGGGCCGAAGAATCGCTGTCGCTTGAAATGGCTCAGGGCGGAATTGGTCGTTTCAGGCCAGATCATTGGGGCATGGTTAAGGGACGCATAGCAAATCATGGTGACCAACCAGCAACATGCCTGACCGTTGTGACGCCCGAGGGTTCTGGTGGACTCCAGTTTGCTCGCCGGATGACAATTCCTTCTCAAGTTGTGTTTGAATCAAACTGGCCCGTCTATATCCATCAGGCCAAGGCATCTGGTGGAGTTGAGTTTCAGTATCTGTTTTTTCCACAAGGTGAGGATGATGGTGTCATTCGGCACAATAAAGGCAGTGGCGAGATCCCTACATTCTCAGGGATTACACAGTTTGAATTATTGCCTCTCTGCGGCCACGTCGCAGATTCCGGCCCGAATTCAATCAGGGAGACGTCGGTCAATGTTTTGTTGGGGATCATGCGACACAGTGCGTATGCAAAGACCTCGGTGACGTCCATCAAGCCTTCCGAGATAACGGCGGATCCCGAGTGCCTGGATGGGTTGAGCCAGATCGCTGTGACCGATTCAAATCTTATGGCGTTTCCGCAGGCGTGCGAAGCTCTGCGAACCTGGACTTTGCGTGGTGGTCGCCTGCTGATTGCTGTTGATAAGACCGGACCGGCTGTTGTTGAAGCTCTGCTTGGAGACAGTCTGCCGATCACCGTCGTTGGGGAATCCACCACAAATTCCGTACAGTTGGAGATCAATCCCGAATACTCCCGGACACAGTATTCTGTCCGTTCGGTGATGCGTGAGTTTTCGGAGCCCATTGGCTATGTTCGAGTCATCCCGGGCTCATGTGAAAAGATCTGGACCGTTGACGGTTGGCCTGTCTCTGTGACGAAGGCTATTGGTCGTGGAAGAGTGCTGCTTACGACGATCTCAGCGGAAGCATTTTATGAACCGAACGAGAATGCACTTGAGGGACATCCGAAGCATTCCTTGATTGCTTCCTGCCGCCGAATGCAGGAGGCGATGTTTAAGACGCAAGCCGATTCGGTGATTGAACAGTCTGTTGCTGCAGATCAGGCAGCGGCCTTGATTGGTTATGGTATCCCGTCTCGCCGTGTTGCTCTGGTCCTGCTGGGAGTTTTTCCAGTTGGCGTTCTTGTGATCGGGCTGTATCTCCAGAAGCGTTCGTCCGGAGAGCAGCTGGTTTTTGTTGTTCCCGGCTTAGCGATGGTTGCGGCTTTGCCTGCTCTGGTCATTGCGTTCCAGATTCGTTCCGTCGCCCCGACCACTGTTATCGAGTCGATTGTGGTCAATTCATCACCGGGCTTAACGAACCAGCCGGCTGATGGCTTTGCCTAAATCTATGCTCCCTCCCGCGACTCGGGACTCTCAACCGTCAATGGCACAAGACTCAATACGGTTGAGGAGACGACAAATGCGGACTACCGCCGCATGACCTGGCACGGCCCGGGAATGATTTCGTGGGAGAATTTTCAGCAGCCAGCTGGCGTCCGGACATTTTCGCTGACTTCGAATCGACAACTCAGGAAGCCCTGGCGAGTTCGAGCCACACTGAATGAGGATGGCCTGACGGGAATACTGCCCACCGATGGTGACTTCAGTCCCTCGAATATGATTCTTGCGGGCATGAATCGTGAAAACATGGCACTCAGTCTTGATGACTCGGGAACCTTTGAAGGCACGGCTGACGACACTTTGTTGTCAGGACAATACTTTCAATCGTCTTTGCTGAGTGATGAGGAGAGATATCGGACCGCTTTATTGAATTCTGTGTTTCATCCGAAACAGAACGCAGAGGATGAAGTGTTTCCTCAGGAACCGTCGGTCTTGTTTTGGGACGAATCTGATTCTCAGGCACTCCAGGTTGATGAGAAGGACATTCGTCGACAGCGAGCCGTGCTGGTTATTTATCCGCTTGAGTTGTTCCCTCCGGAGGCTGGAAGAACATTTTTGATTCCTCCCCAACTGCTGGCATATCGATCGGTCGCAAACAGTGATGGTGGGATTGGTAGCTCCTATGCAAATCTTCGACGCCGGTGGCAGCCACAGGAAACGGCCTCAAAGACAATGCTTGAATTTCAGATCCCCGACGCCTGTCGGCCGATGTTTCCGGAGTCCGGTGAATTGAAACTTCTGATTCGCGCTGGGTCACGCTTTGTGACAATCCTGTCCGGCGAAAGGAATAGCATGCGGCCTGTCGCAGAACTGAAGAGCCCCCTCGGAATGCAGACGATTTCCATCCCCGGAGAGCTGATCCAGAGTACCTGTCAGCAGGGTCACGTGTTGCTGGAGATTCAGGTGAGCGAAATCAATTCAGAAATGAAAGCCGAAGACATGAGCGGTGAACAGGATGATAGCTGGCAAATTGAACGTGCCCTGCTCACCTTGACGGGGCAACGAAAAATCTGATTTGCGTTGATCGGTTGCGACTTTGCCGGTTTTGATACTTTGCAACCGTGGCTCCAGTTGAACGGGGGCCCCAAAGCTTTTGACAGGGATACTCTCTGCCGGATACCATTGACGGTAAGAATAGAGTGAGCACATCCGTTTCCCTCGGTGGAAGAGAGATAGAAATCACCGGGACCCGGACTGGAAGCGGAACTTGTTTCGATTTAGTCAG
Source organism: Planctomycetaceae bacterium (assembly GCA_046349735.1). Taxonomy (GTDB): domain Bacteria; phylum Planctomycetota; class Planctomycetia; order Planctomycetales; family Planctomycetaceae; genus SXXK01. Next base: position 20,975 of record JAXMBU010000088.1, read on the forward strand.
GGCTGTCAGTTTCATCTCCCACCGCAGCACTTTCGCCCCGCCTTTTTGCAAGAAATGAGAGATCCGTTCATGTCACCTGACCTGTCATCTCTGCAGATCCAGACTCGACGCCATTTCCTGTCGACATCCGGTGTTGGTCTTGGTGCCATCGCGCTGTCTTCGATGTCGGGTGGTTCGGCACAAGCCGATATTTCAATTAATCCTTCCGTTCCGCTGGAGATGCGGAAGCCGCATTTTGATGCCCGGGCGAAGCGAGTCATCTACCTGCATCTGACCGGATCGCCGCCCAATCTGGATATCTACGATTACAAGCCTGAGCTGGTGAAGCGTACCGGAGAGAACTGTCCCGATGAGTTTTTAAAGGGGCGAACTTTTGCGTTTACATCCGGAGTCCCGAAACTGCTCGGGACGCCTCGTAAGTTTACTCAGCATGGCCAGGGTGGCAGCTGGCTGTCGGATGCCGTCCCAAACCTGCATCGCGTCGCGGATGACATTTGCTTCATTCACTCGATGAACACAGATCAGTTTAACCATGCTCCGGCTGAGCTCCTGCTTTACACCGGGTCACCTCGCTCCGGTCGTCCCTCCATGGGAGCGTGGACGACATATGGACTTGGTACGGAGAATCAGGATCTGCCCGGCTTCGTCGTTTTGATCAGCAGTGGAGTTCAGCCGAACGGTGGAGCAAACTCATTTGGCAGCGGCTTTCTGCCATCGGTCTTTCAGGGAGTCCAGTGCCGTTCCAAGGGGGATCCTGTGCTGTATGTGTCGGATCCGGCCGGCATGAATCGCAATGTTCGCCGACGTTCGTTGGATGCGTTGAAGCAGTTGAATGAGATGCAGGCGGCTGAATTGGGCCATCCGGAAACGATGACTCGCATTGCTCAATACGAGCTGGCTTATCGGATGCAGGCGTCTGTTCCGGAAGTCATGGACATTAATCGCGAAACGAAAGAGACTCAGGAAAAATACGGCGCCGTGCCTGGTGAAGCGAGCTTTGCGAATAACTGTTTGCTGGCAAGACGACTGGTCGAGCAGGGTGTTCGTTTTGTGCAGTTGTTCGACTGGGGCTGGGACTTCCATGGCACTGGTCCGGGAGAAGGACTGACAGACGGTCTGACCAGCAAATGGGCAAAGACAGATAAACCTATCGCGGCATTGATCGAAGATCTGAAGCAGCGAGGTCTGTTTGAGGATACTCTGATCATCTGCGGTGGCGAGTTTGGGCGAACACCGTTTCGGGAAGGTCGAACCGCAGGCGGCAACGTTCTTGGCCGCGACCATTACCCGGACTGCTTCACCATGTGGATGGCCGGAGGTGGCGTAAAGGGCGGCTACAACTATGGTCAGACTGACGAGTTGGGCTTTGGCGTCGTCGAAAACAAAGTGACTCCACATGATCTGCAGGCCACAATCCTGCATCTTCTGGGCTTCAACCATGAACAGTTAACGTACCGATTCCAGGGCCGTGACTACCGTTTGACGGATGTGCATGGCAAAGTGATTGCGGACGTAATCTCCTGAGACGGTAAGGGTTTTCAGAGAAGAAGCACTGGCGATTTCGAGATTGCCCGTACTTCCGCCTGATTTTTCAAAGCTCAAACTCGGAA
>JAXMBU010000089.1:0-22576 GCA_046349735.1 Planctomycetaceae bacterium
GCATGGAGTATTTTGACGGCATGCAGAACGTCAAGATAGCCTTTGGACGGAATCATGTTGCTCAGAAAGAGTAATCGCAATGATTCACGTTTGACTCGACGGGACTGTTTGTCGGCAATCTCTTCCGGCGTGCATCGCGTTGCGTCATCAATGTTGTTTGGAATCGTGAATCGCTTCTCTGGTGGAATCCACGCTTCGCAATTCTTCGACAGGCAATCATCAAGGAAAACAAAGCCACTGAGTCGACGGACCAGCCGCTTCGCCGTGAATCGGGTGATCCGAGAGCGAAACAGGCGATCAAAGTTTCCCCAGTGAATCACCGCGTAAACCTTCTGCGTGGATTGAAACGCCGGGATGATCGTCAGCAGGTCCCGAAAATGCCCGAGAGGCATAGGCGAGATGGAGTGCCAGATCACCGGCGCATTGGGTTCAGCCGCGAGAGCTGCGCGTGTGTGCCTCGTGAGGCGAAGGTAGTGCTTTGCGACTCCGCTGTTCCATCCGGTGTCAGTTCGAGTATGCGTCTCTGTCTGCACAGCGGTGTTGATTCGCTGAACCTTCCAACGGTCTTCGAGTTGACGAGCCATCTGTTCAGTCAGCATCGACTGTCCATCGATCGGTGGAGGAAAGCGACCCAGAATGCAGACAACAGGCGGCATAGTCAGACCAGAGTGTGGGTAAAGACAGAAACGATTCAACCGCTGAATCCACAGCGAGACAGCGAAATACCCTATTGGAGGAATGATACTGTTTGGCAGTAACCAATAGTTCGGATGGTGATACCCATCCTCAGAGTAGAGAATCAGTTCTCAATTGACAGGGGAGAGAATTACAAAAAGACGAGCTTGATACAAACGATCAGGGCAGCTGGAAACGGGTCGCGGATATCAAATTCCTGGCTCTTCGCGAATTGAGGTGCGCAGGCAAAAAACTCCGAGTGCTCGGTACTCATTTCCTCAGGTTTGATTCGTCTTTGCCTCATTTCGAGCCAATCTCTCTCATGGCGTAGCATCGGCCCGATTGAGGGCTACAATCGTTGCCCCTGGGGGATCTTTGCTGTTCAGCCAGAGACCTCCGGAATTGACTCAGACCAGATACCAACCATTCTGGTATCCCAAGTTGCGAAGCGGTGGCGACTCCGGTCTAGTCCGTACCAGAGCACAACATGCCAAAAGAAGGCATCCAGCACCGAATCGTCGGCCAACGTTGGCTTTGAAGCCAAGCTGTGGTTGGCAGCGCGGATAAGTTGCGGTCCAATATGGACGCGGCGGAATACAAGCACGTTGTGCTCGGCCATCTTTCTGAAGTACATCAGCGATTCCTTTGACGAACAGCACGCCAAGCTCGTCGCGGGCGAAGGTCAGTACGAAGGAGCCAATCCGGAAGACCCGGACGAATACAAAGCCGAGAACGTGTTCTGGGTTCCTATGGAAGCACGCTGGTCGCATCTGCAGGCCAATGCCAAACAGCCGACGATCGGCAAGCTGGTTGATGATGCCATGGTCGCCATCGAACGCGACAACCCGCGACTGAAGGGCGTCCTGCCGAAGGACTACGCTCGCCCGGCCCTGGACAAACATCGGTTGGGAGAACTCATCGACCTCGTTGGCACGATTCTGCTGGTCTCGCCTCGATCAGCAGAAGGCGAAGCTGACAAAGCCGAGGGCACAAACAAGTCGCATCGATCCAAAGACATTCTCGGTCGCGTCTACGAGTACTTTCTGACTCAGTTCGCCAGTGCGGAAGGCAAGAATGGCGGGCAGTTTTATACGCCGTCGTGTGTCGTGCGAGTGCTCGTTGAGATGCTGGCTCCGTACAAGGGCCGAGTTTACGACCCGGCCTGCGGTTCCGGCGGGATGTTTGTGCAGTCGGAGAAGTTTGTCGAATCGCACGGCGGCAAGCTCGGTGACATCAGCATTTACGGACAGGAAAGCAACTCGACCACTCGCCGCCTGGCTGTGATGAATCTTGCATTGCGAGGCATCGAAGCGGACTTCGGGCTAGAGCATGCCGATACATTTCGACGCGATCTGCATCCGGATTTGAAAGCCGATTATGTGCTCGCGAATCCGCCGTTCAATGATTCGGACTGGTACCGCAAAGACGATGATGTTCGCTGGCAGTACGGAGTTCCCCCGAAAGGCAACGCGAACTTTGCCTGGGTGCAGCACTTCATTCATCATATGGCCCCGACAGGGATGGCTGGATTCGTGCTTGCCAACGGCAGCATGAGTTCCAACCAGTCAGGCGAAGGCGAGATTCGCAAAGCCATCATTGAAGCCGACCTCGTTGATTGCATGGTCGCCCTGCCCGGCCAATTGTTCTACAGCACTCAGATTCCGGTGTGTCTGTGGTTTCTGACGAAGAGCAAATCCGAATCGAAACGCCGCAAACGCAAAGGCGAAACACTCTTTATCGACGCCCGCAAAATGGGAACACTCATCGACCGCGTCCATCGGGAACTCACGGACGCTGATATCGAGAAGATCACCAGCACGTACCACGCCTGGCGCGGCGACTCTGTTCAAGCTTCAAATTCCAAATCTCAAATTGTGAAATACGAGGATGTCGCTGGCTTCTGTTTTTCAGCCACAACGGAGCAGATCGCCTCCCACGGCCATGTCCTGACTCCAGGCCGCTACGTCGGGGCCGAGGAAGTCGAAGACGACGGCGAACCCTTCGAGGTAAAGATGCCGCGCCTCGTCGCCGAACTGCACGCCCAGTTCGCCGAGTCAGCGAAACTCGAGCAGGCAATCAAAGCCAACCTGAGGGGACTGGGTTATGGCAGAGAATAACTCGATGCCACGCAATGACTACTCGGCGATTGGATGGACTGAATGTAAAGTTCGGGACATTGTTCACCCAGCAAAGAATTCGTGCGTCGGTGGACCATTTGGTTCCAACCTTACAAGCAAAGACTATGTCGATCTTCAGGGAGTGCCCGTTAGCCGTGGAAACAATCTGACCATAGCGAAAGAACGCTTCATTGATCGAGAGTTCGTGTTTGTTTCGGAAAAAAAGGCGGCATCGCTCATTCAGAATACCGCATTTCCTGGTGACTTGGTTTTCACCCAACGTGGAACTATCGGCCAGATTGGACTAATCCCCAAGAATGCAAGATTTTCGGCATACATTCTTTCCCAGAATCAAATGAAGTTGAAGCCCGATGAAGCCAAGGCCGACTCTGCTTTCCTTTACTATTACTTTCTTTCGCCTGTCGCGCAGAATCTGATTCGACAGCACAGCATTGGAAGCACAATCCCGGGATTTAATCTCGGGCAGTTGCGAGAGTTTCCTTTATTGCTCCCACCCTCGCCGAGCAAAAAGCCATCGCGGCGGTGCTTTCAGCGCTGGATGACAAGATCGAGTTGAACTGGCGGATGAACGCGACGCTGGAGGTACGGGCGTAAGCGCTGTTCCGGAGCTGGTTCGTGGATTTCGACCCCGTCCGGCGCTAAACTCGACGGTCGCGAGCCTCGAAGGCCCGACCCCGCCACCGCCGCCCTCTTCCCGAGCAATTGGAAGACTCGTTGAGCACATTAACTCAAAAGGATGGACTGCAGGAAAACTCGGCGACATAGGCACGAACTCGCGCGCGGCGTCCAGCCCAATGAGATTGCATCAGACACGCCCTACATCGCCCTTGGAACACATGCCGCCGCTGCATCGCGCTCGGCGATTGGGACGACACCGCCGATGTGGCGAGCGGGAAGTCTGCTTTCAGGAAAGGTGAAATTCTCTTTGGGAAGCTGCGGTCCTATTTCCACAAAGTCGGTGTCGCTCCCGTTCGACGGGGTCTGTTCCACGGACATTCTTGTCGTCGCACCGAAAAGCCCCGAATGGTTCGGCTTCCTACTCGGTCACGCGAGCAGCGACGAACTGATTCAATTCACCGACCTCGCCTCCACCGGAACGAAGATGCCCTGCACCAACTGGAGCGACATCAGTTCCTTCAAGGTCGCGATACCGCCGAATCCTATAGCCGCCGAGTTCTCGCGAAGCATTCAGCCGATGCTCGACTGCATACACGCCAACCTCCACCAATCCCGCACCCTCGCCAACCTGTGCTCCACGCTGCTGCCGAAGTTGCTGAGCGGGAGTTGGGTATATAGTGGGAGCACAGGACATCGTAGAGAGGGTTTCCTAGATGGCGAAAGCGAAGAACTCATTGAAGAAACGCACTTCAACCACGCCTACTGAAAAATCGGTGCTCGAAATGACGGCTAAGCAGGCCCGAACGTTCTTTCTCAAGCCTGAAAGCTACTGCCGCGTCGATTTGCCGCTTTATTTCGACTTCGGGCGGGTCCTCAGTCCTGTGACAACTTTCTTACGAACCAAGACGCTTTCCTCGTCGTCGTCGAAACCGCGTGATCACGAAGCAGTGAACTACACGATTTATTCGAACAAGGACGGCAGATACGCGTGGCGTCCATTCCAATTGATTCATCCTGCAATCTACGTCGACTTGACTAACCAGATTACCGAAGCAGCAGCGTGGAGTCACATCAAATCGCAGTTCACAAACTTCAGCAAGGATCCGAAGATTAGATGCCTGAGTGTGCCGCGAACATCGCTCACGAAGAGGAAAGACCAGGCATCGCAAGTTCTTAAATGGTGGCAGGGTATTGAGCAGGCATCGATTGAGATGGCGCTGGATTACAACTACGTCTACCACGCGGACATTACCGATTGCTACGGATCCATTTACACTCATTCGGTTGCTTGGGCTCTTCACACGAAAAAGACAGCTCAGAGCAAGGCAGGAAAAAACGACAAGTCACTCATAGGTAACGCAATTGATGGACGTCTCCAGGATATGCAACAAGGCCAAACGAACGGAATACCACAGGGCTCGGTTCTCGTAGACTTGATTGCTGAGATCGTGTTGGGATACGCCGACCGCGAACTTAGCGAACGACTTCAGACACTCGGAATCACCAATTTTCAGATTCTGCGATATAGAGATGACTATCGCATCTTCGTCAATAACCCTCCGATCGGTGAGCAGATCCTCAAGGTGCTGACAGAAGTTCTACTTGAGCTTGGTTTGAAGTTGAATTCGTCCAAAACAACGACGGCTCAAGCCGTGATTTCGAGTTCGATAAAGACAGATAAGAAACAGTGGATGCGCGGGCGACAAGACGATGAGAATCTGCAAAAGCATTTGTTGCTGATTCACTGCCACTCGACGGATTTTCCGAATGCAGGCAGTGTCCTCGCCGCTCTGGATGCTTTTTACCAAAGCATTGGTACGGCAAAGTTGATTCGCAACGTGATGCAGCTTGTCAGTATTACGGTGGACATTGGCTTCAATAGCCCACGGTGTTTTCCTGTCTGTGCGGCAATCATCAGTCGATTGCTGAGCAAACTTGAAACGAAGACGGCAAAACTTGAGGCTCTGTCACGAGTGCGAAACAAACTGGCACAGTTACCCAACAATGGACACCTTGAAGTCTGGCAACAGCGACTGAGCTATCACTTCGACCCGAAAGTTGTCTACTCGGAACGGTTGTGTACTCTTGTAAGCGGAAAGTCCACAGATCTATGGTCAAATCTCTGGATCACTGACAAGACGTTGAAAGCAGCACTTGATCCGTCGAAGATCGTAAATCGCAATAAGCTGAAGTCACTCAAGCCTGTCGTTCGACGTGCAGAGTTTTCATTGTTCTGTCCCTACGAGTAGTGGATACCTTCTCTCTGTTTCATTTCTGTAATCGAATCAAAAAACATGAGCATGTCCTGGGAAAAACTGCTGTGCAGTGAACGAAGGCGTCCATCCACGAGTCTGTGGGATCATCGCGCTGAGTTCGATGCGACTACGACCGGGCGGTTTTTTCCACTCCCGTGAAGCGGCTGCAGGATATATGCAGGTGTTTCCGCTTGAGCCGAACGATGCTGTGCGTACACGTTTAACGCATTCCCTGGAAGTCGCTTCCGTTGCTCGCGGGATCGCGACGTTGCATAAATTCCTCAAGTCCAAAAGGGAAATCATTTGCGATGGCTCCCGATCAATGGATCGAGAGATTGAAGCCATTTCATCTACTTGTGGGCTGATTCATGACCTCGGCAACCCCTCCTTTTGGACATGCTGGAGAAGAGGCGATCCAGTATTGGTTTCAGTCAAAGATTGGTGAACAAACCTTAGGCAGTACCTTAATGAGCAGCAAGCAAACGATTTTCTGAAGTTCGAAGGCAACGCTCAAACTTTACGAATCCTGACGAGACTTCAGATCCTTGCTGACTTCTATGGTCTCAATTTGACGTGCGGCACTCCTTCCGCTGCCTGCAAGTACGGGCGCGCCTCATCAGACCAATCAAAGAAGGATCACAAAAACCATAGTTTTGAAAAACCAGGATACTTTGCATCTGAAAACGAAGTCATTCAGCATCTTCGTGATCACCGGAACCGGCGAAAACGAAATCCGATTACTTCTTCGTAGAAGCCGCAGACGATATTGTTTACTCCGTGGCTGACATAGAAGACGGAGTCAAGAAAGGAGTACTTCGTTGGAACGATGTGGAAGACGACCTGCAGAGTTTGGCCGATCCGTCGAGCGCAAAAGCGCTGAGTGGAATGGAACATATCCTGGAAAGCAGGACGAAGCGAACTCCCGAAACACCTGTCCGACGATGTCAAAGCATCCGCATTTCGTACCGCAGCGATCGGAGTGTTTGTTCCGAGCGTAGTGAAAGTATTCGAAGACAATTACTCGGAGATCATGCAAGGATCGTTCGAGAAGGAGTTGATTAAAGGCTCTACGTCTGCAGTGACCGTGAAGAAATTGAAGTCCATTGGGGCGACCCGGGTCTACTGCACGCAGCCGACTTTGAAGCTGGAATTGATGGGGCGGCAGGTCATCGGCGAACTTTTGATATGTTTTGGGAGGGCGTGCAGGATTTTCCGATGGAAGGTGCACCTTCAACTAAAACGTTTTCTGGTAAGATAGGCGGTTTAATGTCGAGAAACTACGCCCAGGTGTTTCAGGCTTCGGCGACTGACACTGCAAATAAACTGCCGGTCGTCTATCATCGTTATCAATTCCTCACGGATTATGTTCAGGTATGACGGATACGTTTGCAAAACGCCTCCACTGAACTGACAAATGTGGTAGCGTACTTTCCAACGATGACCTGAAGTCAATCCTCCGTAGAGAATTACAGCGCATTCTGTAGCGCTGGAAAGCGAGACTGGGCGATGGCGTTAGCCAGACGCTTCAGGACCTAAGCGAATTCAAGACTTCGCGCCGTCTTCTTTGGGGGTGCCTTGCGTTCCCTGCTACTTGGACGTCTCTTCTATCATCGTCCAGGGCGACCGCGGGATCTCGACATCGTGATCGAAGGAGTCGAAACAGAGGACCTTCAGCAGAAGTTCTCCGAATTTATTGTCAGACGAACACGGTTTGGAGGCTTACAACTCCGCAGAATGAATTGGGTACTGACGTCTGGTCGTTGCACACAACATGGGCCTTCTCGGCCTTGAATATGGCCACAACCACCTTTGAGGATCTTCCTCGTACTACGACGTTCAATATCGAATCGATAGCCGCCACTGTTTCATATGAAGGTGAATCGCAACGGACTGTTTTTTCTGGTGACGACCAATTCTTTGACGCATCCGAGAACACTCGACTCAACCAGGCAGAGAATCCGTTCCCCGATTTGTGTGTTGTTCGCGCGCTGTCGTTCGCAGCGAAATATGACTTTAAGGTCGCTCGGCGACTATGCGGAATTTGCCATGGCAGATCGATGAACGCGAATCAGTATGAGTTCGTCCAGTTTAGCACTACGGTCGTACATTGCGTTCCGGGGGAAACGATGCTCGACTGGGTGTATCTGACGACCCTTCTGAATCGTCCGACGATGCGAGCTTCAAACTGCCGCTGACCTCGACAAATGAAGTTGTGGCCAGATTCGCCCGAGTACTGGGACTGAGTTTCGCCATTCTCCGGCTTTCGTTCGGCGAATCGGTAGCTCAAACGGGTGATGTCGCCTCGAATGATTGCAATCTCGTCGCTGAGCGAATCGGGACAGAAATGAGACATGTGGTAGGTTTAGCTGATTGGGCGCGCCGGGACGGAAGTGATTATTTCTCCGTGAGTTAGAGCAATGTTGAAGGCGCACCCAATAAAATGGGACATTACACGGAATTACTCACCCGGAGAACCGGTTCATGACATCGCAAACCTTCATCTTCGAATGCAGCAGCACGACCTACCTGGACTGTGTGGAAAAGAATCTCTTCGGCTCCAACAAGCCGTGGCCGCTGGAGATCAAAACCGGTGACTACTGTCTGCTGCATCATTACGAAATCGGCGGGCTGCTGGGGCTGTGGCAGGCCACGTCGAATGGCGGGAAGAACCTGGTGACAAAGATCTGGGGCGGCAAGTTCCCGTATCAGGTGAAAGTGAAGTTGGTGATTCCCAAAGTGACCGATGTACCAAAGTCGGTCCTGCAGAAGCTGGGTGTCGATGCCGCCGTGGGGCGGTTTGATAACTGTCTGGATGAGGACACGGCGGAAGATTTGGTGAAGGCTCTGCTGGGCAACGTGAAGCGAGTGATCATAGAGAGACATTTGACATGACGAATTCTTCTCTTTGGTGGCTGGCCGGGCTGCTGGCAGGCTGTCGAAGTAATCGTTGCGACATCCAGATGGACAGCGTGATCAGTGCCGAAAGCATCGATCGAGGCGGCAGTCGACCATTTCATGTCAGTGCTACTGATGGTCAGTCATATTGGGTCAAGCAGGTGGACAACCAGCAGTCGAACCGAGTGCCGATTACGGAGCACACATCATTGCGGCAAGTGGGCGGATGATTGGGGCACCGTCTTGATTTTCGCCTGATCGAGATTCCTGAGGATTCGATGGCGATAGATTGTTCAACGGAACCGTATTGCGAAAGGGGATCGCCTATGCGTCTCTGAATCTGGAGTTCGGTTATTCCAACAAGACTTGGGGCTGGAGAACCGCGAAAGAGACGACAATCGTCGTCGACATGCCGCGTATTTCGCGTTTTTCGACTGGTGCTGGGGTGATGATCGCCAGTGGCTCTACGATACCTCAGACGATCTGGCCACGTATTCGCATGATCACGGGCATTTCTGCCGGGAGCCCCGAATTGGACGGTGGAAAGCCTGCTGGAGAACGTCGAAGTCGCCCATTCTCTTGATACTTCGCCCAATGGACTTGATTACAATGAACTGGAGCGAGCCGCCGATGCTCTGGAGAATTTAACTCGCGACCAACTGGTTGCCATTTTGTGTGCGGTACTGGCGCAAGCTGGCCGGTGCTGGTGACGCGGAGTTGGAAGTGCTGGGCCACTTTCTGGAATGCCGACGGTCATTCAGTCGCAGCGAGAATTCGACAATTGGCAGCAACACTCGCAGGTTAATCAGGAAACAATCTCATGCCAAATATCAATATTCAGTCATTCGGTTTGTGCCGTCGCCGACACGTGGTGAGTTCGTCAATCTTGGGGTCATTGTTGGAAGTGATGCCACCGACGAGTGGACCATGGAGCTTGTTGGCAAGAAAAGTCGGGCCGCAAAACTGGACGATGCCGGAATCCTGCCACTGGTCAGTACGGAACTGGAGCGGCTCCAACTGCGTTTTCCTGGTGACGATGAAGAGACATCCTACGGAAGCGGGCCGGAGATCAACGAGATCTGGCTTGCCGAAATGGCGTCGCAGTCACGCAACGTCGTGCAATACACACCACCACAGCCAATCCTGGCCGCTGATGCGGCCACTGCCATGGAAAAACTTTGGAACACATTCATCGTTGACGTCCGACAGAAACGCGAGTCGCTTTCCACCAGATTCCCGAACTTCGCTACCTGAAATCTCTGCAACAGTTCCTGCTCACATCGATCAATTCAAGCCGAAAGCAAAAGTTGAGCACCGGACACAGTACAACATCAATCGATGTCGCTGTGTACACAGTGGGAGTCGCGAAGCGGCTGACTCAGTGCTGGTCATTTCAGGTCAAGGATACGGAAAGCGTTCTGAATGAAGTGAAGGCCTGGGGCTGACAATGAGAGACTTGCGGCGATCCGGCGGCGAGATTCGGACATCGACCAGGAGAATTGAAGTACCGAGGCAAGTGGAACTTTCGGTCGTCTATGCTCCGATGGCCGACACACAGCCGGATGAGTTCACCGAAGAGGCGATAGGTGTCTTTCAGTGATGTTGATGTCCATGCGATCGCGGTTCAGCTGGACGATCTGGATGCTCACGCGAAGGCTGCAGCGGAACTGTTACGGATCGGCTGATTTCGTCATTCGGCTGGGTGCTACTTTGGGAGACGGGTGACGGATTCCGATCCCGACAAACTGTCGGGAAAGCGTGTTTCTATTTTGCGTTTTTATGATTCCCGACGCGAGTCCCGGACAGTTGTCGGGATTCAACCACGATGAACAGCAAAGGGTATTTCCCGACGCAACCGAAGGAATGGAACGCGTATCTGACAAAGCATTTGATGTAGCGCACTGGTGAACCAATGACACTCAATGAATCCATTGTCGAAGATGCAGCTCTGGACTGGTTCGGAGAGCTGGGCTTTGCGATCGGGCATGGGCCGGAGATTGCTCCAGGTGAACCGGGGGCGGAGCGTTCGTCGTTTGGGGACGTCGTGCTGGTCGAGCGACTGCGAGACGCGATTCATCGACTGAATCCGTTGATTCCGGAGGAAGCTCAGGAAGAAGCTCTGCGAAAGGTGCTGCGGCTCGATACGGCGACGTTCATCGGGAACAACCGAGCGTTTCACAAAATGCTGCGGGACGGCGTCGAAGTGGAGTATGGACGATCGGATGGCTCGATTGCCGGTGATCGAGTGTGTCTGCTGGATTTCCATGATCCGTCGGCCAATGACTGGTTCGTCGTGAATCAGTTCACGGTGATCGAAGCTCAGCACAACCGCAGGCCGGACCTCGTAGTGTTCGTGAACGGCTTGCCGCTGGCGATCGTCGAATTGAAAAACGCGGCAGATGAAAACGCAACGATCTGGTCGGCGTACTCTCAACTGCAAACGTACAAGGCCGAGATTCCGTCGTTGCTGCGTTACAACGAGCTGCTGATTGTGTCTGATGGTCTGCAGGCTCGCATCGGATCGCTGACGGCCAATCAGGAATGGTTCAAGGTCTGGAGAACGGTCGACGGAGAAGCCGACGCACCGAAGGCAGCTCTGGAGCTGGAGACGCTGATTCGAGGCGTCTTTGAGAAGCGACGGTTCCTCGGTCTGCTGCAGCACTTCATCGTGTTCGAAGAAGACTCAGACAGCGATCGGCTGCATAAGATCATCGCGGGGTATCATCAGTTCCATGCCGTGAATGCAGCCGTCGAAGAAACGGTGCGAGCCAGCGGGATGTTGGCTGATCCGGAGACGGCAGAACTTCCGGACGGTCACTATTGGGCCGGTCGGATGCACGGCGGCAAGGCTGGCGACCGTCGCGCCGGAGTCGTGTGGCATACGCAGGGATCGGGAAAGAGTTTCTCGATGCTGTTTTATGCGGCTCGCGCTGTGCGGCATCCGGCGATGCAGAATCCGACGCTTGTTGTGCTGACAGACCGTAATGATCTGGACGATCAGCTCTTTGGGCAGTTTCAGCGCTGCTATGAACTGTTGAACCAGATGCCGGTTCAGGCTCGCGATCGTGATCATCTGCAGGAGCTGTTGAAGGTGGCCAGCGGCGGCGTGATCTTCACGACGATTCAGAAGTTCCTGCCCGAAAAGGGCGAAAAAATGCCGTGCCTCAGCGACCGGCGAAACATCGTGGTAATAGCCGACGAAGCTCATCGCAGCCAGTACGATCTGATCGATGGCCTGGCCCGCAATCTTCGCGACGCGTTGCCGCGTGCCTCATTCATCGGCTTTACTGGAACGCCGATCGAACAGAACGACGCGAATACTCGGGCGATCTTCGGCGACTACATTTCAATCTATGACATCCAGAGAGCCGTTGCCGATGGTGCGACGGTGCCAATCTACTACGAAAGCCGAATTGCCAAGCTGGGCCTGAACATCGCTGCTCTGCCACGACTTGATGCGGAGTTCGACGAGATCACGGAAGGCGAGGAACAGTCGAGCCGTGAGAAACTGAAATCCAAGTGGGCCGCATTGGAAGCTCTCGTCGGTGAACCAAAGCGAATCAAGCTGATTGCCGCAGATCTGGTCGAACATTTCGAGAAGCGTGTCGAAGCGATGGACGGTAAGGCGATTGTCGTCTGCATGAGCCGCCGCATCTGTGTTGATCTGCTGAACGCTCTGATTGCTCTGCGTCCGGATTGGGCCAGCACCGATGGTGACGATGCGGAAGCGGAGGCATCGAAGGAGTGTGTCGCGAAGATCGTTATGACCGGCAGTGCCGATGATGGGCCTGACTGGCAACCGCATATTCGCAACAAGGAAAAACGCCGGAAGCTGGCGACGCGGTTCATGATGCCAAAGATCCTTTTCGAATCGTGATCGTTCGCGATATGTGGCTGACGGGTTTTGATGCTCCGTGTCTGCACACGATGTATGCCGACAAGCCGATGCAGGGCCACGGTCTGATGCAGGCGATTGCTCGCGTGAATCGAGTGTTCCGAGACAAACCCGGCGGGCTGGTGGTCGATTATCTGGGGCTGGCTGAACAACTGCGGGATGCTCTGTCGACCTACACGAACAGCGGCGGCACGGGAAATCCGAGCATCGACACCGCGCAGGCGATTGCGGTGATGCTGGAGAAGTTCGAAATCGCGTGCGACATCTTGCACGGTTTTGACTGGAGCCTTTGGGCAACGGGCACTGGAACTCAGAAGCTGAGTCTCATTCCGGCGGCTCAGGAACAGGTCCTGGAGCAGGAAGACGGCAAGAAGCGATTTGTTCAAGTCGTCACAGAGTTGTCCCGCGCGTTTGCTCTTTGCGCGGCCAGCGATGAGGCAACAGAGATCAGGGACGATGTGGCGTTTCTGCAAACGATTCAGGCGGCTCTGAGTAAGCAGTCATCTGGTGGCCGAAAGTCGCCGGAGGATCTGGACGCAGCGGTGCGGCAGTTGGTTTCGAAAGCCATTGTTGCCGATGGCCAGATCATTGACGTCTTCACGGCTGCAGGACTCAAGAGGCCGGATATCAGCATTCTGTCGGACCAGTTTCTTGCCGAGGTCCGTGGCTTAAAGCACAGAAACGTCGCTGCGGAATTGCTGGAGAAGCTGCTGAACGACGAAATCAAGGTTCGATCACGGCGGAATCTCGTACAGTCGCAGTTGTTCTCGGACAAGCTGAAGCAAACTCTGAACGCGTACCACAATCGAGCGATCGCGACTCATGAGGTGATCGAAGAACTGATCCGTCTGGCGAAAGAGATGGAGGCCGCTCAGAAACGCGGCGAGGAGCTGGGGCTGAACGACGACGAGATTGCCTTCTATGACGCTCTGGCGACCAATGAGTCCGCGTTGCAGGCCATGGGTGACGACAAACTGAAGGTGATCGCTGCCGAATTGATCAAGATGGTTCGCAAGAGTGTGACCATCGACTGGAATCTCCGCGACGGGGCTCGGGCAAAGATACGAGTGATCGTGAAACGCATCCTGAACAAATGGGGCTATCCCCCGGACCTGCAGGAAGAAGCGGTGAAGACGGTTCTTCAACAGGCCGAGTTGCTGTGTGCGGATTGGATGGGCGACGCGTAGTTTGAGCTGAGCCGCCGTTTACAGGTTCCATGACGGTTGCGGCACTTCGTCCGCGTGGACAGCAGTTTGTCCCCGGGGGCGGCGCAGGTCAAAGAAGAGTTTTTGAAAAGGACACTTGCAATGTGTTCGGCATATCCTGACTGAAATCAGGATCTCTGTCCGTCAACTTCACGAATCGCACGCACAAACCCGCGTGCCATGTTTTCAATGCTGAATCGTTCTCGGCAATCAGCAGAAATCTGCTCAGTTCGGCTGATCCACGATTCCCGTTCGCTAGTCACCTTCAGCATCATCCTTCCAAGGTCTTCCGCGTTGTCAGTTTCGAACGACAAACTGTTCCAGCCTTCTTTCGCGCAGACGATCTCAACGGAATGCGGTTCATCCTTCGAGTAGATCAGGGGGACACCAAAGCCAAGGCATTGAGTGATCGACAGGCCGACATATCCCGGAGACAGGGCTGCGATACTTTTTTGGTATAACTCTCGCAGCTTTTCATAGTCGGAAATCTGCCCGAGCATCTGGACTCGATCAGCGACACCCAGCTCGACGGCGAGTTTCTCCATACCCGGACGCTCTTTGCCGTCTCCTACCACAATGAGTTTGGCGGCGTCAGGCAGTTTGCTGACGACTGATGCAAATGCGGAGATCATAATGGCGGGCTTCTTATCTTTGACCAGACGCCCGACGTAGAGAAACGAATGACGGTCAGTTGATGGGACCGGCTGCATCTCCTTTTCGTGAAAAATCGCATTCGGAGCGGCGTACGCCCCACCTTTGTAGTGCAGAACGTCAGTCAGGATCTGTCGCTGGTCTTCCGTGTAGACGATCATGGCATCCGAAAATGCGCGCTGCGCTGCTCGGGCAAAATTATCGTTCCCGCGTCGGGAGTAAGCATGTCCCCACAGAATTGTGCGACGTCCCAGAACTTTACGGATCGCGGCCACCAGCCAGGTGTTCACAATCCTGGGGTTGTATTCGAGCACGGCCACATCGGCTTTGATGGCACGACGGTGCACGCCCCATTGGAAGACCATCTTCCTCCGCAGAAGAAAAAAATTGCGAGCGTTAGAGAGGACCCGGGGATTGATCACTTCCGATTTCAGGTTCGCATCGAAATACTCACCACCACTCAATATCGTCAGAGAGTCACCAAGTTGCTCGACAAGTGCATCGAAAAATCCCTGACGATAATGCGGCGCAACAGTCTGAACTAATACGTACCGTCTGTTTTCCGATGATGACATATCCACCTGATCCTGAGTCAGCCAAAGGACGTTTCCGGTTTCGTCCTTCTTCTGATTCGGTTTCTGCATAGTTCGCCAACGATACACTCTGAAAATTGAAGTCTGTTCCGATTCAGTTTGGCATTGGTCAGAATAATGAAGTCCGGCGTTTACCTTCCGAGTCTTCTGACTCCCGAATCGACGACGTCAGGATAGCAGATTACCGGTTTACGCCATGCCAGCAGAAGCTAATGTCGCGGACATATTGATATTTCTGCCAGCGGGACAGTGCCTCGCATTGTTTCAAAGCGAGCAGTTGGCGTCAGCCGACCGGTCTGCTGTTTTGCCAGCCGGTTTGCACTGAACGCCCACCGGCGTGGTGCCTTTTCTTTTGCTGCGGCCTAAGACTTCAGCGGCGTTCTTCGACCAAAAAAGCTGAGTCGAGACATTGCGACTGTTGATGTCGGCGTTGCCGGCGGCGAAGCATTCAGGCTGACAGATTCTCGCTCGACGGCTTCGGGAGGCGTGAATCGATCCAGTCGAGGCCTGAAAATAACGATCAGAAACAGAGGCAGGTACCAAAGCACATAAGTTCCGATATCGTCGGGGTACCACATTTGAGCAGCCACCACCAGGCAAGTTGAATTCGAAAGCAGGTTTTCCAGATTCCTCGGTCGCGGCAGAACAGTCATTGCTGTCAGCATGACGAAAAAGATCGCCGCCATGGGGATGCGGATAAACAGCTGGCTGAGTGTTGCGTCACCATCAGTTGGTGAATCATCCAGCAGTCGGTAGGCCGTCCAGTTGGCAGTCGTCACGAGCTTATTTGTGAATGAGCTGGCGTCACCGGAAATCAACAGGAGTGAAGTGATCAGAACTGCGCCAATCCCAAGCACGGAGATTACGAATCGCAGACCACCTTTTTTGCCGTAAAACACGGCCCAAAGAGGCAACAGGAATGCCGCAAAAAACAGCGTGCCACTGGCAAGCCCGAGAAGGACTCCGGAGACCACAGGGTTGCGATAACTGGCGATCGCCCAGACCAGGCATGCCGCAGGAAGAACATGATTCAATTCATGCACATTGACAGCAGTACAAGGCAGCAGCAAATAGAGACAGCTCATCGAAATTCCGATTTGCAGACTCGCGAAATGCTGTCGACCAATCGTCAGGAGTCCCAGAACCACAAAAGTATGCGCGATCACGACCAGAATTCGGGCCAGCAGCTCTTCAACCGTGTTCGAATGAACCGAATCGTCGTCCTTGGACTTCGGAAGGTTGCCCGACAGCTGCGCCATTGCGGCACCGCCCGCTGCAATCAGAGTTTCCGTCGGGGCTGGTTGTGTATCGCCTCCCGTTTGTGGATCGACCTGCACATCGCGTCGTTCCAGCAATGCCCGACCATGCTCGACAGCCTTGAAAGTGCTGTCCTCCGGATGATTCTTGAAAACACTTACCATAAGGATTGCAAAGGCCGGAATGCAAAGGAACGTAATTCCGGACTGATTGAGGTTTTGATCAAGTCGGGGGCGACGAGTCAGGCTTTCATCAAACAGCAGTCTCACAATGAGCAGTATCGTTAACGCCATCAGAGTCACTGAGGACCAGATATAGATCGGGTGTTGTACAGGTTCTTTGTCGGAGTTCTCTGAGGTCGTTGGCGGAGAGGCAACCACGCCGTCAGAAGACGTTATTTCCCCGGGTAACTTGTTGGCAGAACCTTCAGCAACAGATAACGATGCGCTGGGCTCAGAAGAGCTTTCAACAATGGCTGCTGCGGGTTCAGGAGTCGCCGTCATTTCCGATGGGGCCGTGTCAGCGGCGGTAGTCTGCAGTGGAGCCTCCGTGACGCTATTCGCTGCAGTCTCATCGTTCGCCGGAGATTCTTCAGACATTGCTGCCGACTGCGCGGTGTCCTCTTTGCTCGGAACGACCCACGCCTTATCACGATAAACGCCTGACACTACGATGGCTGTCGACAGCAGAAGCAGTAGTGTCAGGTCGAGGTTGCGAATGGTGAGAACACGGGAGAAACGGAAAAAGACGGCAATCACCAAAAACGCGACATAGGCCAGCCACGTTGGATTCGTTACGTCAGTAAAAAGAAAGGATTTTTCCATGTCGACCGTTGAGCTTTCTCGGATGAAGCCGCACTCATACGGAGATTCACCTGTCGAGCAACTTGCAGCAGACGCCCATTGAACGTGGTTTGATGACAAATCGCAACTGGTTGCGGCAAAAACTAACCATCTGGCCAGCAAAAATTTTGCCACTGGCCCAAAAGTTTGAGCAAAATCGTGGTTGTTATGGCCGCGCCAGCGAAACGAAGCATTCACTACGGGAATCTCTGCAGGAAGTCGCTAGTCACGGATCACTCTCATCTCTATGGGACCTCAATTTTGATCTTTACGAAGGTTTATTCCCCAAAGTCCCGTAAACACCTCGTTTCTGAAACCGGAAATTCTCACCAGATCCCATTGATATTGCCCAAACCTCCGCGACAATACGGGAGGAAGAGTTTCCCTGATTGTTGTGTTGGCCGCTGACTTAAACCTCGGTCGGCAATTGTCAGGAACCAAAACTTGACCACCTCACTTTTGGATGGCAAATGGATACCAGCGACCAAGCCACAGGTTTTTGGGAGCGGGACCACGTGGCGTGTGTTTGAATCAGGTTTCAAGACCGGATAATTGAAAGGGAAGACATGAAGAACTTTGCGATGATTATGACGCTGTGTGCGGTTCTCGCCACAGGTGCTGTTGAAGCACGACAGGAATTGATGCCGGTTCCAGAAGCACCGGGAGCATTCGTCGAGTCACAGGCTGTGCCGCTCTACACGAATGTTGTGTACAAGGATCGCGACGAAATGTCGCCATGTGCCCAGCCGAAGATCATTGCCGTTAAGGATCCATGTGCTTGCAATGATCCATGCAGCTGCTGCGGACCGAAGTGTGTGTACATCCAGATCTGCGTCCCAACCTGTGGTTGTGAACTGATCAGCTGCCGCCGCAATGGCGACCGTATTCGCTACGACTACGGCAAGTACGCAGTTGATGTTCGTGTCAAGCGTGACCACATCGAAGTGGACTATCAGGACTAATCCTGCTGCCACTGTCGGAACGCAGGCGTTCGGAGAGTGTGCAGGAAAGTAGCATCAGAGTCAGGGGGCGATGGGTTTCCATCGTCCCCTTTTTTCATGCGACGAGGAAACTTCAGATGCCGTGATGAATGTTGCACTGATGCGAACGTGCCTGAAAGAGCTCTCGCATCGATATCGTCGATGTCGTAACGTTTTTTGTGATTGCTCGTCGAACACCAGAGCAACCCGAAGCGAGTTGGTCGTGGGAAATCAAAGGCTGAACGCAGCGCTGAGAAGTTTACTCCGGGGCTCTGCGAGAAACCCGGATTGCTGCAATTGTCAGTGAGCCAATGCAAATCAAATAGATGATCCCGCTGGGCGTACGGCCGGTCCATTCCTGCCAGGGCCATGGAAACCGAAAGAACGCATAGTTCAGCAGAAAAAAGCACCAGGCTCCGAACATGAGCAGCCGTGCTCCAAGGGCTCTGCCATCCGCCCCTTTTTCACACAAGCGGATAAGATAGAGGCTGAACAGACAGGTTCCGCACATTGGCAGCACGAAATACAGCAGCCAGCCCGGGAATGCGCTGATGGCAGATTCTTTATAGACGAGTTCTCGAACGGTTTTCCCTGCGATTGGCAGAACCAAAATCGGCATGGTCAAAAGAAACGGCCATCGTTGCGACTGAACACATGCGACGAGTGGAATTGCGCCCATACAAAATCCAACGCCGTATAGAGCATCCACCCAGGCAACGCCCGCGAACTCCGATAGCAACAACAGGGTAACATGGATCAGGAACAGAAAACCATCGACGATCTTTGCTTGAGCCGGGACTGTCGGCAAAGGAATCCTGATTAGGTGGCGATTCTTCCAGACAAAGAATCCAAGTGTCGCGCCCATGATGCCACCAAAGGTGATCTCCATCATGTTCCACCAGTTCACATGTGGGTCCAGAGACTTTAAGAATCCTGTTTCATACCACGGGCGATTCCAGGCGTGGTTGGCCTGAAGGCACTGCCCTGCGGGAAACCCAAGACCTCCGCCAATGAGTCCGGCAAGCCCCAGGCGTGCAGCAAGTCTGTCGCGGCGAACAACACCGCAATGGATCAAAAGCCCGATCATTGCCAGAAACAGCCCGCCCCACGCCTCGAATCGTGGTTTTACTTCCCCATCGGGTTTCCAGTCCCAGGTTTCTGAGAAGTAGATTGCTGGCAACTGCTGATTCGCCGGATCGAATGGAGAATTAATCAGTCGCACGCCAATCGCGTAAAGCAATGGCATTGCAACGACAATGGCCAGCATCTCACGTCGACTGTAAGTGACTCCGCTCAACCCCATTCCCAGAAAACAGCCCGCAAAGCCGATCCAAAGACTTCCTTTGATGGCCAGCCCAATTAATCCCCAGCTCAAGGCAGAGAAATTGCCAATCAAATAAGGATTCTGGGTCAGTCCGATCGTCTGGCCATAGGTTTCCGATCCACCGAATCCAATGGCCACAGTGCACCACGCGATTGCTCGGACAGTTCCCCATCCGTCCGCACCGCGAAGGAACAGCATCGCGACAACAGAACTAACCAGCAGTCCTGCCATCATGGCTCCGGATTCATGTCCATACTGTCCACGAATCCCCCAGCCCATGCCGCCAGCCAAACCGCACAGCAGTACGCTCTGCCACCAGGGGACAGAAGGTTCGCTGACGCTTGTTATGTTGGCCGTTGTCGGATTCTCGGTCATGTCTCTGGTCCCCGAAATATCACAGAATGCGTCAAATGCAGGGCACTCACGCAATCGTATTTGAGTAGTGGCGGTAGATTAGTGGCCAGTCTCCGGTTGAGCTACAGTGTTCGAACGGTATCAGGAGATCCTCGTACGCCCCGGAAAATTCGGCGAGCCCTCGGCGAAAGCCGAGCGGGTGGCATGCTTCAGGTCTATGCCAGTCGAGATCAGTGGTTTCAGGTTGCGATGTTCCGCGAATGATAGTCAAATCAAACCACACAGCTGACGCTGTGGGCTCGCCGTGGGTTCAGGGTCTACCGCAGAAGCTGATGTAATCTTTCGTCGAGCAGGCTGGAGACTCGGAGATTGCTCATGCTGAAGTCGCCAAACTCGGTGTGGCGGCTTGGAACCGACACGACGAACGCTCCGGCTGCGGCTCCCGCGCGAGTTCCGGTTTCGCTGTCTTCGAGCACCAGCATCTCTGCGGGAGCAACACCATGCATTTCCGCTGCCTTCAGATAAATCTCAGGATGTGGCTTCCCATGCGTGACATCCTCAGCCGTCAAAGTAAAGTCAACCCGATTCAACAGATCAAACTTCTGCAACAGATGAGTCATGTAGGCGCGAGGCGAAGACGTTGCGACGGCGCGCGGAAGCTTCCGGGCATTCAATAGTTCGAAGAATTCCAGAAGGCCGGGCATCACCGCGAGCCGATCTTCTGCCAGCGCAGCGAACAGGACCTTTGTCTCCAGCATCAGATCCTCAAGAGTATCCTGAATGCCAGTGAGATCTCTGAGAACAGTAAACGCCTCAATCGGACGCCGTCCCATCATGCCGTGGCGAATCTCGTCAGTCATTTCCAGCCCCCGACGCGCCATCAGCTCCACACCCGCCAGTTCGAAGATGTCTTCGGTGTTGAGCATTAATCCGTCCATATCAAAAACCACAGCACGAATCGTTGGACGGGTAGACATAGATGGCAGCCAGAGTTTGGTTACGAAAGCAAACGGGGAAAGAAATTCAAATATCTCTCAGCGACGGACCAGGCAGCTGAACTCCGCCTTCTGAGAAATGCACAAAATCCGCCGACAGGGCTGAGCTGAAGTTGTATTGTAGACGAGATAAGGGGTGGAACGCAGGGCGAGCGGTCATGTCCCTTGAAATCTCTCGCCCACGACCATTGCAAGTCTTGCTCCCGTTTCCGGGAATTGCGGAGGGGGATATCCAGCCTCTTTGACTCGGTTTTGTCTCCTCCCTAGACTCGCGGCCCCGTCAACAAATCAGATCTTCATGTTCATAGCCAGGTAAGGTGTGTTCGCGTTGTCCAGCGGCCAGCCGAATAAGTATGAACGTCGCAGATCTCGAACTGCCCAGATCGCTCAAGCCTATCGAACTGCTCACGAAGTCGTCTCGGCGGCCATGTCTTTGGGTTTTCTGATCTTTGGCGGATATTGGCTGGATAAGAGGTACGGCTGGAGTCCCGTATTGACGATTTGTGGTGCCTGTCTCGGTCTTATCGTTGCCGGAGCGTCCCTGCGACAGCTCCTGCAGCGACTGGATCGCGAATCGGCAGAAGTGAAACGAAAAGCGGCGCAGGCCAGAGAGGCTCGCTCGGAGTGACTCAGAATTCTCGAGGTGCTGGTCTTAAGTCTGCTCTTTGGCTGACGTTCTTTGTGGCGCTTGGCTGGGTGTTGTGTTTTTGGCCAGCCAGGATGTTGCGAGGCGAGTCAGGGGTCTGGTGGATGTCACTTGCGGCAATTGCCGTTTTGGTGCCCGGCTGGATCGTTGTTTTTCTTTCGAGTGCCGCTATTCTGCGAAACGAGTTATCGGCAATGCTGGTTCAGACGATGATTCGTCTCTTTAGTGTGGCCGGGACGGCGATGGCGGTAAAGAAGCTTCGCCCGGATTTAGGAATCATTGATTTCTTCGGCTGGCTGATCGCGTTCTATTTGCTCGCGTTGGCGGTCGAGGTAACGTTGCTGAAACGAAGCGTTGCAGCATCGTCTTCGAAATAAATTACAGATCTAAAGCAAGAATCTTCAGGGGCTGGCGGACAAGCGGAAATGAGTGAACACGATCATTTTCATCACGTTCGCGACTACACCTATTTTGAGGTGCCAAAGTTTCTGACGTCCCCACACGTTTATGAAAACGTCGATGCAGTGCCATGGCACACGCTGCACGCACTCCATTTGCACAGTCCGACGCTTGAGCAGGTCAATGAGGCGATGGAGGGGAAGGTTTTTATTCCTCAGCCATTCGCCGGAACTGCTCGTGAGCCAGGATTCCTGATCACCAAGTTTATGGTGCTTCAGCTGGTAGTGCTTGTGCTGTGCCTGCTGATTTTTCGCGGGCTCGCCAAGCGAATCGGCAGTGGAGTTCCCGCTAAGGGGCGATTCTGGAACTTCTGGGAAGCGATCGCATTGTTTATTCGAGATGAGGTGGTGCGGCCAACAATTGGCGACCACTCTCATGATGATCATCACGGCCATGAAGCCCATAGCGAAAATCACGGTTCGCATGGTCATGCTGATCATTCGCATGGGCATGTGTCGCATGGTCACGGTGCTCATAGCCATGCGGTTGCATTTGCTCACCCGGCGGACAAGTATCTTCCGTTCGTGTGGAGCTGCTTCTTCTACATTCTGCTCTGCAATTTGCTGGGTGCTGTGCCATTTCTTGGCTCTGCGACCGGCGAGATCAATGTCACTGGCGCGCTGGCTCTGACGGCTCTGGTCGCAACATTCATTTACGGTGTGCAGGCGATGTCGGTGAAGGGCTTCTTTGGCAATCTGATTCCTGAAACAGGTGTCCCGGGCCCGGGTGGCATGGCACTTGGCGGGATGATGTTTGTTATCGAGTTGCTTGGTTTCTTCATTAAGCATGGTGTT
>JAXMBU010000090.1:0-22351 GCA_046349735.1 Planctomycetaceae bacterium
CTGGCTCGACTCACTGACGGCCGCGAAGTCGATGTGCTCGCGGCAACGGATGATTTTGCGAAAGGAAAACAGCCCGAGACGCATCACGGAAATCCTCTGTTGTTTCCGTATCCGAATCGCATCGAAGGCGGGCGCTATTCATGGAACGGGCAGGAATATCAGCTTCCGGCCGACCGAGTCCTTTATGATTCCACCGGAAACGCCATTCATGGTCTGTGTCTCGATCGTCCATGGCGAGTGATCCAGCAGTCTGACGACAAGGTCACAGGAGCTTTTCGGTTGAGCATTGACGCCCCGGATCGGCTTGATTGTTGGCCGACGGACGCGGAGATTCATGTGAGCTATCAGGTGATCGGCAGTTGTCTGCGATCAGAGATTCAAGTATTCAATCCGGGCGATCAAACCATGCCGTGGGGGTTCGGAACGCACGCGTATTTTCGAGTTCCACTTTCTGCCAATTCATCAGCTGATCAGTGTGAGCTTACAGTCCCCGGAACCAAAGTCTGGAAGCTGACAGAATGTTTGCCGTCCGGTGAAAAGATCGAGCCGCCGGAAAACGCAAGACTTGCAAAGGGCCGCCTCTTCAAAGGGCTCAAGGTCGACGATATCTACACCGATGTTGAGGCCGAGAGCAGCATCGTAACCTGCCGCATCACAGACCCGGCTGCGGGCGTGAAAGTGGAGCAACGATGTCCATCAATCTTCCGTGAATTGGTCGTGTTTACTCCTCCGTGGAGCAGTTCCGTGTGCATGGAACCTTATACCTGCGTGACCAATGCCATCAACCTTGAACAACGCGGAATTGACGCCGGTCTTCAGGTTCTGCAACCGGGCCAATCGTGGACTGGATGGATCGACATTGAGGCATTCATGCTGTGAAAAGGTTTGCCCACTCAGCCCAACAATTTCCCGAGAACGATCAATCGCTGGCAGTGGCCCGGCGCCCTTTGGGTGGCGGAACGAGCCGATATGATTCGAATTCTGCGGGTGGCGCCAGCCGGAACCGAGGGGTAGAGTAAGCTCAAGTGGAGAGCCCCTGAATCCAGACCATGACCGGACTCCTCACTGCTGGTGGTCTGAAAACTGTCTTACCATCCGGGCACGGAACAGTAACCCGCCGCCATGGATTCGCTCACCAGAGATCTCACGACCGTTTGCCTCGTCAGTGCAGACTCCGACGGGCTGAGTTATGGACGGCGATGTCTCAACTTTGCTGGTTTTCGTCAGGGCCGGGGAACGAACTTGCAGTTTAAAGGGCGCGTTGGTACCGTTCTCGCTCGTTTGTCCGCCGCATCGGTCTCCGGTTGCGGTGCGCGCTGCGAACGGTCAGTTCTGGCCGTGGAGTTTGGGGGCTCTGTAACGAGAATGTCTCGGGCAGATTTCGCCTCGTCGAATCAGGGGCTCGGTGCTGAAAGTTTTCAGCCGTCGACGTCATGTGATTCGCCTTTCAACGTCGGCTGTGACGGGTCTCAGCCTTTCTAAATTCTTGGGGTTCAATTCGATGGCTAAAGCGAAGTACGTTTACACTTGGGGTGATGGTAAGGCAGATGGCGACGGCTCAATGAAAGCGTTGCTCGGCGGCAAGGGCGCGAATCTCGCGGAAATGACCCGTATCGGTCTGCCAGTGCCTCCAGGATTCACCATCACGACCGAAGTTTGCACCTACTACTATGCGAACAAGAAGTCCTACCCGAAGGAACTTCAGGCTCAGATGGAAGCCGGCATCAAGAATATGGAGAAGATCATGGGCTGCAAGTTCGGCGATGCCAAGGGCATGCCGCTGCTTGTTGCTGTTCGCTCTGGTGCTCGTGACTCCATGCCGGGCATGATGGACACAATTCTGAACCTCGGTCTGAACGACGAAACCGTTCTGTCGCTGGTTGCTGCCACGAAGAACGAACGATTCGCGTGGGACTGCTACCGCCGCTTCATCCAGATGTACGGTGACGTTGTTCTGGGTGTGCAGAAGCGCGAAGGCGAAGATCATGAGCCGTTCGAAGTGGTCATCGAAGGCTATAAGCATCACAAGTACGGCAAGGACATTATCGACAGCGACCTGACCGCTGAAGACCAGAAAGAACTGGTTAAGCGTTTCAAGGCTCTGGTCAAAGAGCGAACCGGCAAAGTGTTCCCGAACGATCCCTGGGATCAGCTTCGCGGAGCGGCCGGTGCTGTCTTCGGCTCATGGATGAATGACCGAGCGATCGTTTATCGCCGCAAGTACAACATCCCTGCCGAGTGGGGCACGGCTGTTAACGTTCAGGCGATGGTTTACGGGAACACTGGCGACGATTCCGGTTCCGGTGTCGCGTTTACTCGTAACCCGGCGAACGGTGTCAATGAGTTCTACGGTGAGTTCCTGATCAACGCTCAGGGCGAAGACGTGGTCGCTGGCGTGCGAACTCCCGAGCCTGTCGCGAAGCTCGAAAAGGCGATGCCAAAGGCCTTCGCTGAACTCCTGAAGGTTCGTGCGACTCTCGAGAAGCACTTCAAAGACGTGCAGGACATCGAGTTCACGATTCAGCAGGGCAAGCTGTTCATGCTGCAGACTCGTAACGGCAAGCGAACGGCCGCTGCCGCTCTGAAGTTCAGCATGGACATGGTCAAAGAAAAGCTCATCGACTGGGAAACCGCAA
This sequence comes from Planctomycetaceae bacterium, assembly GCA_046349735.1. Lineage (GTDB taxonomy): Bacteria > Planctomycetota > Planctomycetia > Planctomycetales > Planctomycetaceae > SXXK01. The sequence continues at coordinate 2,637 of JAXMBU010000090.1, forward strand.
TCATGCGTAACCCGGCCGATCAGCTCGAGCAGCTTCTTGCTCCGGACTTCGACCTCGCGGAAATCAAGAAGGCCAAGGTTCTGGCCACCGGTCTTCCTGCTGGTCCAGGTGCTGCATCTGGTGTGATCTATCTGAACGCAGACCGCGCTGCGGCTGCGGCCGAAAATGGCGAAAGCGTTCTGCTCGTCCGCAACGAAACCTCACCGGAAGACCTCCGTGGGATGATCGCGGCCGTTGGTATTCTGACAGCCAAGGGCGGTGTGTCTTCACACGCTGCTCTGGTCGCTCGTCAAATGGGCAAAGTCTGTATCTGCGGCGCCAGCGCTGTGGACATCGACTACAACAAGAAGACCGTCAAGATTGCTGGTCAGACCTTCAAAGAAGGCGTTGACTACCTGAGCATCGACGGAACGGCTGGCACGATCTACGGTGGCAAAGTCAAGACTGGTCCATCCAGCATCGTGATGGAGCTGCTCTTTGGTGACAAGGCTGCCGCGAAGACCGAAAAGTTCCAGTCCTTCAAGCAGTTGATGGACTGGTGCTCAGGTCACTCGTCTGGCTGTTCGAACAAACGCCGACAATCCAGAGCAGACCGAACAGGCTATCGCATTCGGTGCTCAGGGTATTGGTCTGACACGAACCGAGCATATGTTCTTCGAAGGCGATCGTATCGATGCTGTTCGAGAAATGATTCTCGCCGACAACCTCGACGACCGTAAGAAGGCTCTTGCGAAGCTTCTGCCTTATCAGCGAGAAGACTTCACGGGCATCTTCAAGGCTCTGAAGGGTCTGCCTGCGACCATCCGTCTGCTCGATCCACCGCTGCACGAATTCGTTCCTCACGACGATAAGGCTCAGGCCGACCTCGCCAAGAAGATGGGCGTGAAGCCGGACAAGGTGAAGGCTCGCGTTGCTCAGCTGCACGAGTTCAACCCGATGCTGGGTCACCGCGGTTGCCGCACGGGTATTGCGTATCCGGAAATCACGGAGATGCAGGCTCGAGCGATCTTCGAAGCGGCTGCTGACGTCGCCAAGAAGAAGATTCCAGTGAATCCTGAAGTGATGGTACCACTGGTTGGCTTCAAGAAAGAGCTCGACCTGCAGGTTGAGATCATTCATCGAGTCGCCAAGGAAGTGATGTCTGAGAAGAAGATCACTTTCAATTACATGGTCGGCACGATGATCGAAGTTCCTCGTGGTGCCCTGACCGCTGACGAAATCGCAAACACTGCGGAGTTCTTCAGCTTTGGCACGAACGACCTGACTCAGACCGCTCTCGGCATCAGCCGCGACGACATGGGTAACTTCCTTCAGCCATACACCGAAAACGAGATCTTCAAGAAGAATCCGTTCGCGACTCTGGATCAGGTTGGCGTTGGTCAGTTGATGCAGATGGCTGTCGAGAAAGGCAACAAGACTCGTCCGGGCATTAAGCTCGGCATCTGCGGCGAACACGGTGGTGACCCAGAGAGCGTGAAGTTCTGCCACAAGATCGGCCTGAACTACGTCAGCTGCAGTCCATACCGGTTCAGTTGCTCGCGGCGGCTGCTCGGGCGGCTCTTGAAAAGCAAAAGCGAATGAACGAAGAAGAAGAAGCGGCGTCTTGCCAAGCAATCAAATCGTTGACCTTTGCGATTGCCGGATGGCTAAAATCATCCGGGATTTTCTCTGCTTATTAGGCACTTCTGCCTGCTTTGATGCAGGAATCGATGGGATTCTGCATTTTGGAGGCCTCCGTTCTTCATGGGACCCAAAATGACGAGTGCACTGGTTGAATTGTGATTTGACGTTCAAAGGCGTGGAAGATATGGCGAAGAAGCAACCTGCAAGTCATCCAAGAGCCTCTGTTAATGTGCCAACAGTGACGCCCCCCGCGTTTGCTATTATTGGACGCGAATCATCAAAAATTCCTGTTCAGATTAGCTACAAAATCATCGAACTGTTCTCGCAGGGACTATACCGCAGTCCTTCAAAAGCGATCGAAGAGCTCGTATCGAATGCATACGATGCTTGCGCACGACGAAAGTGCATGTCACTCTCGACCCGGACCTTATGCCGCCAGAAGCAACGATCGCGGTCGTGACAATGGCACTGGGATGGATGAAAAGGGGCTACGACAACATTGGTTGATTGGCGTTAGCAACAAGCGCAGAACGAGAAAGCCACTCCCAAAGGGGCGCAGAATCAACCGATTTGGAATCCTTCGCGACCTTTGTGCTGGCGACAGCTAACACACATCACAAAGTGTGGTGGCAAATATTTCGCAACTACCATGAACTATGAAACAATTCCACAGGGTACGATGGTGGGATCCACGCTGAAGTGCCCGTGCTCCTGTCATTGCGAGAACTCACTGAAGCTCAGGCGAAGCAAGCGGTCAGTCACTGGGTCGGAAAAGAAGGCGGCGTACAAAATCAAACCGGCCAGCAGAAGCTGGACGATTGCAATTCTTTCTGACTTGAAGGAGATGTCACGAGATGCAACGGTCGGTTGCGATGGGTGTTAGCCGCAACAATGCCTATTCGTGATGACTTTAAGCTCTTTCTTGACGGTGACGTAGTCGTGCCGTCAAAGTTACAAGAAATCGCCATAGACGCTGGGTGCTCGGCAAGTTGGAAGGCTCTTCCTGAACCCGCCTCGGATGAACTGCAGGCCACGGTGATCTGTCGGTGTTGTCGCCTGAACGGTTCGTCTGATTCATCTGGCTGGGCGGTGACGGCCATGGGATTGTGGCGTTGCGCGACTGGCGGAAATCATCCGGGGCGGCCGGGTCACGTTCTTCGTACATGTCCGTGACCGTCCCATCAGTACTTCGGAATAATGGCACTGGGCATGGGACGTTTGCGCGTTTCCGCATGGTCGTCAGTATCGACCGGCTCGACATAGAGATGAACTCATCGCGCGACACAATGCGTGAAGGTCCATTGCTTGAAATTGCACGCGACATTCTTCGTGGAGCCTTCAAAATCGCTCGCAAAAGGGCACGCTGCTATCGAGCAGAGTCAGCACCGGGGGCAGCGGCGCAACGTATTGCTGATTCGCCAACGGTCCGACGACCGCTGGTCACGGTTGTGTTGTAAGCTCTGGAAGGCATTTACACGCCGTTGTTGACTGCGTACCGCGAAATCTCTCTGTTGCTGAAAAAAATCCTTTATCACGGAGATGACTGATGAGGAATCGCCGCAAGGCTTGGTTCGCAGCGTGGAACTCGTGGAGTTGACAACGGATGCTGTCGGCATCGCAACCTTCGACGCCGAGTGGTACGTTGAAGATCAACTCGCTTCACCCATACATCGCGCATTTTCTGGATGAGTATGAGAACAAAACTCATATCCCGCTGAAGTGCTGGCAATGTCTGAAGTTCTTCTCGAAGCGCCCTTAGAGCGGATTAGGACGAAAAGACTGTTAAAAATACTTTGATGGGCGGGATGAACTGCTGCGCCGCATTGTCGCGTGCGAGTGGAAGACGGAATGCCGGACTGGTTGCACAGGATCTGTTGGACGCGAGCACGAATGAACATGCGTTGGAACTCCGCCTTAGTAACCGCCTTTGATAAGATGGGCTTGATCCAATTCATATTGGCGGCAACGGCAAGCCGGATGGGTTGCGGGCTCGACTTGGCGGGACAGAGGACGGCAAGCAGCAGTCGTACAAGCTCACAATGGAGGCGAAGAGCAAAGCGGGAACAGGATTTCCGCAAAATCTGTTAACATTCCAATGCGCCAACGTAACGATTACCAAGCGCAGTATGCAGTAGTGGTTGGGCCGGACTTTCCCACGACGACTGGTGAGGTGTCGGCGGCTACGAAAGAAATGAGAGACGATCGCGAACATAACAAGAAGGATGGCAAAGGCATCACGCTGATTCGCATTGAGGACATGGCACGACTCGTTCGGCTCGTCCCTGCAAGCGGCGCGATCGCCTCCAAGAACTGTTGCGACTTGTAGCACACCGGAGATCCAGGTCTGGATCGACCAAATTGCAGAAGAAGATGCAGCGGCTGCCCTATCGGGAATTGCTGGAGGTAATGGCGGAGGAACAGCAAAGCCTCCCACAACAAGCTGGTGAATATGGGAATGTCGTCACGGCACTACGGCACTCCAGAAGGCTCGCTATGAGCAAACAAGAGGTTATCGAACTGTGCCGGGCAATATAAAGATGGCTCCCGAATACGTGACTGCACGAGTCAATACCGTCGAATTAAGGCAACGGCAGACAAAATACTGAAGCTATTGCTGCCACAATTCGCAGTATCCGGAAGATGAACGAAAAAGATTATTATTCCTAAATGATTTGACCCATGTACCTAGAGAATGATGTCATATGGCTATCCCATGAGTTAGAACGTCTCAAAACTGTTCATCTTTAGCCCGCATGGCACCGTCAATTGCGTTAATTGGAACGCAATGAAAAAAACGGGCTTGCGTGTATTGGACCCAATGACCGGATCGGGAACCACGCTCGTAGTGGCACGTTCTCATGGCCATGAGGCGTTTGGTTTTGACACCGATCCGCTCGCGCGTCTTATCTCTGGGTGTGGTGCGCGGATGTAGATCCGGAAGTCGTGATGAAATCAGCCGAGAAGGTTGCGAAGCGAAGATGCGGCGAGGCATTCGTCGGGCAGATGCTTACCCAATGGAAGCAGATTCCGAGACGAAGTGCTTTGTTAGGTATTGGTTTGATGTGGTGAATCTAAGCAACTCTGGCTACCAAAAATATCGCAGCCACAAGCGTTGCCACCCGTAACGTTTATTGGTGTGCGTTCTCGACTCATCATTGCAAAGCCCGTGGTGCGTCGTTGGCGATGGACCTTTCGCACAGCGAACCACATCGCGTTCTGGGACGCCCACCTTGTCCACTAGACCATTTTTGGATGTTGTTGCTAAAGTCACCGAGAATACTCCGTTCGCTAAGGGCAGCTTGGCGCTCAGGCTTCGATCCGACGATGCACGATCGTTGCCACTGGAAGATGATACGATCGATATAGTGATCACATCACCCCGTATCTGAATGCGATCGATACATTCGGTGTAGTAAATTTTCACTTGTGGATGGGACACAGTATCCCGTCGCTGCGAAGCCGAAGCAGCAACATTGCACAGGTGATGTCCAAGTCCGATGACGCTTGGCTCTCTTCCATGGCGAAGGTGCGGGTGACACAGGTGAGCTGCCACGTCACGACCTCGAATGCTCATTCAGTATGTGGACGACATGAATCGAGTGATCAGTGAAATCTCTCGAGTACTGCGAAGAAAAGGCCGATGTGCTCGTCATAGGGACTGCACGTCCGAGAGTGTTTATCAAGAATTCTGAATCCTGAAGAACCTTGGTATTCATCACGGAATGACGTTGAAGAAAACGCGGGTCAGGCAACTGCCAGAGAATAGAAGATACTTGCCCCCCCCGTCATATGATCAGGCAGGCTCTAGCTTGCAGGCCCGAATGCGCGAAGAAATCGTGCTAACACTCACGAAACCGTGATTTGGATCGGACCGTGAAAGCCGTAGGACGACAATGTTGCCTGAGCTTCAAACACACGTCAGTTTTGACGCACGTCGTCATTGACGTGCGTTACAAAGAATAGTCACGGGTTGAAACATCATTGATTATCTTTTCGCGGTCTCATGTAGAACCCCGTTGGGGTTCGGCTCGCCTATTTCTCAACTTGGGGTGCACCTTGCACGGCGACCCCAGGCTTTGTTGTGGAACCCGTTCCGGGTAAACGCAGAACAAAAGAGTGCGATTGTTTCCTCAACCTGCCATGCGTATCAACATCACAAATCGCGAACGACACATCTCTGCGGAGCCAAACTAGATACTTTCACGGGGCGTTACTTCAGCCGATCCAGCACACCTTTGCGTTTGACGATGTTCTTGTAATCCCACTGGATGTCTCTGGACTTCTTTAGCCAGCGAGTCAGGTCTTTGACTTTGATCTCTTTGACCGATGTGAACCGTGTATCGGCGGCTTTGAATTTGCCTTCGGGGTTCAGCCCTGGTTCGTCGAAGGACTGGCCGCTCCAGAATAGCAGGCGCACGCTGTCCTTGAGTTTGCTATAGCCGACGACGGGGTTTCCATCCAGAAACCAGACTGGATGAGCATGCCAGATCCTGCTTTCCGCTTCTTTCAGCACGCGATCAATGATCTCTGCAAGCCGATGGCAGATATCTTGGTCATTGTCAGGCAGTGATGCGTTGTAGTTGGCGATTTCATCGTTCATTCGATGACTCCTGAGTATTCTGCGACTACAAAAGGTAACAACATAACCAACGCTTGTCCGCCCTGAATTCGAATGCAACAGCTCGGCACCTCGCCTCGCATGGAACGACGGCCAAAAAAAACACCCGAGACGAATCTGTCTCGGGTGCTTGCAATTCACCATCCTGTGGTGTGGCAGAAGAATACTATTCTTCTGATGACAACAAATAGATTTCGAAGATCAGAGTCTGGTTCGGGCCGATTGATGGTGGCCCGTTTTCGCCGTAAGCCAGTTCGCTTGGGATGAACAGGCGGTAGTGAGAACCGACCTTCATCAGCTGCAGAGCTTCAGTCCAGCCTTTGATGACCTGAGTCACACCGAAGGAAACAGGAGCATCACCTTCGACCGGCTCTTTGCCTTCGTAGGAGCTGTCAAACTTGGTGCCGTCAACCAGAGTGCCACGGTAGTGAGTGCTGACAGTGCTGGCTTTGGTTGGAACAGCTCCGTCACCTTCTTTGATGACCAGGTACTGCAGCCCGGACTTCGTGACTTTCACACCTTCTTTGGCCTTATTCTCTTCCAGGAACTTCTTGCCGTTGGCGAGATTGGTTTCGCCCTTCTTCGCTTCCTTCGCGGCCATTTCTTCGCGAAGAGCACCGAACACTTCTGCGATCTGTTCTTCGGTCAGCGCAGAATCCTTGCCGGCGATGGAAGCAGCAATGCCTTCAGCGATGATCTTTGGATCAAGATCAAGACCCTGGCGCTTCAGGTCTCTGCCAATATTGAAGCCAATGGCATAGCTGGCTTTGTCTTTGGTGGTTTCCAATTTTAGAGCTTCTTCTTTGGCAGGAGCTGGTTCCTGCGCACTAACGGTGATGGCGGACAAAACAACGGCGGCTGAGCACAGCACAAACAGAGGACGAATCAGCATAATCCAGGGAACTCCAACAGCGCGGATACTCACTATCGAATTGACAGCGCAAAGCAGTTCCGCAAGTGGCATTAAGGGTCAGATTGGCGACAAGAAGCCAAACTGTGCAGTCGAAGCATCGGACGGGGAAGCAGAGGCAGGAGCCGCAGGATCCTCTCGAAGGAAAACCGCAGAATGGCTCCACTATGACGAAATTCCAGGGGCTTTCAATTCCGGACTCTTTCAATTTGCGGACGATCTCGAAGTCAAAAGACAACGATGAAACCATCTGTTACATTTTTCCAGTGTTGCCGGAGCCATGGAGCCGCCACCTCGGGGATATGGCAGGAATTGTTGTTTAAGGTCAATTAAATCAGGGTTATTTGGTGCGCAGCCACAAGTGAGACGATGCTCCTGACGACATCCTCCGCGAATTCCCTGCCAAAATCATATAGAGTGGAAAAAACATGCACTTTAAGGCGTTTTTTGCGACAATTGGACTTTTGATCGTTTCCGGAGTCAGTGCGATTGCGGGAGATTGGCCGTCATGGCGGGGGCCGAACCGAGATGATATCTCCACGGAAACTGGCCTCCTTAAGTCATGGCCAGAGGGTGGGCCAGCTAAACTTTGGACATCAAAGGATTGTGGGCTGGGATATTCCGGCGTTTCCATCGTTGGCGATATGCTTTACACCATGGGCGCGGACGGCACGACTCCGGAGTCTCATGATTTCATCGTGGCGATCGATGTCAAAACCGGCAACAAGATCTGGCAGACAAACATTGGTCCCTATCTTGAAAACGGCTGGGGTGGCGGACCACGCAGTACTCCAACCGTCTCAGACGAATTCGTCGTTGGCATCGGCGCCAGGGGCGACGTTGTTTGTCTCTCTGCAGCCGATGGGGCTGAAAAATGGAGAGCCAGTCTCACGGAAATGGGTGGCGCTATCCCAAGCTGGGGTTATTGCGAATCCGCTTTGATCGATGGCGAGAAGGTTCTTGTGACGCCAGGTGGTCCCAATGGAACGGTCGCTTGTCTGAATCTGAAAACTGGTGAGAAGCTTTGGCAGTCCACCGAGATAACAACGCCCGCTCATTATTCATCGGTGATCGTTGTCGAGCATTTTGGGCAGCGTCAGTACATTCAGTTGACGGACTCAAAACTCTTCGGGCTGAATGCGGCCGATGGCAAGTTGCTCTGGCAAGCGGACTTCCCCGGCCGAGTCGCAGTGATTCCAACTCCGATTTACAAAGACGGCTCGGTCTATGTGACAGCCGGTTATGGTGTTGGCTGTCTTCTGTTTAACGTGACGGCAGACAACAAAGTCGAAAAGATCTACGAGAACAAAGTGATGAAGAATCATCACGGCGGTGCCTTGTTACTGGGCGAACACATCTACGGACACAGCGATGCGACGGGACTAGTCTGTCAGAATATGCTGACCGGTGAACAGGTTTGGTCTGATGACCTGAAGAACAAGAGCAAAGGCGCAGTCGCCTATGCGGACGGCATGTTGTACTGTCTTGAAGAAGGCTCCGGCGATTGCTTTTTGGTCGAAGCTTCTCCTGCTGGTTATAAGGAAGTCAGCCGATTTAAGCTGGATCCTCAGACAATGCAGCGAAATCCTCAGGGAAGAATCTGGACACATCCTGTGATTTGCAACGGCAAGCTTTACCTGCGAGACCAGGAAATCCTGTGCTGTTACGACATTAAGCAGCAATGATTTGCAGGGTCTCATGGCTGGCTGCGATTTGAGACCGCTAAATGACTGTCGATCAATTGTTGCGACTCGTTCCTTTTTGGGACGAGTCGCTTCTTTGTCGGTGACGAAAGGGGAACCAGTATGTTGTCCGGGCAACTTCAGAAGCGTGTCGGCCTAGATGCAATCGTGACGATGATTGGTATGCTCGTCTCCGCATCAGCCGTCGTCTCCGCATCAGCCGTCGTCTCCGCATCAGCCGTCGTCTCCGCATCAGCCGTCGTCGCGCAGGAACAAGTCGACGGCAAACCCCGGTTCGTGGATTGTTCGCTGCTGGTGGCTCCAGAGTATCCCGCGACCTGGCCGACTCATCCGTTTCCTCGGTTTCAGTTGATTCATGAACAGGCAATCGGCCCCAACAGTCCCTTCAATATTGACGTTCTTCTGATTGACGGAAACACCGGAACACAGATGGATGTTCCACCACATTCCGTCGTGCGGCCGGAACTCAATCGCGAGAAATCCGGACCATTCGGCCTGGCTTTCACGGACAAGATTGAAGCCTGGCAATTCGGTGGTGAAGCTTGCGTGGTCGACGTCCGAGAAATGCTCGACAAAGCTCCTAACGGTGTGAGCCCACTCATCATGCCAGCGCAGGTCGAAGCGTTTGAGAAGCAATATCGGCCGCTGAGGTTCGGCGACGTTGTGCTGTTTCGCAGTGATTATTCGGACAAGTACTATCGACCGTTTCCAGACGGACATCGCTATATCGCCGATGTGGCCGATCGACTCGCTCCGGGATATCCGGATCCCGGCCCCGAGACCATGGAATTCCTGGCGACTCGCGGCGTAATGACTCTCGGTACTGACAGTGCCAGCATGGGGCCGATGCCGAATCTGGCCGAGCCGACTCATTATGCCGGTCTGCGTCACGGCATGATCTGGACTGAGGGAGCCACGAACCTCAGTCAGCTTCCTTCGACCGGCGCTTTCTATGGCATGCTGAGTCCAAAACATGCGGACGGAATGTATTCCGAAACTCGAGTGTTTGCGATTGTTGGCGGCGAACTGCCCAAACGCCTGATTGAGTCGACTCGCAATAAGCGAGCGGTTGATTTATCGCCTACTCTGTCCATGAAGTTGCCTGTCACGAATTCCGGAGCGCTCGCTGGGCGACATCGTCAGGTCTATGTTAAGGTCGATTTCCTCTATTCGCCTGATCTCGATCTATGGCACCATACTCATCTGATGGATGCGACCGCGGGAACTCATCTGGTGACTCCTTCTTTCGCTTTGCCGACCGAAGGAACGGCGGTCGAGTATTCGCCACAAGTGCGAGGTTGGCTGGAAGAATATGAAGCTCGCTATGGCAAGCGTGGGTTCAGTTCACGAACGACGGAGCAGGTGCCACTGGAATGGACTTGCGGGGATGCTCGAGTTGTCGATGTGCGATCTTTGGTCGGGACTACAGATCGTTCGAAATGGCCTTCCTCACCGGAAGTGACGGTCGACCAATTGAAGGCTTTTGAAAAAACTCATGGGGATTTCGCTCCCTGGCAGATCGTTATCTTTCATACGGGGCACATTGATGCCCATTTGAAGCCAGCTCCGGACGACAAGGGAGTTTGGACCGATCCGCTCACGGGGAAATCAGAAGGTTGGCCGGCTCCTGGACCGGACGCCATTCAATACCTGCGAAGCAAGGGAATTCGATGTGTTGCAACAGATGCTCCGGATCTTGGTGGCGTCGATCCGCGACGAGCGTTAATGACCTACTGGGCGTTGGGAAGTGCCGACATGGTGGGGATCGAATTCCTGAACAACGTCGGCCAGGTTCCAGAAAATTCGTATTTCCTGTTTGCTCCGGTTCGAATTCGCGATGCTCACGCCAGTCCGGGCCGAGCGATTGTGCTGTACTGAGAATATTCCGGAAAGAAGACTGTACAAACTATGCTGAGTGGTTAACAAACCCCAGCAATATCGGGTTTCGGGGCGTAGAAGATGGTGAGTTCCGGAGCTGTTTGGGGAGGTCCTTTCTGCTGGAAAGGACTTTCGCCGGTCGGCAAATGGGAGGGGCAGGTCGATTACAACGGCGGCCAACCGACCCTCCATGTGCACACAGGTCGTGTGCCAGTGAGCCGGTGATTTAGTGGACTTTCACAACCCGAAACGTCAGTGAGGGATCAATTTGCAGGTGTCACACACTCAACATTCCTCGCTGATGCTCTGTTGAAATTGCCATTTTCAGGCCCGGAGGGCCGACAAATCCAATGCCGGTGGCATGAGCCACCGGTATGCAAGTATGAACAATCTTAGGCCCGGCGGGCCGGCACAAGGATGGACGTGTCGGCCCTTCAGGCCTGAATCGCACTTCTTTTGCGTTCCGGTGGCTCACGCCACCGGCAGAGGATGTGCCGGGCTTCCAGCCCTAACGAAGACAAGCAACTTCAAAACATACGCTTCGAGTTATGATTAAACCAACAAGCCGCTAGACGCGAAGTCTTGGCAGAACCGAAACGAACAACAACTCGTCACGCGATTGACGCGATGTTACAGACCCTTCAACACAGACGACATCATGACCAACGACACAAAGTTCACCATTGTTCGCAACCCAACTCGCCGCATTGCTGTCGGCGATCGCTTTATTGGTGGTGACGCTCCGATTGCGATTCAGAGTATGACCGCGACCAAGACCACGGACATCGATGCGACCGTGCGGCAGATCAATGATCTGGTTGCGGCTGGTGCGGATGTTGTTCGCGTCGCCATTGATAACCAGAAGGAAGCCGAAGCGTTGATGGAGATTCGGCGACAGGTCAAAGGGAACCTGTCCGTGGATCTGCAGGAGAACTATCGTCTGGCGGAAGTGATTGCTCCCCACGTTGACAAGATCCGTTACAACCCCGGACATCTGTATCACCACGAACGCTCCAAGCCGTGGCAGGATAAGGTGCGATATCTTGTTAAGGTCGCACAGGACAATGATTGCGCGATGCGAGTCGGCGTGAATTGCGGCTCGGTTGATCCGGACGTAAAGTCAAAATTCGATGAGCACGATTCGATCTCACCGATGCTGGAAAGTGCGTGGGAGCATTGCCAGTTACTGGATGATCTCGGGTTTACTCGCTACTGCGTTTCTCTGAAGGATTCAGACCCACAGAAGGTGATCGAAGTCAATCGGCGATTTGCCGAGAAACGTCCGGATGTTCCTCTGCACCTTGGAGTCACCGAAGCCGGGATGCCGCCCGATGGCATCATCAAGACTCGGATTGCCTTCGAACAGTTAATCAGCCGCGGGATTGGTGACACGATTCGAGTGTCCTTGACCGTCGCCAATAATCGTAAGGCCGAGGAGATAGTCGCCGGGCGAAAAATTCTGGATGACATTGCCGCCGGGCGAGTTCGCAGCTTTGTCGACTATGGCCTGAAGACGCTCAATATTATCAGCTGTCCAAGCTGCTCACGAGTTGAGAACGAGGCGTTTATCGAACTGGCCGAGCAGGTTCGCGAGATGACTCGTTATGCCGAGCAGCACAAAATCACGATTGCTGTGATGGGGTGTCGCGTCAACGGTCCGGGCGAAACAGACGATGCGGATCTTGGGCTGTGGTGCGGGCCGACGCATGTGAACCTGAAGCGTGGCAAGGAAAGTGTTGGAGCGTTTCCGTACGATGAAATCCTTCCCAAGCTTCGCGTTGAACTTGATGAGTTAATTGCGCGTCAGACCAGCTGAGACTCTCCGGTGGATCGTCAAGTGGTCATTTGAGGTTAGGATGGGCATTCTTGCCCGTCGCCGTTTTGTCGGACAAGAATGTCCAACCTACATATTTGTAGGCTGACGCCTTGTGAATTCTGTTCGTGATACGCTTCAATCGGACCATAACGTCCTCTAACATCCCGCCCGCATGTTTCAACAAAGCGCTAGGAAGAGATGGGAGTTACCGCAGGGCAACCGGCTGGCGATCTGGCAAAAGATTACGCCGCCACAGTTGTTCGTCGCGTCATTTGCGCTGTTGATTGCGGCGGGCGGGGCTGCTTTGAAGCTGATCCCCGGTAATACGACCGAAGCTCCACTGGGCTGGGTCGATGCAATGTTCATGTCCACGAGTGCGGTTTGCGTGACAGGCCTCGCTGTTATCGATCCCGGCAAAGTGCTCAGCCTCCAGGGACAAGTCGTTCTCCTGCTGCTGATCCAAATGGGGGGACTTGGCATCCTGACTTTCACCAGTCTCATTATTGCTGCGCTGGGCAAACGGCTGTCGTTGCGAGAAGAAGAGCTCTGCATCTTTACTCCGGATACTTCGCTGCATCTGACGGCCGGTCAGGTCACGATGAATATCGTGCGATACACACTGATCTTTGAACTGGTCGGCGCGATCCTGCTGTACGTCTTCTGGGTTCCGAAGCTGGGATGGCAGGGAGCCGTCTGGCCCGCTGTTTTTCATTCGATCAGTGCCTTCTGTAATGCCGGCTTTTCGACGTTCTCTGACAACCTGATGGGATTTCAGCAGTCACCGATGATTCTGTTGACGGTCTGCGGCCTGATCGTGTTGGGGGGACTGGGATTTCTGACTCATGAAGAGTTGCTGCAGGTCGTGAAATCACGTCGCGCGAAAAGAGCTTACAGGCTGTCGCTGCAGAGTCGAATTGTGATTGTGACGACTTCTGCGTTGATTGTGGGTGGCTGGATCGTCCTGACGTTTCTGGAATGGGATCGAACGCTGCATGGTTTACCTGTTCAGCATAAGATCGTGAACGGTCTGATGATGAGCATTACTACGCGCACGGCCGGATTTAATTCGATCGATTATGGTCAGGCGGCGGAAAGCTCCAACCTTGTCACGATGTTGCTGATGGCGATCGGTGGCTCGCCTGGTTCGACGGCAGGAGGCATTAAGACAACCACCCTGGCTCTGATGGTCATCATGGCCTGGTCGAAGTTGCGAGGCCAGCAGACGACATCAATCTGGTACCGTTCGATCCCCGAAGAGACGTCATCGCGGGCTGTGGGGTTGTTTACAATTGCCTCGGCGGTTTCTCTGCTGGGAATTCTGCTGCTGACAATGACAGAGGGGCATCTTAAGCCTGACGGCAGTGTGCTGATCGAATGCATGTTTGAAGCGATCAGTGCGTTCAACACAGTGGGCTTGTCGATGGGCATTACGGCTAAACTTTCCGTGGTCGGCAAATGGACCACGATTCTGCTGATGTTCTTTGGACGAGTCGGCCTGCTGACTCTCGCTGCGGCACTCACAGTGCCTCGCGCCGGGGCCAGAGATTTTCGATATGCTTATGAAGATGTTGTGGTGGGGTAAGCGATGAAACGATTCGTTGTCGTGGGATTGGGGAACTTCGGGTCGAGCGTTGCAGAGTCTCTGTTTTCGCAAAGGCATGAAGTCATCGCGATCGACATGAATGAAGATTCCGTCGATCGAGTGGCCCCCTATGTGTCGCGGGCCGCTGTCGGCGATGCCAAGAATATTCATACTCTGGAACGCCTTGGTGTCAAAGGCGCGGATGCGGCGGTGGTCAGTACCGGCGATGACATTACCGCCAGCATTTTGACCACGATGGCGCTGCATGATCTTGGGATTCGCGATGTCTACGTCAAAGTGATCTCACGTGACCATGCCCGAGTCATGGAGCGGCTGGGAGTCTCCGAAACCATCTTTCCTGAACGTGAATCGGCGCTGAGTCTCGGCAAACGCATGTCGGGAGTCGGCCTGCTCAACTACGTTTCGATTGGTACGGGGTTCAGTATTCAGGAAATGGGAGTGCCTTCCAGTTGGAACGGTAAGACGCTGCGAGTTCTGGCTCTGCGGCAAAACTACGGAATCACCGTCGTAGCGATTCATGATGTTCTGTCGGACAAAATGTCGTTCACCTCGGACCCTGATACGGTTCTGAAGGAATCCGATGCATTGATTGTGGCTGGCAATGATGAAGATCTGGCCCGAGCCGCCGAAGTGCTTTGAGATTGAGTTTATTCGCCATGGCTTGTCGATGCGGGTTCTATCGGCCTTAAAAGACTTTCGAAATGTCGCTCGGCGAACGGTATGCGGGCACATAATGCATAGCGGCAAAGGGTACTTTCTCAACTGCAGCTTGTGAGGTCGTGAGAAGGACTCCTGCTCAAGTGGGCTGAAGCCCACATAGTGCCGGCGAACTCTGCGATGCAAGTCGCATGAAGTAAGGCTGACGTGATCGAATCCCCCGGCCACGCTATCGCGGTAAGCCGCGAAGTCCTCCTCGGCAATGAAGACCTACCGAAATCCGCGACTGCCCCTTTGAGATTTCCAGTCGAGTGTTCACTTTTGATTCACGTGAACACGTTGTAAAATCACGGACAGCAAATGCTTTGATGTAAAAGCGTAGAGGTGTCTGTTCGGGAGGGTGTCAGTGATGTCTCAGAAGAAGATTGCTCGCCGTGGATTCTTAGCTCAGTCTGCCGTAGCCGCTTCAGCCGCGTTTGCTGCTCCGGCGATTGTACGTGCCTCGACGCTTGAAAAAGAGTTCCATGTGGCCGCCTTTGGCGTGAATGGCATGGGCTGGGCGGATCTGTCCAGTGTTGGCAAACACACGAAAGTTAAATTCGTCGGCTTCTGTGATATTGATGCCGGACGATTCGACAAGGTCGACAAGGAATTCCCCGGGGTTCCTCATTATGCGGACTATCGTAAATGCCTGTCTGAGCTGGGCGACAAAGTTGATGGCGTGATTGTTTCAACTCCTGACCACATGCACGCTCCGATTGCCATGATGGCGATGAAGATGGGCAAGCATGTTTACTGTCAGAAGCCGCTGACACATACCGTCTGGGAATCACGCCAGATGCGATTGATGGCTGAGAAGATGGGCATCACGACGCAGATGGGCAATCAGATTCATTCGGCGGCCGAGTATCGTCTGGGTGTGAAGCTGATTCAGACCGGAGCCATTGGCAAGGTCAAGGAAGTTCATTCGTGGGTCGGCGTTCAGGGGCGACAATACAACAATCGCACTGACCGACCAGCATCGTCGCCGATTCCAGCCGGGGTCGATTGGGATCTGTGGCTGGGGGCGGCTGCCGAGCGTCCGTTTGCCGCAGATGTCTATCATCCGTTCAAGTGGCGTGACTGGCAGGACTTCGGTTCCGGAGCACTGGGCGATTTTGGTTGTCACATCCTGGATCCCGTGTTTACGGCTCTGGGTATCAAGGCTCCGACATCGATCATGGCGGAGAATGCCGGAACAACGTCCGAAGTCTGGCCGGGGCCGGAAACTCTTTACTATGAATTCCCTGGCAATGAGCTCACTGCGGGCGCGACTATTAAAGTCACATGGCGAGATGGCGGCCTGAAGCCACCTCGCGATCTGGCACAACTGCCCGATGGCGTTGAATTGCCGGCAGCCGGTTCGATCTTTATTGGAGAAGGCGGAGTCATGATATTGCCTCATGTGGGCAAGCCCGCGTTGTATCCTCAGGGCAAGTTTGCGGATTTCAAGATGCCTGAAGTGACCGCTGGCAACCACTGGCACGACTGGGTTGATGCCGCAATGGCCGGTAAGAAAACCACGGACGGATTTGATTATGCTGGCCCGCTGTCGGAAACCGTTCAGCTTGGCAACGTGGCTGCTCGCCTGCCAGGTCAGAAGCTGGACTGGGATACCGCAGCGATGAAGTTTACGAACGTCGAAGCGGCCAACAAGATGTTGACCAAGTCCTATCGCAAAGGTTTCGAAGTCGAGGCGGTTGGCTGATTCAGACCTCGTGAGCGGAATGGCGCTAGCCACCGGTGTCCGTCTTTTGACATATTGACCAACACCGGCGGCTAGCGCCGAACCGCTCACAGCCGGCGTTTTTCTTTTCTCTTTCTTCTTCAGGGTTCCTGTTCATGGGTCTTCGAGTTGGTGTCAATGGTGCGGGTGGTCGCATGGGGCAGCGTGTTGTCGCGCTGACGATGAAGGATTCTGAGCTGACTCTGGCCGCGGCCCTGGAATGGTCCGGCAGTTCAGTCATCGGACGCGATGCGGGAGAAGTCGCCGGGGCTGGAAAGTCGGGCGTGCTGATCACTTCAGAACTTGGCGACCCGGTCGACGTCATTATTGATTTCTCCACGCCGGCTGGTCTGGAAGCGATCGTGCGCACCTGTGAGTCGCGTCGAATTCCTCTCGTGGTTGCCACAACAGGAATCACCAAAGAGCAGCGTGAGATGGTCATGTCAGCGGCTCAGACAACTCCCATCGTCATGGCTCCCAGCATGAGTATGGCTGTCAACGTTGTCATGAAGTTGGTCTCGGAAGCTGCTCGTGTTCTGCGCAACAACGCGGATGGCGTCGACGTGGAAATCATCGAACGTCACCATCGCTTCAAAGAGGATGCCCCCAGCGGGACAGCTCTGCAGTTTGGGCGGATTGTGGCCGAACAGATGGGTCAGGAGAATCATGTTCACGGTCGTGAAGGGCGAGTTGGCCAGCGTCCATTGAATGAGATTGGTTACCACGCCGTTCGAACCGGCGACAATGTCGGTGAGCATACGATCGTGTTCGGCATGATGGGCGAAACGATTGATCTGACGGTGCGTGGCCATACCGGAACAGCTACGCCTACGGAGCGGCTCGCGGCCGCCAAGTACGTTGTGCAAAAAGGCGCGGGGATGTATTCGATGGCAGACGTGCTGGGTTTGTAGAGCCATCTTGTCGCCGGGCGTTGGCATTCTCCCGTAGTGCGGGCTTCAGCCCGCTAACAATCACTTTGTAGCGGAACATCGCAAGTTGTGCGGTGAGCGTGTTGCGAATCTTCCTGCAAACACCGTTCGGCTCTCGCCGTTCCGCTTCAATTTGAAGACAAAAGTGACTGCCACGCAGCGGATAAGCAAAAACCAAAACGCATGGCGCATTCCGACAACAGATGTCCGAATGCGCCTTATGGCTTCTTGCCCGGCACATTATCGCATGTCGACTGAAGTCGACACCACGACGGAAGCATTGAATTTGATTCCATTCGAACCGCGGCAACCGACTCAGAATTCCTCTTCGCTGTCGTTCTCGTCGTCGGAGAATTCACCGAGATCGTCGTCATCATCGCCAACCGGATAGCGAGCTCCCTGCCAGACTGGACCAGTGGCATCTGTATACGATTCTTCGCTTTCGAGAACTTCCTGTACGGTGGCTTCCAGCGAGCAGCACATCGCCTGATACTTCAACGCGGTTTCTCGTGCCTCGTCCTCAGACTGAGCCAGAATGGCCCACTCGGTCACGTACTGTGTCCAGCCCTGCTGATCACTCAGACGATCCGGGTCAGTGTCCCATGTCTCATCCAGTGGCTGATGAATAAGGCAGCGATAGAGCCGGACGTTCTCTACGGGCTTCGCGTCGCCGGATTCTCGTTGCCACTGAAACCAGACTTCCGGCATCAGACCTGATCGCAACAGTCTGGCTTCGATGCGAGCCACCAGGGCCTGATCCTTCATGACCTCGTCCGCGACAACGGCCAGACGCTGCATCAATTCCATCAAACCGGTCGATGACAGAAAGTCGACTTCGGAAAACGGAGTTTCCATCGCGACATCCAGATGCGGCTGCGCGCCGGCAACATCGCCCAGTCGAATTTTGGAGACCGCTCGCATGAGTTCCAGATGCCAGCCGGTGGATTCTGCCAGCTTCTCTTCGCGATCCAGTGACTCCAGCGCCTTTGTATATTCGCCCTGCTCGTAATAGCACACGCCGCGATAGTAGTTCGTCCAGAGATTCTCCCCAGCCAGTTGCTCGAACTTCTCCAGATACGTCAGCGTGGCGTCATATTGTTTCAATCGGAACGCCAGCATCGCCGCATCGAAAGCCACCTGAGCATCGTCACTGCCTTCACGCAGGCAAACATCGAGAACGTTCAAAGCATCGCGAGGTCGATCCGTGTTGTTGTAGAGATCCGCAAGCCGGCGAACGATATTGCCGTCGGTGCGATCCAGCCGGAAGGCACGCGCAAAGCAACGTTCGGCTTCTCCGTTGTTATCCTGATTGGCGAAATGGTTGCCCGCTCGCAGAAAGTTGCGAGCCTTCGTCGGGTCCAGCTCCATCGATTTGCGAAACAGCTGTTCCGTACGCTCTGGTGTGATCTTTTCGGCCATCGCTGTATTGCCGGAGTTTCGCAATTCATCGCCCAGCGTGCCGAGCAGTGAAAGCACCACGGAGTTCTCGCGATGAGACGCCGCCAGCGCGTTGGCCCACTTCCAGACATCTTCGCCGTCGTCTCCTGATCCCACCAGGTAACCCATCAGATGAAGTACTCCGGCGGTGTCATCCTTGTGAGAGACCAGCGTTGAATCCAGAGCGAGCACATCGGCCCGCAGAGATTCGAATTTGTCGTCCGATGGATCCTGCATCAGGTCTGTCATGCGGTCTCGAAGTTCTGCAATCGTCGAAGCCAGCGGTGACGGCGGCTCGGCCGGAGTTTCCGCTGAATCGCCGATGTCATTGATAGCGTCCGCAGTGCCGGAAAGACCGTCAGCCGTTGCGGAATCCCCAGTGATCGCCGTGTCTTTCGCACTGCGACGAACGGGTGCGGCGATCGCCAGCGGTGATGGTTCATCGCTGTCCATAAGATGTTCCAATCGACGCAGCGTCAGATAATCGTTGGCCGTGCGAGCTCGCTGTTCCAGCTGTTTTGCCAGAGATTCGGCCTGCTTTTGTTGTCCCGCCAGGCGCTTCACAGCGATTAATCGCAGTCGAGTCTCAAACCACAAATGAGTGCCGTTGCATTTCTGCAGACGCTGATCCCATTTGGTCAGCAATTGAGAAGCCTCATCCCACTTCTGCTCACGCACCAGTTGCAGCGCGGTATTGAGATCCATGGCATTTTCGAAGACCGGGCATTCTTCGGCCGATGGCATATCCGCAAATGCTGGATCTGCTTTCATCAGAG
>JAXMBU010000091.1:0-21988 GCA_046349735.1 Planctomycetaceae bacterium
CTCACATGCAGGCGATTCTGCAGCGACATGCCGAATACGATAAAGCCATGCGAGATCTCTCCGGAGGCAACCTGCGTCTGGTGGTTTCCATCGCCAAGAAGTACCGCAATCGTGGCATGACGTTCCTCGACCTGATTCAGGAAGGTAACACCGGCCTGATGCGAGCTGTCGACAAGTACGAATACCGCCGCGGTTACAAGTTCTCGACCTACGCCACATGGTGGATTCGTCAGGCGATTACTCGTGCCATCGCAGACCAGGCTCGTACGATTCGTGTGCCTGTGCACATGATCGAAACGATGACCAAGCTGCGAGCGGCCGCTCGAGTTCTGCTGCAGGAAATTGGACGCGAACCATCCGTGGAAGAAATGGCTGAAGTCGCGAATGTGCCGATTGATGAAGCTCGTCGAGTCATGAGAATTTCTCGCCAGCCAATCAGTCTGGACAAGCCAATCGGCGAAAGCGACGACAGTGCATTTGGAGACTTCCTGGAAGATCGTGGCAATGACAGCCCGGTCAGCAATGCAGCATCAGAAATGCTGAAGGACAAGATTGATGTTGTCCTGAAGACTCTGACTTACCGTGAACGCGAAATCATCAAGCTGCGTTACGGCCTGGGCGACGGTTATACGTACACCCTGGAAGAAGTCGGTCGCATCTTCAAGGTGACTCGCGAGCGAGTTCGCCAGATTGAAGCGAAGGCGGTCCGCAAGCTTCAGCATCCGGTACGAAGCCGCCAGCTCCAGGGATTCCTTGAGGGAATCGCTGCTGTTGCAGGACACTAGTTCGTGCCGAACAATTTGAGATTTCAAATTTGAAATCTCAAATAAGAACTAAGGACAAACGCCCGCAGAATTTCTTCCGCGGGCGTTTTCATGCGCCTGGCGCAGACTTTTAGTTGAGTTCTCGCATGGTTGCTTCGCCGGATAATCCGTTTTCGTCGAATCCCTACATGGCTCCGGAAATGCAGGAACCTGTTGACTGGGATCGCACCACGACGGTACCGGGATCAGTCTGGAAATGGCTGGTCGTGGTGCTTGTGATTGAAGCCGTCATGACGATCGTCATGATCACCTTTCACTCGTCATCACCACGAGTGGGCGGACTGAATATTTATGCCATTGCGAACCTATTCCTGAGCGGCATTCTGGCCATCACCTTTGCCTGGTTCCTGGGGCGACGCTCGTCAGGACTGCGAGTTCTCCTGATCGCTCAGTTGGCAAATTTGCTGATCTGGCTGACATTCGGCACCATGGTCCATCTTCGCTTCGGAATACGGCTTACCGGTGAAGGCTCACTGTTTCTGACGTCTGCAGTCGCCGGCGCAATACTGTCGCTTGTCGCATCATTGGTTTCGAGCGGCGCGTTCCGATCGCGAGTCATACACTCATAGTTCTGCTGATCCAGTCGGAGGACCTGAGACTTACTTCTTCGCAGCAGCCTCAGCTTTCACATCCGCAGCAACAGGAGCCTTTGTATCGCTGGTTTCAACCACGATGATTTCAATTCTGAACGCTCCACTGGCTCCGCCTCCGGGTTGAGCACCATAACCGGCGGCAGCTCCGGCTCCGGGGCCACCGGATTCACCATATCCACCAGCCGCAGCACCAGCGCCGCCGGTCGATGAACTCACCAGCACGTCTGCGGTTCGTTTTGAGCCTGTCTGAGTCGCTTTGAATCCGTCGACCCACAACAGGACGCCCTTAGCTTCACTGGCTCGCTTGATCCCCGTCGCTCGAGATTCATAGTGCTCAGCAAGGTCCTGCTGGTCTTTCGGTTTCTCGGGAGTGAATGAAGTTCGAGCGTAATAGATCTTTGTCGCAGATGGCGCGGATTCCTTCAGCGTTGACCCGGCAGGACCAGGCAACGTTAACACTCCGTAAAACTCAGCCACAGCATTCTTGTGCAGTCGAATCGGGAGGTTTTCTGTCACGGGCGTCAGCTTGCCGGGAATCGCAGACAGGACTCTTAAACGATCACGCAGCGACAGTACAACATCAAGGCTGGCTGTCGACCAGGCATCCATCGGCACTCCCTGAGCAGCCTCAATGCGACTGGGCTTGGTTCGAGGCAGCGATTTCAGTGACACAAGCATGCCAGGGTCATGGACCGAGCTGGAAAAGAAACCAGTTATCCCCAGCTGCCCGACGCTTGCGGGCGCACTTTTCTCAAACAGATTCGCCAACGCTTTGCGAACTCGATCGTTCGGCACTGAAGCGGCAATCCGAACATAATCGCCGCCGCCAACAAATCCCGGCATGATTCCTATGTCGGTCGAAGCATCCAGTTGCTTCACCAGAGCATCGATGCATTTCGTTCCCCAGAGAAAACTGGCCGCACGCATCAGCGCGGCGTCAGACAGAAGTGGTTTCACCGACAGATTGGCCCCCCCCGGAGCCGCTCCAGGCATGCCGCTCCCGGGCATGGAACCACTCGAAGCGCCCGCATAACCCTCAGCTCCAGCCGCACCTGGATAGGCAGATGCCGCGCCGAGTCCCGACTGCATCCCGGCAGCACCAGGATATGATCCCATTTGCTGTCCCTGCATTCCTGCTGCACCGGCACCTGCAAATCCATACTGGCCATTCCCGACAGGCACGGCGGGAAGCCCCTCTAATCCAGTAAACTTGTCGGCAGCGAGCCCTGAGATCTGAGCCGTCACATTCAAAGCTGCGAGCCGACTTTCCGGAGGAAGTTGGGCCGATCCATCAATCAGTGAGAGAAGAATCGGTTCAATCATCGTGGGGTTTTTGTCAATGTTTCGAAATAGTCCGTGGGCAACGATCTCGGCTCCCGCGCCAGGTGGCAGCGGAGTCCTTACCGACTGCGCCGCAATTCCGTAAATCGTTTGCCATGCCGCAGGAGAACCGTTTTGGATCAGTCCATCCACAATCCGCTCTATCAACAATGACTCTGAAAGCCCACCTTGCCCGGTCGCACCGGGCATTCCTCCCTCGCCTCCGGGATATCCACTCCCGGGATATTCACCGCCCGGATAACTCGTCCCGGCGGCTCCCACGTATCCCGGCATGGCACTGGATGACATGGCCGCGCCGGAGTTATTCTGCTCACTCGACACAGCCTGCCCCCCTGCCGTCGAACCAACTCCGACTGCTCCCGGAATATTCTTTCCTGCCATCGCTCCAACAGCCCCACCCTGATAGTAAGCCGTGGCAGATTCGAGAAACATCAGGGAGATAGAATCTATTGCCAGGCTCTTCCTGATGCCTGGCTCAACCGCACTTTGCGTGGGTGGAGTTGACTCCAATGTCGGCGCGGCCGGGTTCTGATTCAATTGTGCTCCTGCAGGAGCTGAACTTTGCGGTGAACTACTCGTCGACGGAACGGAAGACTCACCCGCAGCATTCGGCATCACTCCCGGAACCATTCCTGGTGTCGCACTGCTGCCATTAGCGCCAGGATAACTCGCTGGATATCCAGAATTCGCCGCTCCTGGATAGCCTGCGGCACCACCTTGCGGATTCGACTGAGTCTTCACGCGAGGATTTGCCAGGGCCATCAGGAGGCTGGTCAGAGTTTCTGCCACCTTCGGATCTCCCGGCGAAGATTTGACCCGACTATCAATTGCTTCCAGCAGCTTTGGATCGCGTTCGTGCACGGCATCAACAAGCTGCTCGTCGGTCCACATCGCAACGTTTTCCGGGCGCAGGGAATCTGGGGTTGCGACTGCGATTCATGGCTCCGGGCATCATCCCGACACTCACCGCTTACCATCCCCGGATTCCCGGCCATCCCGGCGTATCCCCCCATCCCCGGTGTTGCTGAAGACGAAGCGGCAGCAGCACTTGCTTCTTCAGACGAATCCGTCGCGCCAGCTCCCATCATTCCCGGCATCATTCCAGGGGTGCCGGCCATTCCGGGAGCCCCTGCCGCCGCAGGATCGCCAGCCGGAGCAGCCGTCGTCGGAGCCGCAGAATCGCTGGCAGCTTCCTCTTCCCCGCCGCCGCATCCCGAGACTATCAGGATCATCGCAGGCAGAAAGGCGTCTACGAACAACCGCCAAAAGGGCGACCGAGTGGCTGTAATGACCACGGAATTCTCCAACCGAGGAACAGTTTTTCTTGCTGACAGGCTCTATTGCTGAGCGTAAACAGACGCCATCTGGCTTTCAAGCCGTACCTTGCGGGCAACTTTGATTCGGCTGCAGAATGACAGTGAGGATCAAAGGCCAACCAGACCCGCCAGCCTCGCGGAGATAAAAAGTTGCGTTCACTCAGGAAAAAACGGTGTTCCGGTTCTCCCGATTAGTCAGGGATCGCCACAGCGTTACTGGACTACGATTCCCGAATCCAGGCTGAAAATCAGTTTGACGATAGACGAATGCCCCCGGTTCCGATTAAATTCAATAGGTCCGGTCCCCCGGACTCCCTCCTGATTTTTGTGCATTCGCTCCCGATTGCATCCTTCCCTCCGGCCTGAAGCGGTAACGATATGGCCTCGCATTCGACACTCGGCAGACTTGTCCGCGGATTCACTCTGTTGGCCGTCAGCGTGGCGTTCAATTCTCTGACAGCCGTTCAGGCTCAGGAATCAACTCCAGCAGTGAGCTTCGTAAATGATGTGATTCCCGTGCTGACCAAAGCCGGTTGTAACGCCGGTGTCTGCCACGCGAAAGCCGGTGGAGGTCAAAAAGGTTTTCAGCTCTCGCTCCTCGGTTTTGAAGCAGGCGAGGACTATGAACACATCGTCAAAGAGAATCGTGGACGCCGACTATTCCCGTCCGTTCCCGAAAACAGCCTGCTGCTCACCAAAGCCTCCGGAAAAACGCCGCACGGTGGTGGTCTCCGCATTAAACCTGATTCGCAAGGCTACCAGATTCTGCTGAATTGGATCCAGCAAGGCGCTTCGTTCGATGGCGAAACCGCTCCCAAATTGCTGACGTTGGAAGTTCAGCCTGGTCGAGGCACCGTGCCGCGAAACACCGAGCAACAGCTCAAGGCCGTCGCGAAGTACTCTGATGGTTCTGAACGCGATGTGACAGAACAAGCTCTGTTTGAATCGAACGACAAAAGCATGGCGGATGTGTCCGATCGAGGACTTGTGAAGGTTCTCGACATCCCGGGTAAAGTTGCCATCATGGTTCGCTATCAGGGACGCATCTCCGTGTTCAACGCATCGATCCCGCTGGGTGCACCCGTCGAGAATGTTCCGCCGTCAAAGAACTTCGTCGACGATCTGGTGTTCGCGAATCTTAAAGAGATCGGTGTTCCTCCCTCACCCGTCTGCGACGATGCGACGTTCCTCCGACGTATCACTTTGGATATCTCCGGTCGCTTACCAACCGAGGAAGAATCTCGTGCGTTCCTGACGAATACTGCCGCGGATAAACGTGATCAGGTGATCGACAGCTTGCTCAGCAGTCCGGAATACGCTGACTTTTTTGCGAACAAGTGGACGGCGATGCTGAAAAATCGCCGCGACGACGCCAGCGATATCACCTCCAACTTTGCATTTTACGCATGGGTGCGAGACAGTCTTTTGGCGAACAAGCCTTATGACCAGATGGTGCGTGAACTGCTTGCTGCGACCGGCACTGTAATCGCGAATCCTCCGGTGGCGTGGTACAAGCGAGTCAAAGAGCCCAAGCAGCAACTGGAAGATGTGGCTCAGTTGTTCCTCGGCGTGCGCATGCAGTGTGCTCAATGCCATCACCACCCGTTTGAACGCTGGAGCCAGGACGACTATTACAGCCTGTCCGCGTTCTTTACCCAGGTGGGTCGCAAACCTTCAGCAACTCGCGGCGAAGATCTGATCTTCCACAAGCGAGGCGTTGCGGTGGCAACCAACATCAAGACGGGTGCATCTTTGAAGCCAGCGGCGCTTGGTGATGCAATCCCGACGATTGCTCCCGATGAGGATCCTCGATTAAGACTTGCGGACTGGATGAGTTCTCCGCAGAACCCGTTCTTCGCCAAAGCTCTGGTGAATCGTTACTGGAAACATTTCTTCCGACGAGGTCTCATCGAGCCGGAAGACGATATCCGCGACTCGAATCCACCGACGAATCCTGAACTGCTGGCTGCTCTGGAGAAGCACTTTATCGACAGCCACTTTGACCTGAAGTCACTGGTGAAAGTGATCGTACAGTCAAACGCCTATCAATTGAGTGCAACGCCGAACGAACACAACATCGCGGATGTGCAGAATTACTCTCGGTATTATCCGCGTCGTCTCCAGGCCGAAGTCATGCTGGATGCAATCGACGATCTGACCGGGGCCAGAACGGACTTCCCGAACCTGCCAGCGGGTACTCGAGCGATTGCTTTGCCGGACAACAGTTACAACAACGCGTCGCCGTTTCTGCGTGTCTTCGGCCGCCCGGAGAATGAAAGCGTTTGCGAGTGTGAACGCATTCAATCATCCAGCCTTGCTCAAAGTCTGCATCTGATGAATGCCGCAGATATCAAGGGCAAGCTGGCGACTGGCAATGGGCGAGCCGATCGACTGTCGAAATCAGACAAGCCGCCGGAAGACAGAATTCGTGAACTTTATATTGTTGCGTTTTCGCGCGAACCAAAAGCAGAAGAGCTGAAAGTTGCGATGGATTACCTGGCCGAACCATTACTCGATTCCGCCGGAAACCCTGTCGACGCTCAACGGGCCAACCAGGAGAAGTTTCAGGATCTGATCTGGGCTCTCATCAATACGAAAGAGTTCTTGTTTAACCACTAGGCGAACGGCGAACAAATAACTATCAAGGCGAGGCCGGTGTGAACCGGCCGGTACCCCCTACTCAAAGGCCAACTGTTCGCAATGACCCCGAACGACCGACCCGTCAACCTCCGAAATTTGAGTAAACGAATAGCTATGAAGATCGCTTCTCACGGAATTCGAACTCTTGCGATTGCCGGCGCTCTGCTGCTGAGCATTCTGTCGGCCTCGGCACAAACCGTTTGCCTGCCTCTGCCTCGCCTGTTGACCACGATGCCGATGGGCGGCAAAGCTGGCTCAGAGGTTGAGATTGTCATCACTGGAGAGAACCTCGAAGACGCCAGCGAGTTGCTCTTCACTCATCCCGGCCTGACTGCCAAGCCCAAGCTGGATGCCAATGGCAAACCTGAAGCCAACAAGTGGATCGTGACGATCGCCCCGGATTGTCCTCCCGGAATTCACGAAGCTCGCCTGATGACTCGCCTCGGAATCACCTCGTCACGAGTCTTCTGCGTCGACACAATGCAGGAGCTGGTTCAGACCACGCCGAACACAACGCTGGCCACGGCAATGCCGGTCGCGGTGAATTCGATCTGTAATGCTGTCATGACCAATCGAGCAGTCGATCATTACACGTTCGATGCCGTCAAAGGGCAGCGATACATCGTCAACGTGGCTTCGCGAGGTATCGATTCCAAACTTGAGGCGGTGTTAATCATCGGCGACGCGGCCGGACGAGACTTGATGGTGGAACGCCGCGGAGGAACTCTGGATTTCACCGCCAAAGAAGATGGCAAACACACCATCAAGGTACACGAACTGACCTTCAAAGGTGGCCCAGCTTACTACTATCGCCTGTCGTTGCAAAACATTTCTGCCGACGCACCTGTGCCGATGTTTGCATCCACGAAAACAGTGAACTCGTTTTCCTGGCCACCAGCCGGACTGCCTGAAGCCGCAGCGGTCGCTGAGGCAGAACCAAACAACGGGGCAGCACAGGTCCAGAAGATTACTTTACCATGTGATTTGTCGGGCAGCTTCTTCCCGGCAGCCGATGTCGACACGTTTGAATTCACTGCCACCAAGGGCGACGTATGGTGGGTTGAAGTAGCCTCAGAGCGACTTGGCCGACCAACGGATCCGTCGATTCTGGTTCAGCACGTCGCCGGTGAAGGCGCTGAACAGAAGATTACGGATGTTGCGGAATTCACTGATATCGCTCCTCCGATGAAGCCGTCCAGCAATGGCTATGCTTACGACGGACCTCCTTTTGATGGTGGCTCTGCGGACATTATTGGCAAGCTGGAGATCAAGGAAGACGGCGTGCATCGTCTGCAAATCTCTGACCTGTTCGGTGGAACTCGGAATGACGCTCGAAATGTTTATCGCCTGCTGATCCGTAAAGCGGCTCCGGACTATGCCGTCGCTGCCTGGGGATTGCACATGGAACTGCGTAACGGCGACCGAAATGCGCTTTCAAAACCGCTCGCACTTCGCGGTGGAATCACGGTGGCTCTGGAAGTTGTCGCTGTTCGCCGCGACGGTTTTGATGGCGATATCGAACTGGTGATGGAAGGACTCCCGGAAGGCGTTACAGCTCAGGGCCTGAAGATTCCAAAAGGAAAAACACGTGGCATCATGCTGCTGACTGCAGATCAGAATGCTCCTCGATCACTGGCCAATGTCACGTTCTATGGCAAGTCAGCTCTGGAGGGCACTGAACTCAGGCGTCCCGTGCATATGGCCAGCCACGCATGGCCGATTGTGGATTCGTGGGGCGAAGTCCCAAGTCCGCGACTCGTGACCGGCCTGCCGGTCTCTGTGACGGGGTCTGAATTCGCTCCGATCACAATCGCCCCGAGCGAAAAAAAGGTCTGGGAAGTGACCGCCGGAGAAAAGCTGACGATCCCATTGGTTCACACAAAGCGAGCTGAATTCTCAGGGACGATTCTTCAGCTGAAGACGTCCGGCGATGGTTTCGAAGGCAATCCTCGCTTCGATGTTTCGCTGACCGCTGATACTTCGGAAGCAGTGCTCGACACGAAAGCTCTGGGAACAAAGCCGGGAGATTACCTGATCACTTTCTACGGCAGTGCTGTTGCAAAATATCGCTACAACCCGGATGCAGTGGCCGCGGCGGAAGAAGAACAGAAGCGATTGACTGACGAAGCCGCCGCCATCACAGCAGAAGTCCAGAAACTGACGGAAGAAGCGGCGGCGGCGGCGTCAGAGAAAAAGGCAGAAGCCGATAAGGCGGTTGCGGATGCCACAGCAAAGAAGCAGGCAGCCGACGCTGCCGTGACAGCCGCAGCAGCCAAGGTCAAAGCCGCCACAGATCTCGCCGCACCCAAGGATACAGTTGATATTATTTTGTCGGAGCCGATCGCGATTCGCGTGAAAGCTCCTTAGTGAAAAGGTTCAGCAGGATGGGCATTCCTGCCCGTCGAAGTTTTTTTATAGCCGGATTCGTGAGAATTCGGAGGTATTCCATAGGAGGTCCGAATTCTCACGAATTCGGCTACCATCAAGTCACAGTCGGACAAGAATGTCCAACCTACAATTCTGTGCATTGGAGTCATGAATCATGAGTGATCCATTTTTCGCATCATCGGTTTGCCCCGGACCTTCTGTGTTTGGCTCATCGGGTCGACGAGGCTTCATGAGAATGGGTCTTGGTGGATTTGCCAGCCTGACTCTGCCGGGACTGCTTCGCCTGCGATCCGCTCAGGGCGAAGAAACAGGCGGCAAACCAGCCAGTGAAAAAACGGCTGTGATCATGGTTTGGAAACCAGGTGGGTGCTCACACATCGACACGTATGACCCAAAGCCGGATGTTTCCAGCGACTATCGAGGTCCCTTTGGAACCATCGACACCAAGGTCCCCGGGTTGCAGTTCACCGAATTATTGCCGATGCAGGCTGCCATCGCGGACAAGTTTACCGTACTGCGATCCATGCGTCAGACAGCGGGCGGGCATCCGGCCGGTTCAATGCAGATGCTATCTGGTGACCCGGATACTCGTGATAAACCAAAGCCAAAATATCCTGACTGGATGACGGTCACAAATTATCTTCGCTCGCAGGGGACAACTCGAAACAGTCCGCTGCCGCTGTACGCCGGCATCAATCCGCCACTCGAATACAATGGACCGGCTTATCTGGGAGACGCCTATTCTCCGTTTACGGTGAACGGGGATCCAAGTTCACCGACGTTCTCTGTGCCGAACATCGGCCTTTCAGATCAAGGCGAAGTACGCCGTATCGGTCGACGCGCGTCGCTGCGTCAGAACCTGGATACTCTTGAACGAGCGTTTGATCGCCAGGGAGAACTCGGTGCATTGGACCAGTTCGAGGAGCAGGCCATGACTCTGCTGACAAACCCGAAGACCAAGGATGCGTTCGATCTGACCAAAGAAGACGATCGAACACGAGATCGCTATGGCCGCAATTCCTGGGGACAGCAACTGCTGATGGCTCGTCGCCTTGTCGAAGCCGGTGTGGAAGTCGTCACCAGCAGCCTGAGCGGTCCGCTGTGTGGTCGAGTCAACAATTGGGACGACCACGCGGTGAATCATCACGTCTTCGACGCTCTACGATTCCGATCACATGCTTACGATCAGGCTGTTTCTGCTTTGATCGAAGACATCTATGCTCGCGGTCTGGATAAACGAGTGCTCGTCGTGGTTACCGGTGAGTTTGGTCGAACACCAAAGATCGAACATTCTGCCAGCACCGGAGCCGGCAACGCCAGTGCTCCAGCCGGAACGATGCAGCCGGGACGCGACCATTGGCCTCGCGCGTTTTCGAATATCTGGGCCGGTGGCGGAATTCGCACGGGCCAGGTCATCGGAGCCACCGACAAGCGCGGCGAAGATGTGATCGAACGCATCTGCAGTGCCGGAGATTTCCTCGCGACGATTTACCATCACCTGGGAATCGACGCCGCCAACACTCTGATCAAAGACTTCAACGGCCGACCAACACCGGTTGTTGATCATGGTCGACCAATTCCGGAACTGATGGGCTGATGAATAGTGACTTAATTCTACGCCGCCGGGTTTACACCGGTGGAAGAAGGCCATTGCACTAACTCAATGGCCAATCGCGGCTGCTGCGTCGGTAGTGCAAAAGCCTGTTAACCACCGACGTAAAGTCGGTGGCGAAGATTTCTTGTCTTGATTGAACACTCACTCATCGGGCTCTGTCCGCCGATCTTTGTCAAAAGCTTCCCGCCTTGAGCCGTCCCGATTCTTCAGGACGGCTCGTGCTTTTTCCATCGCCGGAATTCGCATTGAAATGACACGGAAATCTCAGCGGCCGCAACCACAGCACCGGTTCAGTTGACAACCGCCGCTCGATCCGCGCTGATTCGTGGCTTGACGTCACGGCATTCGAACCATTTGGGGGCGATATCCGTAGATGGTCGACGATTTCCTGCGGCCCGCTTGCGGCCCGATATTCATTGGCTAACGGAACATAACTGAACATACATGAGCAGAATCCATACGATTGACGGTATCAATCTGCACCTTGGTACTCCCGACCCGACCGAAGGCGAATGGATCGGGCAGCGCGAAGTTTTGAAACAATTGCTGGCCTGCTGGCTTGTGGTGGATCCTCGCGACCTGCCGCTGACTCCTCGACTGGTTGGAACACCGGGCATCGGCAAAACAACACTCGCGATTTCCGGAGCTCGCCAGCGAGGCCAGGAACTCTACATCTATCAGTGCACCGCGGATACTCGCCCGGAAGACCTGCTGGTCACTCCGGTTCTGGCCGAAAGTGGCAAGATCGCCTACCACGCTTCGCCGCTGGTCACCGCCATGCTGCGAGGCGGGATCTGCATTCTGGACGAAGGCAACCGCATGAACGAAAAGTCATGGGCCAGCCTCGCTCCGCTGCTCGATCATCGCCGTTATGTCGAGTCCATCGTGGCTGGCATTTCCATTCCTGCGCACCCTAACTTTCGCTGTGCGGTGACGATGAATGAGGATGAATCCACGTTCGAAATTCCGGACTACATTCTCAGCCGCCTCCAGCCGACTCTGACGCTGGGCCATCCGGCACGCGAAGATGAGCTGGCCATTTTGAAGTATCATCTGCCGTTTGCGGACGACCAGATGCTCAACCTCACTGTCGATTTCCTGCAGGAAGCGCATTCGTTGAATCTGGACTTCTCAACTCGTGACGGCATTAACATCCTGCGTTTTGCCCTGAAGCGAATCGCTCAGGATCCGACACATCCCCTGGCTCGCGACGATGCGTGGCGTGAATCGCTTGAAAAGTGCCTGGGCCAGGACGCCGTCGACCTGAAATCGCTTGCGGACAAGAAGAACCAGTCTCTGGGTGGCAGCAATGTTCCGATGGGACTGGCTGATTTCTTCTTTTCGCCGAATGATCCACTGCATCCGGATTCAGACTTTGACGACGATGACTTCGATGACAATGATGATGACGACGATGAAGATGACATCGACGACATCGATGATCTCGACGACGATGATGAAACCACCGGACGACGCTGAGCACGAGCGTGGACGAAACAAAACTGGATTCTGTTTTTCAAACCTGTACAGCCGCGATACAGCGGCTCGTCCCTGCGCTGGGTGAACTGGAGAAGCGAGCGGCCATCCTGCAGACGCCTGCATTGGCCGATCGTGAATGGTTTGAACTGCTGCGGCAGAAGTTGATTCCTCAACTGGGCGAACAGGCATTTCTGGTTGTAGCCGTCGTGGGCGGCACAAACATCGGCAAAAGCGTTGTCTTCAATCATCTGGCCGGATGCAAAGCCAGCGCCAGTAGTCCGCTGGCGTCGGGGACTAAGCATCCGGTTCTGCTGGTCCCCGAAGGTTTTACGAATACGCGGCGACTGCAGGATGTGTTCCCCTACTTTGTGCTCCAGGAATGGACCGATGCGAATCTGGCTCTGGAAGAAAGTTCGGCTCACCGCATCTTCTGGCGAACGGCTCCGGAGCTGCCATCGTCACTGCTGATTCTGGATACTCCGGATATCGACAGTGATGCGCGAGTGAACTGGGTGCGAGCCGATGCGGTGCGGCGTTGTGCCGATGTTCTGATCGCAGTGCTTACTCAACAGAAATACAACGATGCGGCGGTTAAAGAATTCTTCCGCAAGGCAGGCGACGAAGATAAGTCGGTGCTGATCGTCTTCAATCAGGTGCTGCTGCCGGAAGACGAGCCTTACTGGCCAGTCTGGCTGAAAACTTTCTGTACCGAAACACACATCAAGCCTGATGCTGTCTATCTGGCGCCCGCTGACCGACGAGCAGCCGAGGAGTTGCGTCTGCCGTTCTTTGAGCGATCACAGAGCTTTCAGGACAGTTCTTCACCGAACACCACAACAGTTGCGACAACAGACCAGACACCTCGCAATCTTTCGGCCGATCTGGCGAAGCTCAAGTTTCGCGAGATTCGAATGAGAACTCTGCTGGGCTCGCTGCGTGAATTATCTCATCCGCAACGCGGCATCCCCGGATATCTCTTAGAACTTCGCAGCGCAAGCGAAGATCTTGGACATACGGCGGAACGGCTGGCGACCGACAGCGTGATTCAAATCCGTAACTGGCCTGCTCCATCCAATTCAGCTTTGGTGGCCGAGATTCGCAAATGGTGGCAAGCTCGACAGGAAGGTTGGGCTCGCACAATTAACTCGGCGTACAGCGTTGTCGGCAACGGACTCATGTGGCCCATCCGAGCCGCCCGACGAGCACTTCAGGGAGATCCTGTACCGGTGATGGATGATTATCGTAGTCGCGAATGGGCCGCGATTTTGTCCGTCGTCGAAGAGCTGTTTGAAAAGCTTCAGTGGATGGCCAACTCCGGAAATAGTGTCATCCGACCGCGACTGGAAGCCGTTCTGAGCGGATCAGCTCGAGCGGACTTGTTGAATCTTCTGCGAACTCAACACGACGCTCTGGACTTCGATGAGGAGCTTCGGGATGTCGTCAACGAACAAATGCTGCAGCTGGAGAAAACGCAGCCGGATCTGTTTGGTTTCTATCGCCAGCTCAACAACGTTTCCGCAGCGGTGCGGCCGGTGACGAGTGTCGTGCTGTTCTCGGTGGGATTCGGTCCGGCCGGCGAATTCGTGGCTCCAATGCTGGGCCATGCCGCGGCTTCCGCCATGGTGCACGTCGTCGCCGACGTCGCTGGTGGAGCGACAGCGGCCATCGCGGGTGAGGCCGCGGTCTCCAAAGCCGCAGGTTCTGGCGCTGGCATGTTGCAGGCTTGGTTCCATTCTCTTCATTCCTCGTTCACGACTCGGCGAGCTGCCTGGCTGACGCGTTTGATTCATGATGAATTGCTGGGCGACCTTCCGGCAGAACTCAAGGCCGCTGCAGAACTGACGAAGTGCGAGGCGTGGTCGACGATTCAGGATTGTGTGGCGACACTGCAAAGGATTTGATTCATGTCACTGACACCTGAACTGGAACATCTGACGATTCTCGCCGAGATCGATGATCTTCTCCTGAAAGTGCGTCGATGGCTGGATCATTCCCCCGCCTGGGATCCGGCTCACAAAGCTCGGTCGGTGGTGCGGAAAATTGTAGAACGAGTTTCCACGCTCCGCATTCGACTCGAATCGCCGATTGTCGTGGCGACGTTTGGAGGAACGGGCACCGGCAAGAGTACTCTCGTTAACGCGCTGGTCGGGCAGGAGGTTTCTCAATCGGGCCGACAGCGACCGACCACCACGATGCCGATCCTGCTCGTGCATCCGGACTTCGAAACAAATGCTCTGGGACTGGACCTGAGCCAGTTTCAAATCAAAAAAATCGACACGCCGATGCTGCGGGATCTGGTCATTATCGACTGCCCGGATCCGGATACCAGCGAAGGAGCGGACTCCGGCAGCAATCTGGCTCGGCTTCGCGCGATCCTGCCGCACTGTGATGTGTTGCTGTACGTATCGACTCAGCAAAAATACCGGAGTGCTCGCATTTCCGAAGAACTGGCCGATGCAGCCGCTGGCTGCCGACTGGTTTTTGTGCAGACGCATGCCGATCAGGATTCCGATATTCGTGACGACTGGAAGCAGAATCTCGCACCGGCCTATCAGGTTCCGGACATGTTCTTTGTGAATTCGCGGCGAGCGGTGCTGGAGCAGGCTCAGGGACAGAGAACGTCGGGAGACTTTGGACGCCTGATCGACCTGTTGACGAATCAACTGGGTGCGTCGCGTCGAGTCGCGATTCGACGAGCGAACCTGATTGATCTGCTTGAAGAAGCGCTGACGTTATGTCGAATCGACTACGACAAGCGGCTGAAAGATGTCCGTTCACTACAGGATATTTTGGAGCAACAGCGAACAAAGTTGAGAGATTCACTAACAACTCAATTGCGAGATGAATTGTTGCTGAATCGAAATCTCTGGGAGCGTCGCCTGCTGGCGGCCGTCACGGACATCTGGGGGTTCAGCCCGTTCAGTTCCGTGCTTCGCTTCTACAACGGACTGGGTGCATTTATCGCCTCGTTCAGTTTCTTTCGAGCACGCTCGTCAGCTCAGATGGCCTTGATTGGAGCCATGCAGGGCGCGAGGTGGGTGAAGTCGAAAGTCGAAGAGAATGATGCGGACTCAACACTGGAGCGACTTGCTTCGTTCGGAATTGCCGATCAGCATCTGCAGGAAGCTCGCATGGTGGTTTCAGGCTATGTGCACAGCGCGGGAATTCAGACGGAAGAATTCAGTGATCGGCGAGATCTCAGCCAGTTGCGTCGTCGAGCGGCTCAGGTCGAAGGACAGTTCCTCGGGGATGCTCGCCGGGCCATCGATCAACTGATTGAAGAACTGGCTGAACAGCACTGCACAAAGATCATTCAGTATCGCTACGAAGGCTTGTTTCTGTTGTATGTGGCGTTTCTGATTTTGCGAGTCGGCTACAACTTCTTCTGGAGTTCGTTTCTGGCTCCGATCATTGGAGCAAGAAGTGAAGCGGAACCTTTGCTCGCCGTGGACTTCTACATCCCGGCAGTGTTGTTTCTGGTCCTGTGGTCGGGCCTGTTGGTCATGATCTTTATCTGGAATCTTCGCCAGGGGCTTTCCGAGCGAATTCATCAACTGGCCCAGTCCATGGTGGAAACTCGAATCTCTGAAGGACTCTTTCCGTCTCTGGAAGCAGCCTGCCACGAAATCGCGCAGGAGGACAGATCGCTCACCGATCTTCTGGAACAGACCTCCCGATTCCGTCGCCATCTGGCGGAATCCACTGCGTTCCTTGGCAGCCACCGCCGCACCTGATGCGAATTCCGGTTGTGCCGAATCTTATGGATTGAAGAGCGCTGCCGGATTTACCGAAAACAGACCCAGGGGTATCCAAAGGTCGGACCGCGCTTCGCGCCGTCGTTGACCTGCAACTGAGGATGAGGGGGCTGTCCCGATGAGGCGTATCAATGAGCAGTTGGCATTCGCGCAGATTCTGCCGCTGCTCGCTGCGATCAGCATTGTCTCCGGAAGTGTCGGGCGTGGCCAGGAACAGTCCACCAATGAGCTCGGCGCAAAGTCAGCCAAAGACGAACCGCAGGTCATCCTTCTGGAAAGCCCTGGCAAGGTTCCGATTCGTCCCGCATCCGGAGCCGTATTGGAGAGCAGCGATCCGCTGGTGAAGCTGGTCTACGAGACTCGCGAGATTACTCGACAGCGATTGTTGAACACTACAGACCATACACCGTGGCAGATGATGCATGGTCTGCTGGGACTGCGTCAGGACTTCCTGATCAATCATAACGGGCAGACGATCAACGGGCTGGACTGGATCAAGACCGGGCCGATGTATAAAAACGAGCCGTGGTTCCAGAAAACATCCCACGGTGGCCGCGCGCATCCGTTCAATCATCCATACTGGTTTGAAGGACACATTAACCAGTCACTGGCAATTCTTGCCATGTGCAACCTGCCGCTTGACACTCAATTCGGCACTCCGCAGGGACCGATCACGATGCGGGATATGCTGAAGAATGCTCAAATGACCGCAAATGCCAAAGAAGAAGTCACGTGGACGTTGTGGGCGCTGTCGACTTACCTTCCGCCTGATGCGGAATGGATTAACGAAAAAGGCGAACGCTGGAGTATCGAACGACTTGTTCTCCTTGAAACCGGCAAGCAGGTCGGTGGTCCCACATCGCCATGTGGAGGAACTCACGGACTCTTCGCACTGGCTCGCGCACGCAACGTTTACCTGAAAACGGGTAAGCCGCTGCGTGGTGTCTGGGCTCAGGCGGACCAAAAAATACAGAAGTATATTCGAACAATCCAAACGCAGTTGAATAAAGATGGCTCCCTGTCCTCGAACTATTATCGGGGTCGCGAATACAAGCAGGACTTCGACAAACGTATGGCCAGCATGGGGCACTTGCTGGAGTTTCTCATGGTCGCTCTGCCACAGGAACGCCTGAAGGAACAGTGGGTCCGCCGTGCGATCGAGGCTGTTGCCAATGACCTCAAGAATAATCGCAAAGCTTATGTCAGTTGCTCACCGCTGTATCACGCGACAGATGCTTTGACGATTTACCTCGAGAGAGTTCTCCCGCAGCAGCAGGCCGTTGCTCAGCAACCACCGAACACGAAAGTGATTTCGAATTCGCAGCCGGCCAAATCAACGACCGCAGAAGCGACGACTCCTCCAACAACTCCGGGAGTTAATCCCAACGCTGCGAATCCAGCGACGTCCGGCAAGCCAGCGGTCTCAATACCGCCTGCCGTTCCCGGAGCAGCAGTCAATCCGGGGCCATCCGCACCGACGCCTCAGACACCAGTTCCGGCGACAACACCAGCCGCGACATCACCGGCCAATCCGTCGCCCCCCGAGCCCGTGACTCCGACACCTCCGACACCTGCGGCCCCAGTGACACCGGCACCGATTCCTACGCCGGAACCAAAACCGCCTGTTCCTGACACGACACCGGAAACGCCTTCGGCCCCTGCAACAACGTCACCAATGCCGATCCCCGAGAATCCCTTGAAACAGATTCCGTTACCGGATCCAGCGGACGAGCTTCCGGAAACAATGCCGACAGCGGCAGCCTCGGCGTTGGCACCAACACCGATAACCTCCACAGAGCCTTCGCTTCAGCCTTTACCCGCCGA
The DNA here is from genome assembly GCA_046349735.1 of Planctomycetaceae bacterium. GTDB lineage: Bacteria > Planctomycetota > Planctomycetia > Planctomycetales > Planctomycetaceae > SXXK01. Next base: position 17,776 of record JAXMBU010000091.1, read on the forward strand.
CGCTGTGGTCAGCGACGCGACTTCGGATGAAACGCCTTCTGAGGTCAGGTCAATGCCATCTCCAACTGTCGTGCTTGCGGCGTCAGCAGTTTCGGCTCCCGCAGTCTCTGCAGAAGAGATCCCGCTTGTCGCTGGACCAGCAGAAGCGACTTCTGTCATCATGCCACCAACGCCGTTGGTTGTCGCGGCACCTGTCAGTGACTCGAAGGCGACCGTTGCCGCAGCACCGACAGCTGTTCCGACTCCAGCGACCACTGCAGAAACAAAAACGGCCGCTTTACCGCAGTCAGAACCAACACCTGCGCCCGCTGACAAGAAGCCGGCTCAGAAACGTTCCGTCGAATGGAAAGCCACTCCGATTGAACGACGAAAAACAATCGTCGTCGAAGGTCCGCCGAGCATCTGAAGGTGCGGTACACTTTCAGTCCTTCAAAAATCACCAGCGCCTCAATTCCGAAACCTTCAGCGATCACAAATCAAAGAGCTTGAGAGACAGCCTGGTCGCTGAACCGAGAGTCAATTCTCCCGAGGATGGGCATTTCGACTCAGGCTGGTGGAACTGTCATGTCCAACCCACGGTTTGAAGGTTAACACAACACTCGTGCGTCATGATTGCTGCCGTCCACGGTCGTCAAACTCAGATGATAGAAGTTTGACGATTCTCCCGTGAACGGCGCATTTCGGCCGCCGAAGTTGTCTGGACTTTTTATGCGAATCAGCGGAAGCTGGCGTCATTCCACTTACTCAGCACGAGCCTTTGGCCGCTGAACGCGATTGGACTCGTTCAACATCGCAAAAAGCTGAAAATCCGCTACGATCCCGCGAGCGTCAATTTGACGCATTCTGCATCGAATATTCCACTATCACTTTCCTGACACGGGCTTTGGGGACTCACTATCATGACGGCTCAGTTGAGCGATTTTGCCAGATCACTAAATGTTGAAACCGCATTCACTGTTCTGGCAGTCGCCAAGAAGTTGAAGGCCTCCGGCAAGGATGTCGTCGAATTGGAAATTGGCGACAGCCCATTTAACAGTACCGCATCGGCCATCCAGTCCGGCCTGCAGGCTATTCATGACAATCAGTCTCACTACTGCCCATCGCCGGGACTCCCGGAATTCCGAGATGCAGCCGCTCGTTTCCTGAAGCGAGAGTTCTCTGTCCCTGTCGCCGCCGAGAATATTGCCGTCGGCCCGGGTGCAAAAGTTTTTGAACAGTTCTTCTGCGAAGCTTTCCTGAATCCCGGTGACGGATGCCTCGTCTTCAGTCCTCATTTTCCAACTTACATTCCGAACATTCAGCGACGCGGCGCGCGAGCTGTCCTGAAACCTTTGCGACAGGAAACAGAATTCCGTCCGCAGGTTTCGGACATCGAAGACTTTCTGAATACGGACCCGGCTCCACGGGGCATCTTTTTGAACTCGCCGCACAATCCGACCGGGGGTGTGACAACCGAACAGGATCTGCGAGACATCGCGGACCTTGTGAGAGGCCGAAACGTGGCAGTGTTCAGCGATGAGCCCTATTGCCATATGATTTGGAAAGGCCAGCATCATTCTCTGTTGGCTCAACCGGGAATGCTGGATCAATGCGTTGCCGCTTACACATTCAGCAAGTCGTACTCCATGAGCGGCTGGCGTCTTGGATTCTGCGCTGCGTCGCGTGAGATCATTGACGCAATCGGCAAGATGATCAACACGACATTGTCGTGCACACCACCAATTGTCCAGCTGGCAGGTCGTGCGGCATTGGATCAGGACGCCAAAGAGCGCGATGAAACGATGCTGAAGTTTCGCGAGAAGGTCGTGTTGCTCACAAACGGCCTGAACAGGATCGACGGCTTTTCATCGCTTGATCCAACCGCAACATTCTACGTGTTCCCCAGCGTAAAGCCGGTGTGTAACCGCCTCGGTATCACCAGTCACGGGCTGGCTCTTTACTTCCTCGAAGCGGCTGATGACAAGTTCGGTGTTGCCTGTCTGGGTGGGGAGTGCTTCGGTGAAGCGGGTGGTGGCTTCCTGAGATTCAGCTGTGCGGAGCCGAATGACCGTCTCGAGCAGGCTCTGGCCTTTATTCCGGTCGCGTTGTCTCGCACAGATCGGATCAATGCGTGGCTGCAGGCTCATCCGGAATTCCGCCTGAAGCAGCATTATACATAGCATGCCTGTTGAATTGATCAGCCGGAACGCGTTAGCGTCCGGTTTCAGCCGCTGAAACCAAGGAAAGACAACCGGGGGCTAACGCCCTGCGGCTGATAATTCGACTAAGTCAACTGACGGACAGGCGTTGCCTGAAGTGGCGGTGCAATGGCAACCAATGATAAGAGCGCTCCCTCTCGGGCGATTCCCCCAACTATGAATTTAGCAATTCATGATCGGTCGTTTCCCCTGGGAAGGAGCGACTCAGCCACAAAGGCTGAAACGAAATCCTGCCGGTGAAGTCACCGAAGGATTTCGTCAGCACTGAAGACGCTTAGTCGTTTAAGATCCAACTGCCTTTTATTTCCATTTCTTGACAGCACGTGGGCCGCTGTTCGGTGAAGAGTTGAGAAAATGGTTTGATGTCTCAGATGATTCCATGTTGAACAATCTGAGGAATCGTTGATTATCAGAAACAGATCAAAGTCCCCGTATGTAAGTGCGGAAGAACCCACATTTTTCGTGGCAGATTCGAGCAGTGTATGTCCGTACGTCAGCGGGTTATTGCTATCACAGCGGGTGACGTCTCCGGGATTGGTCCCGAGGTCATTGTTCGCGCGATCGCCCCCCTATCGTTCGGGGACAAATACCGCATCGTTCTCATCGGGCATCCGGAGATCTTTCGCAGAGCAGCGGAAATGTTCGGCATTCCGCTCCGGTTCGCTGAGCTGGAACAAAAGTACGAAACAGTGGCAGACTTTCACCAGGCGATGATTCACGCTGGTAACCAGGACTTAATTCCGTGCTGGAACCCTGCCCGCGATTCTGTCCTGCAGGCGCCGCAGCGAGTAGTCAGTGCCCTGGCTGGCGATGCGGCGTTTCAGTATTTGGTCTCAGCAATTGAGCTTGTGCAGAGAGGATTCGCGGACGCCATTGCGACGGCTCCGTTGAACAAGGAAGCTCTGCATCTGGCCGGGCATCATTATCCTGGCCACACGGAGATCCTTGCGGAGAAATGTGGCGTTTCTGATTTCGCGATGATGCTCCATTTGCCGGAAACCTCGTTGGCTCCCTGGCGTTCCATGCTTCGCGGATCCAGCCCATCGGTAAATCCTGATCGGATCGTCGGCCATGGCATCAGCATCGTTCATGTAACACTGCACACCTCCGTGGCCAGTGTTCCGGAACTGCTGTCTGTGGAGGGAGTGTCAGAAAAGATCAGCCTGATGGCGGGATTTCTGCACCAGATTCGCTGTCGTCGAGAAGCCATCGCGGTGTGTGCATTAAATCCACACGGCGGAGAGAACGGCTTGTTCGGCGATGAAGAACAGCGAATCATTCGCCCCGCCGTTGAGAGATCGCGTCAGATGGTTTCCAATGTCACGGGGCCGCTGCCGGTCGATACTCTGATTCGTCGCGCAATGCTTGGAGAGTTTGATGGTGTGGTCGCGATGTATCACGATCAGGGCCATATTCCCGTCAAGCTGATTGGCTTTGATTCGGCGGTCAACATTACACTTGGATTACCAATTGTGCGAACGAGTCCCACACACGGTACTGCGTTTGATCGAGCATGGAATCCGGCAACACCTGCCGATTGCAGTGGCATGAAAGAAGCAATTCGCATGGCGATCCTTTTGTCTGAGAATTCCGGTTCCTGACGGGGCCACTATTTTTGGTGAAGCCGACGAAACAACTTGACACTCCCGAATAGCGCTGATAGCGTTCCCCCGACTCGCTCAGGGCAACCAGAGCGAAGCAAACTCCCGGGGGATTAGCTCAGTTGGGAGAGCGCTTGCATGGCATGCAAGAGGTCATCGGTTCGACCCCGTTATCCTCCACTTACTGAAAAACCTTCGATCTCTGGACGAGCGAAGGTTTTTTTTATGCGCCACGAGACGTAGATCTGAATGGGGCATGAAGCCACCATTTGTTTCCTGCGGGGGGGCATGAGATTTGAATCTAAAGGAATCAATGTCATTGAATGGCAATGAACGGATAAAGGCGAAATCGAGCCACGTTCAGCTGATCTCACCGAACAACGGTTTAGTCCGCACGCGGCCCGTGCCAGTCTG
>JAXMBU010000092.1:0-21347 GCA_046349735.1 Planctomycetaceae bacterium
TATCTGATCAACGACCTGTCGCTCGAAAAGAATATCCCGTGGATCTTCACCGGCTGCACCGGAGCCGTTGGTCAGGTCATGCCCGTGTTTCCGCATGAGTCAGCCTGTCTGCGATGTTTGATGCCATTACCACCTCCACCGGGAGCGACGGAAACGTGCGATACTGCGGGAGTTCTGGGACCGGCTGTCAATGTCGTCGCTTCACTGCAGGCCGCGATCGCTTTGCGAATTCTGGTGGGACAGAGTCACCAAGTTGACCGCAAACTGCACATCGTTGATGTCTGGAATGGCTCGTTTCGCGCGGTCGATGTGAGCAAACTCCGGGAATCCCAACAGTGCCCGGCCTGCCAGAACGGTGAACGCTTATGGCTGACCGGCAGCCAGCGTTCGGCCTCAACCGTTCTCTGTGGTCGAAACGCGGTGCAGATTACTCCGCCAGAAAAACTGGCCCTCTCCCTCAGCGATCTAGCGATTCGACTGGCTTCGGCCGGTAGTGTGACGTCCAATCCGTTCCTGGTTCGTGTTACTATTCCGCGTTCAGCAGAGCAGCGAGATGTCCATTCTCCCGACGGCGATCTTGTCGCGATGAATGATGCCTCGCCGTTCGAACTGACGATTTTTCCGGACGGGCGAGCGATCGTCCGGGGAACAAGCGACCCGGCTGTCGCTCGAACACTCTATTCACGCTACGTTGGCACCTGATCGCATGGAGAATGTTCTGGAACTTACGGTGCGCTGCATCCTTCGAGCAATTTGACTCGTTCGACTGCCCAGAATCGACCCCTTCGGCCTTGTGCCGACGGTGAGGAGGTTTGGCAACCAAATAAGCGATATTTCATCGTTCCCCCAGCTCTCTCAGACCGCTGCCGTAGGCAGCGGTCTGAGAGAGCTGAAAAGGTTCGGGGAAACTATGAATTCTGGATTCCAAACGCTTCACCACTCAGACAAGCTGAGTGGCGTCGACAATCGAGATTTGGAAGATTGAACTCGTCCTTTGCCACCAATGCTATGATTGTGCGACCCGGACTGAGCCAGGCGAATCCCGGCTCATGCAGGTAGACTCCGTATCGCTCTGACAGAATTTCTAAAGTATTTCCTTACAGGCGGATTCCATGTTTTCTCAGACTGTCGAGTATGCGTTGCGAGCTGTCGTGCATCTGGCGATGAAATCTCCGCAACCGCAGAAGACCGCTGAGATCGCGGAAGCCACTCAGGTTCCGCCCGCTTATCTGTCCAAGGTTCTGCAGGGCCTTAAGGAAAAAGGCATCGTACGTCTACAACGTGGAATCGGCGGCGGCGTGGCACTGGCTCATCAACCGGACGAGCTCACAATTCTGGATATCGTGAACGCTGTCGATCCGATCAAAAGGATTACGACCTGTCCGCTCGATCTGAAATCTCACGGCACCCGACTCTGCGCACTGCATTTCCGCATGGATCAGGCGCTGATGTCGATGGAGACTGCTTTCCGGTCCACAACTCTGGCCGAACTGTTACAGGATGCGAATCCCAGCGTTCCGCTGTGTGATCAGATTGCGGCTAAGTCATAGGCTGTTGTCAGCGCCGTTGCGACGGTTTCAACAAGCTGCCGTCGAGGAACCGGCTTCTTGAGGACGGTAAAGGCCTGAGCATCCTGAGCATCGCGGCAGACGTCTTCGCTGGTGTCCGATGTAATCAGAATACACGGTCGCACAATATCCAGCTGCTTCATGGCTCGCAGGGTTTCTATCCCTGTCAAAAACCGCATATGCATGTCGAGCAGCACGATGTCGATTCGACGGCTTTGCACGACTTCGAGGGCTTCTTCGCCGGATTCCGCTTCGTGGAGCACCAGAAATGGACGGTCTTCCAGGACTTCTCTGAGGACCGAGCGGAAGGACGGATTGTCGTCCGTGATCAGCAACTGAAACTGTTTTTCGACCAGAGCAACCATGATTCAAGTAACCTGAAACTGGGAGTACGTCTGCGAGATTGCATCCTGCAGCTTGAGACGAACATTTCTACCCGAGCCCGCACTATCCAAAGCCTCGCCACTTTTTTCCAGTCTGAACTCCTGCCCGCCCGTCTTTTTTCCTGACTGCCGAAACGTTGTACGCCCGGCTGTCAGTTCCCGTCGACGGAGCGACGGGCGTACGGTACACCCGTCGCTCCGCCGACGGGATCATTTCGCCGGCTCCGTTACTAACTCCGCCCGTTTCAGCTCCAACAACAGCATGTGCGCGTCGCGGAATCTTGGAGCCTGCTCCAATGCCAGAAGAACATGACGGCGAGACTGGGCGGTATCCGTTCCCTGCAGCATTCGGGCGATTCGATAATGCAGCCGCGGGGCGTCATCCGACTGCAGCTCCAGAAGACTCGACAATTGCGCCACCGCGATGTCGTTCTGCTTCAGAGTTTCCGCAGCGGCCAGTGTCTTTTGAATCGCTGCGATCTGGAACGGATCAATCCCAAAGATCGTCTGCCCCTGCTCGACGACACGTTCCAATTGCTTTGCTTCGTTACAGAGATCCTGCAATCGCATGGCAGCTTCCAGATCATCGGCTGTCCGAGCCAGATGTTCAGCCAGCACTGCCGCCTCCTGCTCGTTGTCACCTCGTTTCCGATAAACATCCGCCAACAACCTGCGAGGCCCATTGGTGCTAACGTCTCCGGGAACCAGTTCTACTAGTTTCTTCAGAGCGACTTCTGCCTCGTCTAGTTTGTTGTCCTGCAGAAGCAATGAGGCCTGAGTCATCAATCCGGCAAAGCTCGCCGGATGCGTCTCCAGAAATGATTTGACGCTTTCCAGATCCGTGGGTTTGGCCTCCGCAAACGCTTCTTTCGAAAAGTCGACACCCACAGCCCAGCCTTTGGCCTGCTCGGTCAAAAAGCTCTTGAAGGAAGTTTCCAGAGCCTCAAGTCCTCCCGTGTGACGATCGAGAGCGTCGTTGATCTGAACTCCCGTGTTGAGATCACGCAGTACCGCATTCAGAGCTTGCAGGCCGTGGGTCTGAACGATGTGTTCAACGACCATGGATGATTCGTAGTACGCGAAGTTCATGTCTTCGCCGCTCTTCGCCGTCAGGAATGCACTGCTAAGCTGGCTGATAGGAGTAATCTTGTCGCCCAGAATACGATCGCGAAAATCGTGATTCATGTGCTGGCCCCAGCGGATGTCTGCTCGACGCTCTTCAAAGACCGAAATGCCCTCGCTCAGCCACCGGGGAATCTTGTTGCCGGTCTTCTGCAGAGTGATCACGTGACAGAACTCATGCCACAACACAGATTCCCAGCTCGTCGGATGATCACGTCGTGATGCCGGACTGTTGGCCGTGACGACCTTGCCGAAACAAACTCCCAGGAACCCTGAAACATCCGGGATTCCGAAGGTTCGTACCGCGAAATCATCGGCTCGCGGATAGATCTCCACCATCACCGGCAGCTCGGGTTCGAACTCGTAGCGAGGTACTAATTCGGTCCATGATTCTTCCAGCAGAGACAGAACTCGCTGGCCATACACCGCGGCTTCCTGCTTCTCCATCCGTACCTGAAAGTGCGGGCTGGTGAGTGTCGTGAATCGGCCCAAACTGTCCTTCAACTGCAACAGATTGAAGAGCGTAGTGTCGTACCCATCTTTGTCATGAGCCTGTTCGGCCATTTGCCAGCCTTCCGCTTCCTGCCCCAGTCGAAGCAGGTCCTGAGCCAGTTGGACTCGAGCCGCATTGAATTCCGGATCCAGCTCCAGAGCGCTCCGCTGCGCGGTCTCGCCTTCGGTGAATCGGTACTTCTGCGACAATTTTCGGCCGATCAAATGGTCGACCTTTGGATTGATCGGGGAGAACTTCAACGCTTCCGCCCGACTTTGATCGGCCCCTTCTGTGTTGTTTCGCAGCCGATGAATCACGCACTGCATCGCGTGAGCTTCGGGAAGATGTGGGTTCACGGCCAACATCTGGCGAATGGTTTCTTCCGCTCCGGAATAGTCTTCCGAATCGATCTGTCGCTCCGCCGCGCGTTGCATAGCGCCGACATGATGAGGGTTTAGTTCGAGCGTTTTCTGAAGCAACTGAGCGGCCTGCTCGCGGTCAGACGAGTTCAGCGCTTCAGAGAGCAGAAACTGAATCTCTGCATTCGTTTCGAACTCCTTCGCAGCGGGTGTCAGCAGTTCCGCGGCGAAGGCAAAATCCCCCTTGTCGAGTGCCAGCCGACCGGCCGCCAGAAACCCGTCCGGCCGATTGGAGTAATTCTTTCTCGCGCGTTCGAAGAAGCCTTCCTGAACGGCTTTGGCGTCGGCTCCGAGTGCGATCGCGACCCAGCCGATTGCGGCGAGATCGTCGGCATCGGTATATCTCCACGATGCCGTTGCAACTTGTTTTTCAACCTCCATCAAGGCGGCGGCAGCCTGTTCCTTTTTGCCGTTGGCCAGAGCACATTCGTATTCCAGATGCCGCAGGCGAGCACTCCAGGCGTATCTTTCGATGCCAGCCACAACCGTTGTGAGTGCTTCTGGATACTTGCCCAGAGCCAACTCACTCTGAGCTTTAAGAATTGGCCATTCCTCGCCGTAGCTTTTTTCTTCAATCGCCTTTGTCGTCGCGGCGAGGCATTCGGCATATTTTCCAGACGCCATCATGGCCTGGCAATCCGCGACCGAGTCGGCGGCTGAGGCGGAATCGACACTTGTCCCGATAATGATGACGGCGACAGCAACCAAACCACAAACAGATCTCGAGCCCATAAGGCACCTTAGACGAGTTCGGTCAGAAATTCTTTGAGCCGCGAAACTTCTATGGCCACTGGTGCTATTGAAGATTTCGGTAGGTCCTACCTGCCGGGCAGGACTTCGCGGCTTTCCGCGACATCGGTGTAAGTCATGAAAAGTTTTCGCCCGATATCGTGGAATCGTTGCACAAAGGGTTCGCCTTTCGGCGAAAGTCCTTTCCGGCAGAAAGGACCTACTTGTGAACTATCATTTTACTTCCGATTGACACCTTCGCGTTTCTCAGGAGGCTGCTGAATGTAACGCAGGAAGCCCGAGATTTCCTTAGGAAGTGGCGAATTGAATCGCAACATTTCGCACGAGGTTGGATGCACAAAAGCCAGGGTCGAAGCATGCAAAGCCAGTCTTTTATGAGGCCACGGGATGTCTTTCCAAAGGTGTGACCGGTAACGCGAATCTCCCAGAACCGGGTGGCCTTCTTCGGCAAAATGCACGCGGATCTGATTTCGGCGTCCGGTTTCCAATTGAACCGTCACGTGAGTCACCGCTGGCGATTGAGCCGTGCGAGGATAGTTGCGGACGACCTGATAATGAGTGACCGCCAGCTCACCGTCTTCTTCATCCTCGGTCGAATAGCGGTTCAGATTCTTCGATGTGGCGAGATATGTTCGAAACTCGCCCTGCTGCTTTACGACATGGCCGGTCACGATCGCGTCGTACTGACGTTCCGGTTTTCGCTGGGAAAACTGGGACTGCACAGCATCCGCCATTTCCTTCGTCTTGCCGAACACCAGCAGACCAGAAACGCCTCGATCCAGCCGATGAACCAGAAACGCGCCACGACCTCGGCCTTCGTGACGAACGTGTTCGTTGACTCGATAGATCAGCGTATGAGGCTCACGTCCATCTGTCGGCACCGTCAACAGATCGGAGGATTTATCGACGATGATGATTTCACGATCTTCATAGACGATCGTAAAACCTCGGTGGCGAGTCACCTGAGGTCGACGTTTGGGAGAATAGCGACGGTTTTCTTCGAAGCGGACTCGCACGTGGTCCCCGACCGCCAGTTTTCGACCGGGGTCAATCTCCAGAACTCCATTGAGCATCACACAATCGTGATCGAAAAGCCCGGTCACGTGAGAACGAGATCCTCCGGCCAGTTCCTGCACACAGCGATCGGCTCGCGCGTCAATAAACGGCGAATCGGGCTCCAGTTGAAGTTCACGAATCAAAAACGGCACGCAGAAACTTTCTGGGTTGGACTTTCAACGACTTTCGGACGCTCATGAATCAAGGAGTAAGCGCGGAAGTCCCGTCGGCGGAGCGACGGGCGTACAGTACTCCAGTCGCTCCGCCGACGGGCTGCATGCTCAACGGTCGGGGCCAGCGTATCGTATGCGACGAATGTCCGAATCCTCCGGGTTTGCGGCCTGTTTACCACTGTTTTTGGGCTCTTTTGTTGCTCTTCCGAAGAATGCTCGTCTTGACCAGGGGAGCCGTTTCCCTGCATGATCAACCTTGGCCCATTCCGCGTTCGTTGAGTGTTCCGAAAGCTAACCAAGCGACCATGAAGCCCAGACGACGACGATTTCTGGCCAGAACTCAACCGTGCTGGATTGCTACGGCCGATGGGGCCCCTGCAGCCACGGAAACGCTCGAAAACCGGTCGCTGCTCAGCAATTTGGCCATCTCAGACGCGTTCCTCGTTGATGGAAACAACGCCCGGATCAATCGCCCGTTGCAGGGTGAACAGGTGGAAATCCGCAGTCTTTACTCCACCAACGGACTTTCTGTCTCCGAGTCCTATGCGATTCGGTTCATCGTTGATGGCATCGCGGTCGACAAAACCGACCTGACATTTGGAACAGGAACCGCTGCAGCTACCGAAAATTGGTTCGCCGATATGTTCCATGGCTATGCCGAAGCAGGCAGCCACACTGTTCAGGTCGTTCTTGATCCGTTTAATCAGATCGTCGAAACCAACGAAACCGACAACTCCCGGACGTTTACTTTCACTCCTGCTCAAGCAACAAACCTGCCTCAGAAGCTAAGGTCTGTGGTTGAGGGTACGGCTGGCGTCGACTGGCGAGTCATGAATTTCGCCGATCTGGATCCTCGACCGGGCTTCCTGCGAGATTATCGCGGAGGCAAGTTCACTTACGATACGCCGACTTTTGGACATGATGCAATTGATATCGGACTGGCCGATTTTTCTGCGGCTGATGTTGGAATGCCGGTTCTTGCCGCGGCCGATGGCCTCGTTGAAGCGGTCAACGACGGGGCCTTTGATCGCAACAAGGGCTTTGCCTATCCGGAGCCGCCCGCCAACTATGTCATCCTTAATCTCGGAAACAACTGGCGAGCCAAATACTGGCATCTGCGAAAAGATTCTGTTTCGGTGAAGGTCGGGGATTCGATAGCCGCCGGTGATTTTCTTGGATGGACCGGCAGTTCCGGTTTCTCCACCGGGCCGCATGTTCATTTTGAACTGACGTACAAGAACCATCCTGTTGAAACGATGCTGGATCCTGCGACGTTCTGGGTGACGCCGCCTCAATATCCTGCCGATTATCGTCACGTGATCAAGTCGGGCTTCTCCAGCAATGTCCCGACCGCTTCCGAGTGGGCAGAGCAACCTCAGGACATCCGCACTTTCAAGCCAGGCAATCGCCTCTCGTTCTGGGTGATTGCCGGAGCAATGATGCCGGGTGATACTCGAACGGTTCGTCTCCAGCGACCCGATGGCAGTCTGTTTCTGGATCAGACGAGTAACCCGGGAAGTACTTTCTTTCAGGTTTCTCAATGGGCTTATACGGTCACTCTTCCAACCACCAACGCGCTGGGAACCTGGACTGCAACATGGCTCCAGAATGGTGTCGAGCTGACTCGAAAGACCTTCACAGTTTCGAACGTGGGTGTTCCGGAGCTCCGAGTTGAGCTGGGTGGTGAACTCATTCCCAGCGCACGATTTACTCCGATTGATTTCGGCTCATCTCTTCCCGGTTCGGCAGGGCAAATCCGGACTTTTGATATTCGTAACTTTGGCTCTGCTTTGCTTTCACTGAGTTCTGTCACGGTGCCGACCGGCTATGAGATCGTAAGTTACCCCACGACCATTCTTCAGCCCGGCCAGTCCGCAACATTGGCCGTTCGCCTGAAGACCACGGCTCAGGGTTACTTTGCCGGCGAGTTGCGTTTAGCGACTAATGATTCCGATGAGTCTGTGTACCGCGTCTGGCTGGAAGGTATTGTTGCGCCGGCCGGAGTTGGCACCTTGATTCCCGGGCTTTCAGTAAGAAAGGCAGCCGAGGGATCGAGGTTCTTTGCCAATATCCGTCGGATAGGAAATCTGACTTCCGATCTGACGGTCTCGCTTTCGACCGACAAGACAGAACTTATTGTGCCGTCTACGGTTACGATTCCTGCCGGAGCAGCATTCATTAATTTTGAAGTTCAGGCAGTTCAGGATCAGATAAATGACGGTGATCAGCGAGTTTCCCTGAGGGCTTCTGCGGCAGGTCTGCATTCTGGACAAAATGAGATACTGGTCCTGGACGCTCTTCCCGGCACTCCTGAACCAGCAGCGCCCAGGATTATTGGCCCTTCAACAGCCGTACTGAATAGTCCGGTCAATTTCTCCTGGACACCTGTTTCGAATGCCAGCAGCTACGATGTTCGAATCGATTTCCTGTCCGGTACCACGGCTAATCTGATCCGAAGAACGGTCACTCAAACTTCGTTGTCAATCGCCGGTTTAGCGGCCCTGGGACGTTATCGTGTTCTGGTACGAGCTAACCTGAGCACTGGCGGTTCAACCACCTTCAGTTCGGGTCATCTGCTTAATGTCGACAGTCCTATCGCGTTGAACCCGCTGGCCGAGACTCAGGTGACTGCTCGACCGAAGCTTTCGTGGAGCAAAGTGCCGACGGCCATCAGATATGAATTTCAGATCGACGATATCCTTCGCCTGAAATCCTTCGTTGTGACTTCCTCGAGCAGCACAGTAACCAGCCTGACGCTTCCAAACCCTTTGCCAATGGGGATGTACCAAGTTAGGGTTCGCGGGGTTGATGTTCGAAGCGAGAAGACTTCTTGGTCGCCAGCGATTTCGTTCACGGTGGTCACGGTCCCGACGACTACCATCACTCCTTTGTCGACTTTCGACAGTACCCCTGCCCTGCAATGGTCAGCCGTCCTGGGTGCCCGCAGTTACGAAGTCGTACTTCGTGATAGTAAGACCGGAGCCGCGATTTATCAGGCTTCTGAAGTGCGGTTGCCAGTCTGGACAACTCCGGCAGACCTGCCCGTCGGAAATTACACCTGGCAGGTCCGTGCTTCTGCTGAGTATGGTGTTCAGAGTGCCTGGAGTACTGCTCGCAACCTGACTGTCGGTGGCCAGCCGCAAATGCTGGCTCCGCTGAACGCTTCCGCGGGACGGGTGACGTTTCGTTGGGATCCCGTGCAATTCGCTGATCGATACGAACTGCGTGTTGTCGGGGAATCGGCTTTGCAGACGGATGTCCTGCGCGTGAGCACGATCCGGGGAAACGCTAAAGAGATCACTCAGGCACTTCCTGTCGGAGCTTATCGTGTTTGGCTGCGCGCTTTTAGCCCTTTTGGTGAACCAAGTGCCTGGAGTATCGCTATTCGCTTCGTCGTGAGTTGACTTTGACTGATTCATGGTTCGCCTTGGTTCGCTTTACTCAAACAGCAAGCTTTCCAGCAGTTTCTTATGCCTCGGATCCGGGAAGACGGCGGCGATTTCCAAGGCGAGAAATGAGCTTTCAGCCGGGATTTTGACCAAATCTTTCACCGTCGTGATGACACGATTAATGCCCCTGGAGGCGGCTCGGTCGGCAATTTCGGTCAGATCTTCTTTCCTGTAATGATGGTGGTCAGGAAACCACTGAGTCGCCTCAACACGCAGTCCAGCTTTTCGACAGGTTTCGGCAAGCGCTTCGGGATTTCCGATGCCGCTGACCAGCATCACTGGCTGATCGCCGAGTTCTTCAACGGTATAACGAACACCATGGCCATCGATCAGGCCGGAGGGACGAAACTCGACTCGACCAATTCGATCGGTCAGTTTCGGTACGATCTTTCGAACTCGCCCTTCAATCTCTGCAAGCACTGATTCAGCGACCATATCCGATCGAGTTATCAAAACTATGTCCGCTCGATTCAGAGCAGTCAGGGGCTCTCGCAATAATCCGCGCGGCAGCAGATGGTCGTATCCAAATGGATTTGTGGCATCGATGAGCACAATGTCCAGTTCTCGATGAAGCTGGCGATGCTGATAGCCATCATCCATCACGATGGTGTCGATGTCCGTGGTACTGATCAGCTTGCGAGCCGCCTCGTATCGTGATGAGTTCTGTTCATGAGGAACTCCTGGACATAGCCTTTCCAATACTCGCTTTTCGTCATTGGCCTGCCCATCCACCGAGCGATAACCACGGCTGATGATTCCGGGGATGCGATTCTGTTGTTGCAGAACCTGCACGACCAAGGCCACGATCGGCGTCTTTCCTGTTCCTCCAGTGGTGAGATTCCCCACACTGATCACCGGAGCGTTGACTCGACGAGGCTTGCGAATTCCCAGATCAAATCCAGCGTTTCGCAGTCCGATGGCCCCGCCATAAACGGGCTCCAGAATCGTGAGCCCAAGCCGACCGATTCCTGCAAGAATGCCGTGTGTCTTTCCACTGATCAGATTGAGGAAGACTTGTTCGTTCAAGCGGCGGAACTCGATATTCGGGGCGTTTCTGGCGGGCTATTTGTCAGGGGATCTTAGGCTGAGGCAAAGAAATAATATACCATCTCGGCGAGCGGCCCGGTGTGAACCGACGGGTACCACGGCATACCGGTCGGCTAACGCCAACCGCTCGCCATTTCGCTTTTGACGCTGCTGGTGAATTCTCCGTCATCTTTCGCTGATTCTGTCGGTTTCCGCCGGTTTTTCCACGCTTCGACCCTACTGTGGGTACCGATACGCTTTTGATCTTGCTGCTTTTTCCGGGTGAAAGTCGTTGTCATCTGGACTACGATGACCGGGCCGCTGGTTTTCTGCTCCCGCTATTTTGCTCGGATCTTCATGCCGTCTCCCTCCTTAGCTCCCGAAACACGATCTCCCGCATTTGCCTTGCGCGATATTGAGTTACGGTTTAATGGTGCGGAACGAGCGGTTTTCCAGAACCTCTGTTTGGATGTTGTTCAGGGAGAATTCCTGTCCATCGTCGGGCCGTCAGGTTGCGGTAAATCCACTCTGCTGAAGATGCTGGCCGGTTTGCTGAAGCCTACCGGCGGAGCATTGATTCAGCACTCGACCTCTGCAGACTCCTCCCGTCGAATCGGTTTTGTTTTTCAGCACCCGACACTTCTCCCCTGGAGGACAGCCGCTGAGAACCTGAAGTTACCGCTGGAACTCGGGCCAGACGCTAGCTCAAGACAATTGTCGCGAACAGAATGCGAAGATCTGCTGCTACAAGTGGGCCTGACCGCAGCTGATGCTGACAAACGACCGTCAGAGCTCTCTGGTGGTATGCAAATGCGATTATCTCTGGCCCGGGCTCTCGCCACTGGCCCGGATATTCTGCTTCTTGATGAACCTTTTGCCGCCGTCGATGATCTGTTGCGATTGCGACTTCAGGAAGATGTCCGACGATTGTATGAACAGAGAGATCTGACCACGATTTTGGTCACTCATAATCTGCATGAGGCGGTCTTTATGAGCGATCGTGTTATCGTTCTTGGAGGTTCACCCTCACGCGTCGTCGACACCATCGTGGTCTCCGGGCCAAGAGTACGCTCGGCGGAATTTCGTCAATCCTCTGCGTTTTTCGATGATTTGCGACTAGTCACCGCTGCTCTGTTCAGAACTCCTGTCAGCGGAAAGGAGGTCGAACATGCGTGAAATTCTTCTCTTTGTTTTGTTGGTCATCGTCTGGCAATTGACCGTCTGGCTGGGAAATATCCACCCGGTCCTTTTCCCTGGTCCTGCGGCTGTGGCCACGGCTGCATGGAAACTTCGGATTGATTTGCTCGAAGCCACTTTCCGAACAGCACTGGCGGCTTTTACGGGTTTGTCGATCAGCGTGATCGCGGGCACTCTGTCCGCGTTTGTGTTTTCCCAGTCAACGATGATTCGACGTGCTCTGTATCCTTATGCGGTGTTGCTGCAGACGATCCCCATCATCGCGATCGCCCCGATCGTTATTGTCTCGTTCGGGCGAGGATTCTTCAGCATTGCCCTCGTGTCGTCCGTGATCAGTCTGTTTCCGATCATCACAAATACCACGACCGGTTTGCTCCAGATTGACCCTAACCTGTTGGATCTTTTTCGCCTGAACGGAGCGACGCGTTTGCAAACTTTGCTGAAGCTGCGTGTGCCCTGCTCGTTGCCGTTTCTTTTCTCCGGCATCCGTATTGCCAGCGGTTCCGCTATTGTTGGTGCGATTGTCGGGGAATTCTTTGTCGGCTCAGGACAGCCCGGCCTTGGATCGATGATTCAGAGAAAGTCGGCGTCGTTGGACATGGCCGAACTCTATGCCACCGTATTGACCTCCACCGCGTTGGGAACCGTGGCTTTTGCACACGTGAGTCTTATTGGTGAAACACTTCTGCGACGACGCTTTGGTATGAGTCTCGGCGGACGGTAGCGTCGCTTTTTTTCATCAGCCGGTACGCGTTAGCGTCCGGTTTCTTTATCTGTTCGCTGAGAAGCTATTGCGGGCTAACGCTTTGCGACCGAGAGCACTCCCGGTCAACTTATCACCAGTCCCAAAATCACAACCCGACGCGTCAGCGAGGGATCGGCGTCTTGCTGGAAAATCCCTCACTCACGTTTCGGGTTGTTATTTCTCGTCTAACGAAAAACTGGATGTTGTTTCGAGACTTTTCCTTAACTCTTCTTGCGGAAAACATATAGCACCGGTGATTCGTCGTTATCGACTGCTCCCGGAATCACCTCCGTGGAAAATGTCGGTGACTGATGACGCTGGCTCCATTCTTCCACCGCTCGAGCTTCTTCCTGTCCTCCCGAATGTCCGCGATAAGCCACTACCGTCATTACTCCGCCTGGTTTCAGCAGACATACTCCCGCCGCGATCGCTGCTGTGCTTGTCGTGGCTGAAGTCGTTCGCTGCTTATCTCCTCCGGGAAGATAACCGAGGTTAAACATGATGGCCCCGACGACTTCCGATGATTCCTGCAACGACTTCAGCACCTTGCTGTGATCATCCTGATGCAATATGACATTTGAGACCGATTCGGCCTCCAATCTCGATTGCGTTGACTGAATCGCGTCTGGCTGAATGTCGATCGCGTGAACGTGCCCTGATGGCCCGGTGCAAGCCGCCAGGAAGACCGTGTCGTGTCCGTTTCCGGCCGTTGCATCGATGACTGTGTCGCCTGCACGCACGGCTCGTCGAACGATACTGTGAGCTAGCTTCGTCAGCGATACGGCCTTTGCACCCGTCACCCGATTCTCCTGCTCCTTCGTTTCTGGTTTCAATGCCATAAGACTCAAAAGTCGCTGAGCCGTTATCGGGGCCATCAAAGATGCTTTCGAACCCATGCCGTTCATGATCGCTACGTGCGGATACTTTGCATGACGAGCAGCTATCGGTCTTCGCGTTTTCATGCCGGCTCTGATCGCAGAATAATGCCCGATGACACTGTAGCTCTCGGTTGTTATCTCTTTCAGCCCCCGCAAAAGCTCGTCTCTGCCACTTTGCGTCACACTCCGGTCGAGGTTTTCACGGTCGTAGGTAGCTCCCAGCAGATATTCTTTGGCTGAACTGTCTTCCCTCTGATCCGTCGCTGGGGCCAGCCAGAAGCCCCGATGAACCACTTCCTTCGCCGTCCGACCTGGGATATCCAGCCTCAAAATCTCCCCGCGTGCCGGAGCATCCGGAATCCCCGGAAACCACGAATTCTCTTCAGGTTGATATCCCTGACAGAAGAACAACTCTTCGCCCGTGATTCCTTGTTGTCTGATCTGTACGCGATTTTCTATGACCTCGATGTCATTGGCTGGATCCAGATCCGCTTCACGAAAACCGCCTTTTGCCTCGAAGAAAGCTCGCGTCACCTCAAGAAATTTGGTCACTCGCAGTCGAGCAGCCCGCAGCATTCGAATTCCCTTCACCTCGCCGTTTTCTTCGCTGATCAGTTCGATCTCACCGCGATGTACTTCGTAACGTTCATTGAGAAAGAAATCTCTCTCGGCGTCATCCTGAAAGTAACGAACAGCCGGCTCTTCTTCGAACAGTGATGCTCCGGTTTCTCTCTCCACTCGGCGATAGTACTTTTTCGCTATTGCCGCGCTTTCGTCAAAGTCCCCGGCCTTCGATAATCGCCGACCTGTAAACGGGGTGACCAAACCCGCAGCTATCCTGGACGCCGTGATGTTCCTGCCTCGATCAAGAATATGAACCGTCTTGCCTTCCCAATGAAGCGACCACGCCAGCACTGAACCCGCTATACCCTGCCCAATGATCAGGCTAGTTGTCATCGGCTAGGCTCCTCGGCTTCTGCTTTGAGTTCATTGATCACCCCTAATGATCTCGCTGAGACGGAGTTTTCTTTCTGTTTCATTGTTTTTCCCTCGTGGTTCTGTCTATTCTGACACCACGTTTTGGTGCTTTTTACTCTCGCTTTTCGGCCTTTTGCCAAAGGTTCCCGCCTATGTCGTCTAATTCCTCCCGGAATCGTCGCTCGTTCTTGAAGACTACCGCTGCTGGCTCCGCCGCTGCTCTGTCCTCTTCTTTGTTTGTTTCGGAAGCTTCTGCCAAAGCCTCGCTGAGTCCTTTGGAAAAACTGAATATCGCGTGCATCGGTACTGCCAATCGTGCGGCTGAGGATGTTAATGGGGTCATGAGTGAGAACATCGTCGCGATCGTCGACGTTGACTCAAACTACCTCAACAAAGCGAAAGCGATGTTGACGGAAAAAAACAAGCTCGAACCTCGCACCTACGCTGACTATCGGGAGATGATCGAAAAAGAAGGTGACAAGATTGACGCCGTCGTCATTGGCACCGCCGATCATCATCACGCACCGGCGTCTATCCGAGCCATTCGAGCTGGTAAACACGTCTACTGCGAAAAACCTTTGTCTCACACGGTCTTTGAAGCTCGCCTAATCACTACCGAAGCTAAAAAGCGTGGCTTAGCCACGCAGTTAGGCACTCAGATTCACGCTGAGAACAATTATCGACGAGTCGTCGAGATTATCCGTGCCGGTGTGATTGGCGATGTCACTGAAGTTCATGTTTGGGTCGGAAAAAGCTGGGGTGGCGGCGAGCGTCCAGCAAAGGTTGATCCCGTTCCCGCCAGTCTCAACTGGGATCTGTGGCTGGGTCCTGCTCCCGAACGTCCTTATGCTGACGGACAATACCATCCCGCAAATTGGCGTCGTTGGTGGGATTTTGGTCAGGGTACACTCGGTGATATGGCTTGCCATTTTATGGATCTGCCGTTCTGGGCTCTTGATCTTAAGTACCCTGTTCGCTGCGAAGCGGAAGGCCCGAAAGTTCACCCGGAAACCTGTCCGCTGGGACTGATCGTGAAGTACGACTTCCCGGCCCGTGGTTCGATGCCAGCTCTCAAGCTGACCTGGTACGACGGGGACCTGATTCCGAAGAAGGTCGCCGGTCAGCCTGTTCCAGCAAACGGCGTTATGTTTGTCGGTAAGAACGGTTCTATGTTTGCTGACTACAGCCGCTATCGTTTGTTCCCTGCTGACAAGTTCGCCGACTTCAAACCGCCAGCGGAATCGATCCCCAATTCGATCGGACATCACGCTGAGTGGATCAAGGCCTGCAAGGATGGTTCGCCCACCACCTGCAACTTTGATTATTCAGGACCACTCACAGAAACGGTACTCCTCGGCAACGTGGCTTATCGCACGGGCAAAGCAATTGAATGGGACGCAGAGAACCTGATGGCGACGAACGTTCCAGAAGCTGCCAAGCTGATCACGAAGGAATATCGAGCAGGTTGGGAAGTCGTCTGATCTGTTCAGAGCGAAGATCGCTTGATTCAAACGAATCCCGGTTGACTCACATCAACCGGGATTTTTTGTGGCTTTGCGTTTGTGTTTTGAAAAGGATCTAAAAGATAAAAGTAACAGTAATAACAACGATCAAAAATGTTGATAACTCATCACATGAAAAGCGTAACCAATTCACATGAAAAGAGTTACAACACCTTAGTAGAAGTGAATTAATGGTGACAAAGAACAGGAACCGGTGTGTGAATTTGGCGGACAATAGCCGTTCCCGTCAACAGCTGATCTGACCCAGGCAAAATCCTCGTTGGCAGACCAACCAACACGAAAACACTCCAGACAGAAGTTATCAACAAACTATCAACAACCTGAAGAGGTCAAGAAGCCGCTCAAGAGCGATACCACAAATCGGAGGATTATTCCGCTTCCACATACTCCGTTTGAATTTCCGTGTTAGGAAGGTTCTTTTTGAGTTCAGCAACGGCCGTTTCACTGGCACCGAGGGCGGTTCGAGTCACCTTGAGATCCTTCAATGTCTTAAGATGAAACAGAGAGGCTGCTCCGGCTTCTGTGACCTGAGTAGATCCGATGTGAAGAAACGTCAATGACTTCATATCCTTCAGCAACACCAGACCACCATCCGCCAGTTTGCTGTTGTCCAGATTGAGCCACTCCAGCTTGGTCAGAGGAGCCAACAGAACTGCTCCGGCATCAGTAATCTGAACGCGCCAGAGATTGAGCTTCTTAAGATTCGTCAATTTGGCCAGGTGAGTCATGCCCTCATCAGAGATCAGCGAGTCTTCGCTCAGATCGATTTCTTCCAGTGTTTTGCTGCCAGACAAAGCTTCCAGTCCGGCGTCACTGACCTGAGTACGAGCCAGACGAAGCTTTCGAATCTTAGGATACTTTGCGATTAACTTGCAGGTTTCGTCGTCGATCACAGTCCCGGCCAGGTAAAGCTCCTCCAGTTCAGAAAGACCCGCCAAGGCTTCCAAACCGGAAGTCCCTATCCAGAGGTCGTCCAATGCCAGAACCTTTAATGACTTACAGGCGGACAGAAGTTTCAGTCCTTCGTCACTGATCGTCGTCTTGCCGCTCTTTCCGGAGAACCGCAGTGCACGTAGGCCGGTGAAATGAGCGAGCAACTCAGCCGACTTGTCGGACAACTCGCAACCCCGCACGTCCAGACTGGCCAGTTTCGGAACAGCTTTCTCAATGGCGGTGAGAACGTCGTCGCTGATGGTAGCCTCGGAAAGATTCAAGGCTCGCAACGAAGGCAGCTTGGCCAGCAGGCCGATGATGTCGGGCGTGACTTGCAGCTTCGCGAGACTCACATCGACAGCCGCCCCGGAATCATCCGTCTTAACGACAGCTTTCGCTTCGCCAAGAGCCTTGATCGCAGAAGTTTCAGCTTCACTGATCGGAGGAAGTGCAGGTTTCTGAGCAGGCTTTTCTCCGCAGCCAGCGAGAAGAACCAAGAGTATGGACGGGAGAAGATACCGAGTAGACAGCACAGGAAGGCTCCCAAAGAAACAAAAGACCGGGCAACACGTTCGGCGATCATAACGACCAAACGATCGATCCGCAGCCGAACCAAGGTTAGCTCCAGCAATCGGGTGTCTACCCGGCTTGACACCCAAATCCGTAGCGTGGGCTTCAGCCCACATGGCCCAAAGCCAGAGAAAAACTTTCCGAATCAGAATCAGCAATCGAAAGACGAAACCCCATGGAAATCATACGATTTCTTGTAACCGACAGGAAAGACTCGACTCGCAAGTGGGATAACGAAGCTGATGCGAAAACTACTGTTCATGGGACTTCTGTCCACCTTGCTCATTCCACCAGCAAACGCCGACGAATGGCCAGCATTACCGAGCAAAGATGGAGAAGTCGAAATCCCGGTCCAGGAATGGTCACTTCGTCCGGGGCCGCGAAAGATCCGCATTCTGATTCACTTCCCGGACGGAACGCAGGAAAGTGTTCAAGAGGACACCGGACTGATGCTGACGCTGCACAACTGGGGTGGAACTGATTGTGTCGGGACCGCATCTCCTGTCGTGCTGGCTCGAAAGCTGAACGTGGTCGCGATCTGCGTGAACTACTTGCAAAGTGGAAAAGAAGATTCGATCCTGGGACCGGAGCCCTATGACTTTGGCTACCTGCAGGGACTTGACGCACTGCGTGCTCTTTGGTTTGTTCGCAGCAATTTGCAGGAGCAGAAAATCCGCTTCAACGATCGTCGCATCTATTCCACAGGAGGATCCGGCGGCGGCAATGTGACGCTCATGGCCAATAAGTTGGCACCGCGAACATTTGCCGCAGTGATCGACATGTGCGGCATGAAAAAGCTGTCTGATGATATCGCTTTCAATCTACCGGGTGGGAGCGATCTGAATGCTCGCTGGAGTCAGGATAGCTCCAACCCGTTTTACCTTTCGCTCGACGCACAGGAGTTGCGATTCGTCGGGAATCCTGATCATTTGCGTGAGATGAAACGGCTGGGCACCGAGTCGCAGATCACCGTCATCCATGGTGTCGATGATAAGACCTGCCCTTTCTCAGATGCTCAGGAAATGGTGGCCTTAATGCAGGCAGGAGGCCTGAAAGTAAAACCCATCTTCGTTGATCAGGCGAGAATTGATGGCGTGACCTACAAATCAACGGGGCATTCTTTGGGCGATCGAACACGAATTGTTCTGGAAAAAGCGGGTGTTTTGAGTGAATCGTCAACATTCAGCGAAGTATCGCTTCCCCTTCGAAATCAGGAACAAACCGACTTCGATCACAAAGACGTGATCCGCTATCGAACTTCCTCCGGAGCATTCCAGATTGATTACAGTCAGGGTTTCCCGGTCGGCCGTTTTGAAGCAGAGACACCTCTGCCGGAATATCCGAATCACCAGGATCTGTCATACCGAATTGACTCAACAGGTCAGCGGACAGAGATCAAGCAGGCTACCGACTGGGAACATCGCCGCGATCACATACGCAGACATCTGGAGCGGATTACAGGAAAGTATCCCTCGCCACTGAAACGAGTCCCGCTGAATCCGGTGATCTCCGAAGAGGTCACGCTAAATCCTCCGGCGGTGAGTCGTCCATTGCTGAGGAGAAAGCTGACGTATCAGTCGGACGCTGAGAGTCGAGTGCCGGCCTATGTCTTCATTCCTCTCCCAATTGGCTCCGAGGGCGATCAAGGCCGCGACGAAAACCCAACGAATTCGGGAAGCCGATATCCCGCCGTGTTGTGTCTGCAACAAACAACCTCCGCAGGAAAAGATGAACCAGCCGGTCTTCAGGGCGACTCGGACATGAAATATGCGATCGAATTGGCCGAAGCAGGATTTGTCACGATCGCTCCCGACTATCCCTCATTCGGCGAATACACTCATGATTTTGAAGCTGATCAGTACCAAAGCGGTTCGATGAAAGCGATCTGGGATAATTCTCGAGCCATCGATCTGCTGGAAACGATGCCGGAAGTCGACCGCACCAGAATCGGCTGCATCGGTCATTCTCTGGGCGGCCACAATGCCATCTTTACGGCTATTTTTGAGCCCAGAATTCATGTGATCGTGTCAAGTTGCGGCTTTACGAGTCTCTCGGAAGACGATCTTCCCAGTTGGACAGGTCCTCGCTACATGCCATCGATCGCGACCGTGTTTGAAAACGACATCCGGAAAATGCCGGTCGACTTCCATGAGTTGATAGCAGCCCTCGCCCCGCGGCCGTTTCTGGCCTGCTACGCAGAAAAGGATGATGATTTTTCAGCGTTCGGTGTTCGCCATGTGCTGCAACAGGCCGAGCCGGTCTACCAGCTCTACAATAGCGAGACGCACTTGCAGTCGTTCAAAATTGATGCGGGCCACTCATTTCCCAAAGTGTCACGAGAACGAGCCTATCAATTTCTCGCCGAACACTTACAGCACCAACCGAGACAGAGCAAATGACCGAACCAGAATCTCAGCCCCTCACAGCCGCGACCTTGTGTACCACCCGCTGCGTCCCGTGTGAGGGCGGCGTGCCTCG
The DNA here is from genome assembly GCA_046349735.1 of Planctomycetaceae bacterium. Classification (GTDB taxonomy): domain Bacteria; phylum Planctomycetota; class Planctomycetia; order Planctomycetales; family Planctomycetaceae; genus SXXK01. The sequence goes on from JAXMBU010000092.1 coordinate 19,742, forward strand.
AATGACGCGTAAGGAAGCAGAAGAACAACTCAAGGAACTGCCCGGATGGGAATTGCTCACCGGCCCGGATCGAATCAGGAAGAGCTGGACGGTCAAGAATTTCCTCGCGGGCCTTGAGTTCTTTCAAAGCGTCGCCGCCGTTGCCGAAGCTGAAGCACACCATCCCGATCTGCATTTGGTCGGCTATCGGAATCTCTCGATCGAAATCTGGACTCATGCAATTCAGGGGTTGTCATTGAATGACTTCATCCTTGCTGCCAGGATTGATCAACTTCCCATCCGACTCAAATAAGGAATTCCCGTGGCCCGCTTCCCCCGAATGTGCAACATCATCCAGCGATTCGAGACACCTCGGGTGGCAGATATCCCCGGCGAGATTCGTACTCAGATGGAATCGCTTCGCCTGACAGAAAAAATTCGACCCGGGCAGAGCGTCGCAATTCCGGCCGGCAGTCGCGGTATTACCAATATTGCTCTGATTCTTCGGGAAATCGCCGCTTACTTCACATCGATCGGAGCAGCCCCGTTTCTTGTCCCCGCGATGGGCAGCCATGGCGGAGGAACCGCCGAAGGCCAGGTCAAGATGCTGGCCAGCCTGGGGATCACAGAAGAATTCGTCAAAGTCCCAATTCGAGCGACTATGGAAACTCGAATTGTCGCTCAGACTTCCAACGGCATGCCCGTGCATTTCGACCGATTCGCTTCGAAAGCTGACCACGTGTTCGTTGTCGGGCGAGTCAAACCGCACACAAAATTCGTCGGTCCGGTCGAATCAGGCCTGCACAAAATGATGCTCATCGGCCTCGGCAAACATGAGGGCGCAAAGATTTACCACAAGGGTATTCTGACGATCAGCTTTCCGGAAATCATCGCCTCAGTCGCCGAACGAGTGCTGGACGTCTGCCGCGTTTGTGGCGGCATGGCAATTCTCGAAAATGCTGAAGACGAAACCGCACTGCTGGAAGCCGTTCGTCCCGAGGATTTCGGAACGCGAGAACCCGAGCTGCTCAAGCTGGCCAATAAGTGGCTGCCACGGCTGCCCTTTGACGACATCGATCTTCTGATTGTCGATCGCATGGGCAAAAACATCAGTGGTGTCGGGATGGATGCAAACACCATAGGACGAAAGTACATCGATCACGCGGCGACCGACAAAGACCTCGTGCGATGCCGACGGATCATGGTGCGTTCATTAACGAAGGAAACTTACGGAAATGCCACAGGAATTGGTCTGGCTGAGTATACGACTCAGCGATGCGTCAATCAGATTGATCATGAGATTACTCGAATCAACTGCGTCACTGGCAATCATCCGGAAGCGGCGATGATCCCCGTTACGTTGCCGAATGATGAGTTAGCAGTCGAGACGGCTCTGCAGACAATTGGAATGGTCGATCCGGAGAATGCTCGAGTCGTCCAGATCTCAGATACTCTGCATCTGACCAAAGTCCGAGTGTCAGAAGCCTACTTCGATCTGGTCCGGGCCAGCAGTCATCTCAGCTTTGACGGAGAACCGTTCGACTTCCCGGTCGGCGAAGATGGCTGGATGATGGATGTGGAAGAGGAGCACCACTAACCCCCCCGGTTCTGCTCATTGTTTACCGCC
>JAXMBU010000093.1:0-20040 GCA_046349735.1 Planctomycetaceae bacterium
TTCTCCCGGAGCCCGAGCTGTCACTGCTCTCCGTGCACCAACCAGAACAGCGACTGGCACAACCTTTGAAGAACTATCGCTATCGCAAATCAACTACCTCCAACTAACGGATGCACCGCTTGGACCGTCGCGACTCAGAATTCAGCCGTTGCCCAAAGATTTGAGCGAAATCGTTCTCCGCGAGCTGTCGCCCCAACCAGCTCGGATGCTGAATTTCGTGCACATCCCAGTCTTGACCTCTCATCAAGGCGGTGATACAGTTTCCTAGGAAACTAGCGGAGCAGAAATGACACCGAGAAGATCAACAAGTAACCTCGACGACCATGCGGGGTATTGGCTGCGGTACGTCTCAAACCACGTTTCACACGCCTTCGCGCAGAAGGTCGAAGCGAAAGGTGTCACGGTCGCGGAATGGGTTCTGTTGCGACAGATTTACGAGGCGGTCGCTGCAAATCCCAGCCAGCTGGCTGTCTCCGTGGGAATGACGCGTGGAGCGGTGTCCAAGCTTATTGAGCGGCTTTGCCGAAAGAAGTTAGTCGCGCGTTCCCACTCTGATTGCGATCGGCGTTTCCAAACTGTTGAACTAACTGCGGCAGGAAAGCTGATGGTGCCAGTTCTTGCTCGCATGGCGGATGAGAACGATCACGAGTTCTTCGGTCATCTGAAGCCCGACGAGAAGACTTCGCTGATCGAATTGCTCCGGGATATTGTGCGGCAACACGGGTGGAAAGACTTGCCAATCGAATGAACTCAACTCAACCTTTTCAAGGAACTTAGTCATGAACGAGCATCAAACTCAGGTCATCCAGCAATGCGCACACGGAGCATTAGCAGGGAAGTTAACCTTTCCTGAGATCGTGGGGCAACTCGCCCAAATCAGTATCGAGCGATACCATGCCGACTACAGTCGTCGGGAGATCACCTACTATTTCCCGGATGGAGATTCAGTCGTCATTTCGACGCCTCATCCTTCGCACGAAACGGCGGCCCAGTTTTCAGCTTCGGCCGTAGCGGATGCAGTTCGGCAGAGTCAGCGAAACGCACACACCTACCTCGACTTCATACAAAAGACGATGTCTGCTGGCTGTGTCGGGTATTTCGTTCAGATCACTGGCCGCCGAGTCATCTACTTCGGACGCACTGGCGAATTCCATGTGGAGCACTTTCCGCCAGAACCCGCGACAACGTAAACCGCACCCAAAACAGCTGAAAACAGGACGAGCAATGCGAATCAATGGACTTATTGAGACGGCTCTGTACGTAGCAGATCCGGCGGTCACCGCCGCGTTCTATCGCAGACTATTTGGATTCGCGTTGCTGCTGGAATCTGAACGGCTTGTGGCACTCGACGTGGCCGGAAAAAATGTGCTGCTTCTGTTTCGTGTGGGTGCGACAGCGGAACCGTTTGAGACGGGAGGCGGGATCATCCCTGGTCATGCAGGCCAATCGCCAACCCATTTCGCATTCTCGATTTCTGCCGAGGACGTTGAGCCGTGGAGAGCGAAGCTGGAGTCCGAAGGAATTGCGATAGAGAGCTTTGTGACATGGCCGCGAGGTGCTCAGAGCATTTATTTTCGCGATCCGGACGGCAATCTCGCTGAACTCATCAGCCCAGGCTTCTGGAGTACGTACTAACGAGCCGTCGGAACGACTCAACTCTATCTCAGTACAAAGCCTCGGCGTTGCTCACGGGCCGCGACAAACTAGAGACGCCGCTTCGTGCCGAGTAAAATCCACGCTTCGTGACAACTCGTAATGATCACGGCGCATTCGTTGGCCAATCAACCGGAACCGGTGGCACAAGCGCCGCGAAGACCAGGTGCTGCCCATCTCGAGTCCAATTGCAGTCACGAACATCCCAGTGCGCTGGCGGCCCCTTGAGAGTCTCAGGAATGTCGGAGTTCTCGCGGCTGATTTTTACAAGTTGCTGACCACTATGATTCGGTGGTCGCATTGCAAAAACGACGTGCTCGTTGTCCGGGGACCATGAGTCTTCACTGATGCGATTTGAGCCCACGTAAAGGATTTTGAATCCTTCCGGAGAATCCACATTCGCCACCACAACCATGCTCTCGTTGCTCGAGGAAGGGCGACCTTGGAAAGCAATCCACTTGCTGTCAGGAGACCAGCCATGGTTCCACAGACACTGCCCAGCATGGCCATCAGTTCCGGTGTCAGCAGATCGCTGCGTCGATTTGTATCGATCTCCAGAACAACAATGCGTGACCCGCTGCTCCACGAAACTGACGTCCATCCGGCGACCACTGCGCTCCCCAGCCAGTTTCCTGTTCGATGGTTTCTCGCTCAGAACCGTCCGACTTCATTCGAACAATTCCTTCGCGAGGATCACTGAAAACGACATGCTGTCCATCAGCAGAGAGACTGGGTACGCAGCCGGGCCCGAGATCCGTCTTGTCCGTGCCATCCCTGTTCATCAGCACGATGTGTGATGAATCAACGCCTCCTTGACATGTCGCAAATAAGCTTGAGACCATCAGCCGACCCACCTGGCCGACCCTAAATGAGTAAACGCTGGGGCTGGCTGAGTTGCGGTCAGACAGTCCTGTCCGCCCGCATCACGTAGAGTGCAGGCCGGACAGTACGATCCACTGGCAACATGGTCAGCCGCTCTGCTCGAAGAGTCACATTCTTCCAGAGGACCTTGATCTCGCCGATCCCATTCCCCAAAGTCTGCAGCCGGACTCCCTCAATTTTGCTGGGACTCGATTCCTCGCCTCCGGCCGGCAGCGTTTCGGTGCCAATCAACTGCCAGGCTTCCGAATCATTCTCAGCGAACAGGAACTAAACTCCTTGTCCACGACGTGCAATTCGCAGACGCCCTTGTAACGCCTCACAGGAGACTTGCGAACGTGTATTGTACGAGCGCGCATTGTTTTGCTGTAGAGACGAAAGAGACACTTGAACCAGTTGACGTGTTGTTGCATTTCGAATCCGCATTATGCGAACTTCATGTTGCTTTTGATCGTCCAGGTGCACATTCAGCATAATGCAGCCGTCTTTGTCACCAGTGATCTGCAGATCTTCAAAACCTGCCTCCACGTCAAAGTCTCCATGCATTGCAAAGGGCAATCGAAGGTCACTGGTGGACCAATTCCCGTTCGTCGGCCGAGTCACTGCGACTCCTCTGTTATCGGGGTCTTGAGTGCCCAGTTTGTCGGAATCAGTGGTGCTGAAAAATTCAGACGGCAATCCCCCTGTCGAGAAGTCGTGACGGAAGACGGACGTGAGTTTCTCCGAACTGGCATCGAGATGACTTGTGAGAGGCTGAGCAAGTTCCTGAGTGAAGGCCGATGGAAGCGTCCGAGGCCATTCTCCTCGCATTTTCACATTCCGGACTCGCACTTCTGTAGCATCTGCATAATGGAAGAGGCCAAAGGTGTGATCATTGGGCTCGTCTATCGTAAGATTGAAAACAATCTCGCCATTGAGCTCACCGGTCACCTGCGAGCCTCGTACCCTCAGCACCATGCGGTTCCATGCGTTCTCTTTTAACGCCGGAGTGTTGACTTGAGTCTGACCGTCGTCATCCGCACTAAGGTTATCTGGGGCGAGTTCGCTCCGATCTGAGGGGCCGTTCGTGATCAGATGAGTTCTGATTCGGTCCGACTGAATCATGAACGCCGTTTGATCCAATGCTGGATAGACCTCAAATATGCCGGGCGAGTAGAAGAATTCATATTCAACGGAACCGTTTTTCTCGAGGGGCCGCTGATAACGAAGAAGGCTCTCCGCAAAAGTACCTGCTAAAGAACTCGACCGCTTCCCATTGATCATCCCGCTGCTTTCTGGATCTTCGATGAAGCCCCATTGAGCCTCTTTGGTACCGATAGATTCATTGAAATACGGACTCCAACCGACAAGATCCTTTGCTACGGACAGAGGAATGACTTCCATGATGACGGGCTTGCCGGTAATCCGCAGATTTCTGACACCTCCGCGCGAACGTCCCCAGCTTCGAATTGCGATCCACGGATCAGATTGCGGCGTGATGGGCCAGTCTCGAATCGGCAGGCCATCTATGAATACTCGACAACGTTCATCACGCACAACCGCTCGAAAATGTACCCACTGCCCAAACTGAGTCTGAGGGAAATTGAATTCTTCAAATACCGCACCCGTTCGAAAAGTGCCGACTTCGACGTGCTTTCGATCATAGCGAGGGCCAGCGAACAGGCCGGCTACCATGACCTGAGCTCTCCCAATATTTGGCGCCGTCAGATCACATTCCACTTCGTACTGACCTGACAATGGACTTCGAAAAAATAGATACTCATCATCATGCGAAGTGATATTGTCGATCCGGTCTTCTCGTCGTCGCCAGAAGGCGGCAGAGTGGCCGGCAGCGCGCGTTGTCGCCGAAACCCGGCTCACGGAAACCCAGTCACTCAATCCACCGGATGTTTCAATATCCTTAGCCGTACCTCCAGCTGCAAGTACCGCCTGCCGCCCGGCAAGTGATGAAATCTGATTTTGCCACGCGCGGCAGCCCTTCGGTAATTCCCGCTGCGCAAGTTGTGTGAAAAGATGAGCGATCAGGTCGTTAGCGACCATACCGTTGTCTGAACTCATGATCGCCCGATAGACCACAAGCGTTTCCGGCCATGGCTCCGACGTCTCTTCCGGACTTCTCTCCGCGACAAGACGGAGTAACTGCTGAATTGACGCGCCGGCTGCATCCACGCGTTTTAGTTCCAGTTGAATCAAAGCCAACAACGCAAATCTTGATCGTTGCTGCTCCGCAATTGAGAGCTCAGGATGTGCTTCGACGATCTTCAGTAGTTCAGGCAGCCGCCCACTCTTCTTTGCGATGTCGAGCAAATCGAAAACCGGGGACACCAGAATGCTGGACCGAACATCACCCGAACTCTCGGGCTTCTGTGCAACGGACAAGGATTTGATTTCGGCGAACTCACCCGTCAAACGGAACGTGGTGTGAGCCTGCGAGGGACATACCCATTCAAGCAGTGCGGAAAAGCGGTCAATGTCGCCCAACGTGGACGTATCACGCCGGATTCTCCTGACGTTGTCGGTGAGAACGGTCTCATCAAACAGCGTGGCCACCAGAGATGGACCATCGCCAACGCATGAGACGATCCCATTTTCATTATCGCAGGCGAGAACGCAGTCCGCAAAGAAACTTACGATACCCGTTAATAGAAGTACGATCTTGATTGCCAGGGAACTCTGAAATGTCATCTGCAACCCCTTCTGCTGGCCTTGAGGCGTGCCTGCACCTTTAGACGCCGTCAGACATGCGACCGAAATACTTGCCGCGACGGACGCAATATCACCACATCAAGGAATCTTGCGTGCTTTGCTGGCACCGCATGCCTTTTTCTAGTCGTTTCCGCTGAAGGTTTCACGCACCGAGTGCGTAACAATCCTTACATCATTTTCCTGAGTCTGCATGCATCCAGCCTGCACCCTGACCTCAAGAATCTGTGCGAAGCGTTGAATATACTGCGCGACCGAAGGGCAGTCATCGTACTCCCAGACTGCAACTCTCCAAGTCCCTCAACAAGTCTCGCGTTGTCACAGTCTTTTGATATGCAAAGCTTTTGTAGTCCGCATTGCGTCTTTCCGACTGGTTCATTCGGTTCATCGAAAATTCAAAGCCTCAATGAGCCTTTGCGACGCGTGTCACTTGCATCGATCATACTGGAAAGATACTTGGACACAGTGTCCCAGGAGACGCCAATGTTCCATTCGTACGGAAGGAGGCCAAGGAGTCGAAACCAGTTCTGTTCGTTCGCTATCAACGTGCGAAGTTGCCTGAGGACGTCGTCGGGGATCGTGCCATTGTGACCGCTTAGAGCATCGAGCACGGGATGCCAGCCAGTCGGAACAGCATTCTTCGAACGCTGTTCACAGAGAATTGCCAGGAACAAATCTTCTGCTGCCGAATGAGAACTCTCTCCCCGGCGAAAATCTCAGAAAGACGTGACCACGGAAAAATCGTGAGTGGAACGTCAGCGTTGTAGAGTGCCAGACTCTGTAGGGATCCGTCATTCGCTGACTGGACCCATTGAAAAGAAAATCGGGCGCACAAATACATTCCCCCAAGCGTAGGTTAGCGTCTGGCCAGGATCCCAGCTCCAGATATCCGTACCGAGTTCGTAGGATATGAAGGTGAGAGTCGACAGGTCGCTCGGTTCACCATGGAAAGCCGCAAGGTCGCACATTTGGATGAGCGTTATACCAATCACGCAGAACCGAAATCCGGTCAGAGATTCGCTGCAGTTCCTCAGCTGAGATCGGCAGAAGAGTAGTCACTGACATAGACCGATCTCACAATCATCAGGATGATCTCAGGGTCGCATTTCATGCTTGAGAATGATGTCGCATTATCGAGCCCAAGTTCCTTCTCGACATGAGCTGAAGGGAAGGGTATTCGGGCCGCTCGGGTAGCTGATACGGAGATCGAGGGAGTCGTGCGGGCGGCACGAACTCAACTCATTCACAGTGCATTGAGATGCACCGACTTCAGTCGACCGAGTCGAGTTTACGAGGCCATCTTCCAGTCGGTCTCGACCAAGTCAATGAGTCGAGCATACGGAGTCGCAAAGAGCTGTGCAGGATGTTCCGCAATTCGAATCATGTCGTGATCAAATGCGACAATCTGACCGTAAGCGAACGGGCCGAATGGTCGGATCACATACCCCCACATTCTTGAAAACCGTTGAGCTGGCAGATGTAAAGAATACTCCGGGAGCAGTCCATCAATAATTCAGTTGGCTGATCCCAGCTTCGATAGACCTCACGGCCGTGGGCATCTCATGGGTACTGAAGAAATAGGCTCTCGGTATCCGCCTGAAATTCGAGTGATACCATTAAACTCACTCAGCAAACTGCGAAGATCTTTCAGGGATGTTCGCTGAGATCAGTCTTTCGAGGTCGGCGAACTCATCGACCCTAGCGGGCGGGGGCGAATTCGAAGTGGGACTCATCTTCGAGATCAGGTTCAAGACTTTTGAGGAATCCATTTTTCCAATAGGACATTGAGACACCTCCAAAGGGTCACGGATTCGACGTTTGATCTCAGAGTCCGGCGACAATTGAACGTGCGGGTTATACGACAATCGCCTGTGTGTCAAAGAATTGATGAGCGTAGCAGATAATCCCGCTTCGTGCGCATCCGATCGAGGGCATGAGACGAACACACATAGTCTAATCAATGATGTCACGAAATCCATCACAGTCAGGATTGATACTTCAGTCCTGTCAACGAAAGAATCAACAATATGAGCATGTCGGGTGCTTGGCTGACATTGCATTCTGCCCCGTCATGCCCGCATGACGAAAAACAAGAACCCTGTCTCTCGATGGGAGCATCACCGTGGACCACTGCGAAGCAAATCCTCAGCACGTGTATGAGCTCGTCGGGCGCCTTTCCTGGAAGAGATTCTTATCTCGCCACGTGACGTCAGTATCGCTGCTGATTGCGTCCGTTCTTGTGCCACTGTTATCGCTTTGGAGCGGCGCGGGAAAGAACTTGATCGTTGATGCGTTTTCTCTGCTGGTGGGCACGTCTAGTCTGTTGCACATGACAATCTGGCTGGCTGTGCTCATGACGCAGTTTCATCTTGTCGGCGATACACTGACATTCTCTCGACCATGCCGGAGAACTCGAACGGTCGCCTTAACCGATGTGGCGGGCGTTTACGATGAGTCAGACGCTTCGGCAGGTGCAAATGTTTGGTTGCGCGACGGCACAACTCTGGCAATTCGATATGAGGAACTCTCGAATTCACGGGAGCTTGTCACCATTCTTCGAGAACGATGTACTCGGGACGTTATTCTCGAAGGAGGCTTGAACAGGAGTAGGATTGCTCAGATGCTGGTCCACCAATGGCTCGCAGCGTGCTTTTTAACCGCAGTTGCTTTCGCTGGCTGCGCTTGTATGGCCGTCTACCTTCGCCCCGGGAACCTGATAGCTGCCCCATTCGTTTTCTTGTCTCTTGGTCTCGTACTCTTGTTCTTATCGGCTGTCGGTTTCTACGCGGCCATCTTTCGCTTCTGGCTGAGAAGTGTGCGCTGGTTTCAATGGGATGGTGTACGACTGAGATATCGCACGATGTTTTCTGCGGAACGAGAGAGATACGTCGACGAGCTCGAGACTCTTTCGACTCGACGGCCAAACTCGCCGCATGGCGAGGCAGGTGCATGGAGAGTCATTGACTTTCGAAATGGCGAACGATTGAAACTGTTAACGGGATGCTTGCTGAATTCCGAAAATTTGTTTCTGGAGCTAAAGCGGCTTGTCGAGGAACGTTAGAGGGGGCTTCTGCGGAACCCATTTCACCCGTCAATCAGGAACATCCACTCTGGGTGTCCATCGCGCCGTATCTCGCGACCGGAGAATCTGCCTTGTGGGTGGGGAAGCCCGTGTGGGAAAGTTATGGAGTGAAATGTCAGCTGAGATTGTTTTCGGGCTAATCCCGGGAGCATTTGGGATGGGAATGCTGGCCATCGTGTACCATGTCGGCGTCAAGCAAGGGAATCTCGATTTGTGGCCATTCTTTATTGGCGGACTAATCTTCGGCGGGATCGGAGGTGGGATGTGCGCCGCCCCATGGCGATTCCGGAACATGTTGAAGAATACGATCTATGCAGTGACAACGCATCGTGTGCTGATCATTAATGGAATCGAGTGGGGCTCACAATGGGCCGTGCAAACCAACAGCGTTGAAGTGCAAACCTTTGGGATTGATCAAGTCCGGCTTTTTGAAATCGCTGGTCGACGACGAGATATTCTGCTGGGCGGCCAGTGGAAACGAGGGCGCAAGGGTTCACAGATCTGGGTGAATTCTGGCTTCTTTGCGGCAATGATCCTGAAGCGGCTGAGCTGCAATTCGACAACTCATAAAGAGTTGTTCGTGAGGGAGTTATTGCATAACCCGACACGGCGGACATGTCTTCTGGCTGACGAAACGCATTTGAGAACTTCGTGTGGAATGTCGTCAATGAACTCGCGTTCGGTTTTGTATCGAAGTTTTCTGTCAGCTGACTCTGTTCGCGTCCCATGAAGCGTCGCCCCCGAGAAAGTGATGATCGAGATGTGACATGATGTGGTGTACGCCGAGCCGCCATGATCATGCCCCCCATGCTGACGAGCCCAGCGTTGCGAACGCCGCTCGCTATTGTCTGGGCAATTTCTGGAAGCTGAACCAAGGCAAGAATCAGATGCAGCAATAGGCCGTTCCAAGCAGCATCGAGGTCCACTTCGGAATAACTGCAGCCTGGCACTTGCGATGCTGAACAAAATTCCGCCGAGGATCATAGCTCCGCCATGCAGTGAATAAAGCCATCCCAACTGTCCCCAAAGTTTCCCGTACGTTGCGGTTGACGTTGCAATGGCGAACAAAGTTGAGTGTGCAAAGTATATGAAAGCGAAGCCATACAAGAGTGCTCCGATAAGTCCATACCATGTAATTCGTGGCCTTTGCAGCACAAACAATCCGACGAGAACGGCTGGAATTGGCAGAAATGCGATATAGTTTGTCCAAAGTTGCAATTCTGTGAAGCCCTCCTGAAGCCACTCTGCGACATCCGTTAGTGTGTGCAGGGCTGGTGCAACAATGGCTCCATAGGACACGATGTTTCTGACGAATAAGTCGCCTGATGCCGACTCCGCAGCTAACCGTTTTTGGCCCTGGATTTTCATAGAGACAGATCTCAACGGCAGATTCGAGTTTTTCCTGTAACGCCGCTTATTACCAGAACAGCCAATCCGTACGACAGGGCATTACTCCAGCCCCGCAACTCAGAACTGGCGGCGACATTAACAATCCCAATTGTGTTCACGGCACCGTGAAACAAAGTGGACACGATGATGCTCCCGTGCGTTCTCGAATAAAGAAACGTCAGGATTGTCGAGAGAGACACCGTATAGATTACGAAAGGCAAAAACGGTGAGCCATATTGGGGCATCGAAGTCATTAAGAACAACGGCGGGTGCCAGATTGCCCACATTGTTCCAATAATCACGCTTGAGCTGGTTGCTCCAAAACTTTGCAGTAGCAATGGCAATGCAAAGCCTCTCCAACCAATTTCTTCACCAATAACAAGGATAAACACCACAGACCGAGTCCGTTTATGGATTGAAAAACCAATTCTCCATGTGCCCCCACCGCATACTCGAAGATGCTGCGGAATGTCGTCACGGGAAGTGGCAGCAAGAGAGCGAACACTGACCAACTGATGACACCTCGTGACGACCAAATTCGATAAAAGTCCTGCCTCCGATCTGTAGTCAGAAAACAGTTGATGGTCAGCGCCGAGACCGTCGGTCCAAAGAGAGCCAGCAGGCTTATTGGAATAGAATCAGTGGCGAAGAACAAAAGCGTCCAGGTGAATGCACAGGCAATAGTCAAATAGCAGACTATCGGCGCCTTCCTGACCAGAAAAGAGATGAGGAGAACTTGTTCTCTCAAGACAATGGCTCCTTCGGTCGCAGTCGTGGAATAAGCGTCAACGAACCTCCCATGGCATACATTAGTGCCAGCCCACAAGTTGCAGGCCAGGGCGTTGAGGCTGGCGTTCGGACATCGATCGTAAAGGCCGCATAGGCAGTGAGGATCGAAAACGATAAGCCAATTGCAGGCACGGCCCAATACGTCCACGTTTCTCGGCGACGATAGGGGATCAGCAAAATGATCAGCAGAGCCAGAGCAACGGTAAACGATCCGGCACCCATTCCGCGAATTACACCGATCACAAAACCCTGGTAAGGCAACGACAGCTCACTCCAGTGAACGTTCAATGCCTCAGCGTGATAGGGCATGAATTCTGAAGTCGTCAAATACACAGTGCCCTGCAACATGAATCCGACTGTTGGTAAGAGGTGCAGCGACAAGGCAATACCGTAAATCCGATTCATGCAACGGCTCCATATTTCAACGCCACACATTCTGGCATCAACCACCATTCTTCTGTTTGTTCTCGACCCGCGATTCCTCGATCGTATACACAATGAAGTCGGTGCTAATGGAAGACTCACCAGACTGGCCGAGAATTCTGGCGATTTGACCGCGATGGTAAGAGCCGTGCGTGACAACTTGAGTGAGGATATCGAGAGCCGACATTGAATACTCTTGTCCGGCTGTCGTCCGAAAGGTGATTATGCTCATCAGTTGCTCCTCTGTAGTGGTCGCAACATACGCCTCAAATCCAGAATTGTTCTCCGCCGCAAGTTGTTCACATTGCTCAAGGCTCAGGTTAGGCCAAACAGCGAACAGAGAAGGCTGGCTAAGGAGGCGACTCAGCCAAATATGCTCGGCCGCAAGCAGATGCGACATGATTGGCAAGGCCTGCTCCCTCGCCTTCAAAGAATCTCGGATGGCTATTAGTGAACGCTGATCAGCCCAGGACACATAACGGAGCATACGCTCAAAAGATTTCTTCATAGGAAGTATCCTTGCAATTAGAGTCAGGCAGATTCTTCGGGCTCGGCCGTCTGGTGATAAACCGTCAAGATGACTTGATTGTCATTCCGCCAGTTGACCTACAACCCGAAAGCCTTTGGGGAACGTGGGCACACCGGGGAAGTCGTATGAACGCGTTGCTGAACGTGACCACCATGCTTCAGCATTCCATGCTCCTCCGCGAGCGACGCGTCCCGAACCGGGATCACGGGGCGTTTCTCTGCAGACAGGATCAATCAGGGGAGATCGACCGTAGAATTCTGCGCTGTGCCAGTCGAGACACCATTCATCGACGTTGCCATGCATGTCAAACAGACCAAATGCGTTTGTACGACGGAGCCCGATTGCGGCTGGACTTTGCGCCTGCTTCTGACCAATGATCGCATACTCGTTGAGCGTCTCCACCGTGTCTCCGCATGACCAAAGAGATTCGCTTCCCGCACACGGCACACAAATTCCCACTGCAGCTTTCCGTCCGGCAGGCTATACTTCAGCAAGACCACCTCACCCGCTGTTTTTTCGCTCAACCACTCGCAGAAGGCCGTTGCGTCTTCCCCGGCTAACACCGCACACAGGCTGTTTTGATGCATCGGACTCGGGAAAAGTCTTTCCAGGCGAATCTGGCCTCCACTGCTGTTCCAGCAGACGACTGATAATTCGACTCCTCTAGGAATTGGCGAAACAGGTTGACGGTCACTTCGTATTAGCCCATGTAAAACGGCCTCGAGATGCCAACGAAGTGCCTTGCAGCCGCTCGACTGAGCAATGAATTTGTCAAAGTTGGAGGCGTTGGAATGCTCGAGTTCTTCTCGCAGCTTCTCCAATTCCTCTTTCGTACTTCCCATCTGAAACTTGCCGGGAGGAATGAGTCGCAGTTTCATACCGACGGAGTTCGAAATCTCCACAGGCACCTCGCGAAACTGAGCCCACGCTTCCTGATGCTGCTGAGCCTGAATCGCATCAAACGGATTTGTCGCGAGCGATGGTTCTGTCGGCTTTGGTTGTGAAGGCTCGGCCGCAGACAAAGTATCCGGCGTTTCTGGCGCCGAATTCCTGGTGAGATCAATTCCTGGCCAAGCGGCATTATCGCTGACACCACGACTCTTACGAGACGCGATCCAACGACGCTGAATCTCCAGCAGAGCTGCTTCAGACTGACGAACTTCCGATTCCGGAACAATTCCGGCCTCATGTTGTTTCCTTGCAAACTCCAGTAGTCGTTCGTGCTGCTCGACAAGCGTCGCGAAACCCTGCTCGATCTTTTGCCCATCAAGTAGAGCCTCGGCCAGTCGCAGTTCTGCCTCGGTTACTCGAACTTCAGCCACTGTCATCTTGGTGACTGGAATAGTCTGCGGCTTCAAATCGGCGGCGGACGTCTTCGAGGTCCTGTTTCGCCAGGTCCAGTATTCGCCGCAATGAAACCTGATCCTCGAAGTTGTGATGACTCCTTTTGATTCGTGGGCAGATTTCCAGAAAGCAACACGCGGCTTTGCAATCGTCGTAACCCATCCACTGACCAAATCCAACGGCACCGCACGCACTTTAATGATCCAAATACCCAGCATGACCGCCTGGACCGCCCCATCGGCTCGCGTCAGGATTGCGAGTTTTTCTCAATCCGCCAATAGACGCAGAAAAAGACACTGCCAAAGGCCCAAGCAATACCGAACTGAACCACGGATAGCGACCGGATCGGAAAGGGAACAAGCGGCTCTGGATAAACGTCGAGTGGAACCAGGGAACCGGGACGCCGAGCCGATAGCCGAATGTCGCACGCCCGTCGGAGTCCACGCCTGACGAGCCGGAAGCTGATAAAGCAGATCATACATGCGAGGTAGGCCAGCATGAATGCGGCCTGTACTGCAATCGTAAACCATCGATCACGCTGTAACCACCATTCCGTCCAGGCACGACTGAGCACACCGCTGGACGCACTCCGCGATGGCTCCAATGATCCGGTTTTTTCGGTGATTGGGCGTGGCACGAGTCCGGTTGCTGAATATGAGCGAGACAGCATTCGAGAAGCGTCGCGACTTCACGGGCACTCTGAAAGCGGTCTTCCTTCTTCTTGGCCATCAAACGATTGACGATTGAGACCAGCCAGTCGGGGATCTCGGTATTGTCTTCGATCGCTCGCGGAGTGTCATCGCAAACTCTGCGAAGCACAGCCACCGCCGAGTCTGCTCGAAATGCAGGCCGACCAGTGCACATTGTGTAAAGAACACTGCCAAAGACTGAACAAATCACTGCGTTGATCAACTGGTTGTCCGATCGCCTGTTCCGGAGACATGTAGAGCAGCGTGCCGGCAATTTGCCCGGGACAGTGATGCCAACATCATCTGTAGCCCGGGCCAAGCCAAAATCGGTTATTTTGACCGTTCGACGCCGTTCTCGAGGAGAATGTTGGACGGCTTTGATATCCGGTGCACGAGACCTTGTTGGTGGGCGACCGCCAGTCCGGAAGCGATCTGCATTCCGATTCGCAGAATCTCTTTGATGTCGAGAGCACCGACTTTTCGATTTTTGCTGAAGCGACTGACCAACGATACATTCCATGACGAGAAGAGGAATGTTGTTGTCGGCACCACATCCATCATCGACTGCATGAATTGTGACGACATGATCATGACTAACGGCAGCTGCGGCCTGAGCTTCACGAAGGAAACGCTTTCTTGCCTGCGGCTGACGAGCCAGGTCGAAGCCAGCGCCTTGATGGCCACAATTCGATTCAGCTTTTCGTCCAGTGCCCGGAGAACGTGCCCATGCCACCGCGACCAATTACCTCAAGGACTTTATATCCTCCCAATTGGAGTGGCGACTCCGAGGCATTTTCGCTTTCAAGACGATTCAGCAGCAATTCTGATTCGCTTCGATTATCGAGCCTTGTGTCAGCAAACTCTCCCAAGGACCCATCAATCAAACTGTCTGGATCGGACGCTGCTTTCAACAGATTCTCGACGCGAGCGCGAAGGTCTGGTTTTCCGATGCAAGCCTCGGACAAGTATGCAGCACGCTCGCTCGAGTCGGTAAGCTCGGCGGCACGGAGGAATACGGATTTGGCATCGCTTGGATCGTATGACATGGCTTTCTCCAGAAGTTTCTACCAACTCATGCGACGGGACTTTCAAATCGTCTCACGAATTCTTCAAAATTTCTGTTCACCAGTGAATTTCAAGGTAGGTACCGACTAACCGCCCTCCATTTCACATTTCAACCAGGAACGGGCATACGCCCAGTGCCGGTACACGGTCGCCCTCGACATGCCGAGATATTCGGCCACATCATCCAGGGACTGTCCGGCAAAAAAATGGAGCTTCACCACCTCCGCTGCAGTGGCGTCTTCTGCGTTGAGTTTTGTCAAGGCCGCATCAAGTTCGAGGAGCCGCTCTGGCAGTCCGTTGGATTCGGCGATTGCATCCGTCAGTTCAATTCGATCGAATTCTCCGCCGTGTTTGATTCCACGCAGCTTCTTTCTGGCATTCTCGATGAGTATCCGTCGCATCGCCTCTGCTGCTGCCGCAAAGAAGTGTCCGCGATTTTCCCATTGAGGTTCAGGATCGGCATCCACAAGTCGCACATAAGCCTCGTGAACCAACGCTGTCGCCTGAATGGTGATTCCTGCAGGTTCATGGGACAACTTCTGAGCCGCAAGCTGCCGCAGGTGGTCGTAGATTAACGGCAACAGTTCATTCGTGGCGTGGCGGTCCCCCGATCGAATCGCCTCGAGGATCTGAGTCACTTCGGACATTACCAGCCTGCTCCAAATTCGCACCGACGAATCTCCCCCGATTCGAAGAAGTTCTCTTCTGCCTAACCGAGGGACTTGGGAACCCCAATATAGACAAACACCGATCCAACAGTGTCAAAAATATTCTGCCGAAGGAACGAGGAACCACAAAGAGATATCACTATGAATTTACCATAATCGATTTCCACTTGAGCACATGTCTTCCGGGCGAAAGCATTCCTGAACGCAAGAGTCTTATTGAACAAGTTGCCGGTCACAATGGCGGACTCGGAACGGCAAACAGAGGCTTCGTTGCAACTTGTCGCTTGAGACACGCGTCCGCCATAATCTGTTGAGCCAAAACTGTTGATTCAAGGCAGCGAGATAAGAATCGATTAATATCGCAAAAGGAGCGTCCCGGCCGCCATAAGCTTTAACTTCAGCGACGACGCGACACTCGATTCTGTTTCATCTTCAGGGCACGAGCTACGGGAGAACTTGAATTGGCAGAACGGGTACCGTGAATCTGGATGTGATTCTGAAGACTGACCAACGCGAGTTATTGCTGACCCCTTAGCCACTCCGTTCACGTCGCCAGGCCCCGAGAACAGGTCATCATTTAATGCCTCGGTGGTAGCGAGCAATGTCGCGCGCCAGCATTCGCTTCGCTACTTCGGTCCGACACCCCGAGGTAATGAAATACTCGTTCATTTCGCGCTGTTGAGACCGTTGGGAGCAAGTCACCGCCAGCGACTTCAATCTGCTGTCACGAATGCTCGTCTGCAACACGGGCATTCACCGTCGTGGCCTTTGACAAGTGAGAGAAATGCTGAGGGCTGCGGGATGGTCATGATGGCTCGAAACGCGAGTGGATCACGGTGTGCGTAATGACGGTACGTGATTCCGCCGACAGCATGGCCAAGTATTTCGATGGAAGACTCAGGAATGTGCTCGTCATAGTAGGTCGCGCATGTCTTGCGGAGATCCTTCAAGTGCCATGGAACCTGCTGGCCCGTTTCGATGTCCAGTTTCGGACGAATGCCAGCGAGATGACAGAGGGTTACAAACGTAGCATTGGGCCGACAACCTCCGCCGCGAAACACCGGATCATTGGGTTCTGGCGACTGGGGCATGATGTTCCGAATGTGTTCATGAACGACACGGTTCATCGGACGGTAGAACGTCTTGCCAGTCTTGACTCTTCGAAAATAAATCCATCCCCATCTGCATGAGTCCTTCTGACGTCCATCGGGCGCCTGTTGATCCCAGGTGATGTGTCGCCAGAGAATTGGTTCATGGATCGGAGTCGATTTCCAGATCGTCCCAGTGTCCAATCCGTAGTTGAAGAACAGAGCCAAAGCGCTTCGCCAGTATCGTCCAATCGGGAGAACGTCAGACCAACCTCTGGGACGCTTCAGTTGATACGTTGCAAAATAGAGTGCGTTGATCTCTGCTTTGGTCAGGTAGTGACGGCCAGCTACATCGCGCTGTTCTCGCGGTGGAGGAAAACGGGGCAGCGTCTCAAGCAGATCCTGCTCCCACGCCCAAGACAGAACGGCTCGAAGGTTTTCCCGGGCTTTGTTTGACGTGCGGCCGGGATTCGTTCCCTCTTCTTTGATGGCTTGCTCGTGAACCCAGTCGAGGAATTCTCTGATATCCTTCCGCGAAAGCTGCTCTATCGGAATGGCATGGTTCCATGTGATCCACTTCTTTACTGTGGCAGCATACTCATTGCGAGTCCCGCGTGAGAGATTCCGGGCTCGTGCATACGACTCAACGGCGCTCTGCAGTGTTGTCGACATCGGAGAAATTCCAGTGTTGTCAGACCGCCCCCATGCTATTCCCAATCGCTGGCAACACGTGACTGCCTCCTGCTCAACATCCTGTCGGAAAAGACGAATGGACCTTACGCTCTTTCCATTCTTGTTGGGGCAGAGAACTGTTGTCGAGCTTAGAGTTTAAGAATGGCATCCTGCCTTTCGGGTTTGGATTCGCAGCTTGGTTGTGACCGCGGGAGTGGAAAAAGCGAAATCTTCTGCGAACCAATTGAGTCGGTCTGGCGTCTCATTACGCACGCCGACAGACAAGTGTCGATTGAAGAATTAAGAACTTTGGAGTTTCAACTCAATGTTTTCCCTACGGTCAAGTTTCATAAGCAAATCCCTGGGTAAAGGGCGTTGTGCCGATCAGTCGGCCCGTTTCCATAACGAAACGGTGCTCTCTGCCCACATTCTGCGCTTGTGACGCTTGGCCGTATTCGGAGAAAACCTCCAAAGCCCGGTGTCACCTCGACACCGGGCTTTTTTCGTTCCCGCCGCAATGTCTTCCCCGATCTTGGGTCGGTCGCTGAGAAGCGACCAACCTCCGGTCGGTGTCAGTTGGCGGGCTGAGAATCCGCAGATGTGGATTCAAGCACCTCTCACCCCGACTTGCGCACCCGGTGCGCGCACAGCATGGCCCGTTCGTCCAACGGTTCATTCAGCTCCTCTGATAAGGCGGAAGCAAAGGTTCGAATTCTTTTCGTGCTACTTACTGGAGAACACGCCATGTGCGAACGACAGAGATTGAAACGGATACCGCGGCCATATTCGGGGTCGTGGTGTAACGGCTGCACAGCGAGCTTTTAACTCGCACGGTGGGGGTTCGAATCCCTCCGGCCCCATTGACCGCCATGAGACACAGGTCTGTAGCTCAACGGTCAGAGCCGGCTCCTTATAAGGGCCAGACGACGGTTCGATCCCGTCCGGGCCTAATTGAATGAAACACACATCGGGATCGAAGTGTTAGCGGCAGCATACCCGGCTCTTAACCGGGTTGGTGACGGTTCAAGTCCGTCCGGTCCCACTTGATGTTCCCGGATCTTTGACAATCGGACAAGAACTTTTAGCGTCCATGATGTAGCGGTAGCGTGCTGCTCTGCCAGGGCAGTTGCGTCGGTTCAAATCCGACTGGGCGCTTTTACTTCAGCGTGTGGGAAAGGTTGGCCTCTTTAAGAATTGAACTGGGGCGCGTGCCTCGGGCGCACGAGACCGTCGGTTCGAATCCGGCCACGCTGACTGATGTGATGCGGTGGGTCCTGTGCTGGTACGGGAAGGTCCGCCTCGGCGGATTAATCGCCGCGACGCAGGTTCGATTCCTGCCACCGCAGCTGGATGCGATTGGAAGTCATCCGGCCGGATGAGGAGCCTGCCTCGAAAGCAGGTGCGGGCGAAATATCCGTTGTGGGTTCGAGTCCCACGGCTTCCGCATTGTTAGAAGTGCTCATGGTCTAACTGACAGATGCTGTCGTCGCATGCCAGTCGTTTTCTTACTGGGACCGAGAGGGTTTGAGTCCCCTTGAGTCCGCTATCAACTGATCCCGTGGTCCAGTGGCAACGACTCCTGGTTTACACCCAGAAAACGATGGTTCGAGTCCATCCGGGATCATTGCGGTTCCACGCCTTGATACGCCAACCGGTAGAGCGACTCAACTTAAGATTGAGTGGTTGTGAGTTCGAATCTCACTCTGGGCACCTGTATGAACATGGCTCGGTAGGCAACTGGCAGACCACGTTGTTTCAGACACAGCGATGCTGTGGGTTCGAATCCCACTCGAGCTATTCATCAACACGTCCTCGCGGAGCAGTCCGGAGTGCTCGCCACCCTGTCAAGGTGGAGATCAGGGGTTCAAATCCCCTCGGGGACGCTTTTCACACTGCGATACGAATTCAATCGCGTTGGCTGAGCATTGGCGAGCTCAAGTGGCCGTAACCCACCCGCCTTCGGGCTTTGGCGGTTCAACTCCGTCCCGACGCACTTACTTTCAATTTCTGTCATCGCGGGTGGGCCAGTGCCCATCGGGGCCTCATAAGCCTTGACCGTCGGGTGCGACTCCCGAACCCGCCATTTCTCAAACCGACTCGAACGGCCGTGTACGCAAACAGGAAAAGCGGCGAGGTCGAGAGCCTCGTGATTCTGTGGGTTCGATTCCCACCTCGGTCACTGAAAGAACGATTCCGTCGTCCAACGGCACGACACCTGCCCGACATGCAGGAAACGATGGTTCGACTCCATCCGGGATCAATGTGGTTACTTCGGCTCTGGTGCGACGCGTCGTCCGAAAAGATCTTACGATCGAGCCAAAGGTAACCATTCACGTTGTCTGATTTCTGCTGTCAGCGGCGATCAGAAGGAGCTCCATTTCAATGAACACGAAACTGCACATGAACGTCGGAACGATTGGTCACATCGACCATGGAAAGACGACCCTGACAACAGCCATCCTGGCGGTTCAGGCTACTCGGAATCTCGCACGGGAAAAGTCCTACGGCGAAATCTCCAAAGGCGGAACCTATCGCGATCCATCGAAGACGGTCACGATCACAACCAGTCATGTTGAGTACGAAACAGAAACTCGGCACTACGCCCACATCGACTGCCCCGGTCATGCAGATTACATCAAAAACATGATCACGGGAGCCGCTCAAATGGATGGTGCTGTCGTACTGATCTCAGCGGTCGATGGACCAATGCCGCAGACGCGCGAACACATTCTGTTGGCGAGGCAAGTTGGTGTGCCACAAGTCGTTGTCTTCATGAACAAGATTGACCTCGTGGATGATCCTGAGTTGGTTGATCTCGTTGAAATGGAAACCCGCGATTTGCTGACGACTCATGGGTTCGATGGTACAGCGACAGTGTTCGTTCGTGGCAGCGCTCGAGCTGCAGTTGCAAACCCAACTGATCCTGAGGCAAGTCGCTGCATTCACGAACTGCTTGATGCACTGGATGCGATGCCAGATCCGGTGCGCGTTCTCGACCGACCGTTCTTGATGCCTGTCGAAGGTGTTCACACCATTGAAGGACGCGGAACGGTTGTCACAGGACGAA
>JAXMBU010000094.1:0-19106 GCA_046349735.1 Planctomycetaceae bacterium
TCACTATTGAATGCCCCTCCCGTAAATCATTCAAGTTCGACCTCCTGCCATAGAGGATAACAAGACCTTGTTCTGATTGTGTATGTGCAGGTGCAAATGTGTTTGGAAGTTTCCGTGAATGCGGATGTTAACCGCGAGCATGGTATTCGCTGCAACGCACGCCGGAACCTGTGCAACTCACCATCACGCGAGTTGTCTGCGATGCTCGCCGAAGGTGAGATTTGAGCAATCGCGAGCCACGCCCGCTATTTCGCGATTATAAGAGTGACCAGCAACGCAGAATTGTCGATTGCCTTGAGGGCATGCACTTCATCGGCTGCAAGATAAAGCAAATCGCCGGGACGGAGGTCTCTTGTTGTTCCGTGACACGAAAAACTGACTCGCCCCTCGAGACATTGAACCGTAATCTCACCGCGAGTCTTGTGCGGAGGGATCTCTTTTCCGGCAGGAAGCACCATTCGAATCAGCTCGAATGAAGCAGCCTTGACCAATGTCGTCGTTGCGGATTCTCCCAGAGCCGGACCGAGTGGCAAATGCGTGACAACGCCGGGTTGCAGGTGTTCAATCGCCATGTCTTGTTCCTTAGGAAAATTACTATTTTGCCGGGATGCGGCAGGGACCATCATGAACTCACTTCGTTCGACGGAATGAATGACCGGTCTTCAAGCCGGCAACGAAGAGAACTAGCGCGACCGCTCCCAGGAAGAAAATGGTGTCGCCCGGAACACGCATCCATCGCAGAGTTTGCATCAAAGGTGTCTGCAGAAATTCACTGCTGCGAGCATACCAGTAACCATGTTCAACAGAGGCCGATGTCTGCATCAGACCAACCGGCAGAAGACTGAGCACGCACATCGCCATCAGACCGCCATTCAACGACCAGAAAGAGAAACGCAACATCCGCTCTTTCCATTCGACGCCCGGCACAAGAATTCGCAGACAAACCAGCATGAGACCAATACCCAGCATTCCGTAAACTCCGAACAACGCGGCGTGTCCGTGCAGCGGTGTCGTATTCAGTCCCTGCATGTAGTAGAGGGCAATCGGTGGGTTGATCATGAAACCGAAAAGTCCCGCACCAACCATATTCCAGAAAGCCACTGACACGAAGTAGTAGATCGGCCACTTGTAACGCTGTACCCACGGTGATGTTCGCGATCGTCGCAGGTCGTCCATCGCGTCAAAACCAACCAGCACCAGCGGAACAACTTCCAGTGCGCTGAAGACGGAACCCCAGGCCAGAGCAACAGACGGCGTGCCGCTGAAGTAAAGATGATGACACGTCCCGATGATGCCGCCGGACAGAAAGACCGTGGCCGATAACAGAGCGGCCGATGCCGCAGCGCGTGGCCGAATCAGATTCAGACGCATGAAGATGAAGGCAATCACCGTGGTGGCGAATACTTCAAAGAAGCCTTCCACCCACAAATGGACAACCCACCATCGCCAATATTCAACGATCGTCAGATGTGTATGTTGGCCCCATGTCAATCCGGCTCCGTAGAACAACGCAATCGCTCCGGTGGACACGGCAAGCAGCAAAACAAGTTGTTTCTGATCGCCTTCTCCCTTCAGAGCTGGCCAAAGTGCTCGAAGCATCAAGACCAACCAGAGTAGCAGTCCAACCATCAAGCCGATCTGCCAGACTCTTCCCAGATCGACATATTCGTATCCCTGATGACCGAGGTAGAAAGACACCTCGTCCGTCAGGTAATTCTTGACACTCAACCATTCACCAGCCAATGAACCCACAACAACCACGAGCAGGGCAATGAAAAGAACATTGACTCCAAATCGCTGTCCTGCTGGTTCACGATTGCTCACGAGCGGACCAATAAACAATCCTGCGGCCAGCCACGCCGTCGCAATCCAAAAAAGTCCGATTTGAATATGCCACGTGCGAGCGACACTGTAGGGCAACCATTTCGAAAGCGGGATGCCGTAAAAACCGTCCCCTTCGACACCATAATGCGCCGTGACAATCCCCAGCCCCATCTGGGCAAGAATCAATGCTGCTACGGTCCAGAAGTACTTCACGGTCGCTCGCTGAGACGGCGTTGCCTCCCAGCTTTGCAGAGGGTCTTCGGCAGGCACTTCCATGGCCTCGCCGTCTTCGCGTCGCGATGCATACCACCAGCCCATGGCCGAGATTCCGGCCAACAGCATGATGATGCTGACGCCCGTCCAGACGACCGATTCCCCAGTTGGAACATTTCCCACCAGAGGTTCATGTGGCCAATTCTGGGTGTAGCTGACGGTCAAGCCGGGGCGGTTGGTGACTGTGGCCCATGCCGACCACGAGAAGAACGCACTGAGTTGACGCGCTCGTTCTTCACTTGAGACTGTTTGAGCGGGAATAGCATAGTCCACAACGCCCTTCAGAAACACGTCCTGATAGTGCGCTGCAATGGACCTGTACGCGGCGGCTCTCACAGGATCCACAGTGATTGTACGAGTTGTTGTGTCGAAGGTGTTTGTTCGAAGCAGATCCTTCAATCGACCTGTCAATTGCGACTGACGTTCCGAACTCAAGCTGGCAAAGTCGTTGTTGAATTCGACTTCTGCCCATTGATTCAGAATGAACATGGCTTCGCGATGGAGATAATCGGCCGACCAGTCCGGAGCCACATAGCTGCCGTGTCCCCAGATGGAGCCGACCTGCATACCACCGAGCGTTTGCCAGACATTCTGACCCTTCTCAATGTCGCCAGGACCAATCACTACTTCGCCGGAAGTTGTGACAACCCGATCCGGAATTGGTGGCATCTCATCGTATATTCGAGTCCCGACCCACCCGAGCACGAGAAATGAAACAAACATCACGAGGGTAAACGCAATCCAGAGACGTCGCATTGATTGGGTGACTTTCGACTGTTGGAACAAGATTCATTGGGGGAGTATCGACGTGAGGATGGCTGTCCCGGCGGATGGTAGATGCACGAACAGGTCTAAATCTTCCAGTAGTCCGGAAGGTCAAGCTTTGTTTGAAGCAGGATTTCTCGAATGGCTCGACGATCGTCTTGTGAGAGATGGGAGTACTTTTCAGAAACGTCTGTTCCGGAAACTACGTCCCACAGTTTCTGAAGCACGCAGTCTTTTGCTGCCGTCGGCAACTGCTCAAATGCTTCGGAATAGATCAGGTAGCTGCACGGGTACTTCAGCATTCGCGTCGACATATCCATGTCTCGGAGAGAGCGTCCCTGATCGTCCTTGGGGCCTGGTGTGGCAAATTGCTCTGCGTAACCTGATGTCCCTTTGAGCGGCTCAGTCAGCTTTGCCTCATTGACGAACAACAAAGCCTCGACAAGACGTTCACTCACACTTTGAATTCGGCGAACTGTGCTTTCCAGCAACTCACCTTCGGGCTTGTCCAGCATCTTGCGCATCAACTCGTCGTAAGCGAGAGCCTGACGAGTTTCAAAGCTGGCTTTTGTGAGGCGATTGTGGACCAGAGCCTGATGCTCCAGAACCATGAGTGCCACAATGTCGCTATGTGCAGAGAGATAGCGATCGGGATTGATACGGAATTTCAGGTCGGTGACATTCTGACCTTCCGAGTTGTCGACGGGCTCTTCAACATCGCGGCCACGAATCACCAGGTTTCCGAGGTGCTTCTGAGCACCATGTGTGCCCGTCACGTACCAGCCACCCCAGCGGTCCTTCACAGGAGTTGTGTGATCGACCGTGCGACTGCCCGCTGAAAGAAGAGGTTGACCTCCGGCATCGACGTACAGGGAACGAATGATATGACCGGGCACGCCTTCCATCCGGGATGAACTGTGACACACGAGGCAGCTTTCCGTCTGGCGCTGAATCACAGGCTTCTCAGGTGAGTGCTGATCCAGAGAGTAAAAGACGGTTCCAAGTTTGGAGTCGACAGCGGAAATTTCCAGCACATCACCCGATTGGCAGAATCCCACGTAGACATCGTCATTGAAATAGATGGCGCGAGGAGTGCGCGGCGAAATGCGTCGCATCTGGAGGCTGGTTTTTGAGAACACAAGCGTCTGCGACTCCACAGGCACATCCAGTGCTTCCAACAACGCTGGCAAGTACCCGTGCTCGGGAGTGCGAGCGAGAGTGAGATCACCTGTCTCAATCCGCGTCTTCAAAGCAGAAACGCGATTTTCCGGCGATGACGCGCTTGTAAAGGAATGGGTTCCTTTTCAAACTCATCTACGGCCTGGAATGCCTGAGCCACAGTGCTGGTTACGAACAAGAAGATCAGTGTCGCAGGCAGTGCGACTCCAGACATATGGGACGCTCGCATGATTTGCTCCCTGAAGGATTTGAGGCTTTCCAACCACTCCGGCAAAAGTCGATGATGTCGAGTACTTTTGCGACAAATTGCTGCTCCGACCGCTAACTCGAAGGGCAAAAAGCAAAGTGTTGAATTGCCATTGTTTTACTCCATCGAGTTTTACGGCTGTATTCTACACGTCAAGGTGTAGTATTCTGATATTCCTCAACTGGAGAAACGTGATGCTGTCAAAAACTGCCGAATATGCCTTGCGAACCGTGGCTTGCCTCGCTGGCGATGCTGTTCGATCTGAGCCAGCGGATCGGTTGTGTGAGCAGACAAAGGTTCCGCGGCGCTGTTGCAAAGTGCTTCCAGGACTTGGTACATGCTCAGTTGGGCATTCACGGTCCGGACCAGGTGGCGGGTATTCGCTTTCGTTCCCCTGAAGACATCACAATTCTGGATGTGTTAACGCGGTCGCACCGCTGGAGCAGATTCGACACTGTCCGCTGGGCTTGCCATCTCACACCAGTCTTTGTCCTTTGCATGAGCAACTGGATCATGCCTACGCCACGACGGAAAGAGCCTTTGCCGCCGTCACCATCGGACAAATCCTGCGATCGGAAAGCAAAATCATGCCTTTGTGTGATATTCGATGCGAATAGGTTGCGACTCACGACGCAACGCCGTGCCACACAGAAAGACTTCCACGGCAGGACGCCGCCCAATAACAGAAACCTCTTCGCTCCATCTGCAAATCAACCCACCCGGAGTCTATCGATGAAAAGAATCCTCGCTCTGTTTTCCTTCGTGATCTCCAATACTCTGCCATCATCGCTGTGCCTGGCAATCGTCCTGCTGACGATTTCTCTGTCATTCGGAGCTGACGAAAAGACGAGTGACGAGACTTCGGGCGAAGCATCGAAGGAAGTGACTGACGAAAAACGTCCTGACGCTGAGCAAATAACCAGGGTTCCACTTTCTGTGGCCCGTGATCGGGCGATGCTGATGCATCAGATTTACACGACGACTCTGGACGTAATGCACGATCGTTATTTTCCGCAGATCGATCTGTTGTCCCCGCTCGGGCGATGGAAGATGTGTTCGAGAATCTGGAACGCGAAACGGGCTCAAAGGCCAACTGGATTTCTGTCAAATCTGAAAGCCGCAGGCATCAATCATGACCCAACTACTGAATTTGAAAAACAAGCGGCTCAGGGAACTCGGACTGGGCAAGCCGGAATATGGATCGGTAGACAATGGTGTCTATCGGCGTGCAACGCCCATTCCGCTGCGGCGGTTGCGTGAGTTGCCATGCGAGCTTCAACCCTAAGCCGTCAAAGACTCAAAACTGGCGGGGCTCGTGATCAGTATGCCAGTGATCGTTGAAGGAATCATCTCAGCCCTAATGCTTGCGGACGAGACGAGTAAGCGAACCTGATCGGGATTCATTACCGGGGTTCGCTGTTCTCCTTATTCGTTGCGGACTTGTGCGTTCTTGCAGGAGTGCGTCATGGCGAATTCTCTTGTGAAAGCCTTCAAAGATACGGTGATTCACCATCTGAGGCAAAAATTCTGGTTTGAGTTTGATCCTGTAGGGGACCTGTTCACTCTGAAACCGGCGCTTGTCGTGGTGCTTCGGCTTTTCAACGGTAAAGACCGTTGCAATGGCTAAACGAAGCACGGTCAGCAGCACGAAGCCGAGCCAGATACCGGCAGTGACTTTCCATTCCACCAGGCTCGGTGTGTATTCAACGATCTCATGCAGTGTGGAAGGGATGAAGCCAGGAATAATCAACCCCATGCCTTTTTCAATCCAGATGCCGACAATGCACAAGACACAGGCTGCAATCCGCACGCTGCCTCGCTCAAGGGCGTTCGGCATAGCTGATGCCGTCCCAATGAGGTTGCAGGCAATCGCTGTCCAAATCCATGGCACGAGGCCGTAGTGACCGTGGCTACCGAGAAAGATACTTCGCGGACGCCCCGTGGGCTCCACCTGTGTAGAACAACGTGGACGAGCAAAGCTTGCCAGCATGACCAGGTTGATTGTCATCGCAACGCGAATGATCTGAATCAGCGTACCACGAGCTGGCCCGGGAGGCGGCATAGCCAGTAGTGATCCGCAGAATTCGCATCACAAGTATGATGAACGCGGGGCCACTGACAAACGCTGATGAAACCGCGGAGCCAGCAGTGCCGTATTCCAAAAAGGTCGACCGCCGAGACCGCAGTACAGAAACGCGGTGACGGTGTGAATACTGATAGCCAGATGATCGAGAGAGGAATACGAACGGCACGTACCATTTGGATTTGGCTTGCATCCAAGATACCGCATGTACAACAGGTAACCAACAATGTGCAGGTTGATCAACAGGTAGCCGTTCAGCACGATCACGTCCCATGTCAGCATTGACACGGGCCAATTCACGCGACCAATGATCGGCATCAAGTGCCAGAAACGATCTGGGCGTCCCAGATCCACCAGCACGCTCAACGTACACATGACGATTGCCGCGATGGCGACCGCTTCGCCGATGATCACAACCTTATGCATCTCTTCATCATCATAGAGATACGCCGGAATGACCATCATCACACCACCGGCGGCCAGGCCGACACAGTGTAAAGTTCGCGATGTAGAGTCCCCAGCTGACATGGTCAGTCATCAGTGGTGACAATCATTCCCTCTGTGACCTGATGCGCTACGCATTGGCTGAAACAAGGAAATGGCCGTCGGAACAAACGTAGACGTAAAAACTCAAGCCACCATTTGTCGCCTGGCCCAGTCCCACCAGAGAAATCGAGGATAACTGCGGACCGCATGAAATGCACCGTGTGCTTGTGTTTCAGCTGTAGAAATGGTCGTCATGTTTTGTCAACAATAATTTGGTCAACAGTGATGAAGTCAGCGACTCGGCGATGCAGGGTGTGACAACTCAATCGTAGTGTTGAGTGGAGGCATCAATCAGTAAACTCGGCTTTGTGCCAAGCTCCTCTTTCAGCACAAAAACACGCGCTTGTTCTTCAGAACGTAGTTAATATCCGACTCTGGATCGTTCAGATCTCCGAGATTCTTGCCCCAGTGGGACAAGCTTCCTGACAGGCAGGGGCTCGACCTTCGCGCGCGTGCGGTGCAGGCAGAAGTGACATTTCTCCATCGCTCCCTGCGGTCGAATGCGATTTGAAAGATAGCCCTGACGGTTGGGATTCACATCTTCGGCCGGAATCTCAGGAGGTTCCCAATTGAATCGCCGGGCATGATAAGGGCAGGCCGCTTCACGGTAACGACAGCAGCCGATACAGTTGTAATCCACGACAACAATTCATCGTCTTCCTTCCATGTGGCTTCGATGGGACAGTCGGCACACGTGGATTGTCACCCTTTCTTGACACTGCACCGGCAAATAGAACTTATCTTCCTGAGGCACCGTATGATCGAACGTTGTGGAGCCGTGCTCCATGTCATCGAGCCCTTGGTCATCTCCGGCACGCAGACTTATACGACTGATCAACGCCCCGATGGTGATTGTTCTCTTTGTTGCAGGCTTCCATACACTTGCCATTGCCATTGCACTTGCTGACGTTGATGGCATACCCGAAGCGGACACCGGGAATCGGCCTTGCGTCGGTAATAGTGACGTCCGCACCGAATTGCTCTTTCGTCTCCGCCTCCAGCCGTGCAAAAACTTTCTTCTTGTCGTCGTCGGAAAGTTCCTTAGTGCTGCTGCGGAACTCATCAACGGAAACGTTCTCAGGGTATCACCAGTAACGGCGACAGTGCCTCCCCAAATGCAGCCAACCCCAGCGGCCAGCCGTTTTAAGTATCGTGCGACGCGTCGAGGAGCTGGTCAGGAGGTGGAGTAGCGGCTTTTGATGTTCGCTGTGATGCGGTTCTTGCACGGGAGTCTTATCTGTGGTCAATGTTCTGACCTCGCCTTTTCAAGAAATCGATCTTTCGGCTTGAACGTCGGCTGCATCTTTCAGGAACTGCGGTGCATGAGGATTGTGGCAATCCAGTTATTTTTCTGTTGCGGGCCATAGTCAAATCCCAATATCCGTTGAGTCCACCATGGACGCCGTGTTCGTAGTCTTTCATCTGCGGGCCATGGCACTGACCGCAGAGAGTCATGACGTCGGTGAAATCGACACGACTACCATCGGCCAACTGCAATGAATCGTAATCGTTGAGGTTATGGCAGGAGAGACAACTAGGCGGTGCCGTGCGAAAACGCCATCCCGCTGTGAAACTCATCAAGCGTCTTTACTGTCTTGTTCTGATGATTTGGCGGACGAGTTGTGTGACAAGTGGAACACGCAACGGTCACGGAACTCCCATGAGCATCTTTCAGAGTCGTGACCACGCGAGGAGGCGGTCCTGACGGCTTGCGGATCGTTACTGAAAACTTGCCCGCAATGGGGAGCAGCAGGTACAGGTACAGGACGACTGACTGGTTTATCCGCAGACTGTTCGGTGGTGCTGCTTTGGGCATCATCACCCAACTGCATAGCCGCGGTGACTCCTACCCACGGCCAGTGACAGCAACACGAATAAAACACGTGACCCACCCCATCATGCGTCAACACCCGTCAAGTGGCTTGAAATGGCTTTCGTAAAATCGCACGTTTGCGAACGCTCTTGTGGCAATGTAACCAGAAATTCGAACTACAGCGAAGGCGTCTTTCACGCGATTGGCAGCTTCATTCAGGAGCTGATGCAGCAGGCACAATTCTTGTCGCCCTCAACTCCTAGTGAACACTTCCTAATCCTCGGAATGGAATCGACGGCCAGCACAACTTCAAGTGAGGTGAGTTCATCAGCAGGCTTCCTCAGACGATACCCACCTCCCGGACCGCGACGCGATTCCACAATCTCGGCCTTATCCAGCAAGTTCCAGCACCTTGAGCAGATACTCATGAGGAACGAGCGTTGCATCGGAAATCTCAGATAGCCGACAAAATGTATCGACCCGGCTGACTTGCCAGATAGACAACCGCTTGAAGTGCATATGTCGCTGTTGACGAGATCATGACTCGAAATGTAGACTTCCTTATCTGGGATTGCAAGGTGAGTCTCTGTGACGCAGTTCCAATCTCTGTGAAATGACATCAAATCATGATCGCCAGTCTTATTGCTACGCTCGATAAGGACATTGCTGACCTGTATCAGAGATAGTGAGCCGGATATCCTGTATCCCCGGTGTGGAACTCAGCGATGCGAAGGCAGTCAATCATCGCTTTCCTGTCATGATTGACTCCCCCGATCCTGATTCACTCGAAGAGATTACGCGACGTCTGCAGCAGATTCCCGGCGTCGCGTTCGTCGATGTTGTGTTTGTTCATTTTGAAGACGAGTCTGACAGCGCTCCTGTGACTCCGTCCGGAAAGCCGACCTGTCTATGAGTCGTGATCCTGAGCCGCGAAGCGATGCTCTTCAGCGTCGAGACTTCATTAAAGCCTCCGCAATGGCTGCGGCAGCCGCCATTGCCGGGGGAACCAGCTTTGCGTTACCGATTCTTGCCGATGAGCCAGCGACCGGGGTTGACTGGCAGAAGGCTCCATGTCGCTTTTGCGGTACGGGATGCCATGTGCAGGTCGGCGTCCAGCAAGGCAAAGTCGTCGCCATAGCCGGCGACCGTAACGCTGACGTGAATAAGGGCCTGCTGTGCGTCAAAGGCTATCATGTTGGCGCAGCACTTTATGGCAAAGATCGGCTGACCAAACCCCTGCTCCGCGACGGAGACGGATATCGCGAAATCTCTTGGCCGGAAGCAATCCGGATCATCGCTGACCGTATTCAGGCGGCCCCCGAGAGGTTTGCCTTCTACGGTTCCGGACAGTGGACGATTCCAGAAGGCTATGCGGCCCAGAAACTCATGAAGGGCGGGTTGTCCAACAACCACATCGACCCGAATGCGCGGCTTTGCATGGCTTCAGCGGTCACGGGATTCCTCGCTACATACGGCGTTGATGAGCCCGCAGGCTGCTATGACGATCTGGACGCATGTGATGTGCTGATCATGTGGGGCAATAACCCGGCCGAAATGCATCCCGTGCTTTTCTCACGAGTCATCGACCGGCGCAGTCGTGGGGAAAAGGTGACGCTAATCGATATCGGTACTCGGCGAACCCGAACCACCGAAGCATGCCAGCATTATCTGGAGATGAAAGGGCACGGCGACCTTGCCATTGCCAACGGGATTGCCCATCTGTTGATCAAGAACGGCACGTATGATCAGAAGTTTGTGGAATCATTCTGCAGCTTCAAGGCTCCGGATGACACTAATCCGAATTTGCACGGCAAGGTCATTTCATTCGCTGAATACAAGTCACTGCTTGAGCCTTACACGCCGGAATATGTCGAGCAGTTGTCTGGCGTTTCTGCCTCTCAGATTCGCATGCTGGCAGATTTGTTTGGCAATCGGAAACTCAGAATCACATCGCTGTGGTGTATGGGAATGAACCAGCACACTCGCGGCACAGCGATCAATACGCTGGTTCATGGGATTCATCTGCTAAGCGGACATTTTGGAACGCCTGGCAATGCACCGACGAGCCTGACTGGGCAGCCATCGGCCTGCGGTACCGTTCGAGAAGTGGGGACTCTTTCGCACGCTTTGCCCGGTGGCCTCGTTGTCACGGACGCTGAGCATCGGACCAAAACGGAGGAAATCTGGCAGGTACCTCCGGGGCGAATCAACTCAGTCCCGGGACATCACACCGTAAAAATGTGGGAGAGCTTCTGTACTCCGACGAGCGAAGGCGGAGACATCGGGACCATCTGGGTTCAGGTAACGAATCCGGGACAAACGTTGCCCAACCTGAATAAGCTGTTTAACCCCAAGGGAGACAGCAAAGCAGGACTGGAAGACAAGTTCCTGATTGTCAGCGACGTCTATCCCACCGCGACAACGCGACTGGCCGATTTGATTCTGCCGTCAGCCATGTGGGTTGAGAAAAACGGAATGGTTGGCAATTCCGAACGACGAACTCAGCAGTGGTTCAAAATGGTCAATCCGCCCGGTGATGCTCGCGATGACTGTTGGCAGACGATTGCCGTAGCTCATGAACTCCTGACGCGCGGCGTCGAGGGAATGAAAGATCGAAATGGTCAGTTTCTCTTCGAGGTCAAGGACGCTGCTGGAAATGTCGTCCCGATTTGGGAATGGGAACACTACTACGACACCAATGTGGACGAACATCTGTTTGAAGAGTATCGAAAGTTTACTCGCTTCAAGCACAAGGATCTGGCGCCATATGGCGAATACGTGAAGGCCAGAGGCTTGCGGTGGCCCGTTGTCGAACGCAACGGTGAATGGAAGGAAACTCATTTCCGCTTCTCTGAAGGATCCGATCCGTACGTTGCGGCAGGCAAGGAGATTCAGTTCTATCATTCATCCACGCACGACGATCGCGCGCAAATCTGGTTTCATCCGTGGATAGCTCCGGCGGAAGTGCCGGACGCGGAATTCCCGTTGATGCTGTGTACCGGCCGAGTTCTGGAGCATTGGCATTCCGGCTCAATGACGCGACGGATTCCTGAACTCAGTCGCGCCATGCCACGGGCCTATGCGGAACTTCATCCCGACGACGCGTCCAGTTACGGACTGAAAAATGGGGATCGCATCAGGATGGAATCTCGTCGTGGGTCACTCGAAATTCCAGTCTGGATTGATGGGCGAGGAAAGCCACCGAAGGGGACCGTTTTTGTTCCGTTTTTCGATGAAACACTACTAATCAACGACTTAACACTTGATGCGGTTGATCCTTTCTCGAAACAGCCAGACTACAAGAAAGCCGCTGTGCGCATTAGTAAGGTGCACGCATGAGCCGCCGACGAAAACCGAGCCGCACACTGCTGATCGCATTTATCGTGGTGTCCGTTGCCGTTGTGGGATTCTTCACGGGACTCCAGGGACCGATGAAGATCACGGCTTCAGATTCCGCATCTTCACGATCAAGCCTGCCAGGAATGCAGAGTCGGCCAACGGAAGAAGGCGTAGTCCGGGCAGCCCATTATTCTGAAATGGCCGCCACATCACGGACCGACATGCAGCAGTCACATCTAACGTCCCTGAAATCCACTGTTGAGCCGCTGGCTGAATTCAAGATCACTTTCGAAGACAAACTGATGGCCCTTGAGCAACGCGGCCGAAATCGTGCGTTCAACGGGGCACCTCCAACAGTGCCACATTCCATTGACCAGCAAACGGATGCCGCGTGCGTTGCGTGCCATCAGACGGGTGCCGTCGCTTCAACGATCCGAATACCACGGATGTCGCATCAGTTTCTAACGAACTGCACACAGTGCCACGTCGAAAGTCACTCGCGACATTTGCCCTCCGAGTTGTTTCGAGAAAATTCTTTTGCCGGATTGCCTGCTCCCACCTCCGGACCACGAGCATTCCCGGGGGCCCCTCCACAGATTCCACACACCACATGGATGCGAACAGACTGCATGAGTTGTCATGGTTACGAAGGTCGACAAGGCATTCGCACAACTCATCCATGGCGAAACAACTGCCAGCAATGTCACACACCAGCCGCTGCAATGGAGCAGACTCTGATGAGCGCGGAACCGACGTTTCTCCCCGGACCACAGATCAGAAAGTAGTGCTTCGATGACAGAGAACACGAAAATGTCCCGTCGCGACTGGTTTCGCCTGCGTCCTTCACGCGACGATATGAAGACGCCCGTCATCAGTGTCCCCGCGCCGTCTCGCGAACCGATCATCGGACACGCTCAGGAGGCGTTGCGGCCAATGGCCGCCCCAGAGAATCATGGAGGCATTAACCTTTCAGAATTGCCGCCCATGTGTGAAAGCCTGCTGTCGAAAGAGCAGATTGAACAACTTTTCTCTGATATTGAATTGCTGGCCTCAAATGTGCTGCTGATGCAGCGACTCCCCAACGCTCAGAGAACCTCAGCCAGTTCCGTAGCATCGGCCGATCAACTCAAGACCGCGATGATTTCCCTGGTGGCCGGAACCATTGCCCGCGTTCAAATTCGTTATCGCTGGGAAGAATCGAACTGGATCGACACCCTGGAACGTTCAGACAACGGATTTCGCCTTGTGCGAATTCAGCACCGAGGCGTGTGAAGATGCGAGCGCCACTGCCTGAACGCAATTCTCAACTGGAACTCGTTCGCATCGACAGTCAACCGACGGTTTGCCAAACTACTTCCGCCGCGACCGACATTCCTTGTTGTGCAGTTCGAACAGGAGCGCGTCCTCGGCAGCTTTCTGGTAAATTCCCCCCACGAATCAACGAGATAACCACGTGTCAACGACATCTACAGTTCAACCGAGCCATCAGACGGTTGAGATTTCCCGACGGCTTTTGATTTGGGCAACGGTGATCGGTGCCGCTGGAAGTCTATTGGCATTGGCTTATTACTACGCCCTGCACTTTTTGATCGTTCTTGTGTGGGACAAACTGGTAGGACTGACGCCATTATCGCTGCCTTTGATACCCACGTGGAATCCTGCAATCATCGTCGTCACGGCTACTGGCGGATTGATCGTCGGGCTTCTTACACGATGGCTTGGTGCTGCAGGTGAGATTGCTGCTGTCGTGGATAATATCCATTTGGATCACGGCAGAATCAGCATGCGACAGACACCATCGATGGTGGCGACATCGCTCGTTGGCATAACGGCCGGCGGCAGCGCTGGTCCTGAAGCTCCATTAGTGCAGATTGTTGGATCGTGCGCCAGTTGGTTGGGCGATCGGCTCAAAATGAATGGACAAACTGTGCGAACCTTCACTTTTTGCGGAATGGCGACTGCTTTGGGGGCATTCTTCGGGGCTCCTTTGGGAGGTGCTGTATTCGCACTGGAAATTCCGCACCGCAGAGGCATCGAATACCATGAATCACTCTTGCCTGCAGTTGTTTCTGCTCTTGTCGCTTTTCTGCTGTTCCATTCGATTGTCGGTTACGAGAACGTGTTGTTCCACTTTCAGCAGCAGGAACCGATGTCCCTGACGACAGTGCTTTGGGGAGTATTCTTCGGTGCAATTGGAGCACTCTTTGCAAAGCTGTTCGCCGTCACCTTCGAACTTGTCGGACACGTTGGTGAAGCCTTGCGGAAGTCTCCGGTTTTGCTGGCGACATCCGGCGGATTGCTCATCGGTTTCCTCGCTCAGGTCTCTCCGATGACATTGTTCTGGGGCGAATTTCAAATTGATCGAGTGATCAATTTGGGTGATGCCTTGCTGCAGACCCATTCGAAACTCTCCGCCGTGAGTTTGCTCGTTGGTCTGGCACTGGTCAAGATTCTGGCAATCAGCGTGACTTTACGTTCTGGCTTTCGCGGTGGCTTTATTTTTCCGCTGATGTTCGTGGGCGCTGCGATTGGCACCGCCGCCACGCTGCTGCTTCCTACCGCTCCGGCAGCCGCAATCACAATTGCAACCATGGCAGCGATTAACGTCGGAATCACCAAGACCCCCATCAGCACAAGTATCATCCTTGTGACTTTGACGGGGTTGAGCATGCTTCCCGTGGTGATCGCAGCCAGCGTCGTCAGCCTGCTCTGCACCGGAAACGTCAGTCTCATCCACACTCAACGTGAAAGAACGCTTTAGAACTGCTTGCTGTGATCTTCATAACAAATGTAGCATTTCAAGAATGCTGAGAGCGGACTTATCGTTTTATTGCCCCGTGAGTCTCTCCGCATCGTTGATCCGGGAAGTCTGAGTTGCGCGTGATGTGAGGCTCCTCTTCTACGACTCGGACAGTTCCGGCAGTTTTGAAAGCAGCAGGTCATCAGCGGAGTTCCGATGTTTCGCGTAAATAATGTCGAGAGCCCGAACAATGGAAAAATCAGGATTCGGTCTCTCCCGCAGGATCATAGTTTCTCCCGACGCAATATCCCCGGACCGCAGCACTCGCAGATACCAGCCGGTTCGTCGTTCGTCCTGAACCTGCCGAGCAAGATTCGGAATGATTGCCGTCGACCATTTTTTGAGACATCGTTCTCGGCGGCAAAACACCGAGAGCGACCAGTTTGTATCGAAACGAGTCTGGGTCGTATGGCTACTTCAGAACGGACAGGTCGGCACCATGATTGATATGAAACACCTGCCCATCAATCACCAGCGCAGGAACGGATTTGACTCCCAGTTTTTCCGCTTCGGAGACTCGGCTTCTGACTTCTCCCAGATGAACCTTCTCCACGGGCGTTTTGAGGCAATCAGCGACTGTGTGCTCGGCACTCACGCAAACTGGACAACCCGCATGATAGAAAACAGCTTTGGACATTTGGACCTCACTCACCTTTCGTGACTCAATGAATCCGCCGGAAAGAAGAGTCGGCGTCGAAAATTCATTGTTCGTGGAAAGAGTACGAAGGCTAGACTGATCCGTCCAATACTTCTTTATGATCGAATTGATAGGCAATACCAATCAAGAATCACTTCATGGAACTGCGACATCTACGATACTTTCTGGCGGTCGCCGAGAACTGCCACTTCAGGAACGCGGCCGATGAATTGCTCGTGTCTCAGCCCACATTGTCGCAGCAGATTAAAGACCTTGAGGTCGAATTGGGAACGGCACTCTTCGAACGAGTGGGCCGGAGAGTTCGATTGACGCAGGCGGGCGAAATCTATCGGGAGTATGCGCGACGAGCCTTGAATGTTCTCGAAGAAGGGCAAGCCGTGCTACACGAGCTTGACGAAATGCTGCGCGGCACCTTGACGATCGGCGTTGTTCAGACGTTGAACTCGTACCTGACCCCTGAGATTGTCGCAGCCTTTATTGCAGAGGTTCCACACGTTTTCCTCCGTGTCGATGAACTTTCAGCAGACGAAATCGAGAACGGCGTACTGTCTGGAACTCTTGATCTCGGCATTTCGTTTCAACCAGGCAACGGTCGTGAGTTTGATGTTGAGACTTTATTCAGCGAAGAATTTGCCTTGGTTGTGCATCCAGATCACTATCTGTCGTCCCGCAAGCGAGTTCGAGTCTCTGACCTGATTGATGTGCCGTTGGCACTCCTGAATCGCTCTTACTGCACACGGCGAATGATTGATGCTGCCTTTCGTGAAGCCGGTGTTTCGTGTCGAGTCGCCGTCGAACTCAATTCCGTAGCCGGTTTGGTCGCTATCACTGAGTGTGGTGGACCGCCGACAATTCTGCCGAAGTTGGGTGTTTCATCAACAAGGGTAGCAGCAATCAGGCTGGAACAGCCAACGCCAACTCGAAAGATCTGCCTGCTGCGTGCAACAGGGCATGCTCCGATTCGAGCAAGGGAGGTTTTTGCTGATCGACTTCGAAAGCTTGTGAAGGCTCGCTACGACTAAATTCGCCGTATCAACATCAAGCAGTCGACGCTCAAAAATCAGCGGCATTCATTAAACAAATACGAAACCTGAACCAGGCAGATGTTCTACCCGTATCAAACCCGCAGCGGTGCGTCACAAAGCAGCCGTGCAATAGCTCGTTGCCCTAATTGCTTGAAATGTACGGCAGCTACAGCCGTGGACCAGATTTCAGAACTTGAAAATGCGTTCAACTTGATGTTGAACGGTTGAATCTGTGCCAATTGTTCTGAAGACAGTAGAGCCCAGTGTTTGAAATTCAGCTCAGTGCTATTGAATAATGTTGAAGACCAGTGGTTGTTCAACGCATGGAAAATACAGCCACAATCACCTTCACCTATTTGCACACCGGCGTCGCGCAGAAAATGCCGGTGATGCAATTTTTCGCTTTCCGCAGCGTTGTGCGTTTGGTTTTCCATAGTTGGGTTTGGGGAAAGTCTGAGGGTTGTAATCAAAAAAAACATCCCCCAACGGCAAGAGCCATCGAACAGTCGAATCATAGAACTTGGTGGTGTCTTCAAGTGGCGAAAAATGTGACAGCGCTCTTCCGTTTTCCTCTCGGATCGGGGATGCGAAAGACAAGCTGTCACAGCCAGATCCTGGAGTCGCCACGAATGTTCCTCAAGTCATGGATGCTCAAGCCTTCATTACAGGTGCTGGTGCTTTGCCTCGCAGCCTCCGGAATGTGTTCGGCATCCGAGGAAGCTCCTTGTGTTCCCGACACCGACGAAAACTGTGGAGAAGGTGAATCTCCTGCGGGCTGTGCTGATCCCGGGTGCGGTGAAGATATCGACTGTGAAGCCTGCGAATACACGCTGCTCGATTGCGAAACGCTCTTCGGGTCAGTGCTGGGAGATGAGCCATTACTGAAGGGATTGAAGAATCAGAAAGCTGGCGGTCTGACCTACAGTGTCGGCGCTGAGCTGCGATATCGTCACATGAATGAGAAGAATCGCCTGCGGCCCGGCGGTCCGGGGCAATCTTCGTATGAACTGTGGCGTTTCACGCCTTACGTTCAGGCCAACTACAACGATCTGGTCGGTGGCTATGTTCAGGCGATTGATGCTTCAATGTTTGGACTCGACGCCCCTTACACGCCGACACAAATTGACGTCAATCGTACGGATCTTCTGCAGTACTACGCGGAGCTGAACGTTGGTGATGTGGGCGATGGAAACCTGAAGTATCGATATGGTCGCCAGTTCCTGCAGTATGGTGGGCAGCGTCTGTTATCGTCGCTGGCATGGGCCAACACGTTTCGCAATTTTGAAGGCCACAAGTTGGTTTACACCAGCGATGACTGGGACATTGATGCCTTTGCGATGCAGAGCGTCAACGCTGCTGCGGGAAATGCGCCTCAGCCTTACAGCTTTGACCGAGTCGACAAGAGTCGGTGGATCAGCGGCGTGTATTCGACATGGAAAGGTATCGAGAACAATAATCTGGACTTGTACTACCTTCGCTTCGATGAAACCGATTCCAGTGCAGCACTTCAGGACGGCCGACGCAATACTCTTGGAGCACGACTGGCGGGCAAGCAGCCCGTGAAAGATGGCAAGACACTGGTTGGTACCTGGAATTGGGACGTCGAAGGCGCGTGGCAGTTTGGAGAGGACAACTTTGGATCTGCCGCTTATCGAGATGTTCAGGCGGGAATGGTCGGAGCCCTCGGCGGTTACACATTTGAAGATGTGACATGGAAACCGGGTCTGGGTGGAATCTTTTATTGGGGGTCAGGCGACAGTGATCCCACAACAGGAGATATCAACACGTTCAATTCACTTTATCCTCTTGGTCATGCCCACTGGGGACAGATTGACAACTTTTCTGGCCAGAACCTTCTGGACTACGGTGTTCAGGCGAGCATCAAGCCCCATGAAAAGCTCTCGATCGTCAGCCAGTGGCACTATTTCGACCTCGCACATGCCACGGATCGCATTTACAACATCGCCGGAGCAGGTTTGGCCGGCAGCGGAGACAAGAACGTCGGCAATGAACTTGACTTCGTGGGAACCTACACGCACAGCAAGTCATTCAATGTCCAGTTGGGTTACCTGATGTTCTTTTACGGCGATGCTGTCAATAACGGCGGACTTGCACGTTCGGACGCAGAGCAGTTTTATCTGCAAGGCACGTACATGTTTTAAGTCGATGAGTTAACCACTGGCGACTTGCGATCTTCCTCCCGTGTTGAAAGCCGTTTGCAGCTTAGCCTGCAGGCGGCTTTTTGCGTTACTTGATCTCGCCGATTAGATTCCATCGGCTGTTTTTATCAAATGGCCCTGCAAATGCATTCGGCTTTCACGCTTCTCCGAAAAGCATCACCATTCGAGTTTCGAATTGAGACTGGTATTCCAGCAATCCTATGGGAATGAACAAGTGTGAGACATTGCATTACCTCGACGCCCCGATCCGACACGCCAGTGCCCGAGATGTAGCGTGCGAACCCGCGTCGTTGAAACCGACCGACGCGAGTAAGCCCCCAGCCGTTCGCTGCTCCGGTCACATCGGCCGAGGCCACTCCGGGGTGTCGGACCGA
>JAXMBU010000095.1:0-19012 GCA_046349735.1 Planctomycetaceae bacterium
ACTAAAGTTTTCCCGCCTGGGGCTTGGTCATAGGCAATGCGGCCAAGGGGGGACAACCGAACAATTGCCTTTAGAACATAAGATTGGGCTCCTCGACAAGCAAAATGGGGTTTCACTTTGACGACACCCGCGGCCATGCTTAGACTGTCGATCCTCCCTACGCGCCTTCCCAGCCATGTGTTCTTCGGAAAACCTACCGTGATGGCTGTTTATATCACACCTGTAATGTCTCTTCGTCGCACAGTTGGTCTGGCTGTTGCCTGCTCCGTCGGCGCGCTCCTCAGTTTGCCATCGGCATACGGTCAGGAGCCGGTCATTGATCGACTCGATGTGGCTAATCTCCGTCCCGGTCAAAGGGCGACAATTGTCGTTAACGGCAAGCAGTTGATGGGGGCGAGTGGTCTTTGGACGCCGGTCGGGACGCTTCGGCCCAAAGAAGGCTCAGATCTAACGAAAGATCAGCCGGTCACCTTTGAAGGTGATATCAAAGTGGATGCGATACCGGGCATTTATCCGGCGCGAATGGTGACGAATCATGGCTGTTCGGAAGCGGGATGGTTGGTTGTTGATGACTTGCCATTTGTTGCTCTCGCGCCAGAAAGTCAGGACCGTACCGCAGCACAATTGGTTACTTTGCCATGCTGTGTGGAAGGACAAATTAATCCTGTGTTATCACGGTTCTTCCGCGTTGCTTTGGCTGCGGGTCAGTCCGTCAGCGCGGAAGTGCTGGCTCGCCGACTGGGGTCAGACCTTGATCCGGTGATCCGGGTTACGGGACCGAACGGAAGCGAGATTGCCTATCGAGACGATCTTCCCGGGGCTGAGGGAGATACTCAGCTTCAGTTCACAGCGGCAGTGGATGGTGAATATAGAATCGAATTGCGAGACGTCCGCTTCAGTGGTGGGGCCAGGCATTTCTTTCATCTGCGAATGGGAAAGATGACTCTGTCCAGCGCGACGATGCCGCGGGTGACTCAGGCCGGTGGCAACGTGTCGTTGATTGGTAGTGCGGGGGAAGTCGTTGGCGAAACGGCAGCGCAGGTTTTTGCAGATCTTCCCGCTGCCTTTGTTCCGGTTTCATTTCGGTCGGCCGAATCGGATGCCAGTACGCTGGGAGCTGTTCTTGTAACCACTGGTGTTTCTCAGAATGAGGCTGAGCCGAACAATGCTCGAGCAGAAGCGACGGTCGTGGCGGCTGAATCTGAGATGTTGACGGGAAGCTTTGCCGCGAAGGGTGATACTGACTGGTTCAAGATCTCTGTGACCGAAGCGACTGCCCTTCTGGTGGTTGCACGGACTCGCGAGCTGAATAGTCCGACCGATGTGATGCTTGAACTCTACAACCCGGAAGGCGGAAAGGTCGCCGAAAATGATGATGTGGGTCTTCGGGATGCAGAACTGGCATTCACGCTTCCTGCTGCGGGCGACTACTTCCTGAAAGTCGGTGAGATTGCTGGTCGAGGTGGTTCAGAGTGGATCTATGCCCTGGACGTATTCCGCGGACGAAAAGCTGTTAAGGTAACCGCCCCCGCTGATCGCATTAATGTGCCTCGAGGTGGCAGCGCTGCAATGTTGCTGGCCTTCAGAAGAATTCACTACGACGGTCCGTTGAAAGTTGAGGCTGTCGGATTGCCAGCGGCCCTGACAATGGCTCCGTTCACCATCGGTGGAAAACAAAGTGCGGTGCCGGTTGTTCTGACGGCAAAAGATCCTGCCGCAACGGCATCCGATGCAGATTGGGGGCCGGTGACTCTTCGTGTTACGGCACCGGATGGTTCTGGCGTACCTCCTGCTGAAATTCAGCTTGCCCCTCCGGCACCCAAAAAAGCTGATGCGGAACTGTTTCGGAGTGCACGCGTGAGGACCGATCTTTTTACTGCAGTCCAGCCTGCTGCGCAGTTTTCCTTGTTGGCGGAGCCAGCCAGCGTCAACGTCACTCAAGGGGCTTCCGCAACTGTGCTTTTGAAGTCGACCCGAATCGCAGAATGGACTGAGCCGATAGAAATCGCCCTTGCAACTCCAGCCGATCAACTGCCGGCCGGAGTTACCGTGACAGGTGGCTCCATGGCTGCGGGGGAGTTAGCTGTCACGATTGCTGCGACTGCTGATGCCCCAGTCGGACCGTTCACTGTTTTCCTTCAGGGAAAGTCAAAAAAGGATAAGGTTGAACCTGTTCATCCTGTTCCGCCAATCGTTGTAGAAGTTGTTCCGAAGTGATCTGAGACGTTATTGATGTTTTGTTGCTGAGAAATCCCACCTCGAGTTGCCGCTCCTGCAATCCGCTGAATAGCAAAAGTTCCTGGAAAGTGCGTATTCAGGCCAATGCCTGGCTACAAAGAATCGCAAACAAAGGCTTCGTCATTATGCTCCGCTCAACCTGCCTGCTGTTGACATTAGTAATTGGTACCTCAGCTTCTTTTGCTGCTGAGCTGCCAACATTATCGCTCTCTGTTCAGCCAGCCGAGATTGCTCTCGTCGGTCCTCGAGGCGTGC
Organism: Planctomycetaceae bacterium; assembly: GCA_046349735.1. Taxonomy (GTDB): domain Bacteria; phylum Planctomycetota; class Planctomycetia; order Planctomycetales; family Planctomycetaceae; genus SXXK01. The sequence continues at coordinate 2,494 of JAXMBU010000095.1, forward strand.
AACAGTTGATCGTTACCGCAAATGGTGATGCCGCGACAATTCACGACGCTACTGGGCTGGCTGAGTACCGAACCGACGACGCTGCTGTCGCTGTCGTTGAGGGCGGAGTTGTCAAGGCTAAAGGAAATGGGACCACGACCGTCCATGTTACGCGTGGTGGCCAATCAGCATCGGCTAAGGTGACGGTGTCAAACTTTGAAATGCCTGCTCCAACCTCCTTTCAAACCGAGATACTAGCGTCTCTTACAAAGTCCGGCTGCAACATGGGAGCCTGTCACGGGTCTCCATCAGGCAAAGGTGGTTTCCGCCTTTCTCTTCGAGGCTACGACCCTAATGTCGATTTGGTGACGTTGCGAGGAGAGTTCTTCAATCGACGGTCAAACGTGCTGAGCCCAGATGAAAGCCTGCTACTGCGAAAGCCATTGATGGAAGTGGCTCACGGAGGTGGTCGCCGGCTTCAAAGTGGAGATCCTAGCCATCGTGTTTTGAGAGACTGGATCGCCGAAGGAATGAAACTGGATCCAGACGGCGCTGCGACTTTGTCACGGATTGAATTGTTGCCGTCTCCAAGAGTTCTTCGAGATGGCGCTGACCGACAGCAACTCATAGTCAATGGCTATTTCAGCGACGGGTCCGTCCGTGACATCACGGCGCTGACGGCGTTTGATTCATCAGATGAAGGAATCGGCATGATTTCTCCGTCCGGAGTCGTTTCTCAGCAGGGCCGTGGGGAAGTAACCGTTCTGGCTCGTTACCTCGACAAGGTTTCGACAACGCAACTCACATTCCTCACCGAGCGGCCTGACTTTCAGTGGCTGAGTCCGGCAGAGACGACGGAGATTGATCGACTGGTCTTTGGAAAGCTGAAGCAGCTTCAGATCCAGCCCTCAGAATTGTGCAGCGACACGGACTTTCTTCGCAGAGCAACGCTAGACCTGACTGGCCGTCTTCCGTCTTTGGAGGAATCTCAGCAGTTCCTTGCCGATCAGTCGCCGGATAAGCGCGCCGCTGTTATCGATCGATTGCTTGCAACAGACGATCATGCCCGCTTCTGGTCTATGAAATGGTCGGATCTGTTGCGGTCCAACAGCAAGAAAATGACTCGAACCGGAGTACACAAGTTTCGCCGATGGTTGTTTGATGTCGTCAAGAATGATGTTCCGTTGAATCAGTTTGCGCACGAGCTGCTGACCGCCACGGGTAGCACTCAACAGAATGCGGCGGCGGCTTATTGGAAAGCAAGTCGAGATGAAATTGACGCCACGGAAACGACAGCACAGTTGTTTTTGGGGATTCGTATTCAGTGTGCGAAATGCCATAACCATCCTTTCGAAAAATGGACTCAGGATGATTACTACGGCACAGCAGCCGCATTTATTCGGGTGGGGCGAAAAGAAACCGGGCTTCCGGATGATGAGATGATTTTTGTCAAAGCTGGTGGTGAAGTCACTCAGCCCCGTACCGGAAAACAAATGAAGGTTCGACTGTTGATGCAGGGGGATATCGATGTTCCGGCCGATCAGGATCGCCGCGTTGTTTTTGCGGATTGGCTGACGAAGAATGACAATCCATTCTTTGCACGCTCCTTGGCAAATCGTATTTGGGGGCACGTTGTTGGTAAGGGAATTGTTGATCCCGTCGATGACTTTCGAGATTCCAATCCGCCGTCCAACCCGGAATTGCTGAATTATCTCGCTGGAGAGCTCGTCAACAGCGGGTTCTCTTCACGCCACCTCATTCGCACGATCATGAATAGTCGGGTTTATCAATTGAGCTCACAGAGAAATAAGTATAACGCTGACGACGAGATCTACTTTAGCCACGCAACAACTCGCATGTTGACGGCAGAGCAGCTTCTGGATTCAATCTGTGCGGTGACTGGCTTGCCGGAAGACTTCGCAGGAATGCCGGGCGGTACCAAAGCCGTTGATCTGGTTGACCCACCAGAAGGACACAAATTCCTGCAGGTCTTTGGTCAGCCTCAGCGAGAACTTCCATGTGAGTGCGAGCGATCCACGGACAGCAATCTTTCTCAGGCTCTGCAATTGATCAATGGGCCGACAGTGCACAACAAACTACGGTCTGACGCAGGGAACGTGCACAAGTGGGTCGCTGGAGGAAAGTCGGATGCAGAGATTATCGAACTCTTGTATTTGACGGCCTTGAGTCGGCCTCCGCTGGCTGAAGAGCAGCAAACAGCACAGAACCATATCAAGGCCAATGAAGACCGGACGCGGGCTCTGGAAGATATTGCCTGGGCTGTGATCAATAGCAAGGAATTCCTCTTCCAGCATTGAGGCATTCATCGGGCGTGAGGTGTTCTCGAACAAGGGTTCCTCAACTTGCGGCACCGAGAAGCTTACGGCTCCGGAGAGCGGCTGACGGTGATAATTTTTTGATAGTTAAGGGGCGCTGGAATGGCTGGACCATTGCTGGGCAAAAGCCTGAAGGTAAAGATGCAGCGTGGTCAGTCAGTCTTTGGCACCTTCATCCAGTACACTGTAAACCCGGCGATCGTTGATGTGCTTCCGGAAGGGGCACTGGATTTCGTGATTGTTACTGCAGAACACAACGCGTTGGAGCTTGCTGAGTTTCTGCCTTTGAAATACGCCCTTGCTGCGAAAGGAATCGCGTGTCTGGCAAGGACACACAGTCGTGATCCTGATGATGTCTCAAGAGTCTGCGACACTTTTGATGGAGTCGTCGTTCCCTATGTTGAAGACGTGGAACACGCTCGTCGTTTGGCCGCGGCAGCCATCTATCGCCCACTGAAAGGACTCGCCCTGGAGCGAGTTCTTCGCGAGGGAGTCTGGCCTGACGAGAAAAGTCGCAGGTACATCCTCGAAGATCGATGTGAGAACACTGTCTTTGTGCCCATGATTGAATCTCTCGCAGGTGTTGAAAACCTGGAGGCGATCTGTGGGATTCAGGGAGTCAACGCAATCTTTGTTGGGCCCAATGATTTGACGACAACGATGGGAATTCCGAACGAATATGATCATCCTGATCTGATCGCCATTCTGAAGCGTATTATTGATGTTGCGGATCGTTCTCATCTCCCGGCAGGCTGCTGGTTCGGGAAGACTGAGCAAATGCAGCGGACGATTGGTCAGGGTTCGAGATTTGTTGTCTATTCGAACGACGGCGCATTTCTGCGTGAGTCAATTGGCAATTCATTTACCAAGCTGCGGAGCAGATAGGAATCGAGTCGGACCAGCATGGTAAGGTGCTCAACAGCCTTGCGGGATTGTTCGGGGTATCTCGATCAGGCGTTTCGACTTTTGCGATCAGCCCAATCTGCCGAATTGTTGATCCAGTGTGCCACGACTCAAGGTCAACGAAGTGGGACGGCCGTGAGGACAATGGTGTGAGTCGTTAACCAGATGTCTTTGCCGAAGCAGTTCCTGCATTTCTTCGGCGGTAAGCCGATGTCCGGACTTAATTGCTGCACGGCAGGCCATGGTGTGCAACATGTGATCCAGAAGATCGCGTCTTGACATCTTGCCGTCGTTCTGGACAAGTTGTTCGGCAAAGTCTTTGACGATGCGGGAGAGATTGCCTCGAGGGATCAAGTTGGATGAGACATCAGCAAAATTGTTGTTCCGCCAAACTCCTGCAGTTCAAACCCAATCTCCTTAAGAAGTTCCAGTGACTCCAGAAGTGCGACGCACTCGGTCGCGGTACACTCGATGGTGTCCGGGATCAGCAGGCGTTGACGCTCTACTCCACCGGCCAGAATCCGATTTCGCAGATGCTCATAAAGAATTCGCTCATGAAGCGCGTGTTGATCGATGACTTCCAGTCCGGCTTCACTGGCAACGACGATATAACAGTCATGGATCTGAATCGCTCGAAACTCATTTTCTGTTGAAGAAACAGATGTACTACTTGTTGAATGCTCTTTGTGTCCCTCCGAGGCAGAGTTGGTTAATCTCGTCGCCTCCGACCAATCTTGTGAGTTCTGGATAACGGCAGTCGGTTCTACTGCCCCTGTTTCCGAGTCTGGTCTCGCTGGTTTGTCATTGGCAACAACATCGGAGGTTGAAGAAATGTTCCGTTCAGGCGAGAACGTCTCTTGCTGGCCATTTCGCTGCAACTCCGAGTTGATCGCGAAGGCATCGATTACGGCTGGGTTCGAGAACACGGACCGATCATTAAATGACGATCTGCGGGCCTCCGCGTCACTGCCTGTTGATCTCGCAAATTCTCCAATACGTGGTGGCGTTGTAACTGCCGTCCCGGATGCCCAGAGGTCTAGTTCTCGCTGCGGTGCCGGAGTCGATGTTGGTTTGTCAAACTTCAGTTCATTCTTTGGAGAAGGTGAAGTGGAATTGCCGACTTCGATATTCGAACGAAACTCGAGAGTCAGGAACTTGTCCCGCAGGGTCTTGACGAAGTTGTCGATAGAGTATCTGGCTGTCCTGAAAGCGAACTTCGCTCTTGGTGGGATGCACGTTGACATCAACCATCGAGGGCGGCAGTTCCAGAAACAGAATGCTGACAGGATGTCGCCCCACCATCAACAGGCCACGATAGGCCTCACCAAGCGCATGCTGCAGACTTCGGTCCTGAATCCAGCGACCGTTCAGAAACAGATATTGATCTTTACGAGTCGAACGGCTTAGCGATGGTTCACCGACGTATCCCCACAGTCGAATTCTTTCCCCGGACGGCAATTCTGCTTCTGACGTAACACTGATCAGGTGGTCGGCGACTTCACTGCCCATGAAGCGTCGAACACGTTCGAGAGCATTGGCCGAGGCTGGTAGTTCGTAGACCAGCTTTTCGTTGTGGCGCAGCACAAGATGCAGATTGGGATTCGCAATCGCAATTCGGGAGAACTGTTCCGCGATCTGGCCGAATTCGGTTGCCGGCTTTTTGAGAAAGCGTCGGCGTGCCGGAGTGTTGAAGAACAAATTGTGAACTTCCATCACCGTGCCAGCCGGACATCCGCAGTCTCGATTGACCACGATTTGTCCACCATGACTTTCCAGCTCTCGACCAACAGGACACTCTTCGGGACGAGTGCGAATCCTGAATCTTGCCACCGAGGCAATCGATGCCAGAGCTTCACCTCGAAATCCCAATGTGTTGACATGATCCAGATCCGCATCAGAACGGATTTTGCTGGTCGCATGGCTGGTGACAGCCAGCAACATGTCATCGGGATGGATGCCTTCACCGTTGTCCGAGATCCGAATCAGGTCCATTCCGCCATTCACTACGTCGACTTCAATTCTTGTCGAAAGAGCGTCGACACTGTTTTCCAGCAATTCCTTAACCACGCTGCCTGGCCGTTCAATGACTTCTCCCGCTGCAATACGGTTGACGACATGAGCATCCAATTGTTGTATTCGAGGCATTGTGATGGTAGATCAAGGGCAGGGCTGGTCGGTAGCAATTCCTGGCTGTGCCAAAGTATAACCTGATTGAGAAGTTTTTCCCGCCGATCAATCAAAGTGTTTCTGCCTTTGGCACGTCGATTTGGGCGATGGAAAATTCGGAACCTCATTTTTCGTCAGACGTTGACTGAATTGGAGCAGAGCAAAAATGGATCGAGAAACATTGAAAGCACTGCAAGCACCTCTTAAATCGCAATACAAGACTTCACCAGATGCTGCCAAAATTTGCCTTGCAGTGGAAGGCATCGTGGAATTCGATGTTCCGGGTTGTCGGGTTGTTATTCCTCAAAACGACGGAAGGTTCATCAAGGCTGGCTTACATCCAAATGCCGGCGGAGACGGGACTCAGGCCTGCTCTGGTGATTTGCTCCTGCAGTCACTGGTGACTTGCGCCGGCACCACACTTGCTGCAGTTTCGATATCAATGGGACTGATGATCACTCAGGCCCATGTTTATGCAAAAGGGTGGCTGGATTTCCGAGGAACTATGGGAGTTGATCGATCCGCTCCTGTTGGTTTTACAGGCATCGAGCTTCTGTTTCGCATAGAAACTCAGGCAGAGGATGCAGTCGTGCGGAAACTGATTGAATTAACCGAGCGGTACTGCGTCGTCTACCAGACCCTGCTGACTGGCACAATTGTCAATTCTTCAGGGATTTGATCTAAGTTTAAATCCAACATGTAAATGCCCGTGGATCACGGCTTTTCAGTAGTTTCAGGTGTCGGCTCGAGCGCAGGTTTCGCCTCGAACAACTCTGTCGTTTCAGAAGAGGTTGCCGTCGACTGGAGTTCTCCCATTGCTCTTTCATACAGCGAGTCGAGAACGTCCGAGAAGCCAGTCTCTTTACCGCCCCCTAAGCCATCAATTTGCGCCTGTACCAGATCAGCTGGAATCGTCAGAAGCGCTCGATGTCGAACCTTAGTCACCACTGGAGCCTCTGGATACATCCCGAGCATTTTTGAGTCAGCAAAGCGTACATCAGCTGTGATCGAAGCAGACTGCTCGACGGACTCCGGGTTTGTCGCTTCGAGAAGATGAAACTGTGTTCGAGCATCGGATGTGGCAAAAACGGCCAGCTTTGGATGCGCCACAGTGGCATCTTTAAGCAAGTGCAGGAATACGAGTTCATACTCTCGTTGCGTGTTTGGCTTCGCTGCGACTCCTTCAACGTCCAGGGTATATTGAAACCCAAGAATAAGCGTCCGGCACAACGCGGGAGAAAACTCAGTCGTGTCATTCCAGTAGGCACCCAATGTTCTTAATTCTGCTATGGATTTTGCAATCATGGGCTCCGCACTTGCCGCAAGAGCAGGTGTGTCAAGGCGGACAAAAGATGCCCTGATCACCGGACTGAGAATTAGCTGACTTTGTTCGTCGTGATAAAAAGAAGGTTGAATTGTAAGTTGGTGAGCCTTCAAATAGTCCTCAATGATCCCTCTTGTTACGCTCGGCAACCCCTCGCCCAACTCTTTACCAAGCTGCAGCCGAATTGAAAATGCACATCGCCGCCCCAGGGCTCCAGAGGTGCCAGTTGCGGAGTCAACCAGCGGCTGAATTACATCCGTACCCGTTTCGAGCAATACGCAGGCACTCTCGACGCCTGCTGCTCTGTAACTGGCCTGAACGGCGCTGAGCTTCCACGGGATAGTCTTGAGGATTTTGTAGTCTTCCGCGATCGGCACCTTGGAGCTTACACCAGTAAGCATCAAAGCCTTGGATTCTTTCAGCAAGGAGCGGCCTTGCGATGGCGGTGCCAAAACTGTTTTCCCGCCAGAACTCCCGCTATCGTCTGGTGCTGACTCTCGTTCTTCACTCAAGTGGCTCGAAACGGTAAAAACGGTGTAAGCCAACATCACTATCGTAAATGGAGCCAGTACCCTGTCAAGCTTCATAATGCCACTCTTCTAAAGACTTATTCTCATTTAGTTCAGCAAAGCTGGCGTTTTGAGTTTTCACTTCGAGACGTCGCCCAGCGCAACCTTGAGCCCCACACCCTTCGTTCGGGCTCCTTTTAAGCTGATGTCAAACCTGGTTTTCGAAGACAGCGCTGAGTGTATACCCAAATGTTATCTCTGAGGAGAGGAATTCGGCACGTTTGAACTGGGGAAACGCAGTCGAAATCTACCCGATCAAAAACATTCCATCCAAGCACCCTATAAGAACCACATTGACAATTTCAAAGCACCTTTGACGGAAACTCAAGAGCGGTCGACTAACCCCTGGTGCGAAAGGATCACGCAACCCACGAAGGCTGAAACATTTGCGTTTTGCAACTCAATCGAGGTGTAGTTCTTTAGTTCAAATGGGATATCGAATTGGTGTCCAAAGAAATGGACGTCGACTGCCTTTTTCTCTCCCTGATTGCAGCCAAAATGAATCGCCAGACCCTTGCTGCAATATTCCGTAATGATATCCCCCAATCCAAGGTTGCGAGGTCCCCCCAGTGACTTCCACAACGCTTCCTTGAGTGTCCAAACAACGAGTAAAGCATTCTGGTCTTCAGCAAGTCCCTCTTCTGCCATCCAGTCGTGTTCGAACCGACTTAGAAAGGAACGACCAAATGTTCCTGCATTAAGCGGTTGTACAGTCTCGATGTCTACACCTGGTCCGTATTGGTTGTCGCTCAGTACAATTGCAGTCAACTTCTCGGTATGAGACAAGCTAACACCAACTCGTGTTCGTCCCAGACCATCCAGCACGATCGGTTGTCCTGATTCAGTCGTTTCGAGGACTGTGTCCGCAGCGTCAACCCCGAGCGTACGCCTTAAGACTTCACGGACTGAGAGCCTGACATTCAGGAATTGTCTCTTTTTCTGAATTGGCCTGTATCTGTTATAGCGATGTCGATCTCGCTCAGTGAGACATGCCTCCAGAAGTTTATTCTGCAGTTCTGACTCGGCTTCACTCGTGGATTCTGGTGTCCACGCCAGCCAAAGCTGACAGCCTGACATCAGACAGAATGGTCCCCAAAGGAGGTTTGTCATATCGAAATTGCGATTATAGACAGGGGGAAACTATTAGCTGGCCGCACAAACGTTTTGAGTTTGCGAAGAAAGCTCTCGATTCAAGCCGAATTCAATTGCTTGAATCGAAATGGCGAAATAATCCGCAACAATGTCGATCAAACACGATTGTTCTCACAGAGAACTCCACGTCAACTAGTTTGTTCAGTTTCAACGATGTGAAATCAAATCAACGTTATCTAACCATTGTTGGGTTTAAAGAGCGGGCCAATCATCAGAATTGCGGCATCGCAGGGGAGTTCTGTCGGTCCAATTGCTGCAGCGTTCGATTGTATTCGGAATCCAGTTGCTGTCGCTGTTTCTCGTATGCCTCCAGAGGATTGATCGCCTGTGGCCGCGATGCAGGCCATTCTCCAGGATTCGAGTTATAGCTCCCAGCCCCCCATGAAGCGGAGTCCTTTGGCGGCGGTGTTACAGGCCGACGCCCCATAGACTGTTGCTCCAGCCACCGCTGTGACTGAAGCTGCTGTGCTCGCAGTTGTTGCTGTTGTTGATTAGCCCAGTCCTGAGAAGGCAGGGCGGAACCAGATTGTTCGTACATTGCACCATTCACCACGGAGTTAGTACCGGGAGAACTAATGTTGTTCATGTTCAAACCCGTTGTGCCTGTGCCAGACATTGCCGACGAAGAGGGCGGCATGGCTTGCGGATCAGAAACACTTACGGGGAAAATAGCCCCTGGCCCAGCATTAAGCCCTTCAAGGTAGACAGGAGGCGGACTATCAGCAGATGCTGATGTCAGATTTCCACCGGATGGCGGGTTCGGTATCCGGTGAAGAGGGGTTGACGATTGCGAGTCGAACCCCAGCGGTTGGCCATAGCTAACACTCCGGCTTTGAGGGGTTTGATATGCACCGGACGAATGAATCGGGACTACTCGGGCGGGTAACGAATTGAGACCGGATGGCTGTGGAGCCGAGACCGGTATGGAGCTTGTCGTTCCGGAGAACGCGGTATTGGCAGGAGAAGTTGGCAGCAATGGCATTGCCCCCCTGGGCGAATTTGTAGCCGAAGGCCCCATCATCGGAGTACCACTATCTGCCGGCGCCGCGTTCATCATTTCGTGGGACATGCCGACTCCGCCTGTTGAAGACATTCCATGAATGCCCGCGGAATTGTCCAGATTATATTGCGTATGAGGAGCAACAGGATCGACGGACTGAGCCCTCGGAGTACCTGGTCCATAAGAATCAGTATCTTCACCAGACTTACGAGACTCCATCGAAGGACTACTTGACAGTCCCTGATTCAAGTTCTGGACAGTCGGAGACTGTCCCCCGGATCTGGCCGCTAACTCTGCATGTCTGGCACCCGGAATTGAAATCGGGAGTCCGGTGTTTGCGTCATAGCCCGAACCAACCAGCAAGCCATTTCGGCTGGACACAACCTGCGTATCAGACACGTTATGCGGCTGGCTTTGAACTTGCGGCATCATTGGTTGCGAATTCCGTTGATTTGCCGGCTGAGCCGTCTCTCGTGACATGCCCTGACTGGCCCTGCGGCGCTCTGCTTCCAACCTTTCTCGCCGAGCCAGCTCCTGAACTTGTTCAAAGGTTGCGTTGGATGGAATAGCTGCCGCAGCATCCGTCCTGAACGCTGTCGTAACCGCTGTCGTCTGGCTTTCCAACTGAGCCATAATCTGCATGGCCTGCGGACCGGAACCAAACTTCGAGATTACTCGATTTTCAGCAGCCTGACGATTGCCCTGACGTAAATCCAGCAACGCCAGGTTCATATGAGCACTCTCGTGCTGCGGGTTTACTTCGATTGCATGATTCAGGTAACGGGCCGCTTCTGCGTAACGATTCTGCAAAAGGTATGAATATCCGATATCGCAAAGCAGGTTGGCGTCTCTTGGACGAATCCGAAGTGCTTGCCGGTAGTGATACTCCGCGTCTGCCCACTGTTCTGTCAGGTCAGCGACCATTGCCAGACCATGATGAGCGGTTGCATTGTCCGGCGATGAGCTGAGCACTTCATTATAAGCGGCACGCGCATCTTCAAATCGTTCTTCCTGCAATGCCAACTGACCGTCCGCAAGCAGACGATCCACCTGTTCTTCAGCTATGGGAGCTCGCTTTCCCGATTCTCCCTGAGACTCGGAATTTCGGCCGGCAAGTTTTGGCAGATCAAGCGGTGAGTTGCCTTTCTCGGTCGACGCCCTATCCGCTGTCTTTCGGAAGGGGTTCCACGCAAAACGACCAGACTCACTGGACTGACAACCGGTCAGCAGAAGCATTTGCGAAAGGAATAAGAGAGACGTCCAGCGATATCCTGACATGGTCAGGTCTCCAGGCGAGTACACAATGAGACAGGAGAAATGCACCTCTTACTGAACACGTCAGCAAAAAATGCGGAGAGGGGAGCAGGAGAGAGGAATCAGCAGAGAAGAGGTCGCGTTGTAGCGGAATTCCGAAGTTTGTGTCGAGATGAACCTGTCACATCGAAGCAACTTCTTTGTCAGTATGGAGCTACAAAGAATCTCAAAACATTGATCTACGATCGCGAACTATGGTTGCCGCCCTAACCTCAATACTAGGGCCGCGTTGCGCGCCGACGGAAGAATGTTACAGGAAAACGGGACTTCGTTTCTCGTAAGCGCCCGGCGAACAGCATTCTATTCGTCTGCACAGCGTTCTCGTTCGAGTTTTCGTCGTTCAGCGATGGTCCAGCGGTGCTCTGGGTGAGACACGAGCCACGTGTTGGGCAGTAGTGACTCCAGAGATGCCCCGAGCGGAAGCTGGATCAACACATCCTTTAGCCAGGCCCACGGTTCGACGAGATTGGCTTTGCAGCTGGCAATCAGAGACATCAGGATCGCAGCTCGGTGGCCGGCGGGTTTGCTGCCGACAAACATCCAGTTCTTGCGACCGATCGCCACAGGGCGCATCGCCCGTTCGGACGCGTTGTTATCAATCGACAGGTCGCCGTCTTCGAGATAGCGATTCAGCGCCGCCCATTGGTTGAGCGTGTACGTGGCCGCTTTGCCGGACAGGCTCTTCGGAAGAAAGACTTCCGCATCAAGCCATGTCTTCAGATCATTCAGCAATGGGCGGGAGTGCTCCTCGCGCAGCGATTGGCGCGCAGCAGCCGACTTCTCCTTAGCGGCATCTTCCACCTTGTAAAGTTTGGCCACGATCGCCAGCACGTAATGAGCCCGCGCGGGGTCTTCTTCGCACGCCTTGTGCCAGTAGCGACGAGCATGAGCCCAGCAGGCGACCTCTTTGATCGCGCCGTTCGATTGAAGATAAACTCCGTCGTAGCCTCCATACGCATCGGCCTGTAAGTAGCCGGAGTAATCGCGAAGAAATTCCTGCGGACCATGTCGTTCACGCGACACGGTGAAGTCATACACTTCAAACGGATGATCCTCGTCACCAAGATACGCCCAGAAGCGAGCCGTTCGTGAGCCACCTTCCGCCAGCGGATCGATCAGCTTCACCGACGTGTCGTCTGTCTGAATGATCTTCGATTGTAGCACGAGTTGCTTCATCAGTTCGTACAGCGGCTTCGTGACATCAGCGACCGCGGTCATCCAGTCATAGAGCGTGCTGCGATTGAGATTTACACCACCGCGCGACAGGATATCTTCCATGCGATAGCCGGGCAGATGGTCACCAAACTTCCCGACGACGACTCCGGCCAGCAGCCCCGGAGCCGCCAGACATTTTTCGACCGCTTCCGCAGGTTTTGGAGCCGTGATCAGCGTCGCTTCGTCATGCTTCGCCGGACACGCATACACGGCTCGCTTGTGCTGAATGCGTTTGAGCTTCGCAGGCTCATAATCCAATTGCTCGCTGATTTCGTACCGGATCGCCGGCATTGGCTTGCCATCGATCGGACACAATCGCTGCTCTTCGGGAAGCTCATGCAGAATCACTTCCGTCGGCAGATTGTCGGGAATGATTCGCCGACCGTGTTTCTTTTTCTTGCGCGGCGACTTCGATGACGCCTCATCATTGGCCTGAGCATCGTCTGCCTTCGCGGCTTCTTCGAGAAGCTTTTCAAGTTCGCCCAGATCAAAGAGAAGAAGCTGATTGGGATCGAGCCGTTCTCGCTTCTTGCCCTTTAGTGCCTGCAACAGTTCTTTGATCGTGCGTTCACTTTGCTCAAGTCGCTTTTTCTGAGCTTCGACGGTTGAGGTCAGTTCGATCGCCTGCTGCTTAACCTCAATTGCGCACCGCGCTGCATTGCCAGTCAGTGCGACGCGGGTGGTTTTTCGGTCCTCCCTGCAGTCCTCTTTAACGGAGTGATAACCTGGCGGAAGTGCGAGGCAGAATCGCTCATGAATTGGTGATTTGCGAGAAAAATGCTGGCACCCGGGCGTAGTCTCCCTTGCGGCACCGGGCGAAGACCGGATTCCGTGACGGCGGTTTGATGCGGTTATTTGAGCGGCAGGGAGCGAACTCAGTTGGCTGGAGCCGCAGAAAGACACATTCGGCAGACAAGCTCTTCTGCAGACACGAACAGTGCCAGCCTGCGCCAGCAATCATGCAAGGCCTGAACATGCTCCGTGACAGAGCGAATCGCCGTCGTCAAGAAGATCGCGGCCCGGCCAGTGGCTGGCCACGTGAAACCAGATGCGGCGATGAAGTCGCCTTCACCTGAGCGCCCACCTTGAACAGACACGCGAGCTGTTCATTCCATCTTCGACAGTTCTTTCAGACGAGACTTCTCATCGACCGCAGTCTCCGCTGAGCATTGCTTCGCCGCTTCACACTGAGCTTCTCGAAACAACGCGTACAGCAGATACGCCAGCATGTGCACCATCGGTTATGACCATTCGCAAAGGAAGCGATGTGAGCTCAGTCGATCCATGTGCAGGCCATTCTTCAGTTCGCCGATCGGACGCTCCGGCACGCGACCTCGCTGAGTGTAATAGCCATGATAAATATCCTTCGAAATGCCGCTCATATTCGTCACCTGGCTTAACATTCGCCGTCGCATTCAGACCGCCCAGCTTTGTGAATTCCACTTTGGTGATGATGCGACGAGCATGAGGCCATGAGCCGGCCTGATAGTCATCAAACGTGTGAAACAACTGAAATCCACGACGACCTGTCATCCACCACAACAGCTTCGCGTTCTCTTCAAGTTCCAACTCTTTCACACATGCAGGCGTGTCGTTGGTGGCATAGCCAAAAGCATACTCGAAGCCTTCCGCTTCGCAGTAATCGTACATTTCGGGGCCGGCGACTCCGCTGTCGCCTCGCACAGAGATCACCAGATCAGGCCAGTGCTGACGAAGTCGATCGACGATGAGTTTCAGCATGTCGACGGCTCCGCAACTGGCATGCACGGTCCCCGGACGCAGCCACGCGGCCAGTGGCATTCCTGTGCCTCCTTCAAAGATCATCATCGGGAAGTATTGATTCTGATCATAGTAGCCATGCCAGAAGGTCAACTGCTGTTTGCCGTGAGCCGTATCGTCTGTGGGATCAAGATCGATGATGACTCGTTTTGGCATCTGCTTTCTGGTTCGCACAAAAGCATCGATCAGAAACTCATTGAGCCCGTTGATGCGTTCAATCTGCGCTCGTCGAACTTCATGACAGCACATCGCGGTCTTCGATCGGCTTCTCGGCTTCACGTCGAGTGAACGCGTGCTGAAATCGATTGATGGTCGAGCCACTCGCGAGCGGCCTGTTCTCAAGTCGTGGATCGACACCGACAAGGGTCTTGAACAACGGATCATTCCGCAACAGCTGAGCGTCGTTTCCATCCGGATAACCGGCGAGTATCTGATGAACCTGCTGACGCAAAATCTGCTCAGCGGAGTGAGTGACAAACTCCTGCGTCCTTGGATCCGGCAACCGACTGGCTGCTTCCGCGGGGAATTCCCAGCTCTCGATCGAGCTTGGCGACCGGCAGCAAGCCAGCGTCGGTGACAATTCCTTCGCCCTCATAGTCCAGCGTGACCTGCTGACGGCTGACTTCAAACAACTCCAACTGCGTTGTACACTCTGTTCGATCCATCTGACGCCTCCCGTGCGTTGTTAAGTGATGCTGTATCAACCACTTAATACGACCGTGGAGGCGTCTTCTGGAACGGGGTGCGCAATTGAGGTTAGTGACCACGACCTCACGACGCAGCGAAATCACGAGCTTCTGAAGCTCTTCAATTGATGTTGGCAGTTCATTCGGAGTCATGCCTGTTGTACGTCGAAGAGGCCGCTATTCTTCGGAACTTTCTTACAAAAAATGATGCGTCACAACGACTTTCGCGGCAATGCAAATCGCGGTCGACGCTGCACGCTGCTCAGGTCGATCCCATCAAGCAGCAACGACAATTCTTCGGATGTGATCTGACAATTAGTGATGTCCGAGGCTGGCTTCAGATCGGTTGGAAACTGAAAGCTGCCTTTCTCCAGACGCTTGTACCAGATGGCCAGCCCATCTCGATCCCAGTACAGGATCTTAAGTCGATCACGCGCTCGATTGCGAAACAGAAACAACGCACCGCTCAGCGGGTCTTGAGACAACACCTGCCGCACCATGCCACTGAGCCCATCAAAACTGCGCCGCATGTCGGTTGGCTGGATGCAAACGAAGATCTGCATCGGGATCGTCGCTCGAATCATCGTCGACCTCCTCGATGATGCTCGAGACGGGGCGTGGCGATTGGGGAAACGTCTGCGCTCTGGCCTGCCTCCAGAAGAATGCCAAGCACGCGACGCAGCGAGCGATCTTCATTGGGAACGCGAACAACAGCCCCACATGGCAGATCAATCTCAACGACGGGCGAAGTCAGCACGGTCAACGGTACCAACTCGGGGCCGGAAGACATCGACCGCTTCATGTCCGACAGTCTTTGTGGCCCATGCCCTTTTTTCGCCGGCGGCCTGCATTTCGCGGCCAACTTCTGACGCCATCGATAAAATGAGTTTGGTGAGACACCAATCCAGTCGCAGAATTCCGCGACACTCAGCCCAGACTCCCACTGCTCACCAACCCAAGCCGCCCACTGCTCCGCCGAATAATGCTTTCCCACCTGTGACCCTCCCGGAAAAATCCAGAGGGTAACCTTGCCCACAACATGCTCTTCGCCGGGCGCTTACGTTTCTCTGAACAAACCCTCGGTGGCCGTTTCGTGTCCTCTTTCTCAATGCTCATCACACAAAGCTCATCACACAAACAAAAAAGCAGCCCCGAAAGAGCTGCTTTTGTGTGTTCCAATCGTGTCGAACTGGTCCAGTCATCAGGAAATACTAGAAGCCTCCACCGTTCCCATTACCTCCGGAGAAGTTATTTCGTCCGCGGATCTGTCTGAATCGCCCGTAGTCCTGCTCACCTTCCATCGAGTTGATACCATTGCTGTAGGGCTGAGAAACAACCGTCCTTTGGTCAGCATCCTGATTTCCGAGATCAGTCAGAACTCGCACCACGATATCTCGTCGAATGAGATCAAGCTCAGGGTCAGCGTTATTCAGACTTCTCTGCACCAGTACAGGAAATGGTGCAGAAGGCATTCTCGCCGCGATCTCCATGATGTGATCCCGGCCATAAGGCGTCAACTCTGAAGAGTTGTCCACAAATTCGTGTCTGTAGATCACGAAGTCTCCAGCTTCTCCATTGGTCTCCATCATGTGCCAGTGAGCACGATTGACTGCTCCCAGAGGAATCACGTCGGGAATCGCATAGCGTCCGCGAGGATAACTCTTGCGGCACCATGGGAAACACTTCGAATACCATGGTGCCGAACAACCCGAGTTGTCACAGGAGGAGCCACACTGGTCAGTGCAAGTGTTGCATTCCGAGGTTGTGCAGCAGTCATTGGTTGAGCAACATCCTGAGGCCATCAGGCCTGTAAATGCTGCTGCGGCGAATTTCGCCCGAAGAGTATGCTTCAGATTCATGTCAGTGCTCTTCCTGTCTGCACATCGTGAGAAACGTTAATGGTAACAAGGGACAGGTCGGGTCCGGGACTATGTCGAAATTTCCCGGCTGATACGGGGCGGGTGAACTTCAGGAGCCCGAACCCTACCTCTGCACAGGTCTGCTCCAGCCCGCTGGTTTTACAGCGTTGTTCTGTGTCTTATCATCTTTACGAAAAACGGACTTCACTTTCGTCAACATTGATGGCTTTGCCTGGT
>JAXMBU010000096.1:0-17737 GCA_046349735.1 Planctomycetaceae bacterium
GAAGCGACGGTGGTGCAGGAGCTCAATGCGGAGAACTGGGAAGTGCTGGCTCCACAGGGCAAAGAAGTCGATGCCATCTATGGCGATACGACGCTGCAGAATCAACACCTGAGAGCCGTAATTGCAAAGCCAGTTGCGACTCGAAATGCCAACATGACGGTACGCAGCATTGGTGGCTGCCTGATAGACCTGGCCCGCAGAAACTTTGAAAGCGATCAGCTGAGTGCATTCTATCCGGGGCGGCGAGCCTTCGCGTTTTCCGATCTGAAGACCGGTGATGGCAGTGTCACCGTCAGTGCAGAAGGCTCAGACAGCAAAGCGGCTTATTCCGTCGCGTGGAGCCTTCCTTTCGATGCTAAATACCTGATCGCGAAGTCTGTGTGGACGAACACGACAAAAGCCGACCTGACTGTGGTGCTGGAAGATGATGTCCGGGCCGATGGCGGGAAGGAAGATATGCTGAAGTCTGCGGCAGGGACTCATGATCTGTTCTGGATTCATGATGTGTTCTGGCGACAGGCTTATGGCATCCATGCTCCGGGATATCGTATTCGAGTCAACGGGAACGCGCGCGAATCAGTGCTGGTGTATGAGCCCATTGATGGCAAGCCCGTGGTGTTAAAGCCGGGCGAAAGCTTTGAGCTGGTTCGACATGTTTTTGTGCACTGGGATCTCCCAAATGTATTGGCAGACTATGACGAGTCGCTCGGCCGGGGAGACAGTCTTGAGAAGGTTGCCATCGCCGTGACGTCCAACGGTCGGCCCGTCTCAAACGTCCGACTGGCCTTGAGTTCAGGTGAGACAAGTCGGGGAACGGCATTGGCAGGGACAGATGGTGTCGCTCAGGTTCGTCTGCCGCGAGGCGAGTACACTGCTAAAGTCAGTGTTGCTGGAAGAGAACTGAAGGCTCGAACCTTTGAAGTTTCAAATAATGGCGTAATTGAAATTAAGCTCGACGACCTGACGCAGGGCAAAGCGTGGATCACCGTCACCGATGCGGAAGGCCATGACATTCCGGCGAAGCTTCAGTTTAGGGGCAAAGGAGATGCGCCGACTCCAAATTGGGCTCCGGAATCCGGTGAGCAGTTTGTGAAGAATCTGGCTTACACCGCCAACGGCAAAGTGGATGTGACGCTGGAAGCCGGGGAATACGAAGTGACTGTGAGTCGCGGTTCGGAATACAACGCGGATTATCGCACGCTGAAGATTGAAGATGGAAAGACAACGGAGATGTCTGTCACGTTGCCGCGTGTCGTCGAGACGGCTGGCTGGGTCAGTGCGGATTTTCACAGCCATAGTTCTCCCTCCGGCGATAACACCTCCAGCCAGCTTGGACGCGTGCTGAATCTCGTCGCCGAGCACATTGAGTTTGCTCCATGCACGGAACATAACCGCATCAGTACTTACGAGCAGCACCTCGAAAAGCTGCATGCAAAACACATCATGGCGACCGTATCCGGCATGGAGTTGACCGGGACACCGTTGCCTCTGAATCATCAGAATGTGTTTCCGCTGATCTTCAGGCCTCGAACACAGGACGGCGGCGCTGCGACGGACGCCATTCGCAGATTGAGTTGGTCGCTGCGTGGGACAACAACAGCGTCAAGCTGATTCAGCAGAATCATCCGACATTGGCTGGCTGTTTTGGCGATCGCGACGGCAACAAACTCCGGATATTCGCGATCGTTCGGACTGATGAACGTGATGGAAATTCATCCCATCGATCCGTTGGACCCAACGCAGTTTGAAGTCCGAGACGGGCAAAGCAATTGGTAATCAGACGGCGTTGAACTATTGCAACTTTTGAACCAGGGGTTCCGCATCTACGGTGTCGCAGACTCGCACTACCCACGGTTCAGGTGGGTTAAAACCGTGGATCAAGTCATCCAGTGATCCGGCGACGATCAGTCCGGATGAAATGCGAGATGCCTCCCGGAACGGACATTTGATCATGTCGAATGGACCGTACCTTGAAGCAAGTTTCAAGGAAGCGGGTACGGATCAGATCCCCGTGATCTCCGGGCAGGATCTGGTCGCGAAATCAAAGAAGGTCAGCGCGAAGATTCGAGTTCAATGCCCGAACTGGCTGGACGTTGATACGGTGATTGTCCTCGTCAACGGACGTCGTAGCGATAAACTTACATTCTCTCGGGATACACATCCGGACATGTTTGGCAATGATTTCGTGAAGTTTCAGCACACGATTGATGTCGAATTGACCGAGGATGCTCATCTCATTGTGCTGACCGGGCATCGCACTCAGGTTTTGGGTGAGATCATGGGGCCGATGTGGGGAACACAGCATCCGGCTGCGTTAAGCAATCCGGTATTCGTCGATGTCGCCGGAGATGGATTCACAGCGAACAAGGATACTCTGGATATTCCGCTGCTCCGTGAAGTTCGTGGCAGAAAAATGAACCACACTTTGCAGGCCTTCAGATGATCCGTCGTTGCTCACCGCTGCCGATCGGCACGCTTCTTGGCAACGGTCCCGGGAACGTTCGTCGTAGCCGAACTCGTGAGAGTTCGGACTGGAAGTCTCACGACTTTCGCTACGGGAGGTTTGTTTCGGGACTATTCCCTCGCTGGACACCACGAGGCATTGCTTGTCCGTACGGCATTGAGTGGAAATGAAACGCCGTACTTGAAACACGGAATGGCCGTTTTGTAACCTCCGCGGTTCATCCGAGTTATCCGTGGCAGATGCAGAGTGGTCCCGACAGGAGTTGCCACTCGGTGAGGACAGGGTAGCAACAATATGGCGACGGTACGAAAAACTTCTGTCTCTTCGAAAGCCCGTCACATGCGCGGCTCTGCGCGGGTTAATTGCGTGACTGACCAACTGAGGGTGTCAAAGGAGAGGATTGCACGAGGGCGTTCCTGTCGTGCAGAACTTCATTGGCAAAAAAGCCGGATACGAAATTCTGGCCGAAGGCGGACGTCAATACGGTCTTCCGCACGTCGAAAAGGCCGATGGCTTTGCTGCATTCCCGGACACGCTGCCGTACAGGATTTCTCGCGAAGCCAGCCGTACTGGAAGTTCGACAACTGCTGGGCGAGCCAGAAAAGAGCGGAAAGGTATCTGGGCGATAAAAATCCTCGGGCCGCAACGTGCCTGGGATCGCTTCGTCGGATCGATTCACGTCCACATCGAATACTGGATGTCGAATTTGAGGTCAGCTCGATCACATTGATGACAGAAGACGCGCCGCAGGACGGATACTCCTTCACTTTCTTATGATGTGCGGTCTCCGTCTGCACTCCAACCTTTCTCGATAAACTGGTGGCTCGGCTGTCTCGCCTGAAACTCATTTGTCTGATTGGCACTTGCTTTCATTCTGCCTCCTTCGCTCCGGGCAGATGACAGCAAAGCTGGCCGAGTTGCTTGCTCGTGCGTGGCTTCGAATGGCGGTATGCCGATCCCGCCGGGAGACTATCACCTTGATGGCTCGACGCCCATAACGCTGGGTTCTCACTCAACTGTGTCCGCTTTGCGGGTGAGGTTTCATTTTCCCGGAACGCTGGGGCATCAGTCGCGAGTTGTTCTGTTTGCCGGGGAAAACGTGAGCGACTTCCGTTGGTCTGGGACATTTCAGCGGGCATGTCGATCCGCCAAAGCGACAATTCATGGAGCCCAGTGTCAATACGCGGGCCATTCTTGATTTCAACCTCGGCCGGTGGATGCACGGAGAATCTAACGTTTCGCGACCTGTCCAGCGATGGTGGTTTGCCGCTGCCGTCACGGTGTTGCGCTGCGAAGGACAGCGAACGGAAGTCGAAACATTTGCTCGCAATGTGACGCTTGAGAACTGCACGTTCGAACGAAGCGGAAAATTCATGTGGGACTACGGTTACCTGTGGCAAATCACCGTCTGGCCGGAAGACTACAACGACGACGAGCGAGCGATGGCAGCAAAGTACTTTCGAACGATCTGGTCCGCCTGGTAAATGAAGGCCAACGAAGACCGTGTCTTCTTCGACAACGATCACTGCCCGTGACTCAGAAGCGAGATGGTTTCGAAGCGGATCGAGGCCACGATACGGTGTGCTTTTATGGCGATGTCTTGCCAGCGAATCTGGTGCGTGGCAAACAGTATTTTGTTGTTGAAAGCACGCCTGACTTTATCCGTATCGCGGAAACGCCCGGTGGCACTCCGCTGAGATTTGCCAGCGATGCAGGCCCCGGGACGCAACTGATCAGCAATTTGTTTCAGGCCCATCTTGCACTCTATGCGCCTGCCGGCAGCGGTCCAGGCAAAGGAGCGTTTGATCTCGTCGGATGCGAAAATGTCATCGTTCGTGGCGGAAGGTTCAGCGCGCTGGGAGACACGATGCACATTCAAAAATGTCGAAACATTGTTTTCAGTGACAATCAGATTACCGGCTCGCGGATGGGAGCATTCTTTCTGGCGGAGTTCTGTCGCAACGCCGTCGTGACGGGCAACACGGTCGATGGAACAAATGGCTCGCGAGTCATCAGTGTTGAGAAGTCCTGTGAGGACGTGACCATCGTCGGCAACACATTTCGGAACGGCGGCCGCGGATCATGGATCAATCAGCCTCGCAACTTTGTTCTGGCCGACAACATCTTCTTAAACAACACGACCAAGTGTGAAAACGATCCGCGTCGCGGACGGCGCACGTTCCTGACGGGCGAATATGAACGCTACGCCGAACTGTATTTCACAACCTACGAATCAGGCGGCCGTTATGAAAACATCACAGTTCGGGGAAATCTCTTCACCAGCGGCCCCAACGCTGCCCATGCCATCACCTTAGCGCCCGGCGGCGACACTATTCTTGTCACCGACAACGTCTTCCGTGGCGTGGTACGCGATATTGCTCCAGCGATCGGCTGCGAAGAAGTGACAATTCGTGACAATGCGGGTGTTCACGAAAAGTAGAATCGCCGATCCACCGGCCTGCCCCAAAAAAGTAGGCATGAGCCATCGCGAGCAGGGCATCGAGTTTCCAGGATTTGCTTTCGAAGGCTGGGTCGGTCAGATTCGAGTCAGCCCAAAGAACGAACGTAAGTCTCGTGACCGCCTAATGGCGATCACTCGTCGCAACCGCGGCGTCTCGATGCGCCATCGGTTCACGGAGCTGCGTCGTTGCTTTCAGGGCTGGGTGGGCTCACTGTCGCTGGACCATCCTGGTCATGAAGGCCTGGCGAGCCTTCTAACAATCCGGCAGAAGCTCACTGCGAATGATCTGAACCGCACGGTGCGGACCCGCATGCCGGGTGGTGTGGGAGGGGTTCAGCCGCAAGGCTGACCCCTATCCCAATCTTTGTTATGCCATGTCTATATCACGTTTCAAATATCCAAAATGGCCCCGCCGTGACATCTTGTGTTTCTCCCCGTAGAACTAATCAGGCTTTGTCTGAAACGCTGGAGTAACCCATGATTTCTGAAGAGACCCGTTCAGTAATGCAACGAGCAAGAACCGTCTACGAAGCACATAGAGCCGAGTGGGAGAGATCCCACTTGGGTGAGTTTGTGTCAATTGAACCCGATTCCGGAGAATGGTTCTTCACCGAATCCCGCGATGCTGC
Source organism: Planctomycetaceae bacterium (assembly GCA_046349735.1). Classification (GTDB taxonomy): domain Bacteria; phylum Planctomycetota; class Planctomycetia; order Planctomycetales; family Planctomycetaceae; genus SXXK01. Next base: position 5,555 of record JAXMBU010000096.1, read on the forward strand.
AGTACGCGCAGCACGGTCAAAGTTTCCTGAACGCATTTCTCACACCATCAAGGTTGGATATGGTGCGACACCTTTCATCGGACACATGGAATCACGAATGGACATGTCGATGAAAAGCAGCGTGCATTGATTGGAGTGCGGCTCGCAGCACCAGCGGGGCAAAGGTTTGTTCAGAGCTTGGCGTGGATTGATACCGCATTCAATGCGGTCATTGGTATTGCCGAAAATCATTGTTGATGAATTGCGGTTGCCGATGGAGTCGTCTGCCGAGGCGCTACTGGCTGACGGAAGTAAAGTGGCAATGGAGACATTCGGTTGCGTGGTAGAATGGTTCGGTCGCAATTACGACACGCAGGTAGTCGCAAACGACGGTGAGCATGCACTGCTTGGGACGATTTTGCTCGCAGGTCGCCGACTCGAGATCGATTATGCCAATGGCAGAGTAAACAAACATTAATTGATCGGCAGAGCGAATAGCAATCACCCGGTTGGCGCGAATGACTTGGTAATGTGAACCTGGCATCACCGCAACTTCGCGGTGAGTAGGGCTATTCTCTTGTGTTTAGGATACGGTGTGTTTTCACTGTTTGCCAACGGGTTTTCCGTGGTGGTGGTGGTGGTGGTGGTGGTGGTGTCACAATATTTGATCCCTGCACAATAGAATTCGCGCACTCGTAGATCCGGACGTGTGGAGTTGACGCATTCGGCTCCCAACAGTTGCTTGTCCATCGCACTCCTTCCGCAAGCCATCGCGATCAGGTCGATCAGACGGCCAGGAGACGCCTGCGGGTGCTGCTCCACGAAAGCATAGTACTTCGCCCAGCTGAAATAGCTGGGCCGACTGCGACGACTGATGTAAGCTCCCCATTGACAAGCATGCACGATACGTCATCGGCAGCGGCCAATTATCATTGATGCCGTACTACTGATAATGTCCGCGGAGCTTCGCGTTCAGCGTGTGCCACACCTCGAGGATCGGAGTCGAGAGCTGCTTTCAGAACCAGCGATTCAGGTCCTGCAGTTTCCAGCAGAGCAAGAATGGCAAGCGCCACACAGAGTTTCCTCATCAGACAACTCTTTTTGAATGCAAACTAATGAGGGAATTCGCTGCTGACGGCGGAATGATCAGCAGGAGCAAGTGGCCTCCCGGGAAATCCTCTTCGTCGTTGGGCTAACGTTTGCCTGGTGCGGCGTCTCATGTGTTGAACATTCTGTCTCCGGCGTCGCCGAGCCCGGGAACGATATATTTTCTTTCGTTGAGACAGCGATCAATCGCCGTCGTCAGAATTTTGACATCGTTGTACTGTTTAAGCACATGCTGAATCCCCTCAGGTGCAGAGATAATCGAGAGCATACAGATTTGCGGTACCCCCCAACGCTTCAACGCTTCAATAGCCATGGATGCTGAACCGCCCGTCGCCAGCATTGGATCCAGGACAATCGCAACGGCGGCAGGGTTGTCTGCGGGTAGCTTGTCATAGTAGTGCACCGGTTTAGCGGTCGCTTCATCCCGATACAGGCCTAGATGCCAGACTTCAAGATGAGGAATCAGTTCGGTCAGAGGTGCCACCATTCCGAGCCCTGCTCGAAGGATTGGAACAGCCGCGATTCGTCCGGCAAGTTGCTGGCACTCCGTCGTTTCAATAGGCGTCTGCACCGAGACTGTTTCGAGTGGAAGTTGACGAGTTACCTCGGCGGCAAGCAACGTCGACAGAACTCGAATATGCTGCCTGAACTCCGCAGGCGATGTCTGCTTGTTTCGCAGCCGGCTCAAATGATGTCGAGCCAGTGAATGATTCAGTTCGATAACCTGAGGATGATTCATAGTGTCTTGTGTCCGGTTGTTGAACGACAGAGAGTCTGCATGGATATTTTGAATTGGGTGTTCTGTATTCTCCAGTCCGCTGGAACCGGGGATCGCGAAAAACAGAAATCTGTCGCGTCGGCGTGCTTCGATGGTCTTCGTTGCCGCTAAACTCTTCGTGGCAGCGGAATCGGGAGCTCCATGTTTTTGAGATGGAGACGTGAGGCCATGACCACACTGCAGGGGCCTCTTGCAAGCCCTGACATTGGTCGTCGAGACACGAATCTTTGATTGTGCAGGATCATAACTCCATACGTTCGCAGAAATACGAGCTCGTTGCTGTCTTACTGTCGAGTGTAGTTCCCTGGTCCAGGCTGGCTGTTCCTGATCCTCCCCCCCCCAGAAATGAAAGTCCTTGTCGTGATGCAACCTGACTCCGGTTCGCTGGAAGCCCGCCTTGAGAAAATCGAATCCGCCATGGCGCATCTGCAGCACGATATTGACTGCCGAATGTTTCCCTTATGGTTCATTTCCGCCGGTTGCAGGAATATGAGTCCTGTTTTGGCAAGATTGAGGGCTCTTTGGAACTGCTCGCCGAAGCTCCCGAACGACGTGATCCTGGTTCCGAACGGCCACCGCACTACTGATTTGGGGGTCTCACAATCAGAAAAGCTTCGAATTTTTGAGGAAACCGACAACTGCGGTGTGGCGGACTCTCCGCAACCTGCGATACTGTTTTCGGGCAATGTGAGATTGAGTCTCACTCCACGCTTGCAAATGAGCAGGTAGTTTTTGATCATAGGTTCAGTGGTCCGAAGTCTTTCAGTTTCGTCGTTCCTCACGTTTTTATGGACGGTGCTGCTGTGAACACGTTGCGTCTGGCTGACTTAACACCTGGCAAATCTGCGGTCGTCACGGCTATTTCCGGGGCGGGTCGAGTTGCCTCACGGCTCATGGAAATGGGATTTGTTCCCGGAACGATCGTGGAAGTGCTCCGCCGTGCTCCTTTCGGCGGACCGGTGCAATATCGCGTGCATGGCTGCTCGGTGTCGATGAGATCCGCCGAAGCATCCTGCGTTTCAGTTGAGACAGATTCGCTGCAGAACCGAACGGCCAGCAGAGCGTCCAGCCAGCTTGAATTGGCTGCCGGTTAGTGCCCCGTCAGTGACGAATCCACCATCCCACGCTGCTCCAGATCAACGCCCCTTGCGAGTTGCCCTGATTGGCAACCCAAACACCGGCAAGAGCACTCTGTTCAATGCGCTGTCCGGCATGCGCGTGAGAACGGGAAATTATCCCGGCGTGACAGTTGAGCAGCGAGTGGCTCGTGTCCAATGGGACGGCCATGAAATTGAACTCAGCGACCTCCCGGGAACGTATAGCCTCTCCCCGAAGTCGCCCGACGAAATGGTTGCAGTGCAGGTTCTCACGGGATGCTGCGAGGAACCTCGTCCGGATCTGATCATCTGTATTTGTAACGCCGCTGCCCTCGAACGCAATCTGTACCTGGCGACTCAGGTCCTGGAAGTGGGCCTCCCGGTGGTCCTGTGTCTCAACATGTGGGATTCTGCGAAGAGTTCCGGAGTTCGCGTCGATCTGACCGCGCTGTCGAAGAAGCTGGGAGTTCCCGTCGTCCCCACTTCTGCCAGTCGCCGGGAAGGCCTGACGGAACTGAAGCACGCCGTCATTCACGAACTAACGGCCAGAGGTGGCCCGGTTCAACTGGCGTCGGACAGCTTTGGGCATTCTCTCCTGTCGACACCGATTCAGGAAGAAGTCGCGCGGCTAAGTGATGTCCTGCAGGACGCCAGTGTTGCTCGTGAGAAGCGTTGCGGCTTTCTGGTGGCTCGAAGTTTGCTGGATCCGGGCGGATCGGTGGAGCTGATGCTGACAGAAGCTGCCGGCCAGAAGTATTTGATTGCCTTGCAGGAGTCTCGCCGCAGGCTTGGAGAACAGCATCTTGAGATCCCGGCCACGGAAGCCAGTCAGCGGTATCACTACATCGGGGAGCTTTTGGCGGAGACGCAGACTCGCACACCGAATTCACGCACTCGTTTGACCGACCGAATCGATTCGGTCCTGACGCATCGCTTCTTTGGATTTCTGATCTGTCTTGCGGTGCTGCTGCTGGTTTTTTCCACGATCAACTGGTTTTCCGCACCGCTGAGCGATGGAGTCGAATCCATGCTGGGCTGGATCAGTGATCATGTCTCTTCTTCGATGTCACCTGGGCCGCTTCGCAGTTTGCTGACGGAAGGTGTCATCAATGGCGTGGGCTCGGTGATCGTATTCCTTCCTCAAATCTGCCTGCTGTTTCTGTTTATCGGATTGCTGGAAGACTGCGGTTACATGGCGCGAGCTGCGTTCATGATGGATCGCTTCATGGGAATTCTGGGCCTCAGCGGACGATCGTTTTTGCCGCTGATGTCATCCTTCGCGTGTGCCGTGCCAGGGATCATGGCGACGCGAGTCATCGATGATCGCCGGGATCGGTTCGTCACAATCCTGATCGCGCCGTTGATGAGCTGTTCGGCTCGACTGCCGGTGTACGTGTTGATGATCTACACATTCATTCCGGACACACAGTACTTCGGTGGATGGCTGTCGTTGCAGGCATTAGTGCTGTTCGGCATGAGTACTCTTGGGCTGGTCGTCGCGATTCCTGTGGCCATGATTCTGCGTCGGACATTATTTCGCGGCGAGGCGTCACCGTTTCTGCTGGAACTTCCGGATTACCGTGTGCCGTCTGTGCGAGTTGTTCTGGAACGCGTTTGGGAGAGTGGCCAATCCTTTGTGTCTCGAGCAGGAACATTGATTTTTGCAACCAGTGTTCTGGTCTGGGCCGGCGGATCATTCCCCGGCGACCAGCGAGAACGCTACGAACTGACCGCGAAGCTGGAGGCTCTGGAGGCCTCTGGTGCTGATCCTGAAAGCGAAGAACTCTCCGCATTGACGACCAAATTGAATCAGGTGAATGGTGACCTGCTGCGAGGAAGTGTGCTTGGACGAATTGGGCAGTCCATCGAACCCGTTTTCAAGCCGCTGGGCTGGGACTGGCGAATCGGCGTCGGCGTCCTTGCATCGTTTCCTGCGAGAGAAGTCGTTATCGCGACACTTGGCACGATTTACAGTCTCGGTGGTGATGTCAGTGAAGAAGACGAAGGGCTGCGAGGAACCCTGACTGCGGCGACGTGGCCGGATGGATCTCCTGTCTTTTCGATCCCGGTCGCCTTGTCGATCATGGTGTTCTTTGCCTTGTGTGCACAATGCGTGTCCACGCTGATGGTGATTCGCCGTGAAACCAACAGCTGGCGTTGGCCGGTGTTTTCATTTGTGTATATGACAGCCCTGGCGTGGATTGGTGCTTTCCTGACGTATCAGATCGGTATCAGGATGTAGTCCCATGGCTCTTCAAACTCTGATCACGTTGACACTGATTGTCTTTGCGGCAGCTATTGTCTGGCGTCGATCTCTTCTTCTGTTTTCGAGGCCCTCCTCGTCCGGGTGTGGTGGCTGCAATGGCTGCTCCGGAGGCAATTCAGAGGCCGCGATCAAAATCACTCCGCTGGTGCAACTGGGGACAAACCTCCCGAATAAAACCTCAGAGCAGCGTCTCGGCCGCTGATGCGAAAGAGGCCTCTGCCCGGCCTGCGGAAATTCTGCAACATGCGAAGGCAGGTACCCCGGCTCGCATTGAAAGAGTGCGCCGCAGTGTCGCCTGACGCAACATTGGTTCCGTTCAGCCGCTCGGATCGCTATTCTGCGAGAGACGTTGGTCAGTGGAAAACAGTGAGTCGTGTTGCGCGGGGCGATCGAAATGCATCGACAACTTACGATCATCGCAGTGGCACTCGCATTTTTCACGCCCTGTGTCACTGCCGATGGCGGCCGTGATCGTGAGCAGCTATCGTCGTTTCTGAAGTCGACGTGTCGCTCATGTCATAGCGGTGAAGACGCGGCAGCGCAGTTTCTGATTCCTTCCGCGGATACCGATGTTGCCGGTCACCTTTCAGCGTGGGAGAAAGTCGCTCGGCGACTTCAGAATGGTGACATGCCGCCATCGGGAGTACCTCGCCCCGATCCCGAGATGGCTCAAATGGCTCTGCAGATTCTGGTCTCGCAACTGGATCAGATCGCGGCGCAGAATCCTGAACCCGGCCGCACCTCAGCGCTGCGTCGGTTAACACGTCATGAATATCGCAACGCCGTTCGAGATCTGCTGGCCGTGGATCTCGACGTCACTTCCTTGTTGCCGGCAGATGAATCGAGTCACGGGTTTGACAACATCACCGTGACCAACCTCAGCCCGACATTGCTCAGTCGATACGTCACCGCCGCAGAAAAGATCAGTCGCATCGCGCTGGGACGGCCGGAACGATCTCCGGGTGGCGAAACGTTTCGAGTGCGCGGCGATGTCACTCAGGACAGATCACGAGCAGAAGGTTTGCCGATCGGAACTCGCGGTGGTCTTCAGATCCAGTGGAACTTTCCTCGAACTGGAACTTATCACGTCCAGGTTCGACTGATGCGAGATCGCAATGATGAACTTGAAGGCTTGCATGGCGAGCATCCCATGGATGTGCTGCTGGATCGGCGACGCGTGCATCGCTTCGCCCTGAAACGGCCTCCGGAAGGACACGACGACCACGAAGTTGATGCATCCTTGACGGCATCGTTTCCAGTCGAAGCCGGGAAACATAACCTGGCCGTTACGTTCATGGATCAGGGCCGTCCGTTGCTTGAATCAGACCGCCAGCCGCTCAATGTCCACTTTAATTTCTACCGCCATCCAAGGCTGGGACCAGCAGTTCACGAAGTCACAATTACCGGACCCATCGGTGAATCGACTGCGGGTGACAGTGAAAGTCGTCGCCGAATTCTGATCAAAACACCAGGCGGTCCCGACGATGCTGAAAGGTGTGCTCAGCAGATTCTGAGCCCTCTCATGCGTCGGGCCTATCGTCGTTCAATAACACCCGACGATCTGAATGCCCCCATGGCATTGTTCCGCGAAGCCTATGACGAAGAGAAGGACTTTGAAGCCGGGATTGAGCGAGCCACGGCGAGATCCTTGTGAATCCTCAGTTTCTGTTTCGCATCGAACGCACTCACGGCACGATTTCAGATCTCGAACTTGCCTCACGTCTTTCGTTCTTTCTGTGGGGCAGTCTGCGGATGAAGAATTGTTGAACCTCGCGGAGTCCGGGCAATTATCTCATCCCGAGATACTCAAAATCAACGAACTCAGAGAATGCTGGCCGACGCTCGTGCGGATTCACTGGTGTCGAATTTGCCGACCAGTGGCTATATCTTCGTAATCTGGAAGCGGTCACTCCTGATGCTCGCCTGTTTCCGGACTTCGATCAAAATCTGCGAGACGCGTTTCGCCGAGAGACAGAACTTCTGTTCCGCGAAGTCCTGCGCGACGACACCACGGTTCTCCGACTTCTCAACAGTTCACACACGTATCTGAACGAACGACTGGCTCGGCACTATGGGATTCCAAACGTGATCGGGGACCATTTTCGTCGAGTGGAACTGAGTGCGGATCAGCATCGCGGCGGCATCCTTCGCCATGGCAGTGTTCTCTCCGTGTCCTCCTATGCAACTCGAACATCACCGGTGCTGCGAGGCAAGTGGGTGCTGGAGAATCTGCTGGGCTCACCGCCTCCACCGCCACCGCCTGACGTGCCGGCACTTCAGGACAACACGGTCTCCGCGACATTACCATTGCGCGAACGACTCGCGGCTCACCGAGATAACCCGGCCTGTGCCGCATGTCATCAGCGGATCGATCCCGTAGGATTCGCGGCACGGAAAACTACGACGCGATTGTGATGGAGATTCAGAAGGTGGTGCACAGTTGATGCGTCAGGAGCATTACGGATGGCAGTGAGTTCCGCAGGCATTGACGGACTGGAAAAAGCGTTGTTGAAGCGTCCCGACGTCTTTGCTCGAACTGTGACGGAGAAACTGCTCGTGTACGCTTTGGGACGCGGGCTGGAGCCGGAAGATGGTGCAGCTGTACGACGAATTGTCACCGACGCGACCGGACAGGATTATCGTTTCTCCGCCATCGTTGAGGGGATTGTGTTCAGCACGCCATTTCGGATCAGAGAAAACGACGAGCTCACGGGGAAAAATCGGCATTAGCGGGACAGTTCAGCGGGGAGATTTCCATGTTCATTCTAAAGATCTTTATCAGCGGTAACTGTCCTTCTGAGCATGAGACGGCGCATTCGCATTGCCGCTACTGGATGCGGTAATCCCGGCGATCGTGTAAAAATCGCCTCACGCAAATCCCTCAAAAACTGCCGACAGGGTTTATTTACATTCCGCAAACGCGATGCTGGCGATGACGCTTGCGTATGAAAAACTGGAAACACTCACACCGATTCTTGGTCCGTTTGAACCGGTGAAGAATCAGATCTCTGTTCTGAGCCAACTGGAGTTGAAATGCATGGCCCGGGACACATGCCACTTCCAACGCCTCGTTTCTCAACGCCGCCGGCCGAAGAACGAGAACGGCAGATTGCTATCTGGGAACGACAGTCGACCAGATTGCCGCAAATCAGTTGGGGAGGATACGCCGATTCCATCGCTGGAACTTTCGATGGATCTGATCGCGGCTGTGGGACAATGCGACAACGGTTATGCGTGTGTTTATCAGAACTGTCTTTCGTGTCATCGCCAACGACGCCTCTGCCTCCGGAAGCGAATCCTCGAGTCGTCTTCGAACAATTATTTGGCGAAGGTGGGACGGCTGCTGATCGTAAAGCCGTGTTGCGAAGACGTGTCAGCCTGCTGGACTCCGTCAATGACGAATTCGCTCGCCTGAAGAAATCACTCGGGCCGGAAGATCAACAGCGGATTGAGGAGTATCAGAACGCTGTCCGCGATGTCGAACGGCGCATTCAGAAGGCGGAGCAGTCTGCCGGAGATCAATTGCCGGACGTGGAGCGTCCTGTAGGAGTCCCTGCGAGCTATCGAGATCATGCTCGCCTGATGTTCGATTTGCAGAAGCTGGCATTGCAGGGCGACATGACGCGAGTCATCACGTTTCAGATGGCCAGAGAAACCAGCAATCGAACGTATCCAGAAATCGGAGTGAACGAACCTCATCATCCGCTCACGCATCATGGCAACGATCCGGAGATGATCGCCAAGGTTGCAGAAATCAATCGGTTTCACGTGTCGCTGTTTTCAGAATTCCTGCAGGTTCTTGGCAGAACTCCGGAGGCCGGCGGAACACTGCTGGACAATGTGCTATACCTTTATGGCAGCGGCATGGGCAATCCGAATCTTCATGACCATACCAACCTTCCGATTGTCGTGGCTGGTGGGGCGGCGGGATCGTTTCGAGGTGGTCGTCATGTCACATTTCAGAATTCAACGCCGCTGGCAAATTTGCATCTGACGTTGCTGGATCGAGTCGGCATACCGATGGAACAGTTTGCTGACAGCAACGGACGTTTTGATGACCTGTTCGGCCCCGTTTCCCTCTGAGAAGGCTGATCAAGCGATTGCCAGTCCCTTGGGCGAGCTCACCCATTGTCTCGCGCTGATGGTTCAGAAGAGTAGAACTCAGTGATGCACTCAACAACGATTACTTTTCAAGGCCTCCTTAACCGACTCAAGCTCGGAACACCCCTCCATGTCATGATCGCAGCCATCCTGTTGGTGCCGATGGCTGCCATGGCTCAGGAAGTCGAAAATGGTGCGCAGACGGGTGACGAAGCGGCGTTGGTTGCAGTCGCTGCGGAGGCCAATGACCTTGAGAAAATCCAGCAGCTGTTGAGTGCCGGAGCTAACGTCAATGCGGCTCAGGTCGATGGAATGACTGCTCTGCACTGGGCGGTTTCACGTAATGATGAGCCGATGACCCGTCGGTTGCTGGAGGCTGGAGCTGATGCGAATGCGGCGACACTCTATGGCGTCCGTCCGTTGGGACTAGCCTGCGAAAACGGATCACCGGAGATCGTCAGAATGCTTCTGGAAAAGAAGGCCGATGCAGAATACCGCGTCGCTGGTAGTGTCACTCCGTTAATGACCGCATCTCGCACGGGCAATGCCGAGGTCGTCAAATTGCTGATCGACGCCGGGGTAGACGTCAAGGCTCATGAAGATCATCAGCAGACGGCCATCATGTGGGCTGCAGCGGAAGGGCATACAGATGTCGTTCGGCAATTGATGGACGCGGGAGCCGACATGCAAGCTGCATTGCCATCGGGCTGGACACCGTTGTTCTTCGCCGTGCGGGAAGGGCGGACAGACACGGTTCGATTTCTGGTCCAGCAGGGCCTTGACGTAAATGCCCCGATGACTGGAGAGAAACGCAAGCGAGGTCACAATCCGTTGCTGCTGGCGGTGCAGAATGGTCACTTTGAAACAGCAGTGGCATTGCTTGAAGCCGGAGCCGATCCGAATGCTCAACCGACAGGCGAGGGAGCTCTGCATGCCATCGTCAGCGTTCGACGACCTGTCCGTGGTGACGGTGATCCTCCTCCGGTGGGTTCAGGAAAAATTGGGTCGCTGGAATTTGTGCGACGACTGATCGAACGGGGCGGCAACGTCAATCTTCGTCTCGAAAAAGGCCGATCGGGCTTTGCCGATTTCACAACCACCGGAGCGACTGCATTCGTCCTTGCCGCACGTAGACCGGAGATCTTCCGTTGCTGAAAGTGCTTCTGGAACTCGGCGGCGATCCAAAATCCCGAATACCGATGGCTCGACAGCGATGTTAGCAGCGGCCGGAGTGGGAGATCTTGGCAGCGGACTGGAGGCCGCCGGTACCGAAGACCGAAGCCATCGAAGTCATTCGCCTCCTGTTGGCACGGGGGCTCGATATCAATGTGGTTGATGAAAACGGAGAGACCGTCATTCATGGCGACCTATCGGGAACTGGCCCAGCCTGATTCGGTTTCTCGTTATCAACGGAGCTCGGGCCGACGTCTGGAACTCGTCCAATCGCTGGGGATGGACACCGCTGATCATTGCTCATGGTTACCGCGAAGGAAATTTTCGTCCCGATGTGGCCACGATTGAATGTCTCGAAGAGATTATGAAAGCGGCCAATCTTCCGATCCCCGAAGATCCCGGCCGCGATGTCGAAGCCAACCAACAAAGCTGGGACAAGAAGCCTCCGAAGAAGAAGTGAGGGGCTGGTGGGTGCTCCCTTTTTTAAACGCTGCGAACGCGTTGAGAGGTAGTCACGATTGATTGCCAAAGCGGGATGTTTCTGCCGGACTCGGCAAGACGGATCTACCAAAATCGCCGGCTGGCATGAAAACGCAACTGACAGAAGTTTGCTGCCTCGTGCTCCCTAAAACAGCGTATCTGCTGTCCACCCTGTGATTCAGACCCGGAGGGTTGACATATCCTCTGCCGGGGTCGTCAGGCCCCGGAACCGAATGCCTCTGCATCCAGAGGCCCGGAGGGTCGACACATCAATGCCAAACATATCGTGGGTCGTATTCCACCTCGTGCTTTTTCAGAAGGTGCAGATACTCGTCTTGAAACGAGTGACCAGCATGATGCTCCATCTGATTCTCGATGTACTCAACCACCCTGTTCTTCTGCGAGACACTCACGGTAAACGCACCGAATCCGTCCTGCCATCCGAATTTTCGAAGCTGTTCGCTTGTGTCATTAATGTGCTTACTGGAGCTGCTTTTCAGTGTTCCGACAAACTCTGAGACAGAAAGTTTGGCCGGGATGCGAACAAGCAAAAGCACATGGTCATAAAATCCACCGACTCGAATCGCGACTCCTCCCTGATTCTTAGCAATACCTATCATGTAGGCGAATACCTCGTCGCGAAATCCATCGATCAACCAGTGCTGTCGATTTTTTGTGCTGAAGACAATGTGATACAGGAGCTGCTGATGAGTACTCATGAGCGTTCTTCAACCGCAAAGAGGTGTCGGCCCTCCGGGCCTTTGGGGTCTTGTCGATCGGGTTCCGGGGCCTCACGGCCCCGGCAGCGGATATGCCAGCCCTCCGGGCCTGAATCCTATAGTACGTAAGGCCGTTCTGCTTTTCAACGCGAGATTGCCGTCGCGGCAGCAACATCCATCCAGGCAACTGGCGAAGCGGCGCCCAGTCGATGGGGACAGCATCAAGGCTTTCCAAAACGCTCCGTCTGGCTGCGATTCAGACCCAGAGGGTTGAAACATCGTCTGACGGGGTCGTCAGGCCTCGGAACCGAATGACTCTACATCCAGAGGCCCGAAGGGTCGACACATCAATCCCAAACATACCGTGGATCGTATTCCACTTCGTGCTTCTTCAGAAGGTGCAGATACTCGTCTTCAAACGAGCGGCCAACATGCTGCGTTATTTGACTCCACGTCCACCGGCTCGAAATCGCATTGCGTCCG
>JAXMBU010000097.1:0-17004 GCA_046349735.1 Planctomycetaceae bacterium
CCTGACAACGTGCTGGTTCGGGAAGCCATTCAGCGCGGGGCTGATGTGACGACGGAGATTGAACTGTTTCTGCGTCATAATCCGGCGCCGGTGATTGCCGTTACGGGCAGCAATGGCAAGTCGACCACCACAGCTCTGATTCACCATTTGTTGTCAGGATCGCCGACTGACGAAGAACCCAACTCGGGCTTTCGAAGAATCTGGCTTGGCGGCAACATCGGCATCAGTCTCCTTGGTCAACTGACTGAGATGAGTCAGGACGACATGGTTGTTCTCGAGCTCAGCAGTTTTCAGCTGGAGACTCTTCGACGAAAACGTTTTCGGCCCCAGATCGCGGTGCTTACGAATTTCTCGCCCAATCATCTGGACTGGCATGGAAACGTTGCGGCCTATCGAAAAGCCAAGCAGGCAATCTTCGATTTCCAGACGAATGAGGATGTCTCAATTGCTCCGGCCGATGACGAAGAATTTCTGGACGACGCGGAGCCGGCGCCATGGAAAACTCGCGGCGAACGAATGCAGTTTGGCCTCTCGGATCAGGGAGATGACGGAGTCTTCTTCGATGATGGCAATCTGATTCTGCGTTCGGCACGCGGCACTTTTGAAGACAGTGTGCGGCTCAAGATTCCCGCCCAGCTTCCCGGCACTCACAACGCACTGAATGTCGCCGCCGCCTGTTGCGCAGCATGGCAGGCCGGGGCTGATCCGGAATCCTTTTCGACAACTCTGAAAACATTCCAGCCATTGCCCCATCGTTTGCAGCTGGTTGCCGAGAACGCCGGCCGACAGTTCTGGAACGATTCCATTGCCACAACACCCGAGTCTGCCATCATGGCGTTGCGAGTCTTCTCCGGGAGAGCCATTCTCCTTGCCGGTGGCTACGACAAAGGGCAGGATCTGCGCCAATTCGCGAACGAAATCAAGGCGCGTGCCAAAGCGGTCGTACTCATGGGAAAGACTGCGGAATCACTGAAAACGCTGCTGGACTCTGGCGACCCGGCGGCAACACTTCCGGCGATTGTCGCGGGAGACTTTGCCGAAGCTTTTGCTTGTGCGGTTGCACTCAGCTGTTCAGGCGATATCGTCCTGCTTTCACCCGGCTGCGCAAGTTACGGGTGGTTTCGAGATTATCGAGAACGAGGTGAGCTGTTTTGTCAGCTTGCCAGGGAATGGAGACCTGTGGAATGATGCTCAGGATGATGACTCGTTCAGTATTGCGTTGGCCGGTGCTGTCGGCCCTGTTGATCTGCGGCTTCCTGCAAACCGGCTGTGACGAGGGGCCTGCGGTCGACAAGTCCGCCGAGCATGCTCGCCGAGCTGCTCAGGAAGATTCCACAACGCTGAAGATGACTCCCGATGAGCTTCGCAAAAAGCTGAAGACGAACGAGATGGCGACGTTTCTCGTGTCAGGGAACGATATCGTCGAAGTCAATCTGTTTCGCTCAGGCGTCCGATCCATTGAACCGCTGAAGGGTCTGCCACTGAGAGGTGTGGATCTTGGTCTGACATCCGTGACAGATCTGTCGCCACTGGCCGGTATGAAGCTGGAGACATTGATTCTGGAGAATGTCCCGGTCAGCGATCTCAGTGTCATCAAAGGAATGCCGCTGAAGGTTCTCAAGATGCAAAAGACCAAAGTCACAGATTTTTCGGTCCTGCAGGGAATGCAACTGGAACAGTTGAATCTGCTGAGTCTTCCGTTCAGCGATTTGTCACTGTTGAAGGGAATGCCGTTGAATACATTGTGGCTGACGGCCACGCAGGTCACGGATCTGAGCGATCTGCCAACGGGGCGACTGGTGAGTCTTGATATTGAACGCACTGCCGTCAGTAATCTCTATCCGCTCACAACCGTCTCAACTCTGCGCCGATTGAATATTGCAGAGACGCAGGTGACCGATGTGACGCCGCTCAAAGGCCTCGGGCTCGAACGTATTGTGCTGACCCCGGAGCGAATCCGAACTGGTATGGAACATCTAAGAGCAATGAAGACTCTCGTTCTGATTCAGACATCGATTGAAGAAGAAATGTCTGCGGAAGACTTCTGGAAACGATACGATCTGGGAGTCTGGAAGCCCGCCGATGTGACTCCGGAGAGTGAAAGCAAGTAATCGCCTCGCTCCGTCGAGACCAAGCCATGCAGCCAGCCCATCGCTAAAGAAGCTCCGGACTGATCCTCAACACAACTTGATCACTGCTGCTTGAAGCTACCGGTCTGTTTTGGTGCCACAACGTGCATCGTACAAGGCACATCTCGACGGAGCGAGATGGCTACAGTAGTCGTTTCGCAGTTCTACACAATCCTGGCTTTGGGCTGGCCGGTGCCTCTGGCTGGGCGGTAAACGATGAATCGAACACTCGGGCCAGTGTCGCCCGTTCATGCTGATAACCCTGCCGATTCCATTTCGGCACACAATCCTGCAGAATGATGTCCGTGATAAGAGCACTCACCGGCTCAAAACACTCTGAGACGAAAGACGCAATCTGAGGAGAATCATCATGCGGCGCTCGTTCGGTTCCTTGTCTTACTTGTCGTGGCGATTGACTGCTCGGCCGCGTTTTCTCAGTCGCCGACCTCAGATCCGCAGACAACCGAGAGCTATATTCGGCTGCATTACACCAAGCACGAATATATGGTGCCGATGCGCGATGGTGTGAAACTGATGACTTCGGTCTTCATACCGAAGGACACGGAGAAAACGTATCCAATCCTGATGAAGCGAACACCGTACAACGTTGCGCCGTACGGGGAAGAAAAGTATCCGTCAAAGCTCGGACCGAGTGAACACTTCGTGCGGGCTGGCTACATCTTCGTCAATCAGGATGTGCGAGGGCGATTTGCGTCCGAAGGAGAATTTATCCAGGTCACGCCTCACATCGTCAACAAGACGAAACCGACGGATGTGGATGAAAGTTCGGACACGTACGATACGATCGGAAAATGGTTGCTGAAGAATATTCCCAATCACAACGGCCGTGTGGGGCTGTATGGGATTTCTTACCCCGGCTTTTATGCGTCGGCCGGGATGATCGACGCTCATCCGGCTCTCAAAGCCGTTTCTCCACAGGCCCCCGTGGGCGATTGGTACTTCGACGACTTCCTGCATCACGGGGCCTTCTTTTTGGCTCACGCGTTCAAATGGCTTAGCGGCAATGCGACCGAACGGCCAACTCCGACAATGGAGCCTGCCAAGCTATGTTTATCCCATGACCGATGGTTATAAGATGTTCCTTGAAGCCGGCTCGGTCGAGAACATTGACAAGCTGTATCTGAAGGGGCGATTCCATTTGGGAAGACATGATGCAGCATCCGAATCGCGATGAGTTCTGGCAGAAGCGAGCCATTCTGCCGCATCTGAAACGTCAGCACCGGCCGTGATGACAGTGACAGGCTGGTACGACGCTGAAGATCTCTATGGGTCTTTCAAGACGTATCAGTCGATCGAGCAGTTGAATCCAAACGTCAACAGCGTGTTGGTTATTGGCCCCTGGCATCACGGCGGCTGGGCTTCTGTGGACGGCGACAAGCTGGGGAATGTTCCATTCGGTTCGAAGACCGGGGCATTCTACCGCGCGGAGATCGAACTGCCGTTTTCGAAAAGTATCTCAAGGATGCCGATCATCCGGCTCCGCTTCGGCGACCGTCTTTGAAACGGGTTCCAATACCTGGAAGACCTTCGATGCATGGCCACCAAAGTCAATCGAAACAAAGACTCTCTATTTGAAGCCGAATGGCCATTTGGATTTCCAAAAGCCCGAGGGGAAGGACGCGGAGTCTTTTGACGAATTTATCAGCGATCCCAACAAGCCAGTTCCGTACACAGAGACGGTAACGCCACGGATGACGATCGAGTACATGGTCGATGACCAGCGGTTTGCCTCTCGTCGTCCGGACGTGCTGACTTACCAGACGGAGCCATTCACCGAAGAGACGGTCATCGCAGGTCCGATTAAGACAGATCTCTGGGTTTCGACAACCGGCGCGGATGCGGACTGGATCGTGAAGCTGATCGATGTTCGCCCGGATGGCCCTGACACGGTCCCTTTGGCTGGATATCAGATGTTGCTCCGCAGCGAAGTGATTCGAGGTCGCTTTCGGAACGACTACGCTAAGCCGGAAGCCTTTGTTCCCGGCGAAGCAACGCAGGTCCGTCTTGAGCTTTTAGATGTGCTTCATCGCTTTCAGAAAGGTCATCGTTTGATGATCCAGATTCAGAGCACCTGGTTTCCGCTGGTCGATCGAAATCCTCAGACCTTTGTTCCAAACATCTACTTCGCCAAACCGGAAGACTTTCAGCGAGCAACACATCGAGTGTTCCGATCCGCTCATCATCCAACAAGCCTGAGCTTCGGCGTGATGCCGGCCGCGAAGGGTCTTGCCCCTTGAAGGGTCGGAAGTTCACTCTTCCGAATTTGCTCAGCATCCGTTCGTCTGACACAACGTAACAGTATTCCGCTTTCCTTCAGTTGAAATCTGCCCACATGTAGTGGACGATCCGCCGGTTACCCGTCGCCTCGCAATTGCGATGCTTTTCCCGCGGAATCGCTGTCATGCTCATTCAGAACAGGCTGAGAACTTTTTCCGTGGATTTTGCACGACGTTCCTCGGAGCGTGATCGCCGGAGGAAACGGGCGGCTTCCGGGCTCGTAGGGTTCACGCGTCTGGACTTCGTGGGGACTCCGACTGTGGAGACGCTGGAGACCAGAACTTTATTGTCGGTTGATCCCGTCATTGTGGCGGACATCATGGCCGGAGCCGGAGGATCGGCTCCTTCAAACTTCCTTAACGTGAACGGGATACTCTTCTTCATCGCCAATAACGGCACAACGGGAAATTAGTTATGGCGAAGTGACGGCACGTCCGCCGGGACCACGCTCGTCAAAGATATCCGCAGCGGAAGTAGTGGTTCTGCTCCTCGATATCTGACGAACGTGAACGGCACTCTGTTCTTCCGCGCCAATGACGGCGTTAACGGTTTTGAGTTGTGGCAAAGTGACGGCACCTCTGCCGGGACCACACTCGTCAAAGATATCCGCAGTGGAATCGGCGGTTCGTATCCACGTTATCTGGCGAACGTGAACGGCACGCTATTCTTCAGCGCCTTTGATGACATGAACGGTACTGAGCTGTGGCAAAGTGACGGCACCTCTGCCGGGACCACGCTGGTCCAAGATATCTGCAGCGGAATCGGCGGTTCGTATCCACGTTATCAGACAAACGTGAACGGCACGCTCTTCTTCAGCGCCAATGACGGTGTGAGCGGTCTCGAGCTTTGGCGGAGTGGCGGCACGTCCGCGGGCACGACCATCGTCAAAGATATCCGCAGCGGAAGCAGCGGCTTCCTCTCCGAGTTATCTGACGAACGTGAACGGCACGCTATTCTTTTCGCGCTTTCGACAGCGTGAACGGTTATGAGTTGTGGCAAAGTGATGGCACCGCCGTCGGGACCACACTCGTCAAAGATATCTTCAGCGGAAGGGGCAATTCCTCTCCGCGTTCTCTGGCGAACGTGAACGGCACGCTCTTCTTCAGCGCCTTCGATAGTGTGAGCGGAATTGAGTTGTGGCAAAGCGATGGGACTTCCGTCGGGACCACACTGGTCAAGGACATCGTCCCCGGAAGCGACAGTTCGTATCCGTATTCACTGACGAATGTGAACGGCACTCTGTTCTTCTCCGCCGATAACAGCCTGAACGGTTCTGAGTTGTGGCAAAGTGACGGGACGTCCGCCGGGACCAAACTCGTCAAAGATATCCGCACTGGAATCGGCAGTTCGTCTCCAAAGTCTCTGACGAACTTGAACGGCACACTCTTCTTCAGCACGAATGACGGCACGAACGGTGATGAATTGTGGAAGGCAGACATTCCCGCCGACACGCCGAAGGTGGCTGTGCATGCGTTTAATTTTTTGCCGCCAGCGATACTCAAAGACATTGTCAGCGGAAACAGCGGTTCGAATCTCTCTAACTTCGTCAACGTAAACGGCACGCTGTTTTTCCAGGCGAACGACGGCACGAATGGTCCTGAGTTGTGGAAAACGGACGGCACGTCCGCCGGTACCACACTCGTCAAAGATATCCACAGTGGAAGCACCGGTTCGTCTCCCCGCGCTCTGACGAACGTGAACGGAACACTGTTCTTTTCCGCCAATGACGGCGCGAGCGGTTATGAAATATGGAAAAGCGACGGCACCGCCACTGGCACCACTCGCATTAAGGATATATGCAGCGGAATCAGCAGTTCGTATCCGGTACTGCTGACGAACGTGAACGGCACTTTGTTCTTCATCGCCTTCGATGACGTGAACGGAAATGAGCTTTGGCGAAGTGACGGCACTTCCGCCGGGACGATGCTCGTCAAAGATATTCGCAACGGAAGCAGCGGTTCGCTTCCGAGATACCTGACGAACGTGAACGGGACGCTATTCTTCAGCGCCAATGACGGAACGCACGGATATGAATTGTGGCAAAGTGACGGCACATCCGCCGGAACTATACTCGTGAAGGATATCACCAGTGGAGGCGCCGGTTCGAATCCAGTTTTTTTGACGAATTTGAACGGAACGCTGTTGTTTCGGGCCTTCGATAATACGAGTGGTTATGAACTATGGAAAAGTAATGGCACATTCGCCGGGACAACGCTCGCCAAAGATATCCGCAGCGGAAGCAGCGGTTCTTCCCCTGGTTCTTTGACGAACGTGAACGGAACGCTGTATTTTAATGCTAATGACGGTGTGCATGGAAATGAATTATGGCTAAGTGACGGCACCTCAGTCGGGACCACACTTGTTAAAGACGCCCGCACCGGAAGCGGCAGCTCGTATCCAACTTTTTTGACGAACGTGAACGGTACGGTATTTTTTGCCGCCGATGACAGAACAAACGGTGCTGAACTTTGGGAAAGCGACGGTACTTCGGTCGGGACCACACTCGTCAAAGATATCCGCAGCGGAAACAGCAGTTCGTCTCCCTATTACCTGACGAACGTGAACGGGACGTTGTTTTTTACCGCCAATGACGGAGCGAACGGTGTCGAACTATGGGAAAGTGACGGCACTTCGGCCGGGACCACACTCGTCAAAGATGTTCGCAGCGGAAGCAGCGGTTCGGACCCCGGTTTTCTGACGAACATGAACGGGACTCTGTTTTTCGCTGCTGATGATGGCGTGAACGGTTTAGAGCTATGGTCGATGCTTAAGAACTCACGGCCTCAGCTGACAGCATTTGCCGCGGTTGTGGACACGACAAATGAGGATACAGAGGTTGAACTGACGTTTGCCGAATTCAAGGCTCAGGGTGATGAATCGGATGTGGATGGCACGGTCGACTCATTCGTTGTGCAGGCTGTTTCCAGCGGTACTCTGAAGATCGGCGCGAGTGCCCTCACTGCTACCCCATTCGTGGTCGGCTCGAATGACAAAATTAACTCCACACACAACGTTTACTGGACTCCCGCCGGGAACTCCCACGGCAGCGCGATCGCCGCATTGACTGTCCTTGCTCAGGACAACAACGGGCTTACTTCAACGCTGCCAATCACAGCTAACGTTCGAGTTTCTGCCGTGGCCGATACGCCGAGTGTGGCCAATGCCGCGACAAACGAAGACGTGCAATCCCCAAGCGGTCTGGTCATTTCACGCAATGTCGCAGACGGTGCGGAAGTGACGCATTTCAAGATCACCAACATCACAGGTGGCTCGCTGTTCCAGAACGACGGCATCACGGCCATCAGCGATAATGAATTCATCACGTTTGATCAGGCCAGCGTCGGATTGAGGTTCACCCCAGCGCTGAATTCCAATGTGACAGGTCACTTCACGGTGCAGGCGTCGCTCAGTAACGTCAATAGCGGGCTGGGTGGATCGACTGTAACCGCCAATATCACAGTGACCCCGGTTAACGATCCAGCTTCCGCGTTGGTATTGACACCTTCGTCCGCCAACCTTGCGGAAGATGCTGGTACCTCCACTGCCCGGACGCTGACGACGATTACAGTGGCAGATGATCCACAGGGAAGCAATGTGCTGTCGCTAACGGGAGCGAATGCAGCCAGCTTTGAGATTGTCTCCGGAGAACTGCGGCTGAAATCCGGAGTTGTTCTGGATTCTGAAACGCAGCGGACCTACACAGTCCGCGTGGAAGTCGACGATGCGGCGGTTGGTGGAAGTCCTGATGCCTCCGCCACGTTTACGCTGAATATCATTGATGTTAATGAAGCCCCTGCGGCTGTGGCTTTTCAGAACACGACAATGTCGTTGGCCGAAAACACCAGCACAGCGAGTGCGATCAAGCTGGCGGATGTGGTCGTGACGGATGATGCCCTCGGCACGAATGTTCTGTTGCTGAGGGGGCCCGACGCTGCCTTCTTTGAACTCCGCAACAATGAGCTGCTGCTCAAGGCCGGTACAGTGCTCGACTTTGAAACGAAGTCGAACTACAACGTGACAGTGGAGGCCAATGACCCTGAAGTTGGGAGCACTCCGGATGCGTTCACAGCATTCATTCTGACCATCGAGAATCTGGTTGATGTCACCCGGAGTTCAGACGCTTTCGTGTTTACGTACTCTGCGGTGACCGTTGACGTCACTCATGCGACTAACGGTGGTGTACCATCGCTGGTCGGAAGTTTTCTGCTCACTTCATCGATTACGCTCGACGGACTTGCAGCCGATGATTCCGTGCGAGTCGTCGGGACGTCCGGAGATGATGTGATTCTGGTTCAGCGTACGGGACTGGCCATCAACGGGGCTGGTCTGATTCTGAATGGGTTTCCTCAAATTACTCTGGCTGGCGAAGCCGGAAGTGACACCTACACGTTCGACAGCGATTCCTCGCTGAGCAACTATACGCTGATAGATTCGTCCGGTACTGGTGACACAATTAGCCTGGCTCCGACATCATCGTTGCCTGTGACGCTGGACCTTGCGCAGACCATTGCCCAGAGCGTCAATGCAAATCTCATCCTGATTCTGGGTTCTGCGACAGACTTTGAAGACGCCATCGGCGGAGATCAGGATGATGTGCTGCTCGGCAATGGCCTCGCCAATCGCCTGACGGGCAATGGCGGTCGAGATCGACTCAACGGACGTGGTGGCAGCGATGAATTGAATGGCGGATCGAGCGATGACACCTATTTGTTTGGGCTGGCGACTTCGTTGGAAGCCGACACAGTGACCGAAGCCACCAACGGAGGCACCGATACGCTGGACTTCTCCGTTCAAACAACATCTGTCAGCGCTTACCTCAATCTGACTTCGGTTCAGACAGTTCACACCAATCGCACGCTGAAGCTGAATTCTCATAGCACCCTGGAAAATCTGATTGGCGGTTACGGCTCCGACCTGCTGGTTGGAAACGGACTGAACAATACACTGGCGGGTGGTGCCGGTAACGACACTTTGAACGGTACGACCGGCAGTGACATGTTGATCGGCGGGTTGAATAACGACATCTACTCATTTGGCACCTCTTCGGTGGGAGAAGCCGATCGCGTGGTGGAAAATACCGGCGAAGGTCTTGATACGCTCAGTTTCGCCACTCACACAACCGCTGTGACGGTGTACCTGAACGTGGCCACGGTTCAGCCTGTGCACAGCAATCGTACTCTTCAGCTGAATTCTCACAGCACCATTGAAAATTTGATCGGCAGCTCGGGGGCTGATTTGCTGGTCGGAAACACATTGAACAACACGCTGACTGGCGGGGCCGGAGACGACATTCTGAATGGCACAACGGGCAGCGATACGCTGATCGGCGGACAGAATAATGACACCTACACGTTTGGGGCAGCAACCGTCGGTGAAGCGGATCAGGTGATTGAAAACGCAAATGAAGGAGTTGATACGCTTAGCTTTGCCAACATGACATCTGCGGTGACAGTGTCTCTAAGTTCCACGGCGGTGCAATCTGTTCATACTGATCGTACGCTGAAACTGAATTCCGGTGCTACGATTGAGAATGCCGCTGGAGGTTTCGGGAATGATCGGCTGACGGGCAACGCGTTGGCGAACCGATTGAACGGCGGGCATGGCAACAACATCCTGATCGGTCTGGATGGTTCGGACGTTCTGGAAGCTGGCAACGGTCGAGACATTCTGATCGGCGGTCGAGGTGCCGATACTCTGACCGGGGGCGGCGGCGACGACATCCTCATCGCCGGCCGAACCCTGCTCGACACCGACGCAGCGAGCTTGAGTACTGTTCAGACCGAATGGCTCTCAGGCAACAACTACGCCACTCGCGTGGCCAATCTGAAAGCCGGAGTTGGCAGTCCCGTGGTCTCATTGCAACCGACCGTGAACGTCCTGAACGACGCGGCTCAGGTCGATTCCCTCACCGGCGGAACAGCACTCGACTGGTACTTCCGAGCGATCGATGACACGATCACTGATTTGTTCGCGGGGGAGATTATTGAAGGACTGTAGATGGGCTTGATCCTGTGGAATGATCAGGTGGGAGTCTTCGCTCTCCGCCGAGACGCGGCGGATACCGTGTTCGGGGAAGATGACTGAATGACGAACGAAGATCGCTCGACCTGATGCGAGCCGTAGTAGCAAGGCGTCGCGGTATATTTTCACGAAGACGCTGAGAAAACTGTTGACTGAACTCGCACCTAATATTCGACTGGTGCCTATCCCGCATTACCGTTCGAGATACATTCCAATTGATCACCGCTTCTTTCGGCCTTTGACTCGATCTATTATGTAATCCACTTGACACCACAGGAACGGTTCATCAGCCCATGGCACCCACCGAAACGACAGCTGGATCGAGGACAACAAGACCTCGCCAGTGGACTGCGGCAGAAACCTTTCGTCGACACGTCGCAGTCTTAAAAAATTCGATGCGAATCGACTTTGATGACTTTCTTCCCAGGTGAAACTACACTGCATTCCATGTTCGGCGCACTCGATAGATGAATCCCCGGACGCAGAATCCAGACGATTCTTTATCGCGATACGACCACTGGCAGAAATGCGATGAGCACCAAGAAGAATGCAGAGAGCCCGAGCCGGGTTGTAAGCCCGCCTGACAGTGTCCTGAGAAAACGGTCAGGAAGTTTGGAGGCGGCATTTCCAGATGGTGAAGATGGTCGTCCAGGGCAACCTCCTCAAGGGCGTCTTCATGGAGCCACCGCGAATTTGCCAGTCAGCGAGCCACGGCTGCAGGTCCTTTCTTCCCGATTCCTGACAACCTGGATGGCAGAGCATTCGGTCAGTCTGGTACTCTCGACGTATCAGCCGGGAAAGTTGTTCCTGCTGGCGCGCAAAGCCGACGACTGCCTCTGCCTGTCTGTATTTGAGCGTCGGAGGGCTGACGCCCTGCCGCTCGCCGAACACAACGCAGACACTCACTTTATTGACATCAAGGCCCTGATTCATGCTCAGTTTTTCTTTTCGCAAATGGTCCCAATCATTGTTGAATGCTCAGTGCGCAGGTCGAGCTCGGCGGCGGAGGTCTTCGCGCCGGAAGCAGGAGTGTTCAGCGGGGCTTAACGGATTTGAGCGCCTTGAGGATCGCATTAATCTCTCGGGCATCGATGTCGGACTGAGTTCCGGAAATCTCATCATTACCGATGCAACTGCTGGCGGTACGCACGATCAACTGAACATCCAGCTGGTATCTGGTTCGACGATTCGAATTACCGATGCCTCCACGGCCCTGAATGCAGGATCCGGGACCACACAAGTCAATGCGACGACGGTCGACGTGCCAATTGGAGATATCACAGGCAGTATTCAGGTCAATACTCTGGCTGGAAATGACACGTTGACACTGGATTTGACCGGTGGAGATTTACTCGTGCCCAATGGCCTCTTCTTCGATGGGGGAGCCGACAGCAATTCGTTGTCAATTGTCGGGGGAACTACAACCTCGCAGGCATTCAGTTTCACGAATGACACAGACGGCGGCGTGGCTCTTTCCGGGGCAATCACCGGCTTCGTCACTTACGCTCGTCTCGAATCAATCGCGTCAACGGTTAACGCGGCTAACGTGATTTCGAACTACAGTGATGTCGCCGAAACGATTACCATGTCCGCCAATGGCGGGCAGACGCAGTTGGATTCGAATGTCGGTGGTACTGCGGTTTCGTTCAATAATCCGACCAGCAGTCTTGAGATTCAAGCGGGTTCGTTGGCAGACACCGCAAACGATGTCGTCACTGTGAACAGCTTTGGTGCCGGCTTGAACGCCGCCCTCACAATCACCGGACGCGGCGGCCTCGATGCAATCAATCTGAATGCCTCCAACCTGACAGCTCCCTCCGCCAACTTTTTGGCGGAAACGATCTCGCAAACCAGCGCCGTCTCTTTCGGCGGAACGACAACTCTGGACGCTGGTGTCTCTGGCAGCATTTCACTTGTCAATGCTTCGAATATCTTCGGAACCGTCGCGATCACCAATGCTTCGACCGCCTCGCTTCGTGATGATGGAGGCATGATTCTGGGCAGCAGCACTGTGGCCGTAGAGCTGCTCGTGCAGTCTGCGGGCGCGATCACACAGAGCGGTCCCTTGTCCGGTTCCGGTGTATTGAACAAACTTGGTGCGGGCACACTGACGCTCAGTGCGGTGAATACCTTTTCAGGACCGGCCGTCGTTTCCGGCGGTACGCTGCGCGCCTCTGGTGGTTCCGCGATTGCTGATACCACAGCGGTCCAGCTGAACGGAGGAATCTTCGATTTGAATGGCACTTCGGAGACCGTGGGAGGATTGTTTGGCGCGACGGGATCCGTGACCCTCGGAAGCGGAACACTGACCGTGTCGCCTCCTGCACTGAGCAGTTCCACGCTGACGGCACCCATCAGTGGTAGTGGTGGGAGTGTCGTTCTGAACGCTCCGGCCACCGCGACGTGGACTCTCGCCGGTAACAACACCTACACGGGAGCGACGCGGGTTGTAAGCGGCAATCTCAAACTCTCCGGGGCATTCTCGAACAACATCGCGAATTCATCGACTATTGATCTGCAGACTGACGCCACACGTACTCTGAACGTCACGGGGCTGACCTCCGGCACTCTGGTTCTGCCAAACGGTCAGACTCTCACCGGTCACGGCAGAGTCATTGGCAATGTGACTGCGGCCGCAGGATCTTCAATTTCTCCGGGAACGACTGAAGGCATTCTGACACTGAGCGGCAATCTGATCACTCAGACGAATTCAACCTTTGTCGTTGCAGTTAACAACAATACTGCTGGCACAGGCTACGACCAGGTTGACGTCACGGGAACCGTTTCGCTGGGCAGCGCTAAGCTCGTAACATCCGGAACGATTGCGTCGTCAGCGGGGCCGGAAATTGTTCTGATCAATAATGATGGTACGGACGCCGTCAGTGGTACCTTCAATACACCAGGCAACGTGCCGATGCCAGAAGGTTCCACCGTTACGATCAACGGTGTTCACTTCATACTGTCTTATGTCGGTGGTGTCGGAGGCAACGACGTCACTTTGACTTTGCCCTCCGACCGGGGCGACGCGCCAACGCCCTATCCAACACTGGCTGCGGAGAATGGAGCCCGCCATACGACAGGGGGTACACTCAGACTGGGAACGGCAGTGGATTCGGAAGCAAACGGTACGCACTCTGCGAATGCCGATGCGGACGGCGCGGACGAAGACGGCGTGACGTTTGGAACGATCAGGGTCGGGGCGCTTGGTGCGACGGCGACGGTGAATGTTGCAGGCGGAGCGGGCAAGCTTGATGCATGGATCGACTTTAACGGAGACGGATCGTGGGGTGGACCAGGTGAACGGATTGCAGCAAGCGTCGGCGTCGTGAACGGAGCCAACTCAATCACGTTCGACGTTCCGAGCTGGGCTGAGGACGGAACGACGTTCGCTCGCTTCAGATTAAGCACGGCCGGTAACCTCGGGCCAGAAGGTCTGGCTGCGAACGGTGAAGTCGAAGACTACGCCGTGACGATCATTCCACCCGCAGCAGCCAGCGGCGTCTTCGGAGCAGAGAATACGGTCACAACCGGGGCCGGGGAGCAAACTCCGTGTTTGCAGCCGACGTGGATGCGGACGGCGACATGGACCTGCTCTCCTCGTCATTCCAGGACGACAAAATTGCCTGGTACGAGAACGACGGAAGCGGTAGCTTCACTTCACACGATATCACAACCAACGCCAATTCGGCCGTTTCGGTGTTTGCTGCGGATGTGGACGGGGACGGAGATACCGATGTCCTGTCGGCCTCACAACTAGACGACAAGATTGCGTGGTATGAGAACGACGGCAGTGAGAACTTCACCGAACACGCGATCACGACCGGTGCTGATGCCGTCCGATTGGTTTTTGCATCAGACGTGGACGGGGATGGAGATACCGATGTTCTCTCGGCCTCATTAGACGACGACAAGATCGCATGGTACGAGAACGACGGTAGCGAGAACTTCAACGCACACATTATTACGACCACGGCCAATGGAGCCGTTTCGGTGTTTGCGGCGGACATTGACAGGGACGGCGACATTGATGTGCTTGCCGCATCGGGAATCGATGACACGATCGCGTGGTACGATAACGACGGCAGTCAGACCTTTACTAAGCGAACGATCTCCACCACTGCCGATCAGGCGATATCAGCGATTGCGGCAGATGTGGACGGAGATGGTGACATTGACGTTCTCTCCGCATCGACTAATGACGGCAGGATCACATGGTACGAGAACGACGGCAGCCAGATCTCAGTGCACACACGATCACAACCAATGGGGCCGGTTCATTGTTTGCCGCGGATGTGGACGGGGACGGAGATACCGACATTCTCTCCACGTCATTAGCCGACGACACGGTCGCATGGCACGAGAATGACGGCACTCAGAACTTTAACACACACGCAATCACGACTGCTGCAGATGGGGCCATATCTGTGTTTGCAGCGGATGTAGATGCGGATGGCGACATCGATGTGCTCTCCGCATCACGGTTCGACATTACGGTCGCCTGGTACGAGAACCTCGGCTTTGACTTCGGCGATGCTCCCACACCCTATCCCACACCTCTGAACGAAAGCGGCCCGCGGCACATTGCCACGGGCCCGATGCTCGGAGCCACTCGAGATACAGAAGTCGACGGCACGCATTCGGCGAATGCTGATGCCGACGGTGCGGATGAAGACGGAATCGCTGCTTCCGGCCCGCTGATCGTCGGCCAGACCACAGATATCACAATCAACGTTCAGGGCGGTTCCGGCTTTGTGAATGCCTGGGCCGATCTCAATCGCGACAACGACTGGAATGATCTCGGCGAGCAGTTCCTGACGAACCAGGTTGTCGTCGTTGGTGACAACGTCATTCCTTTCTCAGTCCCAGCGAATTCTACATCTGGCAGTGTTGCATTTCGTTATCGATTGACTTCTGCCAGCGTCACATCTTCTGCTCCAACAGGGCTGTTGCCCGATGGTGAAGTGGAGGACTACGTCGCAACAATTCAGGAAGCCGCAAGCCTGATCGTCACCACCAACAGTGACTCGTCCACCAGCACCGACGGGCTGACCAGCCTGCGTGAGGCGATTGCCTACGCCAACAGCGACCCCGATGCCAGCGTCATCACGTTTGGAGATGGATCAGGCAACGGAGGAACGAACTTCCTCGACAACGCGCCGGATACGATCACTTTGATCGCGGGCGAAATGGTTATCGCCACGTCTCTGACGATTACGGGCCAGGGAGCGGCGAAGACAATTATCGATGGTGGCTGGGATGGTGTTGAAGCGAGCGCGACCGGCTCGCGAATTCTCGTGATCAATGATGGGGCCGCAACGCAGCAGGTCGTGACAATCACCGGCGTTACGCTGCAGAGAGCAAAAACCGGCACCGGCAGTGTTAGTTTTAATGGCGGGGCGATTTCAAACGCGGAGCAATTGACTCTCACCGACAGCATCATCCGCGACAATCTGGCGAATGAGGGCGTCGCGATACACAACACAGGGTCCGTGAACTCTTCGCGAAATACGTTCACTGGCAACACGGGTAACAGCGGCACCGTCTTCAACCAGACCGGGGAATTTGTGTCG
This sequence comes from Planctomycetaceae bacterium, assembly GCA_046349735.1. Lineage (GTDB taxonomy): Bacteria > Planctomycetota > Planctomycetia > Planctomycetales > Planctomycetaceae > SXXK01. Next base: position 16,019 of record JAXMBU010000097.1, read on the forward strand.
ACTGGAGATACCTTCGACCACAATATCCTGAGCGGCCTTGGGGGAGGATTCTACAACGCTGCTACGCTCACGTTGATCAACAGCACAATCGCGAACAACACAGCCGATGCTGGAGGTGCAATTTTCAATACGGGGCCTGCCACGACGGTCAACGTGACGATCGCTAACAATATCGCGAATCTCGGGGCCGGGTTCGTCGGTCACATCAGCAGCAGCGTTTGGCAAGCGCATAACACGATTCTCGCCGGGAATGCGGGCGGGGATTACATCGCAAATGGTCTGCCCGTTGTGGTGGCTGATCACTTACTGGTTGGCGACAATACTCTGACCGGAGCTGGGATTACTGGCAACGTCACCTATGCTGCGATCTTTGGGACAAACGTGCTGGCGGATAATGGCGGACCGACGCAAACGATTGCCTTGGCTTCGGGCAGTGTGGCCAGCAACGCGGGAAGCAACGTACTGGCCGTCGATGAAAACAGCCAGCCGCTGACGACCGATCAACGAGGAACAGGCTTCGCGAGAATTCTGGGTGGCATTGTTGACATCGGGGCGTTCGAACGAGCGAACTCCACGCCGACGGATGTCACGCTGTCGGCCAATACAATTGACGAGAACGCTGGAGCCAATGTCGTTGTTGGAGCGTTGGCTGGTGTCGATCCCGACCCAAACGATGCTCTGTCGCTTTCACTGCCAACGGGCTTGACGGACAACTCTCTCTTCAACATCAACGGCGGAAACCTGCGGGCCAACGGCAGCTTCAACTTCGAGTCGCTTTCCAGCTATACGGTGACCGTGCGTGTGACCGATTTCGACGGGTTAAGTTTTGATAAGCAATTCACGATCAGCGTTACCGACGTCAATGAGGCTCCAACGGCCGTGGCGTTGCAAAACACAACAACCTCACTGGCCGAGAACACCAGCACAGCGACGGCGATCAAGCTGGCGGATATTTCGGTGACCGACGACGCATTGGGTACAAATGA
>JAXMBU010000098.1:0-16423 GCA_046349735.1 Planctomycetaceae bacterium
TGCTGACTTTGACAGCAGACTTCCTGAGCGGGCGCTGCTGGGATGTTGAGCAGCGACTGCGACAGTTGCTGGCGGACTATGCCGGTACGATCCTCGATGGTTTTGTGCTTAGTGTGTCGAAGACATTGTTGGAAAAAACGAAGATTTCAATTTCTTCCAACGGTGATGCCCTGCGCACCAGTCAGCCAGATGGAGCAGAACACCCAACAACACAACTGTCTCTCTCAACGACTGAAACGCGTGGAACGATTTCGCCACCATGGCCGAGGGCCACGTGGACATGGACGGAAGATATCTGGGGTTTCCCCGGCGTTCCGCAACCGCAGGCTGGCAATGCACTGGAGTCCATGATTCCAGGGTCCGGGTCGTCCGTAAACGATTTCAGAAACTGGCGTCCAGTTCTATGGGATGACAGCCTCGTTATCAGAACTCCATTTCGGATCATCGCATTTGAAAAATCAACGGGCCGACAGAAGTGGACTATGTCCACGCAAACGTTTGTACGACAAGAGAACATCAACAATTCTCATGAAGACACTGCAGACAGCAGGCTGCTCGGCAGTACCGGTGATGAGCCCGGGGTATTCAACGGTCTCGCAGCATTCGGCCTGATGGCCAGTGACAGCGAGTTTCTCTATCTGATCGACCACTTCAACTTCTTCTCATCAGATCCTGATATGTCTGAAGGCGGAATTCGTGCAAGACAACGCCTTCGGTTTGGCGAACCTCAAAGAGATCAATCTTCGCTGGTCACGGGACCGCAGGCGACTCGTCTGGTCGCGCTGAGAAAAGCAGCATCGGGCCGTGTCCCTCAGGTCGCATGGATCGCTGGTGATCCGGGGGACTTCAGTTATCGGCCGATACAATCACAGCCGCCCATCGATAACCAACTTTCCGCAACGCCAACAACTCAATCGTCGGCAAATACATCTGCGAAGAACTTTCCGAAAACTTCAGGCGAAGGGTCGCGACAGTCACTTGTACAGATAACGGATCCGTCAGGAGGGCACTCGAGAAACAATTTGGCAACTCTGACACTGGACGGGCATCGCTTTCAGGCCCCACCAGTGGGCCGGGGCGAATTGCTGTTTGTGCCTTCAACATTCAGAGACCTTCAATGGCTGAGTTGCCTGCGGCGAGGCACTGGTGACATCATCTGGCAGCAGCCGTTGACGTTTTCAGATGATGTCATGAGCCGCTATCAGGATAGCGCTAATCCAGTCAGGACAACATCGGTCTGCCTGATGGCCGAGAATTCCGTGGTCTGCTCACTTCCATCAGGACTTCTGATCGCAGTACGTGCGACAGACGGCCAACTGCTGTGGGCGACAGCAATTCGTGATGATGAGTCTCCACAACAACTGCGAGGCCTTCACTGGCCGGCCGAGAGTGAGGACGAACAACCAATCGAATCACCATGCGTTCTCCTCCCCATGACCAGTGAAGGTGTTATTGTTTGCACGGACCATCGTTCGAGTCGACTTCATGGCCTGAGTGCAGACACTGGAGAGATTCTCTGGAGCACTTCCAGGCGAGCGTTTGGCCCCGGAGACACAGGAGGAAGCCCGGATCATTATGTCGCAGGGATTGCTCGCGGTCAGGCGATTCTGATTGGGGAACGTCATTGTCGAAGCGTGAACCTGAAAACGGGCGACCAGAACTGGGTTGTGGCGATCACAAGAACATCTGGCCGCGCGGAATGTCGCGGAGGGCGATGTCTCATTCCACAAGCTGATGGCCGCGTGATTTCTGTGAATACAGATGACGGAACAATCATTCGCCATAGACCATTTTTCCAGCCAACGGATTCGTCATTACAAATCGGGGCGATCTTAAGCGATGACAATTATGTTTATGCATCAACTCCCATTTCACTGGCCGTCTATCCTCGATCTGATTCTCTCCCAAAAACAATTCCACTACCGGCTCCGTTTACGCGTGAGACATCTGCTCAGGTGCTCACCAGCGTTCAGGCTCTACTGATCAACGGAGATGATCAACTTGCGATTGAAGCGTTGAAGTCGGCAGCCAACATCGACACACACGCTGACAGCGTTCAAACAGACGCCAATGAAGAGCAGCTACGAGAACCGTTTGAGCAATATCTGGGTGAACTCATCCTGCAGGATTGGGCTGAGAGAATCGTCCAGTCGATGGAGTCAGCAGATGACTCAAGCTCTCACCCACTGATCAGCCAGGAACGTGCCGAACTGCTTCCTCGGTTGAACCTGACCTCAGAACAGCAGGTTCGTGCCGCTGTTCTGACGGTTCTCAATCATCCAGAAAATTCACTGACAGCCAATGACCTTCAGGAGCTTGCAGCGTTTCCTGAGTGGCGGAAGGTGATCACGATTACTGACGGCTGGAGTGTCCGACCGGACCTGTTGCTTGAGAAATTCGGAACTCCGCCCTTCGTCGAAATTGGCGACACGGCATCACTCTCAATTCCAAAACGCAGACAGCTGGCTGCGAATGTCACGTTGTTCCCAAATCAGCTCAGCTCAGATCAGCAACGCGGAGAACTTATCGAACAATTGATCAAGACCGGCGATTTTTTTTCGGCGGAGACAGTGGCGATCAGTTGGCAGAACATCTCTGGTTCTCCACTTCCGAAGAAATTCCTGGCAGAGCTCCGGCAGCGTGACGTGATCGCCGGGCTGAGAGAAGATCCGGCTCAAACAACAGAGTCAGGCGCGGCGATTGCTGAGCCAGCCATACAGTCCACGAAGCAAATCGGGCTTACTTCGGTAAATGCGGTTCATGCGACCTTCAAATCCAATGTTCAACTTTGTGTGACCGATTGGGACATGCAACGCGTCGAAAGGGGACTTTGGATCAGCAATCTGCCGACATGGATTCGCCCGAAATTCTTTCTGGTTGATGGTCCGGGAAATATGCCGGAACTGGTGTCTATGGACATGACTGACGGCAGCCTGCGTGACCGAGTTGCACTGCCATTTGCTTTCCATCGTAACACCATTGGGTATCGAGCCCTCGCCAATGGTTCCACGATACCCGGCTTATTGCCCTTTGCCGGGGCAGAACAAATTACGATGGTTTCCTGCACTGTTCCTGACAAAGCAGCAGTACTCTGGAATCGGCGGCTGGCAAAGTCCGAAACCGACAACGCCATGATTGAATTCGGACCGCTGGGCGCGGACTATTTCATATGGCACCATCATGAAGAATTGCACTGCTCGCATCCTCTGACCGGACAGGACCTTTGGGTCAGGCGCCTTAGGCTGTCTCCCGTTACTCGGCCTATTCCGGGAGTTCAAAGAATTTTCGGCGATAAAAACACGACGATCGTAATGGGCACGGATCTCTCCAGCTATGAAAGATTCAGCACACGAGATGGCAAATCACTCGGTACCGGTCGACTCTCAATCGGGCGAATCAGTGATGCAGTGACTGTCGGTCGCTGCCTCCTCTATCCGGACGCGAATTCTCAGTTGCATCTGTTTGACGGCGGCAGTGGACTCGATGCACTGCAAAATAGTACTCCCATCGTTCTTGGGCGTCATAATCCCGATAGTATGTTTCAGATACTGAGTAACGGCCGTGTTCTCACTGTTACTTCAGATTTTGAAATTGTCCTGATTGATACGATTGCCGGAAGAGTGGTGTTTCGTATTCCAGCGGCTTCTTACATCAAGACCGGGACTGTGTTTGGGTTGACGGCCTTCGAACGTAACGGACAACTGTTTGTGGGTCTTGAAGAACAGCGTGAATTTGTGATTCGCGCCCTGGAAGGCAGCTTTCGCCTGCGGGATCCCCGCATGCATGGCGGTCCTCTTCTGTGTCTCGATCCGAACACCGGTGCCATACGGTGGACAATGCCACTACAGGAAACGTCGATCCCTGAAATTTACGGCGACCCGACAGACGTGATGCTGATGTGGAGTCAGCCGCCCGTTGATGAACTGCAGCCCAACGAGAAACGAAATACTACATTGAAGCTGCAACTGGTCGATGCTGCCACAGGTAAGATACTGGCTTCCGAGCCTTCGATTTCGTCGTCAAGACCGATTCGATGTGTTCACCGTGCCAGACAGAAACCGGAATTAATATGATTGCTCGTGATGCTGTGATTACGATCGAAGTAGGTCGAGAATTAACGAAAATGGATCCCGGCAAGAACAGAACCAGTTCTGCGGATGGTCTGAATTCATCGGAAACTGCGAAGATCCTATTTGCCTCACGGTCTTGCGAGGGCGTTTTCTGTGACAATGGCTGCGCTAACCTGGACTCACTGCAACATTCTTTGCTGTCACACGGTAGTCGTTCCGCTTTTCAGTCTCATCATCCGACCATCGATCATTTACCGCCAGCTGCGGCTGCGATTTTCGCGAGCGAATCGTCAGCGATTCCGCGACGCTCGGCACTTTCCCCATGCGTCAAAGCGGCAGACGGCGATGGAGTGGAGTACTGATCATGCTGGCTTTCCTGGTCAGTTTGTTCACAACATCCGCAGCGAATGCACGAAACCGACGATCGTCATTGGGCTGACCGCGTTTTCACTCTCTGTGGTCGACCCTTGACGACTGGATCAAGAGCAACGACTTCGAAAGGACTCACCGTTCGACAAAAGCTAATGGCTCCAGACTTTGATTGCTCTCTTGGCTGCTGTTTGCCTTTTTCATTTCCAACTACCACCAACCGCATCAGCACTGTCGATGTTTGCGTGGCTGCCGGAATCAATCCCTGGCTGAACTTTATATTCCGTAGAGCTGCCTTTGTCATGATTTCATTTCAAACGCCGTCAATCTCACCGACGGGCTGGATGGACTTGCCGCCGGATGTACCTCAATTACAGCGATTGCAACAACCATTATTGTCGTAGTACAAATCTCTTCCAGTGGAGCTTCCGAAAGTCTGATGATCGCCGGCACCAGTAGTGCAGCCTTAGCCGGTTCGAGCGCTGGCTTTTTGTGGTTCAACCGTTTTCCGGCGAAAGTCTTCATGGGTGACGCAGGCTCGCTTCCGATCGGCGGAATAATCGCAATCACAGCCCTGATGAGTGGTACGGAGTTTCTATTATTGCTGACCGGTGTGGTCTTCGTCGCAGAGACACTCAGCGTGATGCTGCAGGTCTTCTGGTTTCGTCGAACGGGACGGAGAATTCTGCTTTGCAGTCCTCTGCACAATCACTTTGTTTTTCAAAAAGTGCCGGAAGCAAAGATTGTCAGATGGTTCTGGTTAACGGCCGCTGCAACCGCGATCCTTGCGACAGGACTGTTCACAAGTGACTCACTCTGACTCATTTTTCGCCGCCTGTGGATTGAACACTCCATCAGTGTGATTTCTCCTTAAGCGACTGTGTTTTCAGCCAACTTCAGGAGCAACAAAGACCGTTCTTGGCTGAAAGTGCAGATTCTCCGTGACGACAGCCAACGCCAGTAACTCCGAGAAGTTTTTTCTGGTCAAAGCCACCGTGTCACCGGGAATGACGTCCTTTGCATGCCTCAATCTGCTGCGATCCAGCCGGACGATGCGACCACAAACTAAATCCCCCACATCGTCAGCCGAACAATCAAACGCTGCCAGTCCGGCCACGATCTCCATAGCCGGGCGAATACGTTCCCGTATCATCGCGATCGTGATCTGATCTTCCGGCAGACTCTCTGTGATGGAGAAAATCCCGACACGCGTTCGCTCCAAACGGCTCATCAACGCTCCGCAGCCCAATTGCAGTCCCAAATCGCGTGCGATCGAGCGAATGTACGTACCGGAACCGCAGGTAATTTCAAGCTCGAGTTTCGGCCACGAATAGTTGAGGATTCTGATCTCATCGATACGAACCGTTTTTGCATTCAGTTCGACCGTTTCACCGCGTCGAGCCAACGCGTACGCACGCTGGCCATTAACGTGAACGGCAGAAAAATCTGGTGGTACCTGCAGCACATTGCCCGTCATCGTTTCAAGGTACCGCGTGATCTCAGTAAGTTGACGGGGCTCAACGGCGGTTTCCGGAAAACTGATCTTTCCCGTGGCATCATCGGTATCGCTGGTGATCCCAAACGTGAACTCGGTGCGGTACGTTTTCGCCCCTTCCTGCAACACAGAAATCAGTTTCGTCGCTGGACCAACACACACCAGCAGAACCCCGGTTGCCATTGGGTCAAGCGTTCCTGCATGGCCAACTTTGGCTGGCTTCACAAGCCGCTGAACGCGATTTACAAGATCACGTGAGGTAATACCTCCCGGCTTCAACAGGTTCAGAACACCAAAAAGCTTTTCAGATGCAATCATACCTGTCGAAACTTTTGCTGCGACCAACGCAGAAGGAGAGGCAGCCTTCGGAAATCATTTCCGAAGGCTGCCTGCTCTATAGAATCCGCATCGGAATGATACGGTGAAAGTCTGCAATAACCAGTCCTAGACCGTTCTTACGCCGGGTTCGGTTTCACGCCGGATGGCGTCATAGATCTCCTGGCGATGCACGGTGACATCGCGAGGGGCATCGATTCCGATGCGCACCTTTATCGCCTCGACTTCAACGATGGTGACACGGATGTTGTCACCGATGATTATGGTTTCGTCGCTCTGACGTGAAAGCACCAGCATAAAATCCTCCTTCAGCAACAGAATCGACGCAGTCTCTTCGAGAAATTCAGCTGTTTTACGTGCGGTGTCACAGGTCGGGGCATCGTCGTTGTGCGCAGTTCTGGCTCATCAGTTGCATCCCGCACAGTCGGACCTTACCACGGGGATAATCCGTAGCTTCTGCTGTCTCTGAATTCAGCCGGGAGCAGTTTGAACGGAGATCGTGGAGCCCCGTCAATTACTTCTGATTCGAACCGAAACAGCCCCGAAGGAACAGGATTCGACAGCCGGGCGAGGTGGCGGAATAACAACATCTCGCAAACACCGTCACGACCCGATTAAACTTGACCAGCTCTTTAAATCTGTCCCAGGTCCCCAAGTTTGACTCAATCCAGCAGATCACATCTGCGAACACCGCTGTTGATCTGGACGTACTGGGCGGCCCGACATAACCTCCGGGAGTCCCTGGTGGCAATGCAAAACATTTGCCGTGGCAGGGCACCTCGGGAACTATTTCCGTACTGATGAGGCCGAAAGCCTTTGTTTTGACACACCAGCGAGCACTTTTGTTTTCACTGTTTTCGGAATCAATCTTCATGCCATTCAGAATTCCTCAGTCCAATGACGTTGGCGAATGGCTGCAATTTCTGTCCAGTCTTTCACCCATTATCGCAGCGCTGCCGTCCTTCACCTTTGTACTTCGCGATACTGCGACAATGGTACCAGCGCGACCTGCGAATGATCGCAGGAACACTCGACGACTTCACTCGCGGCCTCAAGTATCGCAGCGTTCTTGGACGCTCAGCTCCACTCACAACTCAAATTGACGCGTTTGTGCAGGATGTTAATGACGTCATCACTGATACCAGCCGACATGACGATCGCGCAGAATGCCTGCGACGTATGCATATTCTGGATGAAAAACGTCGGTACCTGGAATCGGTGTCGTTCGAAACATCGACGAACATGGCGAGGACGATGATTGAGGCGTATCCGCTGGGAGGCGTTCTGGGCACCGTCCTGGCTATTGGCTCAGCACTTCAGGCAGATTCTGCCGCTCGAATGGCTGCTGCGAGTACATCCACGGTCAACGTTGTCATGGAACGATTCGGCGACTCAATCTGGTCCACTTTCACGGGACTCCTTGCAGCCATTGTCCTGATGTTCATCAACAGTTTTCTGGAGATTCGATTCAATCGACTGACTGAAAGTCGAGCTCACGTTCGCGACATGGTCGCCCGGGCCAAGCGAGAATTAGGGCTGGCAGCCAATATGGCAAAGGAGTCGGCCTGATGATTAGTCGTCGACGACTGACACTGCAACTTACCCCTTTGCTGGATCTGCTGCTGATCGTGATGTTCTCTCAGTATCTTGAGAACCGTGATCGCGGTCTTCAGGCCCAGGAAGAAATTGTTCAGCAACGAAGAAAAGCCGACTCAGAACTCGCGGAAAGACGCGAGGCTCTGGAACGAGAATTTGCCCGCCAGCAGAAATCGCTCGACGATCTTCGAACCATTTACGATGAACGTTTTCGCGGCATTATTGAACAACATCATCAGGCTGGAACTCTTCTGGCAGAATCTCTGAATCTACCCGGAGCGGCGATGACGGAGATCCTTAAGTTGCGCACTGCGAACTCTCCTGACGATGCAGAGCGACTTTCCATCGCTACGGAACGCGTGAAGGAGCTGATGCAGGCCCGCGGCAAAGACCTGTTTCGATTCTTGATCAAAGTCGATCAAATGCAGAAGCACGTCAGCGTCTGGGAAGTGCATGTGCTGGAGAATGGCAAGGCACAGATCTCGAATGGGGAACAATTATTCACCGCAGACTTCCAATCCGAGGCAGACTTTGCAGCTCGGCTCTATGGACACAGCAAGTCGTTCGCGGACCCGCGCACGCTCGTCATCATGCTGTTGTCCTGGGGAGATGCTCAGGGAGGAGCTCGTCAGCGAGCGACGAACGGGATGCCGATTCTCGCCGAACGACTCCGCAAAGACGCCGCAGGAATTCGCTGGTATGATTTCTCGATCGTAGGCTTTCGTGCCGATGGACCGATCTTTAGCAACGTCTCAGAATAGCAATCCGTTTTGGACATCGGATAAGATTTTCACTACATCTTCAGGAGCAGGCTCGACAGCCTTGTCGGTCTCCTCACTAATGCAATCCGGAGTTTCAGGATGCCACGCAACGAACACCCACAAAGCCTGCCGGGCCGAGTTGTCCGCACAACTTCGCGCGCTGGCGTTGGCGGCGGCGCGATTCTGATTGGGCTGGCATTATTCCTGCTGTTCAAAGGTTTGGGCCCGGGTGGAACGGGCTCAACCGGATCAGGAACGGGGCCGCAGTCAGGAAAAGCGATGATCTCGGCAACAGGAACAGAATCTTCCTCTGAAGATGCCGTCGCAGCCCCCGATGAGATCAAGGGCGGACTAACAAACGAAGAGAAGAAATCTCTTTCCAGCGATGTCTTTACAGTACTTATTGACGAAAAGAATTTTCTGATCGAGCTTCCGGGATTTCCCGATCCTGTCTATCGCGAAATCAAATTACCGCGAGTCCTCGAGCTGGCCAAACTGGTAAAAGGGGACTCAAACGGTATTCGAGTGCGAATTCTTCGCCGCGAAAGTGCTCGTGCGTCAGCCGAGTTTGATTTGACCAGCGGACTTCAAAAAGTGGGCGTCGAGAAGGACGCCATAATCATGCCAGCAGACTTCGTCCCCTGAAACTAATCGCCTCCTGCCTGAGGAATGCCGACTCGAAATCAGCAGTTTGGAACGGGCTTGGAGCCTCGTTTACGCGAACGCTGTCATGACAATTGGCAAGTCGTCACATTTGAACCTACACAGCCTCTACTTTTTCACATATTCAGATTGTCTCAGCAACATCGCGCAAAACTTCATCACGCAAAACTTCTGAGTTCGCTCTGGTTCCAAACGATATATTCACAACATTCTGGTCAATGATAATGCGACACTCCACGCGATTCATCTGAGCCGTTCGCACATCGGAAAATGAGCGATCTGCTTAGGCGTTGAAGTCGGGCTCGATGAATACTGAATGAACAGAACGTGTGTACGTCTGTCTGGATTTGTTGGTCTGTGAGAACGATTCGGAATTTGTCCGCGAGGCAAACGTCTGAGCTTGCTCATGGGGTGTCTTTTTCATACGAAGTCGTCATCGCGAGAGTAAACGTTCATCACGGCCTTCCGGGATCCTAAGCAACCTGCATGTTTGCAACTCCGGTCAGTCTATTATACCGACTCCGCAGGACTAATGAGGTCACTGCCTGGGAACGATTCGTCGATCTGTATACGCCTTTGCTTTATCACTGGGCACATCAGCTGAGCAAACAGGACTCCGACAGCGAGGATCTGGTGCAGGACGTTTTCCTGATCCTGTGGCGGAAGCTGCCCGAGTTTGAATACGATTCAGGAAAGAGCTTTCACGCGTGGCTTCGAACGATTTTTTTGAATCGTCATCGATCTCGAATGCGTCAGAGATATTCGGTGAATGGAGACTCGCCTGGCCTGACCAGTATTGAATGCAATGTGTCTGACGTTAGCGAACAGTTGGCTCAGGAGGAGGATACTCGATTCCTGATTCGACAGGCATTTCGACTGATTGAAGGCGAGTTCTCCTTAGTTCAGCAACAGGTATTCCGGGCTTATGTTCTGGAGGAGCAGTCGCCGGAAAAAGTCGCTGAGGCGATGAGGATCAGTCCCGGCACCGTGTACAGCATCAAATCGAAGATTCTTAGCCGCCTGCGTCAGGAATTGCACCAAATTCTGGAGTAAGCTCATTTTCTTCGCGGATTCCGGAAGAACTTCGTGAGTCGTTGCGTACTGCTACTGATTCAATGAATTTCCGGGGAGTTAAAGGCTTTATGTCGCCAAGCCAGTCATGTCCGCCAGCAGGAAAACTGAGAGAACTGATCGACGGACGCGTCGATGAGCCTGATCTCTCTGCGCTGGCGGAGCATCTGGAGCAGTGTGGACATTGTCAGTCACAGGCCAGAACCCTGTTTTCCTCAGATACGCTGATTGAGACATTGCGACGCAGTGAAGCCACGGCGGATCTGATCAATGCTCGTGTTCCGCAGCACTTGATCGCTGCCCTGAAAATGATCCCCAGCAGTGATTCGGCGGAGAGGCTCAGTGCCGACGGCCTTTCACGTTACCAGAATCTCTCGCTGGATGATCTGGGACTGAGTTTTCTGGAGCCGGCTGAACAGGCCGACGAGATGGGTCGGCTGGGGCACTATCGAATTCTGCGCGTACTGGGCCGAGGTGGCATGGGAGCCGTCTTTCTGGCGGAAGATCCAAAGCTCGGTCGCAACGTTGCACTCAAGGTGATGCTGCCAAAGATTGCCAGCATTCCGGCCGCTCGTGATCGCTTTTTGCGTGAAGCTAAAGCCGCGGCCAGTTTGAAGAACGATCATATCGTCACGGTTTATCAGGTCGATGAAATCAACGGCGTACCGTTTCTGGCAATGGAACTGCTTCAGGGCGAATCGCTGGAACACACCTTGCAATCCGGTCGCCGATTCAGCATTTCCGAGACGATTCGCGTGGCACGCGATGTAGCCCGCGGCCTTGCGGATGCCCACGACAAAGGTCTGGTGCATCGCGATATCAAGCCGGGAAATCTCTGGCTGGAACAACCCTCTGATGGAGGTCTGCGAGTCAGGATTCTGGACTTCGGCCTGGCTCGGGCGGAAGTCGAAGACATTCACATTACCGAGTTCGGCACGATCGTCGGCACGCCTGCGTTCATGGCTCCGGAGCAGGCTCGTGCTGATCGTGCGATCGATGGCAAAGCCGATCTCTTTTCACTTGGCTGCGTCTTGTACGTTCTGTGTACGGGCGAGATTCCATTCAAGGCCGATACCACCGTCGGAACGCTCATGGCGCTGGCTCTGAATACGCCTTTTGCGCCGAATCAGCGGAATGAGGCTGTTCCGGAAGAGTTGTCTCGACTGACCATGCAATTGCTGGAGAAGGATCCTGCCAAGCGACCACAGTCAGCAAGGGAAGTGATTGAACGGCTGCGCCAGATCGAGCATTCTCTTAACGCCGACATGATTGTCAGGAACGGAACGCTGTCGGGCGTCGGTGGTGAAACGCTGCTGGGCTTTTCAAAGCCGATGAGTGAAATGCCGAGCTTGGTGACGGAACCTACTCGCGCAAAGACACGCCGTGCTCTGAAGATTGCCACGGCTGTTTTCATCGCGGCCCTCGTCTTCATCGTGGGAGAAGTTTTCTTTTGGAAAACTCCGGATGGCAAGGTGGTTCGCATCGAGTCCAATGACCCGTCGATCATGCTGGCCTTCGGCAACGGAGAACTCAAGGTCACTGGCGCTTACGATCAGCCAGTGACACTGACACCAGGGAAGGTTGCCTTGAAGATCACGAGGCCGAAGCCGGACGGCACAAGATTTGAATTCGAAACCGACAAACTGGTCGTTCGCGAGGGCGATCGGATCGTGCTGAAGGTCGAAGTGCTCGACGGAGAGGTTCGAGTCGTTCAGGACGGCAAGGGCATGATCGATTCCAAACCCCTCAGATCGTCTGCAGATCTGTTCGCTTCCGTAATTGCTGAAATGCGGAATATTAATCCGGGATTCGACGGCGCGATGGTCCCGGCGTTTGAGGATGATTTACTGGTGGGACTGGACTTCAAGACGGATTACGTGACAGACATCAGCCCGCTGCGTGAACTAAAGCATCTTCGCACCCTGCGCATGGTGGGCAATTATTCAACGGCGATCTCAGATCTCACGCCGCTGCAGGGTTTGCCCTTATTGAGCCTGCACATTTACAACAGTCCCCAGTTAACAGATTTGTCGCCGCTCAAGGGGATGCCGATTCAGGAACTGAGGGTCGATGGTTGCCCAATTGCAGATTTCAGTCCGCTTGCTGGTATGCCAATCAGCATATTGATGGCCTGGTCCTGGACGGGATCGGATCTTTCGCCGCTCAAGGGGATGCCGCTGACTCAGCTGAACATTGGTGGTAACGGAAAGCCGACGGATTTGGCCCCGCTGGCGGGTGCTCCTCTGGAGTTCCTGTGTTGCAACTCCTCGGGCGTTTCAGACCTGACTCCGCTGAAAGGCATGCCACTAAAGACGCTGATGTGTGAAAGTACACTCGTCTCAGACTTGAGTCCGCTCAGGAGTATCGCACTGCAGGAGTTTATTGCCGGCCGTTGCCCGATCTCAGATTTCTCAATTCTGCGCGAGATGCCTTTGACGTGGGCCAAGTTCGATATTGTGGCGAAACGTGATCTGGAGATGCTGCGCGGAATCAAGACGCTGGTGAGAATCAACGATCAGCGAGCCAGTGACTTTCTGCGGGAGTGGAGCGATGAACGCAGCGATCGTCCTGTGGCACCAGCCTTCACCAACAGTCTCGGGATGGAGTTCGTCCAGATCCCCAAAGGCAAGGCCTGGCTCGCTCGCAAAGTCGGCGAAGAGGAAACATCGGCCGGTCATGAAACCGTCATCGAAGAGGATTTCTTTCTGGGCATGTATGAAGTGACTCAGGAGCAATGGGTTAAGATCATGGGCTCAAACCCAAGTTGGTTCACATGCAATGCAGACGGTGCTGAGGCCGTGAGGATTCTGCCCGATGAAGTACTCATGCAATTGCCTGTCGAACGAGTTTGCTGGACCGATTGTCAGCAGTTTCTTAAGAAGCTTAACGAACTGGACGCTACTCCTGGCTGGGTCTATCGTCTGCCAACAGTTGCCGAGTGGCAATACGCTTGCCGTGGAGGCCCGATGACAGATGTATCGCAAGCCGAGTTTGAGTTTTGCACTACGACTCGTACTCACGAGCTGACTCCGAACGACGCAAACATTCAGCATGAACTATGCTGGAATCGCACATGTCGAGTCGGCTTATTCCCGCCCAATCCGCTGGGCCTGTACGACATGCATGGTAACGTCTGGGAATGGTGCGACGATGCTCCACCATGGCGAGATTCCCCCAGCCGCATTATCCACGGCGGCGGATGGAACGACGGTACCGCCCGATGTCGCGCGTCCGCTATTCTGCAGCCGACCGAACCGTGGGTGTATTACGACCTCGGATTGCGTGTCGCAAGAGTTCCCCAAAAGTAATCGGCGAGCGGCTGGGCGTCAGCCCTCCGTGTCCGTCCTTAATGTTTGTCCCGGTTCTTTAATCGCAGGACAGAACGCAGAACACGGATAGCTGATGCTATGCCACTCGCCGAGTTATAGATTCCTATACACATCAGGAACGCGTTGTAAATCCGCATCCGGAAGGATGAACGAACCGTCCAGCAGTTTCGTGTCGTGATTGACGAGATCCGGCCAGCGAATTCCTGGGACGACTCGCACGGCGAAGATTTCCTGCACGGCGTCTTCAAATTTAACGAAGCCGAGGATCTGTCCGGTCTGAATATGAATCGCCCAAACTCCGCAGGTGCGTTCCTGTTTTCGCTCGGTGATCGGGATCCCGCTGAAGACGGCCGATTCACGAACCTGCGACAATCCCACGAACGCAACCGGGCCGCAGAAATCCAGGCCGCGAGTAAACCCTGGAACCTCGGCGATCGGTTGGTAGGTTCGATTTGCGATGTCGACATGGCCAATGGTGCCAGCTCCGGATTCCAGCACCCACAGCTTCTCGTTGTACCAGCGCGGTGAATGAGGCATGGCGAGACCATCCAGCAGGATCTCATTCGTTGTCGTGTCCATCACGATGCCGCCGTCTTTTTTTCGCTTCCGCCAGCCAGCGGCTTCGTCGCTTTGCCCCAGAGCTGTGACGTAACGAATCTTTCCGTCACGCAGGCCGAGTCCATTCAGATGGCAGCGATCCTCGGGAGCCAGCGAAGTGATAAACGGCGGCTGCCACTTTGGAAGAAAGCTGTATTGAACACTGCGAACGGCGAGACATGAAAACAGTGTGTTGACGAACCAAAGTTCATCGTCCACCCATTCCATTTCATGAATCTGCATATCACCAGTGACGTGGCCAACTCGCGGCATAAAGCAGCGATCACACTGACCGAGCGGTTCCATCTTCGGAGCAACCGCGTCGTTGGCGTGATATTCCCAGACTTCGTGCTGAGTTCCAATCGCCAGTTGAGGACCTCGCAGAGCCAGCCCCATGGGCTTCGAGAAACTGCGGAAGTGAGTATTGAGAACTCCGTTGTCCGCTCGCAACGCAACCAGCTTCCCGGCTTGATACGTCGTCACCAGCAGAGAGATATTCAGTTCTTCCAGCAATGCCGGGAACGTGTTTGTGTGAACACTGCGAAGCGGTTGTTCGTCTGTCATAAATTTTCCCGGCGAGCGGCAGGGCGTCAGCCCTCCGTGTCACGTCACCCCTGATTTGTATTTCGTTTTTCTTCCACCGGAAAGGAATCGCAGACACGGATAGCTGACGCTATGCCGCTCGCCGGGGGGGAGTTAGGTCCACGTTTCGACGACAGGATTGATCCACATCAACAACGGGAACTCCTGATCACGAACGTATTGCACAGCGTTCAATACAGAAAGCTGGTTCGGGAGTTTGCGCTTTGAGCCGCCTTTCGTCCACCAAGTGCCCGATTTCGGTTTTTCGAACGACCGATTCAGCGCGCCGCTGCCATAGGCTTTTATGTCACGAAGCAAACCGTCCGGATCCGGATCGCCGGCTACGCCAAGGATGATATGCATGTGATTGGCCATGATCGCTGTTCCGACCAGCAGCCACTTTCGAATATCACAGGTTTCGTGAAATTGAACCAGCAATCGTTCGGCATGGGCGAGTGTGAAGAAGATCGGGTCACCCTTCATCAGTTTTCGGGACGATTCGTTGAGCTCCGGCATCGGTTCGCTACAGGGGACACCAAGTTCGTTCCTCAACTGTCGATGCGATTCGTCTGAGACATTCTCGCGACTGACAGACCCACGCGGATCACCCGGCAACCACTGTCCATAGGTCGTCGAAGTCAGAAACCAAAATCGATCGATCCCATTCATTGATCTCCCTCCGTCCCGGCGAGCGGCTGGGCGTCGGCCCTCCGTGTCACGTCACACCAGATTTGTATTTTGCTTTTGGTCCACCGCAAAGGAATCGCAGGGACACGGATAGCTGACGCTATACCGCTCGCCGAAACACAGTCCCGGCGAATAGCTGGGCGTCAGCCCTCCGTGTCACGTCACTCCGGATTTACATTTCGTTTTTGGTCCGCCGCAAAGGAATCGCAGGACACGGATAGCTGACGCTATACCGCTCGCCGGGGGAGGGGCAAAAAAAATCTTTCTATTTTGTGGAAGATCCGGAAGACCCGCTGCGTACTCAGTTCTGCACGGACTCACGACCCCGTATTTTCCTTGAAATGTGAACTGAGCCATGATTTCCAAAAACACCCTGCGAAATTTGGTTTCCCGAGCGTTGGCAACCACGGTTCGACGAACCAGCAAACGCCGAAAAAGCAGGAATTCAGCCACGGAGCCACTGGAAACCAGAGCCCTCCTGGCGGTTTTTACCGTCACCTCAATGGCCGACACAACAGCCGCTGGGACACTGCGGAGTGCCATTAATCAGGCCAACTCCACGCCTGGGGACGACGAAATCAAGTTTGATGTCGCAACGAACGGGATTGAGTATGACCTGGCAGGCACCCAATTCACGATCACCGAATCCCTCACCATCACCGGCAACGGCGCCACCGCCACGGTCATTGACGCTCTGTCGAACTCGCGGATCTTTGACATCAGCGGTTCCGCCGTGAACGTCTCGATTTCCGGCGTGACGCTGAAAAACGGTCGCGTTGCGGGGGCCGGTCTGCAGGTGGGTGGGGCGATACTCTTTAATTCGACCGGGATCTTGTCGATATCCGGCAGCGTGCTCAGCACAAACAC
>JAXMBU010000099.1:0-16302 GCA_046349735.1 Planctomycetaceae bacterium
TGTTTCGGCCCGCTCAAAGACGCGATTCATCACTGTGCGATTTGGTAACGTTCTGAATTCCGCCGGCAGCGTTGTGCCGACGTTTCGTCGTCAGATTGAAGAAGGCGGACCGGTGACGGTGACCGATCCCGAGATGCAGCGATACTTCATGACCATTCCCGAAGCCGTGCAGCTGGTTCTGCAGTCTGGTGCAGTCGGCGAAGGCGGAGACGTGCTGATTCTGGATATGGGCGAGCCTGTCAGAATCGTCGATCTCGCCAAAGACATGATTCGGTTATCCGGGCAGGAATATCCCGCGGACATCGACATTGTTTATACCGGCCTCCGTCCTGGCGAAAAGCTCTACGAAGAGCTGTTTTATGAGACCGAAATCAATGCGTGTCGAGTTCACGAAAAGATCCTGCGGGCTCCACGAGCAGCCGACGTGAAGCCGTCTATTGTGGAAGCGGAATTGGTGCAACTTTCACAGCATCTGCATGCCAGTCGAGAAGAATTGCGCGAAGTGCTATGGCAGGTAACGTCGCGAATTGTCAACGATGCCTCCGTGACACAGCCTGCAGCAACAACGATCTCTCTGGCAGCTTACACGTCGGCTCCGAGAGAGCCGGACGACATCACGAAACCAGACAAGTTGAGAGCAACACGTCGAGGCGCGGCGTGACAGGAACATCATTATGAAAGCGGCCATCTTCGAACAGTTTCAACGGCCGCTCACTGTTCAGGACGTCGCGGCACCGGATCCTAAACCCGATTCTGCCGTGATCGCCGTAAAGGCCTGTGGGTTGTGTCGCAGCGACTGGCACGGCTGGATGGGGCATGATTCTGATGTGCACTTGCCGCATGTTCCCGGCCATGAACTCGCTGGCGAAATTGTTGCCGTGGGGCGTAATGTCCAACGCTGGAAACCAGGCCAGCGAGTCACTGTGCCATTCTGCTGCGGCTGTGGCTCCTGTGCTCAATGCGTAACTGGAAATCATCACATCTGCGACTCGTATACTCAGCCCGGGTTTACTCAATGGGGTGCCTTCGCGGAGTATGTGGAAATCCGTCATGCCGATGTCAATCTGGTCTCGCTGCCGGAGACCGTCGACTTCGCCACGGCCGCCAGTCTGGGCTGTCGATTCGCGACGTCGTTTCGAGGCATTGTGTTTCAGGGGAGAACTCAGCCCGGTGATTGGGTTGCTGTTCACGGATGCGGCGGAGTGGGACTTTCAGCCATCATGATCGCTTCCGCAATCGGCGCGCAGGTGATTGCGGTTGATATCAAACCTGATCGTCTGGAGATGGCCCGCCAGTGTGGAGCCACCGCGACAATTGATGGCACGTCCACCGATGTTGTTGCGGCCGTGAGAGAACTCAGCAGCGGAGGCGTTCAGGTTTCCATGGATGCTCTCGGGAGTCGTCAGACCTGCTGGAACTCCGTCAAGTCCCTGCGCAAGCGAGGGCGGCATGTGCAGGTGGGCTTGATGCTGGGTTCGGAAGCCGATCCACCAGTTCCGATGGGAACTGTCATCGGGAACGAGCTGGAGATCCTCGGCAGCCACGGGATGCAGGCCTTTGAGTATCCTCGAATGTTGTCCATGATCGCCGCCGGGACGATTAATCCCGGCTTGCTGATCAGTGAAAGAGTCACACTCACCGAGGCCGCTGAGTTATTGCCGAGGATGAATCAATTCCCCGGCACAGGCGTGACCGTGATTGATCGATTCTGCTGACCCCGCGATTTTATTTGGGGTCGAGAAAACCGGCCTTACGGAATGAACGTAAGACGGTGTGTCGTGTCCTACAAACTGACTTCGGACTTGAAGTTCGCTGATTTTCGTCGCTTGATTCTTCTCACCCAACCACCCGCGGCCGTCATTATTCCAAGAGCCAAAGCCGTTGAAGGTTCCGGCACGGCGGCGCTGGTTACTGTCACGGTGCCTGAAAAAGACGTAAAGCCGAGCAGAGATACTCCAGGATTGTCGGCATCCTTATCGAAAACTGAATTTGCATCCACTAACGAGATTGTGAACTGATGAGTTGGGTCAGTCATGGAACCAACATGTTCCAGTTCCAATCGTGCGAGAAGAAATGTCCCGCCCACGGGGCTGTCTTGCTGGCCCGCCTCAAGAACATCGCCTCCGGCCAACGAGACGGGATCTGTTCGGCTCGAATTGAAACCGTCAGAATGGCCCAGGAAAACGTAAGGTGGTGGGCCCGACTCGGTCACTTCCGAATTCGACTGAACCACAGAAAACTGCAGGTCACCGGACTGCGGTGTCGCACCCGTGATGGCAAACTGATATCCGAACGCTTCCAGCGTATCTCCCGGATCTCCGGTCAGCCAAACATCGACAAACGAACTCGATCCGGCCGACATGGTGGCATCACGAACATCAACAATTATATCTCCTTGTGCAGACGTTGTGGCCATACAGAGCAGGGGTATTAGATTCAGCAAAAAACATCGATTCACAATCAGGCTCCCACGGCAGCTGAGCAACTCTAAACTGCGCGATTCAACTCGTTTCTTAAACCGTCCGTGAACTCAGGAACGCCCGCGAAGTCCTCAGCGTGGCGAAAAAGACAAGGACAGCGAAACATCAATCATCCAGGAACAGCTTCAGCATCACGCAGTTGCGGCCAGCTTCGCAGCGCTTCTTTCTTGTCAGACGTATTGACGATTCATCGCCATTCAGGTCGCCATCGAGCCCTGTGCCGACTCATACAAAATAAACTGTCGACAACAGCCGTGTCCAGCGAATTCACAATTGCATCTCCGGTCGCATCGCCCCAGCAATCGATGGAACTCGACGGACTCCCCGAGATCGTCACAGTAGCCGTGCCATTCGTCGGCTCAGATGCGATAGAAGCCGTCATTGCTCAGGCCGAACCAAGTTTGCGATCGGCTTTTGCCATTTCTGGCAAGCGATCCGATCGGCACGTCGATTCCGGTTCCGGTGTCTGGCAGGGTGCCCCGCGGGTAAAGCGTTCCGCACCTTGATGCGATTGGCCCCGGTAAGTGCGGCAGCCACACCAGTCGCGGTATTGAACGGCGAATCCACTTTCGTGATGCCAGCTCGCGCAACAGCATCGTTACTGAACATCAATCCTGGCCTGCAAAGCCGCGGGGGCTGCCTACCGGTCTGGGTCAGTAGTCCGCATCGCCAGCAGCGGGTACGTCACGTTCCGGCGCTATCTCGGCCACGACTGAAGAAGCGATACGGTGTCAGCAGGTTGCCCATCGGCCGTATGATACGTCGCTGTTGCGGAGTAAACGCCAGCAGAATTTTCCGCTGACTGATCCGATCAAAACGGCCGCTGCGTTGTCGATCGACACAAAATCAAACGCCGCAAGCTGGGAACCGCCGACATCGCCGCCTGAAACCGCCAGAGTAAACAAGCCCGTGGCATTCGCTGTTGCCGAATTTACCTGAGTGACCGGCTTGTCGAGATCAGCCACACGGATAAACGCGTCGGCATAATTCGTGGCCTTGATCTCTTCGTTCCCGGCGTTGTCTCAGGCGGCGCTGCGGAAGAAGTAGGTATGGTTGCTGGTCGCGTTGAAGACCGCGTTGGGATTGCTGAACGGAACCGTCGCAAACTGCGGCTGGAATCCTGACCACGTGAGATCATATTCTTTGACACCTGACGCTGTTGTACCGACAGGTCCATTCGGATCGCTGCCACTCGCAGAGATTGGAATCTGCAGCGAAGTCGCATTCAACGGCAACGACTGCACTGTACTGATCGGTCGAGTCGTATCTTCCAGCCACGTCGGTGATCTGTATTGTCAGGTCTTTGTTCCAGTACATTACCAGAATCCCGTCGAGCGAACTCATGCGCTATACCGGCAATTGCGGTTTCGAAATCAAAGACCGGGATTCGCCCAGAGAAGCTGATTCAGCGATCGTAAAGGCGGCGTTATCGTCGCTCGCAGTTCTGATGCTGGGGTGTATGAAAAACGTGTCGCCCATCATTGAATTGGGGTCGACTGTGGACAATGTTCGACAACCGCCCGACGAGGTTGTTTCCGCGATGGAAGCGGGGGACAGGCCAATGTCCGTGGGAGAACCCAGTCCGGAACTGAAAATTCGCCGGGAAAAGCGTTCTCGTTCGTCAAAGCGCTGCCGCTTGTCCGCCAAAGCCATTCGTTGATACCAAAGCTTGTCGGCATCGATCGCTTGCTGGCGAGTCGTTTAAAACCGTGAACGAGGCCAGTCGCCCAGGACTTCCGCCAGGACCAACTGTCAGGTTGTACGTCCACTGCACGTTATCATCGATCACATCGACTGAGGATGGCCGCAAACCATACGGCCCATGCAACGAATTCTGCAATCGCTGGGGTGCCTCCAGCAGCGTTTTATCGTCAGTTTGCCGGCCTGGATCAGTCGGCTCAACCAGCAGTCGTCGGAAGTTGCAAAGGGCAGCAATCCGTTGCATTCGAACCCAGGTTGCCATACATCCGTAGTTGCGTGGACGCCGTTGAATTCGTGGTATTGTGGTAATGCTATCGATCGTTGTATGATGCATGCGTTTGCAATGAGGAACTGGCGGAATCTCGAACAACTGAGCCAGAAAACGCCTGGCTTTCCAGCAAGCGTTCGACCAGCGTTCTGTGTCGTCGACTGCGGTATGTCAGCGATTTTCGAGACGTAGAAAAAACAGAGCCAAAGAAACCGCTGTTGAGTAGCGCTATTACCAGCAATGCCAGTGGAACCGATCTTAAGATTGATATTACATCACCTGCAACACAGTTGAGGTAAATCTCCAGCGATATCGAGCACCAAAACTCAATTTGCACTTCCTCAGGCGTTTGATGAACGCATTTGAACTGACAAGAACACCATTTTTGGCGATCAACAAGCACGCTCAGTTTGCTCGCCCCATTCAGAAGTGTGGTGCATACTGGTGCTCACGCCTCGACGTAATCACCTGTCTCCGGTCGACACATTTGCTGACCAGTGCTCAGGAGATGATGAGGAAAGTCACCTGGTTGAACGGAACGGTGGTAAGGCTGTTCAACGTCGCATTACTGTTTGAACTCAAGGAAGTTGTTGGGCTGGCTGATCCGGCTCCTGGTATGTCAGCGATTTTCGAGACGTGAAAAACAGAGCCAAAGAAACCGCTGTTGAGTAGCGTATTGCTAATGCCAAGTGGGTCGATCTTGATTGATATTACATCACCTGCAACACAGTTGAGGCGATCTGAAATCTCCAGCGTCTGAGCACCAAAACCTCCGTTACTTCCTCCGGTGATTTGATGGTCGCCCCCCAGACTGACAAGAACACCATTTTTGGCGATCAACAACACCACCGCTCGGTTGCTCGCCCCATTCAGAAGTGTGACGCGTGCAGCAATCTGGTGCTCACCACTCGACGTAATCACCTGTTCGCCGGTCGACACATTTGCTGACGGTGCTCCGGAGACCGTTGAAATCACCTGGTTGAACGGAACGGTGGTAAGGCTGTTAAACGTCGCATTACTGTTTGAACTCAAAGGAGAAGTTGTTGGTTTGGCTAAATTAAAGTACGAGTAGCGCTGTCAGCGATTTTCGAGACATGAAAAACGAGCCAAAGAAACGCTCGGTAATTAGCGTATTGCTAATGCCAAGTGGGTCGTCTTACGTTCGTCGCCCCATGCCTGCAACACAGTTCCGGTGATCAAATCTCCAGCGTCTGAGCACCAAAACCTCCGTTACTTCCTCCGGTGATTTTGATGAACCTTTAGACTGACAAGAACACCATTTTTGGCGATCAACTGGCACGCCTGCTCGTTTGCTCGCATTCAGAAGATGTGACGCGTGCGTAATCGGTGCTCACTCGACGTAATCACCTGCTCGCCAGTCGACACATTCGCTGACGGCGGCTCCGGGAGACCGTGGAAATCACCACGTTCAGACGGAACGGTCGTGAGGCTGTTAAACGTCGCATTACTGTTTGAACTTAAAGACATTGTCAATTCAATGGCGTGGAAACGCTCCCACGCAGTTCATCCCGTCAATGCTGGAAGCCGACCAAGGCCATCAAACGCATTGTTCGTTCCCTGCACAAAGTTGATATTTTGCCAGATCACCATACTCAGGATCAAAAACAAATCCGTTGGAGAAGTGGAAGATGTCGCATGGTACCGACGGCGAATGCCATGATCTCCTCCTGGCGTCTGCCATCCCATCGAGAGAATTGAATGCCGAGTCGGTGATCGAATCCCCGACAGCGGCCGATAAATATCTTCAGGCAATCCTGGAAAGTTTGTTGTCGGTATTTACAGCATCGAGACCAGAGATGTTTTACCGCTGGATCATCACTGTTACCCAGCGAAATCCCGTGCGGCTCGACGCGGTTCAATGGTCCAGGTGATGTTTCAGCCGCAAACAGATTCGCTGAATGAGATTTACGTTGGCAGTGTTCAATATGGATATGCCCAGCGATACGTAACTGGTCATTTCGTGGAATATTTCATCAACATCTGGTGACGCCAGTTCTGACTCTGCTCGCAGAACGCCAGCAGCATCGTTAGATAATGCAGGCGAATGGATGCGTTGACTCTGCTGCCGTTCAATCGAAACTGGCGTTGACAATTCGTTGCCTGCGATACTGAACGCATTGTCGTCGGATTCTGTCCCGCTGACAGAATGGCAAGTATGGTGTCGCCGATTACCCGTTGGTGTCGTAGGTTGACATCCGTATTACCAGTGCATCGGCGCCTTCTTCCCGCAATGCTTGTGCTGCTAAGCTGAACGGCGAATGGAGCTAGATTGAATTGAAAATTAACCAGCGAAGCCAATTCACCAGGCATTCCGCGCTTATGGCCCCTTGTCCATAAAATCCGTTGGCGTCAACCAGAGCATTGACCGCTGCCATCGCATCTGCTCGCGTGTTAGCGGCAATAATGATAGCCATCGCCCAGAATCGCTTTCGTTTCCCCCGCTCAACCGTTAGGTCGTACATCCAGCGTTCATCATCGTCTCCGTTCCAGGCATAGGCTGCAGCAAAAATCCTCTGGGAGGTGAATCACTACGGGAGAACCAACCCCATCTCGTCGTCGTTCCGAACGGGCAACAGTGGAGCAACGATCGTATCTGCCATCGGAGGTCGCGAAGACGGTTCGTACCGCATCCAGGTTCCCAACGATCCTGACTGGAACATTGTCCGCGCTTGCCAGTCAGATTGGTGAAGATATCAATGGTTGAGCGAGAGTCACCGTCCAGTGCGCGAGCTGTATTTACCTTCACCTCGTTGACATATTTACTGACCCGAAGACACCCCACCGTTTGATTGCCGCCATCGACGTGGAAGGCTCAAAGGACGGTACGCCAGGGAAATAGTTGGTTCCGCCAACTTGCAGGCGATTCAATCCATCAAGAACATGTTGGCAGTACCATTCAGCAGCTCTCCTGCACCTTGACCTGCGATATCGAATGTATCAGCCATTTGGTCCTGCCAGCGATCAATTGGCTTCTGCGCCGTAAGGCAATGTAACCGCTCCCTCATTCAGGTGCAGTGTCATCCAGTCATAAGCGCTTAATAATTGATTGTCTGCGGTCGCAACAGTTTGAAAAATAATGCCGCTGCTGGAGTCAGTTTACAGAAAATGGTTGATAACAGATAAATTTAGAAGCATCGAAGGCGTGAACCTTCCGCGATGGAGGTGTCTGCACTGTCCCTACCGTCTTGAACGCACTGAAACACTCGTACCGAACCATCCATTTACTTGATTTGGGTTGACAAGAGTTGCAACTAGCACGCGCTGACTAATTGCATTATAAACATTAACTGCGCTCCATATGGGTGGCACCGTTGTGGTGGATGGCAGCCCAACGACAGCAAGGTTGGATATTGCTGGCTATCCACAGGGTGGGAAGAATCCGGGCATGAAGATGTGGTGCAGAGGGACCCGTTGTAATGCTACCGCTGTGGATGTCAGTGTGAACCAGCCTTGGAGTTCAGCATCGTGCTGACCACAGATGGTCTTCTGAGGTTGCTGAAAGTCCATGGCAAAACAAACACTTACACAGTTTAAGTTGTGATCATTATGGTGGCCTTTCTATTGATGCACACTGCAGGGTGGTTCCGTTGCCTTAATCTCCTGAGGGCAGAGAGCATAATGTATCTGCTATCAGGACATTATAAACAGGGTCAAAGATGCCAGGTTGATTGTTAGGTAAAAGCAATGCTGGGTTTTGCTCTGCATACACTAAGCTCTTGCTACTAGTGGCGTCAGCACCCATCAATGGCATGACAACTCTGCTAATGTCAAAATCATAGCACTATGAAACTCTGCAGGATGAGGTCTATTTTGGTTCAGAGGTACGGAGATCAGTTTTCCCACGTTGGAATCAAAGGCTTGTAACGACACTAGCTGTCCAGCAACTGGCAGAATCATCCAGTGGGCCCCCAACAGTGGCTTATATATGTTTCTGTGAGGCTGCACCAAGTGACTTCCAAGAGCAGTCTGAATCTCAATTGACTCCATTCACAACCATTAGCACATGCCACTGATTATCAAGATTGATATGCAAGCTCCGCTGTCCAGTGGGTGCTAAATATCATTAAGTGCTACCATCCAGGCAGCTGGTGCCTGATATTTTGGGGATCAGAAGATGTCTGTGTTACTGAGGACGTTGGATTCTGTGGATGCAGGCTGCACTCCCAGCTGGTCACGTTGAAGGTATAAATGCTGCCACTGTCAGTCACTTTGAGAGTATTATCTGTCCCACATGGCTGCCGACGACAATGCCACTCCCAGAGCCACGAGGCTGATCTGGTGCTCATCGTCCGGCTGGTGTCGGATTTGCTAACGTAAGCAACCGGTACTGGTCATTCGCGTTGAATGCGCGTAGCCGCCGCGCATTTACCGCCAGTCGTGTCATCATCGAAGCGCCAAAGTCACCGTGTTGCCGTCCGCGATATACCCGAGCCATTAGCCCGCTCCTGCAGTTGGGTTCAGCCAGGTGGCGATCAAGGTTCCCGTGGCAGCACTGAAGACGTAGACCGTACCACTATCGACAGCCATACGCCTTCATCAATGCGGGCTGCGGCAGCGTCCAGAATCGCCGGATATCCCAAACGCTGTTACTAAAGTGCTCACGGCTTGCTGAAGCTGGTGTTGGATTGACCAGTGTGGCAATCATTGCCCGGTGGTTGCATTGTAGATAGGCACCGCGCTATCGGTCATTGTGCCGTCTGGTGAGCATCCCCAACGCGACGGCGTTGTTCTGAAATCCGCAGCTCGTCGTAGTAGTCATTCACGGCCGGTGTTGGGTTCATTGAGCGTTGCAGAAGTGCTCCGTTGCAGCGCTGTAAACACGCGTCCGCGCATCAGGCCATGGTATCGTCCTGGAAGGCGCCCGATGACAATCTTATCGCGGAGATCGCGGCGATTTGTAACCGAACAAATTGAGAAGTTGGTTGGAGAGGATCAGCAGAGATCTTTGAGGTTGCATCATAGACGTAGGCAAAACTGCCTCTTCGTTGATCCGAAATCCATAACCAGGCTCCGGCAACTGATAGTTCCCGTCCAGAGCCACTAAGTGTCCGAAGTTTTGCTTTGCCCTGCTGAATAGATGGGATTATTGACAATCTGACTCCATTACTTGTTCGTTGGGTGGAATCTGAGATAAACGCTGCCGCGCACTCTCCATAGCATCATCGCGGGAAGCTAGCGAGAACTGGGCTTCAGAGATCACCAGCATTGAGCCCAAATTCGCCGAGCTGACGGGAAGGCTTGTTCAGCGGCGTTACACTCGCTTAACCGGTGGTTGCGTTAAAGATGCGGCCTTGCCACTATCACTCGCCGCCGCAGTATTGTCACTGCCAGCTCGCGCTTAACGGTCTTCCCGGAAACCGCTTTGCAGAACGCGCTCGAAGTTATCGCTCACCAGCAGGGTGGATTGGCCAGAGTTGCCGTCAAGGCACCGGTTGTTGCGTTGAAGATGCTGGCACTGCCGCTATCGTTTACGCCGGTATCAGATGCACTTGTCCCCGACGACAAGATGGCCCGCACTCGCTCAGGCGTAAACGCAGCCGGAGTCAGTTTGGCAAGTGTTGCAATCGGCTCCTGGTTGTCGCATTGAAGAGGCTTTCACGCTTTGGGTTCCGTTGAAGAATCGTACATAGCTCCTACGAGGATGGTATTGTCCGATATGCACGCTCGAACCAGAGTATCGCCAGTGGCTGGCGGTGGATGGCGTTGACATCAATGATCCGCTCGTGGCGACAGAAAACATAAACACTACCGCTGTCATCGGCGGTCGTGTCATCCTGAGCGCGGAGCTAACCTACGAGTGCTGTTGCGGAAATTCCTATCACCGTCAAAGAGATCGCTGGTTGCCGGGGTCAGTTTGAAATCTATCTCAATGCAGACGCCCGTGGCGCATTGAACCGGTAGACTAACACTTACTATCGACCGTTTGTATCGTCCAGGCTCAAGCCGCGACGTATTCCCTGGTCATCGCCACTTTGCTTCGCCGTGAAATCTCGTCGTTGTGCTGGCCAGTAGTAGGTGGAACATCAGTGTTACGGGAAACCGGATCGTCGTATACGTAGGCGTAGCCCACATCCGTATTAGTCGGTGAGTCGGCAAAGGGCACAGACCATATGATTTAGTGGCTGCTGCAACGAGTAGCCAAGCGACCGTTGTTATCATGCTGTTACGGTAGACGCCAAGTCACAGTAACCGCATTATTAGGCAACCCGACACGACGAAATCCTGCATAACGCCCGTTAGCTGTGGCGATTTACATTGCCATCTCCGTCCAGTGCATTCCCCGCCGTATCTGCGATCGTATCCCCTTGTGATCAGTCGACCGGGCGTCTTCAAATTCGCTCGGGAAGGTCAGTCGCCGTGGTGGTGCCGCGGCATACGTGACCGTTGATATCCAGATCACGGGTCATCAATGCTGCCCAGCAATCTCGTCAGCTCCGGCTCTACGCAGTTCGTAGTTGGTTGCAAGAGAGGCACCGAAGCCGTTCACTAAAGAAAACGGTCAGCGATGTCGTTAGCCACCGCATCCAGATGGAAAAACTGGCTGCTGAGACGGTCGGAGCAATCCTGTCGAAGTTGCTCACATGAATCGTGGCTTCTCGTACCTCCGCCAGACGCGTCCAGTCGTCGGACTCTCTTATGGAATAGGTGTTTGGCTTGTTTCGCCGTCAAACGAGGAGTTGGCTCGGAGCTGATTACCGCTGACAGTAGCGTTACCGTTGTCTGGGCCCCAGTGCCGCCCACGAGGCTGTAGTTGGGAATCGCCCGGAGTCCTGATCAGTGCCGCTGAACAGCCCGACAATGACATTAATCAGTTGCCGCCGATGCTGTTCGTGAAGAAAGATCCGTTGGCGTGTCGTTGACGTCCGAAAACGTTGATGGTAATGTTCGATCAAAGTCGGCCTGGTATCTGGTGAGCTCAAATCTCGTCTTTTGGTTTCACCAATCAGGTAGCGTTGGCCGGCCGTTTGCCGATAATTAACACAGCGTTATCAGTACCGGGAAGTTCCAGGCCGAACTATACGTGAGAATGCACTCACATCGGGTCCATTGGTTTGAGGGTCCGTGGCCTGTATTCGCGATGGAATTTTCATTCAGTGCATTCGACAATAACGGCGGTTATTCGGTGCATCATTCCCGTTCAGGCCAAATGACGGTTTGCTCAAGCCACAAACCAGAGAATCCGTGGTGTGGGCACCGAACAGTATAGGTGCTTTTATTCTCATAGTCGAAGGCATTGTTTGCGTAAAAGTCGCCATTGATCGTGAAAACGCTGTTGTCATCAGGAACCAGTTCCAGGCACGAGAATATAACTGAGGTTCGCTTATCGTGACTGAATCGATCGACGTGAAATTTCAAACAGGGTGTTCGGTACGCTGTTCTCGATAGCCCGCAAAATGTGACAAACCAGTCCATTTGATGCTCCAAAGTTCGAGTCCGGTCCCCGCTCCATACGCATTGAAGAGAATCTACAACACAGTCTGAACAAACTCACGTGCGGGCCTCAGCACGATCCCGCAAACACGTCAGCGGAAGAATAATTTGGCGTTTGATGGGCTGCCGTCGCTGATCCAGACTTCTTCTCCGTTCGCGCGTAGTCATCGGGAGAAAAATGACCGGTGATGTTTGTGGGGTTCTGGAAATTGAATGGTCGCCTTCCCCGCCACAATGTCTTTGCGAAGAATTGTTTCAGCCACGGTGCCGTCACTCTTCAAAGTAGTATCCGGTCCCAGACTTGCGGAAAAACTGGCGCGCCTACTGCGGTTAGCTTGCGCGAGTTCGAGCCAGTGCTTCCGGAAGTCGCCCATCTTGTTGAGTACGGTTCCACTAACGGTTCCATCACTTTTCCAAAGTTCATTTTCCATTCAAACTATCGGTGGCGGTAATCGTCCCATTGACGTTCGTTTTTCCGGGCTGAACCGCTCCCACCGGCGATACAATATTATTGACCATAACGGTTCCGGCGGACGTTCCGGCCGCTCTTCCGGCAGTTCTGTCCGGTGGTACCGCCAGTTGCTCAATACTGTCAGTAGCATTGGTAAGGAATCCGAGGCTGGAGCTGCTACTACTAAGCCAAATATCCCTTTACCAATGTCGTACCTACAGCCGTTCCATGCTTCTCAGAGTTCATCCCCGTTAACGCCATCATTTGCCACGCAAAGTAATGTGCCATTTACGCGTTTGTTAGATATCTCGGGTTTGACTGTGCTGCCAGGGGTTTATATCAGCCACTAAAACTGTGCTTTGCACAGCTGATCCCATCAGATCCTCATAATTCATAACCGTTTAGACTATTCGGTTTGCTGTGAAATAAAGTGTTCCGTTAACGTTTGTTAGATACCTCGGGACCGATCAGAGGGCCGGTAGTGATGTCTTTGATAAGTATGGTACCGGCAGACGCCATCACTTTCCAGTTCCTGTCCATGTGTGCCAGTGCTGTACGAAGAACAGCGTGCATTCACGTTAGTCGTCGGTCAGGAGCCAGAACTGTACGGTGTAGAACCACTGCCAGTGCGAATATCCTTCCTGTGCGGTTCCAGCAGCAGTTCCATCGCTCTTCCAGTTCGTAACCGATTGTGCCATCATTGGCCCGACATATTGTCCCATCGACATTGGTGATTCTTAGGGTAAGAGCTTGCGGCATCCGCAGTAATCGCTACAAGGACGGTTCCGGCCGCTGTCCCATCGCTTTTCCAGTTCGTATCCGTGTACCATCGTTGATACGAACGTTAGCTGTACCATTGAGATTGGTCAGAATGACCAATACCCGGAACCCACTTTTCCCCACTCGAATGTCTGTCGAGGATAACGCGAGTTCCTGCCGCAGTACCATCCGTTTCCAGATCCCAGCAAACCTTTGTCATCAAAAGCACGAAAATAAGAATACGGCCGCGAATGAATTGGGATTTGAGTCAGTCGATGGACTAAGGTTCTTTACAAGAACGGTCCCGGTCGAGGTGCCGTCAGTTTTCCAGAGTTCATACCCAGTGACGCCGTTGTTCGCGCGAAAGAAGATAGTCCCGTTGTAGTCGGTAAGATACTTGATGTTCGAAGTGCTGACGCCCGGACGGATATCCAGGACCATCACGGTTCCTGCCGCAGTTCCATCGCTCTTCCAGAGCTCATAACCGTTGGTGCCGTCGTTTGCAGAGAAGTACAATGTTCCGTTCGAATTTGTGAGGTATTTGGGAAGCGAATTGGCGATTCCTGCACGAATGTCCTTTACCAGCACCGTCCCATTGGCCGTGCCATCACTTTTCCAGAGTTCGTACCCGTTTGTTCCGTCATTTGCTGTGAAATATAGGGTCGTGTTTGCGCTGCACAGGTTCTTTGGAGTTGAGTCAATACTGCCTGAGCGGATATCTTTGACGAGTACGGTTCCAGACTGAGTTCCATCGCTCTTCCACAATTCGTAACCCGTTTGGCCGTCACTCGCGCGGAAATACAATGTTCCGTTAACGTTTGTAAGATATTTGGGGGCAGAACTGGGGGCTCCCGAACGAATGTCTTTCACGAGAACTGTTCCCGCGGCTGTCCCGTCACTCTTCCAGAGTTCATATCCCTTGATGCCGTCCGTGGCGACGAAATACAACGTTCCGTTGACGTTTGTAAGATATTTGGGACCTGAACCATTTGAAGGTGCGCCAGACCAAACGTCTTTGACCAGTACGGTTCCTGCAGCAGTTCCGTCGCTCTTCCAGAGCTCAGTACCGTTCGAGCCATCATTTGCACGGAAATAGAGCGTACCGTTGACGTTGGTCAATTTGTCCGGACCGGAACTTAGGGATCCCCCCCAGATGTCTTTCACAAGTACAGTGCCAGCAGCAGTTCCGTCGCTCTTCCACAATTCCCCCCCATAGCCATCGACCGCTGCGCTGAATAACAGCGTGCCGCCAAGATCAACGACGTTACTTGGACTGGATCCTGGATTCGCAGAACCTGCGTTGATGTCCTTAACCAGGCTCGCAGCCAGCAGCGTTCGATCTTCAAGACTGTGGATTCGAGCAGAGACGTCGCCTCGCAGACGTCTACGCTGGGATCGCATCCCATTCAAATAGGAACCGCTGCGAAGAATTTCATTGAGCATGGTCAAGAAGGCTGACATAAATTCGGTTTCAATTCTTCTTATTAATTCGAGATCGACGCATCAAAGTTCCCGGAACCCGGCTGGACCATTTGCGGCCGCAGCTGGATGTCCTGACTCAATTTGTTCAAACTCGCTTCACTAAAGTCCTGATGACGGTGATCGATAGCACTATCCAAAGTAAAGCCCCACTTGCTGTGGCCGGTCTCCGACCGAGCCATACGCAGCGACCGCAGGGTCTCGGCGACTCGTGCGTGCTGGGTCAGGAGACCCGAGCACAACGAGAGCGAATGTGCCGGGTCAGGAGACCCAAGCACAACGAGAGCGAATGTGCTGGGTCGGGAGACCCAAGCACAACTGGGTGGAGACCCAAGCACAACCGCGTGCACAACAGGGAAGCACAACGAGGAAAAAATCAGGAAACCTGCGAACAACAGAGTTTCCTGACAGGATCGCCATCGAGTTCCACTGGCGACAAACGACGACACGCCAACGCCGATGCGAACGCGCGATCTGTGACGATTGGAGAAGTTTTTCGTGAATGGGGGAAATCCAGACGAGGCAGGTCCGCGACACGGTGTGCACTGACAACATTCTCAGTGTGCAGTTCGCTCGATGTCTTGACAGGCATCGTGAGGGATCTCAACACTGCTGCTTTGTGGGAATTTCGTGAAGCGGAAGAAATCCTTCGTTCGGTTTGGACAATAGATGTCGTCGTTCTCTGCAGACTTTGAGCAAACGGACGAACACGACGGGCTCCCCACGGAGTCATTTCATCTGTTTCGAGACGGCGGCCTGGATATTGAATCGGTTGTCCAGAAGTACCGTCCGTATTTGAAAGCTCTTGCGACCGAACAGCTGCCGTTGCAGTTGCAAAGTCGTCTGGATGACTCTGACCTTGTTCAGGAAGTACTGCTGCGGGCTTCTCGGGAAGCAGAAGATTTTCGAGGAACATCGGAAGCGCAGCTGGAGGCGTGGTTGCGGGAGATTCTGGCGAACTGCCTGAAGGATAATGTTCGGCACAATCGACGGCAGATGCGTGATATTCGCATGGAGAAACGTCAGATCCTTTCTGTAATGGCGGGCTCTGATCCAACTCCCAGCGAACAAATCCGACGGCGAGAATCCGACAATCTCATCTGGCAGGCTGTCGAACGTCTGTCAGAGGACCATCGCACGATCATTCTGCTGAAGCAGCAGCGGGGGTTGTCATTCGTCGAAATTGGCGAACGGATGCAGCGAAGCGCGGATGCCGTGCGAATGTTGTGGAGTCGAGCCCTGGTGGCTCTGGGTGAACAGCTTGACGGAGTGGATTGAGTGAGTGACGAGAATCGAAATGAAGCAGTCCTCCAGTCTCTGCTGCAGTACGATTCCTCGCTCCAAACTGGCCATCTTCCGGACGCCAATGTTGAAACGACTGACCCGGTGCTGTTGCGAGAAATCCAGCTTGGGCAGCTGGCTTTGAAGCGGCTGGAGGCGGCGGTGCCCCGACAGTCGAATGTGATGCCGTCATGGGCTCCCGGTCGTATTGGTCGCTTTGAGATCCAGTCGGTTCTGGGCTCCGGAGGATTCTCGGTTGTCTACCTCGCTTTTGATGCATCGTTGAACCGCAACGTCGCTCTGAAGATTCCCCGCCCGCATGTGTTGACTCAGCGAGATCATCAGCGGCGTTTTGTGAATGAGGCTCAGGCCACGGCGAAACTGGATCATGCCAACATCGTACCCGTGTACGAGGCTGGTGAAGACGGCGA
>JAXMBU010000100.1:0-16238 GCA_046349735.1 Planctomycetaceae bacterium
ACGGAATCCTTCGCTCTTAGCCTGTTCCGGAGGCAACATGGCCTTCAGCTTGTTGGCTTCTTCCAGCAGTTTCGCCTGATGTCGATCGATCAGATCTTTCTCTTCGTCTGAGAGCTGAAACTCTTCCAGTCTCTTGTGAGAGGCATTTGCCGGCGTCCAATTACCAGCCGCACGAGCAGGCAGAGGCATCGTGATTTCGCTCCTGACAACGGAAGGATTGACGATGTCTCGGTCATTGTAAGCCGCCTCTTCCAGAATCTCAGCAATGTCCTTCAGGGACAGCGGTTCCCATTCCCCGGCCCACGGATCCGCACCAGGAACTGCTGCCTTCCGCTGAATTTCCAGGTTCACAAAGTCAATGTAACGTTGGCCGTCCTTTGCTGGAATGTGAAGCGCCTCAGCCAGCATGTTCGTCTGTTTGTAGAGGTCAAACACCGCTCGAACGGAAACACCCGCACAGGATCGAACTTTCCGTTCAATCTTTGCTGCTCCCATCATGCCTTCCATACCGGCGTAGCCACTCATGTAGCCTCCGCTCCCGTAGCCATCAAGTCCCTCCATCATTCCAGGCATCATTCCAGGACCACCAGCCATCATTCCCATGCCAAGGCCGCTGCTGCTGTACCCTTCAAGGCCAGGCTGGCCTCCTGGATAACCCGCAGATGGATAGCCTGACAGAGACCCGGCTCCACCTGGAACAGCGCCGGCTGCAGCATCACCTGGAAAAGCTCCGGGCACGCCTAAACCACTTTTCTTGTTATCACCAAAAAGATCAGCAAGATCTTTCTCTGCTGCGCTCTTCTCCTCCGGCTCGTCTGTTTTTTCCGTCACGGAATCAGCTTCGGTCGCTTCCTCATCATCCGGCTTCTGAACCAGAGCGAACGTTACCAGGGATGACTCCGGGGATTCCGGTGGTAATACGACCACGGGGGCAAGTTTTTCCCTGACACGATTAATGGGCTCATTCAAGTGCCTCACCCAGGCAAATTGCTCAATATCCTCGTTGGGGGACGCCATTCGATTCGCGAGCAGCTCAACATCAGGCGTCGAATCAAAAAGTGCCTTCTTCTCTTCTGATATCACATTGGCAGGTGAGTTCCACGTCTCGCGGGTCTTGTTGGCAGCCTCCTTCAGCTCAGACTCCAGTCGGCTACAGGCCGACCAGTTCGCCGTTGCCAATCCTGTCACGGCGAGAACACCAATGACACCAGCACCAAACTTCTCACCGTGATTCAGCAGCAACGCCTTAAAATCCAAACGCTTCTTTGCCATGACAAATCTCCCGAGAGTACTCGCGAATCCTCAATGCTCATATCTTACAAAATGTGACTGCCTCGCCCCGACTGCGAAAGAATCCTATGGCTGTACGGGAGGAGCCCCCTCTGGCGCTGGAGTCGGCTCCGGCGAGTCAGCTCCTGCTGTCGGTTTTTCCTCAGGAACTGCTGGCTCAGGTGTTGCCGGTGTGCCCGGTTCCGGAACCGCACTGCCGGGAACTCCCTCGGCCGGTAGTGGTGAAGTGCCTTCCGAGGTTTTCGTGCCTTCAGGCGCTGGAGTAGTCGGTGTTTCGGGGTTCTCCGCCCCGGGGGATGGCGTCGGCTCCGTCGACGGAGTTCCTTCTGCCGGAGTTCCTTCTGCCGGAGTTCCTTCTGCTGGAGTTCCTTCTGCTGGAGTTCCTTCTGCTGGAGTTCCTTCTGCTGGAGTTCCTTCTGCCGGAGTTCCTTCTGCCGGAGTTCCTTCTGCTGGAGGTGTTGCAGCGGGGGCCGCAGCCTGGTCCGTCTCTGCGGTCGTCGCTTCAGCATTTGCTTCCTGAGCAGATTGATACAGTGTCATCAGGCCACCTATCTTGACCAGTACCAGGAGTGGATCATTCATCGCCGCCTGAATGACCTCTTTGCCCTTGGTTCCCGCAGCCGTGGCACCCATACCAGGCATCCCTGAAGTCATTCCCGGTGCACCAGCACCAGCAAGAGAACCCGGATCGTAATCTCCGCCGAACTGCCCGAGTGCTCCGGCGCCTTCGTTGCCGAGTTCCGAAGCCCCCGAAAATGACATTTCACCACCGGCTCCAAAACCACCGCCTTCGCTATATCCAGACATACTGTCCATGCCTGGCATCCCGGAGCCCATACCCATGCCGCTCTCCATTTCCCCCATGCCCGCTCCTCCGGTCATGCTCATCGCACTTTTTGATGGAGTAAATTTCGAAACAATCTCCACCCGGACAATCTCAACGGGGAAATCTGAGTTGGTGAGCGAGGCCAGTAAGTTTGGCACCTGATCATCTCGGATCAAAACATCCAGCAAAAATGCTCGCGTCTTGTAACCCAGTGTCGTGTCACCATCGCCTCCATCCACATATCGCTTTTCTTCTACAGGTGCGGCAGGCGACCCTCCTCCCATGCTCATCGACTCCGGCCCACCTCCCATAGCCATTGGCATGGATGACATTGCACCCATTCCTCCCATTCCACCCATGGCACCCTGAGCTCCACCACCGGCAGTAAAAGCACCAAACTCCTCAGTCAGAATATCGTTCCCCGCTGAACCCTCGAATTCTTTGCCGGGATAAGACGACGCACCACCCGCACCACCCATGGCCCCGCCACCTGGAGCCACACCTGCTGGCATGAAAGCACCGCTTTCCATAGGCATGCCCATGCCGCCCATTCCTCCTCCTCCTGCGGAACTCGCAGCGGCAGCATCACGATCTCCTCCTCGGAGATGCAGCCGAAAGATCTGACGAATCTGCGCTTCAGTAAGCCGCGTCGCTCCTTCATTCACACGAGCGATGGAATTGAGCAATGACTCAAGCAACCAAATGTCTTCCTGGCAATTCCAAATCTCCGTTGAGGACGGGCGGGAAGTGCGCCAAGAGTTGAACGGCTTGTGGGAGATCTTGGCTGTGTCGACCAGCACAAGCCCTTCCCCGTTCTTGAATGGCTTAACAATCTGCAGTAACTGCTCGATTTGATCCCTGTAAATTGAGGCCCATCGCGCACGGGTAATCGTATCTTTCACATCCTGACGATAAGAGATGCCCTTCATGCTGCTGACAAGTGCATCAGGCCACTTGCGAGCATTCTTTTGACGCTGAAGCAATTGCTTCGATGCGCGATCATAAGACTGAGTATCTGCTTCATTCTCTTTCTTCGCGGCATCGACCCATGATTTATTCGGCTTTGTCGCACCCTGAGTAGCCTTCGTGAAGGACTCATCGACCTTCTTCATGCGATCTTCGATTTCAATGGCAATCGCGCCACTCGCTTTCCACCAGCCGACCACGACAAACACAACCGATAGCGCGAAACAAATCCAATATCGATGCTTAATGAGAGGCTGAAGCTTATCCATCTCAGATATCCCTGCTTAACGACTAACTCTTCGAGATCCGAACGAAACACAGACAACCAAACTTCATCCGTACATCAATCAAGGGGACGGATTTGCCGCAGGAGCCGTCCCGTCAGCAGGCGCCGTAGTTCCTTCCGCTCCAGTTGACTCCGGCACTCGCGGGTCTGCATCCTTGCGATCCCTCTCAACGGTCGGCTTCCACACAAACTGGACAATAAAATCCGTTCGATCAATAACCTTCAGTTCTTTCTTTTCTGCTTCCTTGAACAGAGGTCCCCTGGCTCCAGCGATCTGGCTTCCGGGACCTCCAGAAGAACCTTCCATCCCTGGGTAAGAGCCGGGCACTCCAGCAGATGGATACCCCGGACCAGCAAGCCCTGTCGGATCGGCTGCAGCGTAGCCCTCAGCCAAACCCATGCCCTCACCGGAAGAAGGATAACCCTCACCAGAACCAAGCATTCCACCCGGCATTCCCGGAGCCATTCCGGCATATCCACCGGCCCCAAATCCGCCAGCCCCAGTCATCTGACTCCCAATCCGACGATTCGGATCATACTGCTCACGCTCCAGAAGACTCCACGCAACAATTGGGTAGGAAATTCCAATCTTCCCTACAGGGATTTCAACACCCCCGCTCTGTAGCGTCCATTTTCGCAGATTCGCAACCAGCGTCTTTTCAACGAACAAGCCATCGATTTCAGAAAAATCGTGCTTCTCTTTGTTGTTGAAATAATGATGACCCTTCAGGGTGATAATGTAACCTTTTTCAGCAGCTGGAGGTGCCTGATCCAACTCCGCGAAATCCAGAGTTTTCTCAGCGTCAACAAACTTCTTGTGCCACGCCGAAACGTCTTCAACCTTCTTCGCCGTGACGGACGTGATCCTCAGTTTTTTCTGCAGAGTTATGTCGGCCTGATCAAGAGCATCGCCCTCGTCGTAAGGCATGCACTCATTAATCGCCTTGAACAGTTCCATCCACAACGAACGTTTTTCCAGAGGAGCAACCAGTTGGCCAATATTCTCCAGAATCTTGGCGTGGCCACCTTCTTCAGCCGAAAACGCGCTATCCTGGGAACTAATCTCAGACTGAACCTGATCCACCAGTTTCTGTTCGTCGTCCCACTTTTCAACGCCATAGGATTTCAGAACGGACGCGCTGCCCATCGTGCTGACTCCCATCGCCAGCAGAAGTCCTGCTGCCGCGGCAATGGCCCATGGCTTTTTGCTGCGAATCTTGCGCCCAACGGCAATTTCGGGAGGCAGCAAAGTCGTCCGGATACGAGTCTTACCGATTGCCTGCAGTGCCAGGCCGTAGGGCACTGCGAAAGTCATCATATTGTCGATGAACAACGGATCTGTCAGCACGGAGTCACCCGTGACTCCGTTCAGGCTATCAAGCCGCTCGACATCATATTGAAGATTCTGCTGAAGGAATTTTTGCAGACCCGCAAGACGAAAACCGTTGCCGACACCGATGATTTTGCGGATCTTCGCCGCACGATTCACGCTGCCAAAGTAACCAATGGAACGCTGAATTTCTGATACGTAGTCGTTGAAGACCGGACGCATTGCCTGAAACACAGCCTTGGGATCGGGAGCCTTGGTCGCATTGCACTTCAGGTGTTCCGCTTTGGCAAACGTCAGCTTCATTTCGCGAGTCAACGCGCGAGTGAAGTGGTTACCGCCGATAGGTACGTTTCGAATCCAGATGCTTCGGCCATTCGAAACCAGAAGAGTGGTGTTGTCCGCACCCATGTCGAGAATAACGTAGTAATCTTCGCCAGCTGGCGGTTCCGGTGTTTCGGCCGTCTTGCGGAATCCCAGCACGTCATAAGACAGATAGTTGTAAAGCGCGAGCGGTGCCATCTGGACCAGCTCTACTTCTTTACTGTTGTTCGTGAACGGCTTCATTGCCTCGTACACGAGGTCTCGCTTCATCGCAAACAGACCGACCTCTGCCTCCAGCATGAAGCCACTCTCTTCAACACCACCGCCGATCGGCTGGTAATCCCAAATCACGTCGTTCAGGTCGAACGGAATCTGCTGTCTCGCTTCGTACTTGACGATTTCCGCAACTTTGCCAGCCTCAACTGGTGGCAGTTTGATGAACTTCGCCAAAGAACTCTGGCCTGGCACGCTGATCGCAATCAGATCGTTATTGACCTTGTTGCGCTCCAGAAATGTCTTCATCGCTTCTCGAATCAGCTCTTCCGGAATTGCATCCGGCTGACTCAGAATCTTTGGGTGAGGCACATAGTCAAACGCTGTCGCAACCACTCGTTCGCCATTCTCTGACGCTCGCAACCTGATTGCTTTCAGGCCCGCCTGACCAATGTCAATGCCCCAAGCGCTGATTGATTCCGCCATGTGAAGCCTCTATTACAATCCCGATGTTCCGGACAGTTCAAGAACCTATACGACCACAACAAAAGCCAGCGTTCGCGGAGTTTTTCGCCCTCGCGAGATCAGTCTTTGCCGCCAAAAGTCGTTTTGTGGTAACACTCTGCGGCAAAAGTACCAGCAGATTTGCAGTCTCGTCAACCAATTTTGAAACGCCTTGGCTCGGCAATTCGCTGAAATCCTGAAATCGCTGGCGTCTCAGGACTCACACTCCCGACCCAACCGACGTCTTTACCTGTCGAATGCTCTACAACCTCGAAAACCGCATTTTGGCATTTTGCACCTGCAATGCCATGTGGATTATCGGTCGTCCTGAACCCGCAGGAGGCAAATCTCCTCGCTGCGGGTGGAATCTCTGACGTTAACTGCCACACTCTTGTTCCGGGAAAGTACCAGAATCCGCAGATTCCCTGCAAAATGCTGGATTTGTGGTTCTGCGATCACCGGTTGCCTTTTCACGCAAACTCCAGCCAAGTCTTTCTGCATCATGTCAGTCTGTAACGATTTTTCTGAAATCAGCGTTCTGATTCCAGGCTATTCCATTGAAGATCTGCCAACAGATCTCCCCGAAGACGGTGCATCCAGCCTGTTGAACGCGGTCGCCTGTGCATGGCATCCTCGATTGCTTCGACTGTCAACCAGCATTCCGTTATTTCGGCAGGCCGAATCGCTGTCGGGATACCCCGGTCGCAGAATCATTCTCGTCCCTTCCGCTTCTGAATCGTGGATGCCTCATGAATGGCGATCCGCACTCCGAGATCAGGGCCACGTCGTGATCTCCAGCTGCGTAACGCGAGATGAATGGCTGAAGGCAATCAATGGGGTTCTTGACAAGGAATCGCCGCCGACGTGCAGTGCGCCTGTTCCGACAAAGCCGGAACAGGATCTGGTGCCACACTTTTTGTCGTTGGGGACGGTCCTGCTGCAGACTCAACTTCTCAGTCGCCGACGCCATCACTTTGTAGATCCCGACAATATTCTGATCGGTCGCGAAGTTCGACTAGCTGCCGATGCATTCCTGAATGGCGACTCCCAAACGGCCCGGATTCACCTTGGCAAATGCTTCGAACACGTGCGTGAAACTCGCGAACGGTTTCATCCCATGAATTGCTATCTCATCGACATCTGCATCCCCAGTGACGATGAAGCACCTGAGACCATTCTTGATTTGCTGCGATCACCAACAAAATTGAATTTGTTTGCAACGGGCCGTGACCTCACAAGATGGACGTCACAGAATTCTGAAGTCGCCGAGGCGCTTGTCGTCTGCTCTCCGGAGCGAAATTATCGGGCTGCTGTCTGGACACGATCATGAAACCAGGGCATCACTAGGTTCAATGGCGACCACAGTGGCCGACATTCAACGCTGCAAGTCTCTGTTTCAGAATGTCCTTGGCCATACGCCGCGACATTGGGCTCGGCGACGATTTGGTCTGACCACATCTATGCCGACATTGCTGAGCCATCTGGGTTTCGAATCCGCTTTCCACGTAGCACTGGACGATGGGCTCTACCCGGATCGTGAACGAAGTCAGTTTGAATGGCAGGCACCAGACGGTTCCATGATTGCCGCCGCTTCTCGCATCCCACTGGCCGTCGACAGCGCGGCAGGCTTTTTGAGGTTTGCGGACCGATATAACGAAAGCATGCAGGATGACTCGACAGCGGCGCTGTTTCTGGCTCGACTGCCCACTCTGAAATCGCCATGGATGACTGATCTCCAGATTGCATCAACCTATGCACCAGTGCTCGGTGAATTTGTGACGATGGAACAGTTGTGCCACGCGGCGGGAGGAACTCGGCTTGCCGAAAGTCACGATCACTCCGACTACCTTGCACCGTTTCTGATTCAATCGTCCGTACTGAAAACTGAGCCCCCCATTTCCGGACCGGCCACTTTGCGTTTGTTGAACCAACGGCTTGAGTCACTGCGGACCATGCACGGAATTGCCGGGCTCATTCGAGCCACGGAGGGGATGCCGAGCTTATGTGACCGCTTGTCCGAGATCGAAGCAGCCATCGCGGATCTGGAACTGCGGCATGTGGATGTGCTTGATACTTCACCTGAGCGAATGCAGCAGCTGCAGGACTCTGCTGGTCAGCTGTCGGCACGCGTTAAGGACATCGAGAGCAGCTTGCTGTCGGCCGTGCAGAAGCGAATTCCGGCCAAACAGTGCTCGCAACGCGGCCTGTTTCTTATGAACTCATTGCCGTTTGCACGTTACGCCGCAATCTCATGGCCAGAGGGCTGGTCGCAGCCGGCACGGTCGTCGGTGATTGAACTCGCTCAGGTCAATCACGGACAAGAGCGGCTGCTTGTGAAGGTGCCTCCAGGAGGTTTCGCATGGCTCACAGAATCGCCGTCACCACCGGCGGCGCACCCGGTCATGATGGAGGCTCGTGGTGAAGCTCCGCTGGCCGAACCATTGACTCTTCGCAATCGCCATTTCGAAGTGACTTTGAGCGATCGCACCGGCGGTATCGCCTCAGTGACCTGGCATCAGCAACGAGGAAATCGGCTGAGTCAGCAATCCTGCTTCCGTTATGAACGCGAAGTGACTCTGCCCGATGACGGCAGTGGTGAAGTTCGCAAAGCGTCTTATGCCGTGGCGAACATGGTGAGCCAGCGCGTCGTCGAGGCTGGTTTGGTCTTTGCTGCTGTTGAAACGATCAGTGATCTCTTATCGCCCGTCGATGGAACTCCGCTGGCGACTGTCATTCTGACAACTTCGATCGATCGATTTCAGCCTAGAATCCAAATTCATTTACGTTTCGAGAACATCAAGAGCAACGTTAAGGGGAACCCCTGGTTGTCATACTACGGCTGCCGCTTTGCATGGGACAACGAATCCGCTGCGATTACTCGAGCCGTCATGGGGCAGGCTGGTGGCTTTCGCGCAGAACGATTTGAGTCACCGGATTACATCGAAATCAGCGACACGGACCATCGCATGGTGATCGTGCCGCATGGCCGTCCTTACCATCGCCGATCCGGCCCGCGAATGCTGGATAGCCTGCTGATTGTTGAAGGCGAGTCGGCTCGTGAGTTTCAATTCACGGTTGAGTTCGATCAGCCGTTTCCGCTTCGTGCTGCAGCAGACGCGATGACGCCAGTTTCGACGCTGCAGACAACAGGCTCAACCGCCTCTGGAGCAGCCAGCAGTTGGATTCTGGGACTGTCTGCAAAGAACGTGGAAATCGTCAACACGCGGTACAAGGCCGCAACGGCCTCCGAGTCGGAGTCTTTAAACCTGCTGTTATCGGAAACCGACGGCGTCGCTGTTGACTGCCACATCAAAACGGCGCGGAAGCCAACAGCAGCGTATGCGATCAACGCCGAGATGACGGAGAAGTCAGCACTCGCCATCTCGG
The DNA here is from genome assembly GCA_046349735.1 of Planctomycetaceae bacterium. Taxonomy (GTDB): domain Bacteria; phylum Planctomycetota; class Planctomycetia; order Planctomycetales; family Planctomycetaceae; genus SXXK01. Next base: position 9,124 of record JAXMBU010000100.1, read on the forward strand.
ATCAGGGCACGCTGATCTCTCTGCCAGCGTTCGGAATACGCGAGGTCCAACTAGTCTTCTGAGCAACTCAACAACGTACAAAAATCGGGCGATCTTTAAAATATCCCGAGCATATCTTTTGCGTCGTCAGTCATGCGGTCCGGAGTCCACGGTGGGGACAACGTTATCGTGATTGTCGCCTCATCAACATCTTCCAGTCGCTCCAATGCCATTTTGGCCTGTTGGACGATTTGTGGACCAGCGGGACAGGCCGGGCTGGTCAAAGTCATCTGGACCGCCACTTTACGTTCGGTCTGATCTACAGAATAGATTAGTCCCAGATCGACGATGTTGACCATAAGTTCCGGGTCAATCACCTGCTTCAGTGCTTCGATGAGTTCAGTATCAGTGGCCATGGCGTTTCGAACTTTGCAGTATGAGATTTGAAATGCAGAAGTGAAAAACTGAGTTAACCGCTGCTCTAACGGCGTGTTAATTTAATCTGTTTATCAGCAGCCGGGCGCTGGCGCCCCCGGTTGAATTTGCTGTGTTTTTGCAGCGAAAACCGGACGCTAACGCATTCCGGCTGATCAAATCAACAGACCTTTAACGCCCCGCCCAAACGGCTCCGTCGCGAATCTCCGTCCTGAACACGCGAATGGCTTCAGTTGCGGGCATGCACAACGCTTTTCCAGATTTCAGATCGAATCGAGCCGCATGACGTGGGCACACAATCGAACAGTCCTGAAGAGGACCATTTGTCAGAGGCTGCCCATCGTGTGAGCAGACGTCTTCGATCACAAAGTACTCATCCTGAATTCGAATCACAAGCGCCGGAACGTCGTCCACATAGACGGATCGGCGTTCACCGGACTTTAATTCATCTTTGCCAATGACGAGTTCCATGGATCACATTCTACTCTTCTGAAGCTACCGCACCCGAAAATAACTCTGCCCGGGAACAACTCCATCGTGCTTACACCGCGATGGACTCAATTCCCAGCTTGCCCTGAACGGTACGGCTCAGTGTCTCTCGAACGATTTCAACAGGGATGCGATCGTAAACCTTCTGGAAGAAGCCTTCCACGATCATATGCATCGCTTCATGGCGATGTATCCCGCGACTCATACAATAGAAGATCTGTTCCTTGTCGACTCGGCCTGTCGTCGCGCCGTGGGTGCACTTTACATCATCGGCTTCGATCTCGAGACCCGGAATGGAGTCACATCGAGCATCATCACTCAGCATTAACGCGTCGCTTCGCTGATAGCCATCCGTCTGCTGTGCTGCCGGATCAACCTTGATCATGCCACGCCAGATGACTCGTGCTTCATCACGCAGAACTTCTTTGTAGAGCAGATCGCTGTGCGTTCCCTGAGCCTTATGGTGCTGCTGAGTGTAATAACTGATCTTCTGACGATCACTGGCGAATGTGACTCCGTTGACTTCGGCGGTTGCGGCTCGACCGTTGAGATTAATGTCCTGATGAATATGAGCCAGTTTGCTACCGAGACCAACTACTGTCCACTGCAGCGAAGCATTGCTGTCGACACACCCGGCCTGATGAGCAAAGTGCCATGACTTCTGATTCCAGTTCTGTAATTGGACGTATCGCAGATTTGCATCACGGCCGACGATGAGTTCCACACAGCCTACATGCAGGCCGGCAATCTCTTCATTTGCAGACGTCGTTTCCTCCAGAAGTGTCGCTCGTGCGCCGTCTTCCAGGATGATGAGAGTGTGGCTGAAATCCGCGACACCATCACGACTATGAGCAATCAAACTGTGCAATGGCAATGCCACTTCAACATTGCGAGGAACATACAGCAAAGTGCCGCCCGTCCAGAATGCCGCATGCCATGCAGAAAAACGATCGGCGTCCGTCTGAACGGCCTTCTTCATGAAGTAGGGTTCAAGCAACTCACGATGAGTCGTCAACAGTCCCTGAAGTTCACCGAACAGAACTCCCTGTGCACGAATCTGATCAGACACTGTCGCCTGTGTAACCTGTCCGTTCACATGAGCAACCGATCCTCCAAACTCTGTCTTGTCGCTCAGCAGGGTGGCAATCGATGAGGAATCAACAGTTCCAGCCGAAGGCCGAAATTTCCCTGCATTGAAGACGCGGAGATCGACTCGCTTAAACTCTTCGGGATCAAGCTCGCTCTGGAGAAGAGATTGGTACTGTTCGAACGCAGCGCGACGAGCCTCAGTGATCCAGGACGGTTCGTTGCGAGTGGCAAGGAACTGTTCGAAGACCTCGGAGGAGAAGCCGGTGCGAGAAATATCGATAGTTGCTGATGACATATCTTCTTCAAACTCTCTCAAACAAAAACACTGTCTACTCAAGGTCGTCAGCGTCAATAGACCCCTAAGCTGCTCGCAACACTCGATAAACAGTTAAATGATCCTCATGCACTCCAAAGATGGCCCGATAGCTTTTCCTGCTCCCGAAGCCCACCAAAGCATCTCGAACTTCAAACGGAAACAGTCCATTTTCCAATGACAGGCCATAACTCAGGGGCGAACGGCCAATGGCCTCAAGTTGATCGTAAACACAATAAAACCACTCAGCAGCCTGAAGGCGACTGTGATGTGCGGCCCACCATTCCGCGTTCCGCTGAATATCCAGAACTGGTCGCGCCGAGACAAGCACCCTCATGTTGTTTGTCGACGAGGAAAACCCAGTTCCCGTCGAATTCGTTCCATCGCTTCATCCAGCGGCATTACTCTGCCAGCTTCCACGTCAGCGACTCCTTCACGAATCAGTTCCAGATTCCTCTGAAGAGCGAGTGCTTCCATTGCCGCGTCGTATTCAGACTGTTCGACAACAACAAATCGTCGATCAGGCCCCGGCACCTCCACCGATAATGCTTCTCCGTTTGCTGCCTTCAGGGCCTCAGCCACTTCTTCGCTGAGTTTCACCATACGAAACCTCCGGGTTGGCAAAGAAAGCAGTTGCGTCTGTGCACCGCAAAAGCTCGGAGGGCTGACGCCCTGCCGCTCGCCTCGTTTTCTTACCCGACCGAACCTTCCATCTGCAATTCGATCAACCGATTCAGTTCCACCGCATATTCCATCGGCAGTTCCTTCACGAGCGGCTCAATGAAGCCGGTGACGATCATGGCCGAAGCTTCTGCTTCAGACAGGCCACGGCTCATCAGATAGAACAACTGTTCTTCAGCAATCTTGGAAACGCTGGCTTCGTGCTCGATCGCCACATTTTCTTCTTCAACTTCGATGTACGGGTAGGTGTCGCTGCGACTGGCGGAATCCAGAATCAGCGCATCACAAACCACATTCGAGCGACAGTTGACAGCATCCTTGTGAACCTTCACCAGGCCACGATAGCTGGATCGGCCGCCGCTCTTGGAAATGCTCTTGCTGATAATTCGGCTGGACGTGTTCGGAGCACAGTGAACCATCTTGGCTCCAGCGTCCTGGTGCTGACCGTCTCCCGCGAACGCGATGGAAAGAGTCTCTCCACGAGCCCCTGGTTCCATCAACCAGATTGCTGGATACTTCATCGTCAGCTTTGAACCAAGGTTCCCGTCGATCCACTCCATCAGCGAATCGCCGTAAGCCATCGCTCGCTTGGTTACAAGGTTGTAAACATTGTCAGACCAGTTCTGAATGGTCGTATACCGACACCGTGCACCACGCTTGACGATAATCTCAACAACCGCTGAGTGCAGACTGTTGCTGCTATAAGTCGGAGCTGTGCAACCTTCGACATAATGAATTGCCGCCCCTTCGTCGACAATGATCAACGTTCGCTCAAACTGCCCCATGTTCTGGCTGTTGATGCGGAAGTAGGCCTGAAGAGGAAACTCGATCTTCACGCCCTTCGGAACGTAGATGAACGAACCGCCAGACCATACAGCAGAGTTCAATGCTGCGAACTTATTGTCCCCGGGAGGAATCACAGTCCCAAAGTATTCGCGGAACAGCTCGGGATGATCACGCAGGGCAGAGTCCGTATCTGTGAAGATCACTCCCTGCTTTGAAAGGTCTTCCTGCAGGCTGCCGTAGACCACTTCAGAGTCATACTGGGCCTTCACGCCCGAGAGATACTTCTTTTCCGCCTCGGGAATCCCCAGTCGATCGTAAGTTCGTCGAATTTCTTCCGGCACATCTTCCCAGGAAGTTTCCTGCTCATTGGCAGCCTTCATGTAGTAGAAGATGTCCTGAAAATTCAGGTCCGTCATATCTCCGCCCCAATTCGGCATTGGGCGCGATTCGAAGATTGCCAGCGATTCCAGTCGGAATTCTGTCATCCAGGCTGGCTCGTTCTTCAGCTCAGAAATCTGACGAACAATCTGAGCATCCAGGCCTTTGCGGCTCTTGAATGCGTAGTTGTCCATCGAATCATGGAAGCCGTACTTGTACGACCCAAACTCCACATCAGACTTGACCGGGGTATCTGTTGACATGTGACCTGCTCATTTCATCTCGTTGGAGGCTTTATTCACGGACCGGACAGAACCTCAGGGCCCGTAATCAGACGAACTTCAGACAGCAGCCGCTTCAGCTTTCGCGTTCTCAGCAGCTGCTTCAGGATGTCGAGCACGAATGTTTGCATATCCGTTAGCATGTAACTCATGAGCAAGCGATGCATCACCCGTCTCCACGATGCGACCACCCAGCATCACGTGAGTGAACTGCGGGGGATTAAACTCCAGCAATCGCTCGTGGTGAGTAATGATCAGCACACCCATCTGTGGACCGGACAGCTTGGCAAGACCTTCGCTGACGACTCGCACCGCATCGCTGTCGAGACCGCTGTCAGTTTCATCAAGAATTGCAAAGCGAGGCTGCAACATAGCAAGTTGCAGAATCTCCATTCGCTTCTTCTCGCCACCGGAGAAGCCGTCGTTCAGATATCGGCGAGCAAACTCCTGGTCCATCCCCAGTTCGTTCATTCGCTCACGAATTTCCTTACGGAACTCACGCATCCCGATCAGACCTTCGCCTTCTTTGCGATCGGGATTTCGAATATTAGAAACAGCATGGCGCAGGAAGTCGGCAACTTTCACGCCCGGAATAACCACGGGATACTGAAACGCCAGAAACATCCCGAGACGAGCCCGCTCATCGGCTTCCATCTCGGTGACATTCACTCCGTCGATCTCAATCGAACCGTCAGTCACCGTGTAATTCGGATGCCCGGCCAGGGCATAAGCCAGAGTACTCTTTCCCGATCCGTTCGGGCCCATCAAGGCGTGAATTTCACCCTGACGAATCTCCATATTGACGCCCTTCAGAATCGGCGTCTCGCCCACATTCACATGCAGATCGGAAATCTTCAGCACAGCACTCATCGCAACCACACTTCCTCAAATGCGCACAGCTCCGACCCACTCACTGGCGAAGGAACCGACATTAACAATCTGGAATTCAGTCAGCTTGATTCACAATTTATCCGGCCGTGGCAGTGCCGGGATTACTGTCAGCAAAAGCCGGGCAGCAATCAAACATTCAACGCGGAATAACCCGAGTGATGTGGAACTGGCAGAGCCATCTCCCCGCGAGTCACTTTACGAGCCTTAATCTTGTCCTGAATTCGCATCAACCCCTCGAGCAGGGCTTCCGGACGCGGAGGACACCCAGGCACGTAAACATCCACCGGAACCACAAGATCAACACCCTTCACCACATGGTAACCATGCTTAAAGTAAGGTCCGCCACCAACAGTGCAGGCACCCATCGCAATCACATATTTGGGATCAGGCATCTGTTCGTACAATCGTCGAACACGACTTGCCATTTTGAAAGTCACAGTCCCGGCAACGATCATCAGGTCAGCCTGACGAGGAGTCGCTCGGAACGCTCCTGCTCCAAAGCGGTCAATATCGTACTTGCTGGCCCCCGCCGCCATCATCTCGATCGCACAACACGCCAGTCCGAACGTCATCGGCCAGATGCTGGATTGCTGGCCCCAATTCATGGCCTGCTCCATCGTCGTGGTGATCACATTCTCTTCGAATCGACCTTCAATCCATGTCATGACGCCCAAACCTCTTGCCAGAACATCTTTTAACTGAAAAGCACTGACTGAATCCCGCGACTGCCACATCGCTGGAAGTGCAGTCGGCACTCTATCAGCACGCACCTGTCTTGCAATCGCCCCCGGAAGTTTCCAGGGACTGAATACTCATTCCGCCTGCCGTTGCAGCTAACAACTCAGAACCGCCCATCACCTGAAATTCGCAACACCCCTGACCATCACGGCAGCGTGACCGAAACTCAACCGGAGCCCCCAGAACCTGCTGTAAAACCTCCCGCTCCACCTGACAAATCGCCTCATCGACGTCTGCCAACATAGGGAATGGACAGGACGTTTCTCGCAGAATCCGCAATCCCCCAGAATGATCGCTTTCAATATTGAAGCCGCTGGACTTCATTTCGCTGGCGAGTTGATCCAATCGCTCATCGACTGAATCACATCCGACCAGTTGACGCCGAAAACGCTCTGCCAGCGAGTTGCGAACTCTCCTCAACAGCGCCGAACGAACAGTCTCGTCCTCATAGCCAGCAATCGCTTCCCACAAAACTACAGCTAATTCGCGATAATTCTCGCCTAATTCGTGCATGCCTTCGGCGGTCACACGATACATCAACCGAGGTCTGCCGCGAGTCTGTCCCTGAAGCTCAGACGAGATCAGCCCTGCACCCTCAAGCCGGGCAATTCGCTGTCGAATTGCCGTCCGAGTGACCCCTAATAGATCACATAACGCCTGAATATCTCCACCAGCAGACTGATGAAGATGTTCAAGAATCTCGCGATCACGTGCATCCAGAGGGGAAGACATTAGAAAACTCAGGTACGGCTCGAAGCGGAGGGAAATGTTGCTTTCCGCTGGATATTATCGAGCAAACACATTCTGGCAATTAACTATGCCAAAAATGCATAAAAGTGAGACAGTGTCTCAAAAGCCCGGTGACCGTCCGCGGTCAATCGGCGGCTCAACCACATGGCGGAAAGAGAAACGCCATCTGAGCCTGAGGCGCTAGCCGAAATCCTCGCATTGGTTTCGGCTAGCGCCTCTGGCTCAGAGCTCGTAAAGCCAACTTCCAAAAGTGTTCGCGACCTTCGCGGGCCCTGAACATGGTCGACATCAAATTGTTGACGATT
>JAXMBU010000101.1:0-15785 GCA_046349735.1 Planctomycetaceae bacterium
CTTATCTCTCGCTGACAACCCGTGAATTATATGATGAATGCGGGATGTATCAACACATATCACCAGCGAGCTGCCGCATCAGTTATAGCGACCTGAGACCGACGAAAGGTCGAACCCGGTCGCTCGACGCTCCGATCACGACCATGCTGCGAATGCGAGTGAACTTTGCTACTCCGGTCCGACAGGCGTCCGACACGCCGACGTGCCAGAGGTCGATGTGACCGGAGTAGTGAACGGCAAAGGGCTTCGACGCGTCGGTCGGTTTCACCGGAGGGAGTTTGGCGCATTACTTTGCGGCCGTCGGCATGTCGAACCGGCATGCGCGAGATAATTTCCGCTTCTCAGGCGGGTTGGCAGCGGGAGCGGTCGAGGGATGGGCGTTTGTTGGCATCGGACAATGCAACAGCGGACAGGTTACGAGGATGTTGCCGAGAAAAGACAGATCGTGAAAACTGATCATCACAATCGACTTTCAGACGTGTTTTTCAGGATCGGCAAGAACCCTTCGTCTACTGGGACAGCTGCCCCGCATTTACGTGACTCGTCGTGAAATGACCTTCCACTGTCGGGCTTTGGTCTGCCAATTCAAGTTCAGGCTGAGCGTCCTCATGCGGGCTCTGCAGTTGAGTCAGAATGCTCGCCGAATGGAGACTTGGATCTGTCTGAGCGGCCTGCTGAAGATGTTCAAGTCCCTGCTCGCGTTGTCCATTGCGAATCAGAAGCAGACCCAGATTGTGATGAGCGGCTGAAGGCCCAACGGCCTTCTCGAACTCAGCGAATGACTCATCATTCAGGCCCTGTTTTGCCAGCACCATTCCCAGGTTCAAACGCGCCATTTGATGTTTCTCATTCTGCCGCAGACAATCACGCAGAGCTTCCTCAGCTCTGGCCAGTTCGTCTCGACAGTACAAAAAGTACCCGTAGTCGTTGAGGACGTCGGGGCTGTTCTTCGTTTCTTTCAGAGCCGCCAGGTATTCTCGTTCTGCCGCGTCGATACGTCCCTGTCGATCGTACAACACAGCCAGAGGATGCGCGATGGCCTTGAGGTTAGGATCCAGTTCGCGAGCCCGTTCCAGTTGAGCGATTGCATGCTCATCACGTTCGTGAGCGGCCAATTGCATTCCCGTTCTGCGACACGCCTCAGCCTGTGTTTTAGCATCAATCTCGCCCGCTGCCTTGGCAGATAGCGAATGACCAGGAATGGTCGATGCCGCCGCAGGAAAGAGTGCACAACCGGATGCAGACGTCAGCATGGCGGTGATGATCAACTGAATCGAAACAGCCGAACGCCAATCCGACAACGATCGTGCTGACGACAGACATTGGGATGGAGGTGACCAACACATCAGAAGATTCCTCCGCCGCCAAAACCACCGCCACCAGCTCCCATTCCCTGGCCCGCTCCCATGTTGCCTTCGCCGTTTTGGTTCCCGCCTCCTCCACCGCCTTGGCCACCAAACAGCAGGCGGTTGTAGACACGTGGTGCCTCGACTCCTCGAACACCCACGGAATTGGATGGCAAAAGAAAGACGCGTTGATCGGCATCGGCGACACCGGAGTCATTCATTAACTGAACCACGAATTCACGACGCTGTTCATTCAACTGAACAGTTCGGGCGGTCGCCTCTTCGAAAGTCTCGTCGTAGTCCAAGTGGACTGGCTCCAGTTCGATTGTGATCAGATAACCAGAACTCTTCATGAGTTCTGAAAGCTGAAGGACATGCTCGCGACCTTCCGGCCCCAGTTCGTTGCCACCGGAGAACCATTCATGACGGCTGATCAGCAATTGCTGTTGGCGAGCGGAGCAGATCATGGCATCGTTCCACTGGCTGACATAGGTTCCATGTGGGGCGGGAACGGCGGCGCGATCAATGGTGTCGTTGCGCTTGCAAACGCCGTCGTCCCCATTTCCCCTGCATTCCTGACTACTGCCGCGGCCGGAGTTCTGCCCACTGAACCAGAACTGACCACTGTGGTGGCCCACTTCTCCCGATGAGCCACGGCCGTATTCAGGCGCCGGCTCCGTGCAGGATTCCGTTGATTTGAGCAGTCCCGAAGATGACTGACAGCCGGCGAAAGCAGACAGGGACAGGATCGCTGCTCCCAACACAACGTCAAGAGATCCGGTGTGCTGTTTCATGGCTGGACTCCTGAGTACGCAGGCAGTGAAGTTTCTGCAGCTGAAAATCCCGGTGGGCACAGGAGTCCGTTGGAATGTCCGGGCTGCCCGATGATCATCTTCTGCTCGCAGCGTCGGAACGCCTTCATCTTGTGGATGTCGGTTCGAACAGGACTTCGATAATCCTCGTCCAGATGCCCCGTCAAGCTGCCTCTGAGAAAGAACTCCACGTCATCTGGTTCGTAATAGTCCGACCCGGGTAACGCAATTGGAGTTGTTTTGCTGTCCACGGGATTCACCAGATAGGGCGTGACGAGCACGATCAGTTCCTGCTCGTCGTAGGAGGTACCGTCGTTCGAGAACAAACGACTGACGAACGGAAGGTCACCCAGAAAGGGCATTCGACGCGAACGACTGCCCAAATTCGTCTGGATCAATCCGGCCACCGCGATGGTCTCGCCTTCACGCAGCTCCACAGTGTTCTGGAATGTGCGAGAATTCAGGCCGGGAACATCTGATTCGCCAAACTGCGTCCCGGCACTTTCATCGCGAGTACTGACATTTGCCTGCAGAGTGAGTCGAATACGATCATGGTCAGTCACGACTGGCACGAAGTTCAACTGAACCCCGTATTGCTGAAATTCGACGCCCTGAAGGCCTGCGGCCGTTTGACCCGTCACCACGGGAACAGGAAAACTTCCACCGACGTTAAAGTTTGCTTGCTGGCCATTAAGTGTCGTCAGTGTCGGCTCAGCCAGAGAACGCGCCAGATTCATCTCTTTCAGAGCCCGAATGGCCAGGTCGAAGTCGCCGCGATTAACGACGAACGAAGCTCCACCAGTTGGAGCACCCAAAGAGGTAAAAAAGCGAGCGGCATCTCCCGCACTGCCGAACTCCAGATTCGCTCCGATTGCGCGGGAAGCACTACGGTTCACTTCGGCGACGGTCACCTTCAGCATGATTTGATGCACACCAGCGATCTCAAGCAGGTTCACGATGCGATTATTGATTCGTCCCTGATTGACACCACTGGCGGTGTTGCCGTTAAACGCTCCGGCCAAAGAGCCTGCCTCTTCAACCTGCTGAGTCGGAACAGTGAAGAAGCCGACTTCGTTCAGGTTAACCGGCAGTTTCTCAATGACGTCTTCGTTTGGCAGACTGGCCGAAACGATGCGCAGAATCTGAGTCGCTTCTTCGACATCTTTGGCCTGGCCTCGCACAACGACCTGGCTGCCTACATAAGTCAGTGTCACCGCACTGTTGGGAAATGCACGATTCACATCGCGTTCAAGATCACTCAAAAGCTCTTCGTAGCGGTGGCCTGCCTGTGGGTCCTCAGTGACGTTCACCAGCCATGAAATCGATTCTTCGCCATCCTCAGCCTGTGGATTCGGGAACCACAATGTCAGCATTGTCGAGCCGACCGCGAGCGGTTCAATGGCAACCTGCGTCGCAGAATTCGGATCGACGAAACGAATTGCGATGATTTCTCCGCCAGCTTCCGGTATGTAAGTGCGTACCGGAGCTGTCCGGAACTTCAGGAGGCGCGGTCGATTCTCGAACAGAGTCAACACATTCTCACTGGATGTTTCGCTGATCACATAGTCGCTCGCCGCTCCGGAAGAGTCGCGTAACCCGGACTCAGTTACGATTCGTGATCTTCGGCGAGGCGAACCAGACGCCGAGGAGCCAGAGACATCTCGCCCCCGCGAACTTTCCGGAATAACACTGGGAGGGACCACAGACGGGACGTCCGAGTCAGGTTTCTGTAACAAGTTTTCGTCATCGGTCGATTGAGGGACCACGAACGCCACCGCGGTGATCGGGGAGAATCCGGTCGTCGACTTTTCAACGGCGACAGATTCGACAGGCGCGTCGTGCAGCAAGAGCGGCTCAGGTGGTTTCGTCTTCACTTTCCACACACGTGAAGGCGACGACTGAGCGACTGCGTCAGGCCCGGTCGTGAGCAAGACGGCTGCTAACAGAGCCCAAAACGGGCCGTAGCGAGTCGGCGAGTGAATTGTCGAGATCTGCGCGCACATTGGGCCAGGCACCAATCCGGGCTCCGAAGGAGCACTCAATGGAGGCACATGGTCCGACCAGGACTTTGGTGGTATCGGTCGTAACGGTCAGGCAGGTTAGTGAAATTTTGAGGGCGACCAGACAAGAACGGATTTCGGCAGAATCGGCCAGTCCTATTGAGCTGTTGGGTCCACATTCAACAAGTCTCAAGCCGTCCGAGACCGCATGAGTAAAGTTTGCAATTGCCATAGTCCTGCAACTATGATTGGACGGTAGCGACATAGGAATTCTCTCTGGTCGGGTGAAGTGCAGAGTCGCTCCCGTTGATGTGGCCTGAATTTTGTGGCCGACAGTCCTGTACCAGAGAGACGGCACTATGCCACGTAAGAACTCTTCCACTTATCACTCCGGACTCGATGAAGCCGGCTTTGCATTTGCTCTCGTATGTCTTCTGATGAGCGTCGCGCCAGCATTGATAGTGTTATTGGTACCCGCCTCAATCGAAGAACTCTCCAGAATCGATGGCCTGCATCGTGTCTGCGCGATTTTTTCAACGGTTTTCTCGTTCTGTGTGCTGCTGGTGGGCCACGGATTCAACCGATTGCGGCTTGTGCTCGTCTGCAATGTTGCGGGATCGGTGCTTCTTGCCATCGCCTGTATCACCGGAACAAACTGTTGCAGCGGCCTGATCTCATGGATTCAGGGACATATCTCCGTGAATGATCTTCCGGAAGGAGCACTATTGAGTGCGGCGTTCTCTCCGGTCGGCAGTCTGTTCCAGATGACAGGGCATTCTCTGAACCTTCGATGGGCAAGGATGAGTTCAGGGAGTTCAAGGCTTCGAGAAAAGACGAAAGGCGTGGCGACGTCTGATGTTCAGCAGTCTTCTTAAGTCAATATGGATCTTTGCCATTTGCGATGATCACTCTTCTCCTGATTTGCATTGGGAATATGATTCGCCATTATATCTTTGATCTCCCTGATTTGACTTAATTCTCGCTCAACGAATTGCGTACTCTCAGGTTGTTCGTTCAATGCGATTCACGGTGTTGCCATCTGGTCGGAGGCATACCGCGGCTCAACGTCACGGCGACATTTCGTCGCTTGGCTCCGTTTTTACTTTGTACCGTTCCCGGAATCCGACCAGCATGCATCTTCACTCGCATTCGCATGAATTAAGTCTTGGGCTAAGTTTCTTCCTCGGCGCCCTGCATGCTCTGGAACCCGGCCACGGAAAAACCGCGATGTTCGTCTATTTGCTGGACGGCAAACGCAGCTTCTGGCATCCTGTTGTCATGGGACTTTCGACAGCATTTTCTCACTCCGTCTCGCTGTTTGCCATCGCCTTTGGCGTCCACATTGCTCATCACCTGATCGCCGGTGATCATCATCATGAGGAGCAGGTTTCGAGCGTGCTTCAGTGGATCAGTGCGCTACTGGTAGTGGCTGTGGGAGGGTTTCTTCTGGTGCAGGCCATTCGAGGCCGCAAGGTGAAATGTTGTGGGCATCATCATCACGATGGAGATTGCTCCAATCATTCGCACAGCCATGCCGGCAACCATTCGCACAGTCACGCCTCCTGCTCGATTGAGCCTCAGCTCGTGCAACTGGGAGGAGTCGTGTCTGGCAAATCCAGCGCTGGAAACAACAATACTGTCGCTGCGGCGGTCATGCCGATGACTTCCACGGTCGTCGAATCCAATGAATCCACGCGATCGCGTTCCAGTTATCGGACCACGGCTATTCTGGGATTGGCTGTGGGACTTCTTCCGTGTCCGACGACCATGGCTGCTTACTTCACCGGGCTGTCCTCAGGATCCCCCGGAGCGACGTATTTGATTATTGGTCTGTTCGCCGCCGGAATTGCCAGTTCATTGTCCGTGGTCGGGATTCTGTTGCAGTACTTCGGCGAGAAGTTTGGCCGCCGCTCAGAACGACTGGTCAACCTGCCCTGGAACTATATCCGATCGGCATTGATACTGGGTATTGGTTTGATTTACCTGGTTCGACTCATCACGGACTCAGCAGCGTAGTTCATGCTACGCCCTGCATGGATTCTTTGTTTAGAAGATGCCTCAATTGTTGAGGCACTTGACCAGCATCATCGATGGCTTCGATCTGCAACTGATCTCCCACGGAGCAACTCGCTCCCCCGGCATTTGTTTCCAGCACATATGCGACCGAACGATCACCCGCCAGCATTCGCCATGGTCTAACACTCGGATGATATACAACGACAATACCGTCATGATTTATCATCACAACATCAATGGTGAATCGCATCCAGTGCGTGTGAATTGAACGACATGGAGCAATCAATAAACCCTGGTCAGGTGGCAGTGATTTTCGAAATTGAAGCCCACGAAATCTCGTCCAGAACGTCGCCGCAAACGCAAGTCGTTCCACAACAATACAGCCAGTGGAACAATTGATCAGACGCGGCCCTGTCATTCTATAGATCTCTTACCTGAATGAATGATTCCGCCATCTTGAACAACTGGACGAAGGCGGGACCCAGAGTCCAGACGAAGAGTCCCGGAAGAAAACAAACGACCAGCGGAATGACTCGCTTCGTGGGCAGTGCATTGGCGAATGCAATGGCCCGTTCGCGCCGGCGTGCTCTGACATCATCCGCCTGCAATCGCAGAACGCGAGCAATGCCCATGCCAAGCTGTTCCGCCTGAACCATGGCAGAGGCGAAAACGGAGATCGACGGAACATCGAGACGTGCGGAAAAACGTCGCAGGCTTTGCGTGCGAGGACGCCCAGCCAGAAGATCCGACTGAAAGATGCGAAACTCCTCCGCCAGCGGACGCCCGGCCAGTCGAGTCTTCAGAATTCTCGCCAGGGCCGCGTCGAATCCCAGTCCTGCTTCACTCAATGTTGACAGCAGCTCCAGAGCAAGCGGCAGATCCTGTTCCACCAGTTCAACTCGCTCTCGACGTGCGCGGCGAACAATGAGCCACGGAACGCACGTCAGCATTATCAGCAGCAACCATGGGGCCACCCAGACTACTGGCAGAAACGTTTCTCCGACTCCACCCGGAACCAGAACGACGGTTCGCTCCATGGCCGCCTGCAGTCCGGAAAGCTGCATTCCCAGAGCGATGCTCAGGCCAAAGCCAAGGCAGAGACCAGTCGCGATGAGAAAGACCCAATCGGCTCGTGGCTGGCGATAACCGGCCAGATACATCCATCGTGCAAGCCACCAGCGACCGTCGTGCTGCACCGAAGTGTCTGCATCCGTCGAAGCATCCGGAACCTGCGACAGCATGGCCCATCGCTGTTGCGTGCGAGAACGCAACAACAGCCATCGCAAAGCAAAACCGGCTGTTGCGAACAGCACCAGCAGGAACAAAACCAGTCCGGAGATTTGAGTGGGAGTCATCAGAATCTAGCCTTGCTGATGACGTTCATCCAAACAATCCCCACTGACTGAAGAATCACAGATCCCGCGACAAACCAGCTGCCGATTGATGATCGGACGAATTCTTCCATCTGATCACGACCGTTATTCCAGACGATCAAAGCAATAAAGTAGGTCAGTCCGAGCAGAGCAATCGTCGAGAACTGTGACTGAGCGGTGTTTGAGCGAATTCGACGTGAGATCTCAGTGCGGTCCCGAATGGTTCGTCCAACAGTCGTCAAGGTGGATGTCAGTCTGCCCCCGACTTCCCAGTGAACGGAAAGGGCCGACGTGAACAGCAAAAAAGTCTCCAGGGGAACACGCTGGGCCAGCGACCGAAAGACTTCTGATGGTTCATCGCCAAGCCGAATGCGCCCGGAGATCTCTTCCAGGTAGGGACGCAGCGGAAGCCGTGACTCAGTGACCGCGGATTCAATCGCCGTTCCCACACTCGCCCCTGCGCCGACAGCTCCGATCATGATGTCGATAGCATCGGCCAGTTGGTTTTCCAGTCGCGCCGCCATCTGCCCTGCGAGAAATACTTCGACCTGGCTGCTGAGCAGACTGGTCATCAGGGCAATGGCCAGAACATAGGGCGGTGCAAGCCTGAAGATCAGTGCGATGACCAATGCGACAACGAGCCCAAGGACCCACGGAACCCACATCCAGCGACGCCGAAGTCGACGCCCTGGATACTGCACTTCTGTGGCGTCCCGGGATTCAAACGCAGCGGAGAATCGTTCAAGCGCAGCCTCTCTCTGCCGGATCGACCTCCACCAGATGAAGAGCCCCGCCAGGAGTGCGAGCCAGATCAGGATTAGGAATGCAGTAAACATCTAAGCCACATCTTGAATACGAACCACTCAGCCAGGCTGAAACAGGCTCATTGGAAAGTCGACATCCTCAGCACGCATCTGTTCCGCAACTCGCGGCACAATTCCCGTGGCCACAAACTCGCCAAGCAGCCGTTTTCCCTGTCGCCCCCTCGACCGAAAACAAAAGATATCCTGAAGCTGAGGGGTATCGCCTTCCATCCCGGTGATCTCAGAAATACTCTGCACCCGCCGGACACCGTCTTCATAACGCCGCACATGGACCACAAGCTGAATCGCAGAAACGATCTGCTCCCGAATCGCACGGGAAGGAAGATCCAGCCCCGCCATCAGGACCATTGTTTCAAGTCGAGCCAGTGCGTCTCGAGGACTGTTCGCATGAATGGTCGTCAAACTGCCATCGTGGCCGGTGTTCATGGCCTGAAGCATGTCGAGCGCTTCGCCGCTGCGAACTTCGCCCACGATGATTCGGTCTGGTCGCATACGAAGCGCATTCACAACCAGATCCCGAGCCATAATGCGTCCATGACCTTCAATGTTAGGCGGTCGCGTTTCCATCCGCACAACATGTTCCTGGTCAAGAATCAGTTCAGCGGCGTCTTCAATTGTCACAATTCTCTCATGATCCGGTATTGCCTCAGTAATCGCACCGAGGAATGTCGACTTGCCGGAACCCGTGCCACCGGCGATCAGAATGTTCTTCCGGCCTCGCACGACCAGTTGCATAAACTCTCGCATAGCCTCGGAGAACATCCCCAGTTCCATCAGGTCTTCTCGCCGAAGCCGACGTTTGCCGAATCTTCGAATCGAAAGTGTTGGCCCATCGATTGTCACGGGCGGCAGTGTTGCATTGACTCGGCTTCCGTCCGGCAGGCGAGCATCAACCATGGGCGATGATTCGTCGATGCGCCGACCAACACGAGCTGCAATGCGCTGGATGATTCGCACCAGATGCTCAGCATCCCGAAATCGTACCTCTGTCTTCTCAAGCCGCCCAAAGCGTTCGATAAAAACTTTGTCCGGTCCGTTGACGAGCACATCGGTTACGGCAGGATCCGACAGCAAAGGGCCAACGGACCGACACCGATCGTCTCTTCCAGCAGGTCGTCCACCATCTGACGACGTTCCTGCTCGTTCAGAGGCAACTCTTCGCTCTGAAGGGCCTGCGTCACGAAGTCCTCGACCACTTCGGTTAACTGCTCTTCGCTGGCGCTGATCAGATTGCGACGATCCAGATCTGTTAGCAACTGCTGATGCAGGTCGGACTTGATGCGCAGGAACGACACAGCTCCATTCCGGCTTGCCGGGGGCATCGATGTCGGTGCAAGCGCCGAAGTCGTGGCTCGCTTTGTCATCGAGCGAACATGGTCACGCGTCAGGTTCAGGCTGGCTCGGGACAGGATCTGCCGAGGATCACGTTGCGAAGGATTTTGGTCTGAAGGATTCATGATGGTTCGTCCTCAGAGTGCAGGTCCGACCGCCAGGATTCAGAGCCAGTGAGCATCGGCTTGACGAGAATCTGTCCCTGTCGCGACGCGCCGTTGGCAGTTTGGTCGGATCTGGTCTGTGGCATCTCAGTGGCTACGGCAGATAATGACTCAACATCACTCACCAGCGCCTGCAGCATTCTTGAGAACCCGCTGAATCGCATGGAATGCAGTCCCTCCGGTTGCCCAAGATTGGCCGCGGCAATGACTCGCTTGTCAAAAGGAAAGACGTAATCGATCGATCGTTGGAGCCGGCCAGCGATGTCCGGCATCGAGAGGTTTCCGGCAATGTTCTGGTTTCGATTCACAATCAGCCTTTGTCGTTCCGCCGGAAAACCAATGCGTTCAAGCACGTTCAGCAGTGAGATCGCTCCCAGCAATGTTGGAACGACATTCTCCATCACGACAAAGGCTCGGTCGCTCAAATCCAGCGCGGCGACGACAACCCGATCGAACATCGGAAACGTGTCAATAATGACATAATCGTAGGTTCGGCGTGCCAGAGTAATCACACGCGCAAGCAGAGTGTCGTCGACGTCCATGGCGAGGACAGCGTCCGACGGTGCGGCCAGCAGGTGCAGGCCGGATGGATGCTGAATCGCCATCTGCCGAATCATGGTTGCATCAAGTCGATCGCGCTCTGCCGCTACGTCGGCCAGAGTGGCTTCGGGGCGAATGTCCAGCAGAGCCGCCGCAACTCCCATCTGCAGCGAGGCATCAATCAGAAGAACTCGCCCGGGATGACGTAAGGCCAGGCCGACAGCCGTATTGACGGCCATCGTCGACTTGCCAACTCCGCCCTTGTTGCTAATGAACGAGACGACTCGACCAAACGTCTGTCCTCCGGATGCAGGCACGGTTTCGTTATTCTGAGCGATGTTATCAATCAGCGTGCGGAGTTCAGTGGTGGAGACCGGCCGTCGCAGAAAATCACGAACACCAGCGCGCAGGGAATCGATCAGCACGCTGCTTTCAGACACATTGTCCCGGAAGCCATTGGGTCGAAAGATTGCCGCGACAGGCACCACAGGCTGCATCATGTTGAGTTCTTTGGCGACCTTCGCGACCTCGCGAGGATCATCGCCGAACGGCATCAGCACCAGCATCGGTGGCCGCGACCGAATCGCTTCCAGCAGAGCAGGACGATCCCCCACGAACCTCATGCGAGGCTGCTCATCGCCCATCGATCGAGCCGCCGTCTGCAGTTCTTCACGCAGTTGCGAGTCGTCCGTGAGAATCAGAATTTCAGAAGTGATCGCCACGGGGTAACCCTGTTCGGAGTCGATGGATTGATGTAGGTCCTTTCTGCCGGAAAGGACTTTCGAGCGAAGCTCGAACTTTCACGATGGGCGGTTGATCTGGCAGGCCGGTTCTGGCGGATGACATGCAATCAGGTCGCGGCAAGCCGCGAAGTCCTGCACGGCAGGCAGGACCTACCAATGTCTGCTTATGGAAGACTCAATGTTCACCTCACAGAAACAGGAGCGAAAATGGTACGGTCCAACTTGTGGTTGATTTCAATGAGTGAATTGACATCAAACGATGGTGGCCATGTTAAAGAATGCTCAGTCGTGGCAAGAATATGGGCAGATGCATTCTCGGCGATGATCCTTGAACCAACAGCCAGGTTGACAGAAACTCTGTGAGTCGTCTCGTCAAAGGTCCAGCTCTCTGCCTCGCGAAAACCGATGACCACCTGACGCCCTGAAACCATGCCAAACACTGGTACGTATCGAAAATGCTGCGAGCCAAGCGAGCTTAACCCGCGGGCCGTTGCATCGGCCGCAATTGAGGAGACTTCCACACCAATGGTAAGGGTTTGGTGAAGCAGAACACTTGCATGAGTCGAATGATCTGCTGGAGTTGTACCACCTGCGCCTCTTACAACACTCCATGACAGAGCAGTCGAAGTGTCGACGACGGATATGATTTCGTTGCCGATAAGAACTCTGAATGGAGCTGCGGGGAAGCCGTCGTGGCTGGCTACCGCGATTTGTGTGTCCGTAGCAACGACGTTCGCCGTCAGGTGCGTAACGCGACACAATACAGGATCTTGCCCGGGGGTTTCGTCGCTTAGTGCAAACGGCGTCACACCGTCCACACCATCCATTCCTGGGAAGACACCTGAAGGAATCGTCGGGCCAACCGTCTTCACTGCACCAAAAGTGACTTTTGGGGCGTTGCCAGGATCGTCTTCCGTTTCGTTCGATACATCTGCAATTCCCGTGGCTCGGACTGTCATGCCGTGCCTGCGCGGCAGCCAGTCAGACAACATATCCGGATCTCGCACTGCCAACAGGGAACCTCGTCCAAAGAGGAAAGGAACAGTTGGGCCATGAGTGCTCACGTTGTCTCGTTTGTCGCGGCCGTCGAAGTCATTGGATCGGCGCATACGGACAAGAAACGCGTTGGATGTCGCGGCTGCGGAAGGGCGAAAATTCCGTTGGACGTAGTACTCGTCGGTTTCCGGGTTACTGTACTCATTGATCGCGGGGTTCGTATCACCTCCGGGCGGGTTGAAATCGACGTTTTGTGTCGTGGCGTCAAAACTGCCTGCGACCATATCGCCATGCATCTCGTTAACAACATTGAGTTCCAGACCGGGTGTATCATCGCTTCGAGTAGGCTTGTAAACCGGCGTCTCTGGATATGAACCGACCTCTGGATTGGGATTCGGATTCGTTGGGTCATTGATGAACTCGCTGGCAGCCAGATCCGAATCACTGCCCACGCCATCCGTAAAATTCAGAATCGGGCCAGCACCGAACTTCCCTTCCACGTTGAATTGCTCACCGGCGTGTGGATCCGCGTATGCCGCGTCGTAGAATGCCCCATCATCGCCGCTGTTGGGGTCCAGATCATCGTCAAAAATCATTGCGACCATCTCACTGGCACGTTGACGCCTTGCCGCGTCACGCTGGTGTTCGGGAACGTTCGGATCATCCCGAAATCGCAACCCCTCCAGCGCCGCCGAATCCACCGCTGTCTGCATCTGTCGCTGAGTCAGTCGGGCGAAGCCGATGTCAATCACCAGCGCGGCAAGTCCCATCAGTGCAAACATCAGCATGGCGAAAAACACCAGCGTGTAGCCACTGCGATTTCGTTGCGTGTCGCGTGAGCCGCACGGCGCTAGCCGCGGGTGATGACTGTCCGTTCTGCGTTTGATAATCCATGTTTTACATCGCATTGACGATCGCGCGATTCGCGGTGGAGCATCGAACAAAAAACACCCGCGGCTAGCGCCGTTCGGCTCACCTTGGAGGATTCGTCGAGAAGAAACGCCCGTCACTTTCACGGCTTCGCCTCCGGAACGCCCCGTGATCCGGCGAACTGATGGTATTCTCGCTTTGCGCCGACAATCGACTCAACGATCGTGGCGTTTTTCAGAGGATCAAAGGCCGGAATCGGAGCACCGCTCTCACCGGGCCCCGCCACGTCGTCTGGGGCTCCTGCTGTTGAACGAGGCAATCCGACGGCCACCAGATGAGACCGTTGATTGTCCGCACCGGCCGTGTTGTTGCCGCCTTCCGTATCACTGAACGATGAGGCCCATGCTGCCTGCAATCGAGTCAGGTCTTCATTGCGAATCTCCAGAATCGTCTGCCCCTTTCGCGATGCCTGAACAATTCGCACGTCAGGAACAACGACCTCGGAAACGGCTCGCTTAGCATTGAATCCGTGAGTCACCAGGCCCGCAACTGGCTTCGTCACACCTCGTACGAGTATTGCGACCCGATCGTCGGCACGGAAGCTGTCGAGCCCTTCGATTTCGCGATCAGCCACCGCGAAGAGAGTTGTCCCTTCTGTAGCTCCCGCAGAAACACCAGCGGCAGTTCCCTCCGGCAGAAAATCGTCGGCCACAAAGAAATCATCTCGCCGCTTCGTTCGTTTCAGGACTCGACCGTAGTAACCGGAAATCTCATCAGCAGTCAGTGCAACTTCAAAACGTGTATCATCAACCGGAACAAGACGAAACATCGGACGACGTCGATTACCCTGCCAGGCGGTTTCTCCAAAGGCCTCAAAGGCCGCAATGTCCTGAGCCGCGACAGCCACCTTCTTCATTCCTTCAGGGGCCGGTATGTCGTCATCTTTGCCATGGAACGCCGGAGTGAATAAGGCTCGCTTTGTTGCCAGTGCCGCAGCGACAAGTTCCACATCGCGATCATCCACAGCAATCAGAAGCGGCATGCCGGTAGGCCCCGAATCCCCGGTCGCCGCAACGCCTCGATTCAGACTGGTTCCGAGAGCACGCTGGGCTGCTGCTGGTGCCGGAAATCCAACGGGACCAATCACAATGGCGTCGGTGGCCACAAACCAGGGTTCACTGCGAAAACCAAATGACTCATCCCACGTTCGCAGTGTTTCCCGAGTCGCCACGTCAGTACGCTTTCGGACGACTTTGGTTCCGTCCGGGCGAGTTTCTGTCTCCTCTTCTTCGTCTTCGCTTTCCAGGGAGAAGCTGGCGAGCAGATCAATGTGGTCATCAATCTGCAGATGCTCCGCGCCGTACAGTCGATTCCACGGAATGGCAAACGCGGTTCGACCGGGAGGGATAAAGCTGGTGACTGAAGGCCGATCGCCAACAATGGTGGCTCGCGAAGAATACTCTTCGTCTGCCTGCGGGGCACTGGTCGCGGACGTCGATGGTTCGTGAGCCGTCGTCAAATAGTGTTGCGATGATGACTTTGATGCGTTGTCATCCTGCGTCCTGGCATCACGCTGCTTTTGAGACTGGCTCTGAAGCAGGTCACTGTGACGCAGAAAGCTGCCGGCAGGAATGTCGTGTTTCGCCACAGCTCCAAGTAGGTCATCCAGCGATGTGGCGATTTCCTGTGCCGCCAGCTGATCAGGGCTCACCGGCTCCATCCGAATTCGTCGCGTGGCCGGATTCACAAACGAGTCGCGCGTAACGACTTCGTAGGCCAGTATCGCACGCACCGTGACGGGAGCCATCAAAACGTCGGTGGGCTGCTGAGTCTCATTGGATGCGGTCTCCTGTTTCGGCTGCATGGAATGCGCGATGCAGGTAATCGACAGTTCTCTGTTGAGTGCACTCTGCAATGGAATCACGTCGTCGGGCTCGACAGCGATCGCCACTTCGTATTTAGGTTCGTTCTGAATCCGCTTGCCCTGGGTGAGCGAGGATGTCGTGGATGCCTGGTTTCGAACATACACCGGCTTCAATACGACCGCGTTCTCGGCCAGCAGCAGCGGTTCTGTTCCGGACTTCGGATCGTTCTTCGATGCGGGAGCGACCAGCGCGGCACCGGGCAGGCGACTGTTATCGTTGGAGTTGAAAGCACTGACTTCGCCAGTTGGCACACTGGCCATCAGATCGATGCGATCTCCGGCGTTCAACGCATGCACGCCGGTAAGTTTGGTGGCATCCAGAGTCACTGCTCGCATGCCAGGTGGTGTGGCCCCCGCGATGCCTTCAGGTGTCCCCTGAGGAAAGAAGGTGTCTTCTTTGAACGCCATCCCGGCACGCTTGTCCTTTTTGACAACGCGGCCGATGATCGCATTAATGTTCATCATCGCCCCACCAAGTTCATTGACCTGGCTCTGCGGCACTTCCTTACCATCGACAATAAAGATGACGGCGTCTTTTTCGTTGCGAACAGACTCGATGCGACCGTCGACGGGGGTTGCATCGCTGCTGATGCCAGTCAGAGACATGCCAACTGTTGCTTCCGGGGGAACCCGCTGAAACATCAGGCCACCCGTTGCCGGGTTTAGCATGTCCTCCCGAGTCACACGAGAATACGCCTCAATCGCGCGACTGTTAATGGGGATCCGCACCTGATAGGGATCTTCCGCGGCAGAGGCGAAGGGATTGTATCCCATCCAGAACAGGATGGCACAAATTCCACCGACTGTCGCCAGCACGAACAACAACGTGCCCAGCCAGAAGCCTG
>JAXMBU010000102.1:0-14839 GCA_046349735.1 Planctomycetaceae bacterium
CTTTGCCGGATGTGGTGCAGAAGAAGCGACTCCGGTAGTGGCCGCCAAGGGTATCGTAAAAATAAACGGTACCCCGGCCGCGAATATCATGGTCCGCTTTGTCCCGGACGGAAAGCAGGAAACCGGCCTGATCTCCTCCACTGGCGTCTCGGATGCCGAAGGCCGCTTTCAACTTGTGGCCAGTGACGGCCGTGAAGGTGCGGTTCCCGGTCCCGGTCAAATCCTGCTGACGGACACTGAAGAAGAACGTCCTGCTCAAGGCGAAGTCTCGACAAAAACCCCCAGACTGTTGCCTGAACATGGAGTTCTTGGCGCGGGATCTTTAGCGGTGACCGTCGTGGAAGGCACCGAACTGGCTGTTGACGTGAAGACCCGCTGAGTCGCGTGACGTCTCGCAATGATCGAAGTGCCGGAGACCAGTGGATCCGTCAATCGCAGAATGTGATATCCTGAGTGAAAACAGGGGCATAGAATTCATCGTTTGGCACGGGAAGTTTTGATTTTCGATCCCGAAATGGCAGAAACCCGCCAGGAACCGAGGTTGTGGGCCGAATGACCGTTCCGCCTTTGCCGATTCCTGACTGGGCCATGACTGACGCCTTTCGAGAGCAACCAAATGATCTCTGATGAAATCGAACGCCTCATTCAGCTTCGTAATTCCGGGGCTCTCTCTGAGGAAGAATTTCAACAGGCGAAATCACGTGTTCTGGGTGGACAGCCTCAGACCGTGTTTTCGCAACCTGCTGGCAACGCAGCAGCACCTTCGGGACTGATCTGCGGACTTGATCCGAAATTGTGGTGCACTCTGATGCACGCGTCCCAACTGTTGACATGGACAGGTGTCGGTGTCGTGGCGCCGTTGGTGATGTGGATTGTTGGCAAGGATGAATCAAAAGAAGCCAATCGACATGGGCTTGTCATCCTGAACTGGATGCTTAGCAGCCTGGTCTACGTCGTCGTTTCGTTCATCCTCAGCTTTCTGGGCATCGGAATTCTGATGCTCATCGTCCTGGGTGCCCTGCATATTATCTTCCCGGTCATTGGGACCTTGCAGGCCAGCAGCGGCAAACTCTGGCGATACCCGCTGAGCATCAACTTCTTTGACCCCGATTCGACCGTCTGACTTGCAAACGCGATCTCCTGATTGAAGCTTGGAGCAGCATGAGTAGTGAGTCGCCGGCTTCGTCAAAATTCGGGCCTCAGAGAGAAGTCACCAAATTCTCGCGAATTCGGTGACTTCGCTTCTCACGTACGTTCGCCCTGAAGATCGTCGTTTCTGTCTATTGCCGCAATCAACTCTGGTGTCCACCGGAAGCCGCTTTCCCGGCCCTCAGGCTTTCCACGAGGTGCCCGTCTTGTCGGAACCAATTAAACAGGTCGGAATTTACGGACTTTTCCGGCCGCGAGGATTCCCGCAAGACGTTTTTAGTGAACGGATTTATCGTCGTTACCCGCGACTTCGCCTAAATTCCATGGTCCGCGCAGTATTGCGTGGAAGTGGATGGTAGACTGTTTCGCTCGGAAAACCGAAGAATTCGTGGGGACGAATTCTGTTGTTTCATACAGGCTGAGCGAATCTGCATGTCTAATTCATCTGCTCGTGATGTCGTCATCACTGGTGTTGGTCTTGTTTCACCGCTGGGTATCGGTCGAGACGCGTTCTGGTTGAATCTGTCCGAGGGCCGCAATGGTCTGAAGAAGATCGAACTGGCTTCGTTTGTCGGAACGCCCGGTTGTATCGGGGGCGAGATCTCCGACTTCAACGACGAAACAGCGAAAAAACAGCACCTGAAAACGGTCCGGAAGAGCCTCAAGGTGATGTGCCGCGAGATCCAGCTCGGCGTTGCGTCGGCGCTGCAGGCTATGGACGACGCCGGCCTTCAGGCGGGTTCAGTCGCCCCTGATCGCATCGGAGTGGATTTCGGCGCGAATCTCATGTCGACGCCTCCGGATGCACTTTTGGACGCCGTCGTTAAAGCCAGCGATCGCTCATCCGGCCAGCCGATATTTGTCTATGACAAATGGGGTGGAGGCCGGTTCGATGGTATGGAGCCTCTCTGGTTGCTTCGATACCTGCCAAACATGCCAGGCTGTCATATCGGGATCGCAATAGATGCTCGTGGCCCGAATAACTCGATTACTCATGACGAAGCCTCCGGCGGACTCGTCATTGCCGAAGCGGCAAACTCCATCCGCCGCAATCGCGCGGACGTGATGATTACCGGGGTCACAGGGACTCGAATCCACACCGTCAAAGCCTGTCACTCATACTATTGGGACGTGTTGGCGGACGGGCCGGCCGAGACTCGTGTTCGCCCATTCGACAACAACCGTACGGGCGAAGCACTTTCTGAGGCAGCCTGCACACTGATTCTCGAGGCCCGTGAACATGCCGAAGCACGAGGAGCAAAGATCCTCGGCACCCTCCTGGGTTGCGGAGCCAGCACCGTCATTGGTCGGGATGGCCATCCAGATGAAGCAACGGCGATTTATCAGGCGGCCTCAGCGGCAATGGCTCGCTCTGGTGTTTCAGCGGGAGATCTGGGCCATGTGAATGCGTGTGCATCGGGGCATCCTCGCCGCGACCGATATGAAGCGGAAGGTTTGCGACGCATCCTGGGCAGCCATGCTGACAGAGTTCCCGTGACAGCCATCAAGAGTTACACGGGCAGCGCGGGCAGCGGTTCAGCACTTTGCGAAGTGGCGGCCTCACTGCTGGCCCTGCAGCATGGTGTCGTTCCGAAGACGCTGAATTTCTCCACACCAGATTCCGAATCGCCATTGAACGTGATCCATGGAGAACATCTGACAACTTCCAACGGCCTGTTTTTGAAAACAAGCGTGACCCGCATGGGTCAGGCCAGTGCGGTGGTTGTTAAGGTCTGATTACTTTCAACTCTTAAGCGTTGATGGTTGCTCTGATGCAGACTGTGGAATCGCTTTGTGAACAGTTCGGGATGACTGGTCTGCATTTTGAAGCAGGCCAGGGTGGGCTGACGAAGGCGGTTGTCACCACACCTGTCGCTTCGGGCGAGATTTATCTGCATGGCGCTCACATCACTTCATGGCAACCGGCTGGACATGAGCCGGTGCTGTGGATGAGCCGTTCTTCGTTGTTTCAGTCTGGAAAACCAATCAGGGGCGGAGTACCCATCTGCTTTCCGTGGTTCGGGCCACATGCATGCGACCCGTCTGCGCCAGCTCACGGTTTCGCGCGAACCACGTTGTGGGAAGTCAAAGAGACACGTACTACTGCGGAGGGAGGTCTCTCACTTTCTCTGCAAACGCGTATTGATGCATTCGCTGTGCGATTCACCGTGGAGTTCGGCTCTGTTCTGCGGATGACTCTGACGACCGAAGCGATGCCGGGAACGAACGTCAGCCTCAAGTTTGAGGATGCACTGCACACATATTTTAGTGTGTCTGACGTTCGCAACATTTCCATCACGGGCCTTGAGCAGGCTCGGTACATCGACAAAGTCGATGGGGCCGCAGAGAAAGCGGCCGCTGGGACAGCGATTGATTTCACGGGTGAAACCGATCGAGTCTATCTCAGGACCGAATCAGAGTGTCGCCTGCATGACCCAGGTCGTAGTCGTACAATCGCTATATCAAAGTCGGGTTCACAATCGACAGTAGTCTGGAATCCGTGGATCGCCAAGAGTGCCCGCATGCCGGACTTCGGTGATCACGAGTGGCCTGAAATGGTGTGTATTGAAACGGCCAATGTCGGCAGCGATGCGATAGAGCTGGCACCGAACACGAGCCATTCAACGATCGTCGTTATTCGAGTGCTTTAAAGCTCCAGCGCTGTCTTGTTTGGCTTCTTTTGATCCAGACCGATGAGTGCCGGCTTCAAGTGCTGATCGGCCGAGAATGTGGTCAATGTGCTCGGTGAGCAGCATCGAGGACTTCTCTGGCCTTTCGAGCTAGCGCCAAAGGAGTGAATGGCTTTTGCAGGAAGCCGACTCGGGCGCCATCCTGGGGCACTCGGTCTTCCGTATAACCGCTGATATAAAGAACCGGAATGTCCTCTCTCAGAGCATGAATCGTGGACACCAGTTCGCGGCCTCCCATTCTGGGCATCACGACATCCGTAATCAGCAGGTCGACCAGCGCGATTTGTGGTTTCGCAAGTGCAATGGCACTCGTCGCCGAATCCGCAGCCAAAACTCGGAATCCGGCATTCTCCAGCGCGATCGTCGAAATAGTCCGAACCGCATCGTCGTCTTCGACCAAAAGCAACGTCTCAGAACCTCGACCATCCAGTGGGCACACTTCGGGAACAGAAACTTCTTCTCCGGAGGCGGCCACCGGGAAATAAAGAGTCATCCGTGTTCCTTCTCCCGGCGCGCTGTCGACAGAAACGGAGCCACCAAACTGACTAACGATGCCATGAACAACCGAGAGCCCGAGGCCTGTTCCTTTACCGACTTCTTTCGTTGTGAAGAAGGGTTCAAAGATCCGCGCTCGGACAACGTCCGACATTCCTTCTCCCGTATCAATAACACGAAGACAGGAGTATTCACCAGGGCTAAGCGATGCCTCTTCTGCATGGGGACCGTTCGTGACAGTCACGAGGTCAGTTTCGATAATCAGCCGTCCGCCGTGCGGCATCGCGTCACGAGAGTTAACAGCCAGATTCAGCAGCACCTGCTCCAGTTTGCCCTGATCGCCAACAACCGGAGGAAGTTTCTCATGCTCTCTGATAATCAGCTGGATATCTTCTCCGATAAGCCGTTTCAGCATCCTTCCTGTCGATTCAACGATCTGATTCAGACTCAGAACTCGCGGCGCCACGAGCGAGCGACAGCTGAAGGCGAGTAGTTGCGATGTTAGTTCGGCCGCACGTTCTCCGGACCGACGAATTTCCGCCACGGGATCACGGTACGGTTCGCCAATCGTAAAGTCCGTCAGCAACATTTCCGAATAGCCATTAATGACGGTCAGCAGGTTATTGAAGTCATGAGCTACACCACCGGCCAGACGTCCGATGGCTTCCATTTTCTGCGACTGTTGGAACTGCTCGGCCAGGTGGCGTGATTCCGTCACATCACGACCAAAGCCATAGAGTACGTTTTCACTCAGCACCGGAATAATGTTCCACGACAACCAGTGCCATTCACCCTTTCGATCACGAAAGCGATGGACAAAGTCTGTCACGGATTGGCCCGACATGACTCGTTGAAGCTGTAATAGAGTCTGTTCGCGATCGTCGGGATGTACAAAATCGATCCACAGATGCTGTTGAAGTTCTTCTTCAGTCCACAGCAGAACGCGATTCCAGGCGGGGTTTGCCTGAAGAATATTTCCATTGAGATCTCCGATGAAAAGCAGGTCCGGAGACTGATTCCAGAGTCGATCACGTTGCTCTTCAGTCTGTTTTCGCAACGTGACATCCCGCATGACGGCACAGTTGTATTCGCGCCCCTCATACTGCAGATAGTTGACCGTCACTTCGGTAAAGAGGGTTCGCCCCTGTTTGGTCACATGTTCCGAATCGAACATGAACGATCCACGACGTTTCACGTCTTCCCAGTGTGCTGACCAATTCTCTGGCGGGAAATTCGGGTCGATCTCCGGAACTGTGCGCCCCACCAGTTCACTGCGTGAATAGCCCAAAGTGCGACAGGCGGCTTCGTTCACATACAGGATCTGACCTTCCGGGCTGATCCAGAAAACGGAATCCACCGCGCGATCCACCGTGAATTGCGTGAGCTGAAGTGCGCGTTCCGCGTTTCGCCGGGCAGTAACGTCGCGGAAGCTCCAGACCCGTCCCACGGGTTGGCCGTTTATTCGCTGCGGTTGTGAGTACCGCTCAACAACCCGTCCGTCCCGAAACTCCATTACGTCAAATGTGGCGACGTCCGGAGTTGCATAAATCTCCGTCACGCGCTGGACGAACGTTAACGGATCTTTTAACTGCTGAAGGACCTGCTGCATTCCATCATGTCGATTGAACCTCGCTATAAGGTCTTCGTGTCGACCCTCCTGAACCAGCTCCGGGGGGAGACCCCATGTCTGAAGGAACTGTTGATTAAAGTCGAGGATCCGCCCCTCCAGATCCACCACCAGAATTCCGTCCGCTGTCGATTCCAGTGTGGCCAGCATTCTGGACACGGTCTGCTGCAGATGCAGCTCAGATTCTTTGCGGCTGGTGATATCGTGAGCCGTCCCGATGACCTGGCTCACTTTTCCATCCGGTGTTCGCTCCAGGATCGTGTCTCGCCCCGCAATCCATCGCCAGCGACCACTGGAATCCCGAAGACGATACTCGGACTCCAGAATGACGCCGTCCTCGACGTTCTCCCAACGAGAAAGCATCTGAAAAATCCGCCCCAGGTCGTCCGCGTGAATCAGTGAAGAGATCTGGTCCCAGCCCCACGTCAACGCGACGTCGGTGTATCCCAAATCCCGAAGGAGCTGGTAATTGGAATAGAGTATTCGCTGCTGAATAACGTCAAAAACGTAAACCGTCAGCGGCGACGCCTGTGACAGCGCCGAAACCAGCCGCTGACTGGATTCCAGGTCCGCTTCCGCGCGCTTCTGTTCGGTGACGTCCTGGCAGGCCCCGATAATCTTCGTCGGTACTCCACTTTCATCCGTAAGCACTTTGCCAACACTCGTCAGAGTTCGCTCGGTTCCGTCGACTTTTCGAATTCTCTCTTCTGTGCGATAGGCAGCACCGGTCGTTCCGGCTATCTGTATGGCACCCTCAATCCTGCGTTGATCTTCGGGGTGGATATGCGAGAGAAATCGTTCGAGAGTCACCTCGCACTCTCCGGGCTCATAGCCAAAGATGCGATAAAGCTCGTCAGACCAGGTCATCCGTTTCAGCCGAATATCCCATTCAAACGATCCCAGATGAGAGAGTGATTGACTCTCCTGCAATAGTGCCTGTTGATTCCGCAGTTTTTCTTCGGCCTGCTGTCTTTTCGTGATGTCACGGACCGAGGCAACGGAAAGCCGATCTTCATTCTGACTGAACGGACTCAGGCGTATCTCGACAGGAAACTCGTGCCCGTCTTTGCGGCGATGGCGACTTTCGAATGTCACTCGCTCCCCGAGATCCATCCGAGCCGTTATCTCCTTCAGTCGTGCCGGCGCAGCGACCGTGTCGAAAAGCATCGGAGTAGCGCCAATTAGCTCCTCACGAGAATAACCCAGTTGCTGACAAGCACGGTCGTTGACATCCAGGATCTGACCACCCCTTCGGAGCAGAAAGAATGCATCTGCCGTATTATTGATGAAGGTCTTCAGTCGGGCTTCGTTCTCGAGGATTCGCCGCTGGTTCCGATAATGCTCGATCGCCACGCTCGATAAATGCTCGATCCGACTGATCGCGTCGTCCAGACGAACATTCAGAACGCCGAGTTCCCTCGCATACAATGCGAAGGTCCCCAGAATTGCCGTCTCAACTCCGTTGGAGCTGCGAATCGGTACGGACCAGCAGGACCTCAGTCCAAACTTTGCTCCCAGCTCTTTGTAATCTTCCCAAAGTGGGTCCGTTTGAATGTCATCAACCCGAACAGGCTCGCCTCGATAGACCGCCGTTCCACAAGAACCCGTTTTTGGACCAGCCTGAGCTCCATCTATGGCTTTGTTATATGCCTCCGGCAAGCTTCTTCCCGAGCCCACACGGAGCGTCTTCCCGTCGGGCTCGAGCAGCAGAAATGATCCCAGAACTCCGGGACATTCGGCTTCAATCAATGCAACCAGTTCGTCCAGAATCTCATTGAGTGGCCTTCCTTCGGCTACATGTTCGAGAAGTAGTTGCTGCTTCTTCAGCGTCCACTCAAATTGACGCTGAGCAGTGATGTTCCTGGCAAATCCAGCGACACCAACGACTTCACCAGTGGAATTACGAAAGGGCGACTTCCGAACCTCATAGGTCCATCGCACGCCAGCCGAAGTCACAGCTCGTTCCCGATGGACCACGACGCCATCACGAATAATGGCCTGATCTTCCGCAAAGATCTCCGTGGACTCCTCAGGAGGGAAAAAGTTGTCATCTCGTCGACCGATCACCTCACAGAGAGGATGACCGAGAATCTCAAGCGCGACGGCATTCGCATAAAGGTATCTTCCGCTGCGGTCTTTCACGAAGACAGCGTCCGGCGAGTTCTCAGCGGCGGCTCGCAGCACGTCGGCTGAGAAACCAGGATCTGCAAGGCACTTCAGAGCTTCGTTCCGATCCGGCATCGCTGTACCTTCACTCATCACCACGCCTGCATTAAGAAATGCTTTATCGCGTGGGCTGATAAGTCTCAAAACCGATTTAACGCCGCAAGAGGAGCGATTCGGTCCTCCTCCGAGACCCTTCTGTTTGAAGAATCCCGGCCCCATGAAGCCCGGTATTCGACAACAGAATCGTCGACTATCTCAAAGCCTTCTTTGGGTGTACGTCTCGAAGTCCTCAGTATCTTAACAGTCCGCAACCCTGCGCGAAGTCGATCACGTTTTTCCCGGTGTTTGGCTCGTGCTTGTCTGTTCAACAGATGCTTTCGATATCGACGCAGGACAGGTCGACCAGCTCGAACGATCATAGGCCTCGTCCTTGTGCCCCTCATTTCCTGTCGATCTTCTCACAAAGAAAGGGGCCGTGCTGGTTAACCAGCACGGCCCCTATGGATTCAGAGCTTCGTTGAGAAAACTCCCTGTACGACCACAACAGCCAATTAGCCCTTGTAGAATGGATGAGCCGCTGTATCGCGCTGAGCGATCACATCGTCAACCTTTGGCTCATTCTTCATAGCTCGTTCGATAGACAGCTTGGTTGCTTCGTAGTTGTACTGATAGATCTTCTTGTCGTCAGCAGCTTCCCAGTGAATGAAAACGCCGCAAACGATGCAGAGCTTCTCAACCTGATCCTTTGGGATTGCTCCGGACTTAACACAGTCCGTGACAGCGTCAGCAACAGCCTTCTGAGCTGGGCCGAACATCTGGACGGCCTGGCGAGCACCCTTGATCGTGACCTTGGTGATCATCACGGTGGATGGCTTTACCGCCAGGTTCGGAGTTGCAACGGCCAACAGATTGCTGTGGCCCATCTTCTGGTCGGCCAAAGCGTTTGCGAAAGCAACGCCTACCGGACCGCTCTTGTCACCAATCAACAGGTCGATGTGTGAAACTTCATTGCCATCACCGACGAGTGCTTCACCTACAAACATTGACATTCCATACTTCCTTTACAAAAACCAGTCGAACCAGAAAACAGCGACCGCAGACAGATTTGAAGCGTTTTCATTCTCTTCGATTAAAAACGCTTCCGAGCCACACTTTGCAGTTGTCTGCGGAAGCAGAACCGTGCCTGCTTCTGCAATGAGGTGCCTGTGTTGTGGACAAGGTCGCATGAAAAAGTGAACAATACACCTCTCGAGGCCCTGCCAGTCGACAATCAGGCCCCTCTGTGACTGTTCATTCTTTGATCAGGATTGCGACTTTTGGCCTCATCTTCAACTGACCTGAAGCCGGAGTCCTCAACTTCGCCCGAACAAGAGCATTCTGGAGGATTTCGGAACGTTCGCTCCATCATTTTGTGTGGGGCCAGCGTCCGCAGTCTGGCTCAGTCCGCGATCAACGCGGGGTTGCGTCCGCTCTGTGTCGATTTCTTTGAGGATGCCGACCTGACTCGAATCCTCGGTTCCGGACGAGGCCGTTTTGTAGGCCGGATTCGAACATTTGAGGAACTTCCTTACGTCATTCACAGAATTC
The DNA here is from genome assembly GCA_046349735.1 of Planctomycetaceae bacterium. Lineage (GTDB taxonomy): Bacteria > Planctomycetota > Planctomycetia > Planctomycetales > Planctomycetaceae > SXXK01. Next base: position 9,715 of record JAXMBU010000102.1, read on the forward strand.
GCAGCAGTGTCCCCCTGCTCTGGGCAGGCGGGCTGGAGAATCATAGCTCCCTGCTCCGCGCGATCCGGGCAAAACGACCTGTCATCGGGCCGGACCCGAAAATCGTCGATCTGCTGCGTCAGCCACGCAATTTCGCTGGCTGGCTTTCTCAATCTGGACTGAATGTCCCTCGTCTCGCCTCCCCGGATAACGCCAATGCTGATTGCCTTTGGCTGAGAAAGCCGAATAGCGGTTCGGGAGGACTTGGTATCCGACCTGTGCAGCCGAAGAATGCCCCGCCGGGCGGAACTCAAAAGACGACGACCTCAGAGGAGTTCCTGCAGGAGTACATCGATGGCGTTCCTATGTCTGCCGTTTTCTGCTCGGATCACCTCGGCCTGAGTTTGCTGGGCACCTCGATTCAACTGGTCGGCTGGCCCAGTCTGGGCGCTTCCGACTTTTTGTTCTGCGGCAACGTGGGTCCTGTGAACCCGGGTAAGGATGTTGGACGGCAGCTGATGCTGGCGGCGAAGTCGCTCGTCAATCACACAGGTCTCAAGGGCGTTTTTGGCGTCGACTTCGTGTTGCGGCAGGGAGAAGCCTGGTTCCTTGAAGTGAACCCTCGACCGACGGCTTCGCACATGCTTTACGAAAATCCGACCAGCCATAATCTCAGGGAACGAAGTCTGGTTACACGGCATCTGGCGGCCTTTGGCTGGAAGGCAACAGGTGGCACTACCCGCAGACGTCAACGAGCTCGCGCCGCGGGCGGCAACGAAGTCCGTGTTCAGGCCCGTTTGATTCTCTGGGCGAATCAGAGCGTCCAATTCACGGATTCACATTGTCAATCATCACATGAGGCGTGGACTTTCGCGGATATCCCGCAACCCGGGTCCGCGATTCCTGCTGGCTCGCCACTCTGCTCCGTTCATGTCACGGCAGGTTCACAAGACCAGTTGCTGGATCACGTCCGCGACATCCAGGGGCTGTTACTCGATGAACAACAATTCTGTTGGCCGGAAATTAGCCAGCAATTACGACTTCTGCTGGAAAGATTCTACCGCAACTGCCAGCGTTCGCCGAAGACATCCGACCAGACGATTTCCTCGTGAAAACTGCCATCCTTCTGCGGCGTAATTCTCTGAACTGCGATATCCCCCAGCCGAGGAAACAGCCACGCATTGGACGATCGAAAATCCTTGTCGTGAAACGTGTGCCCCGAATTTAATACGACATACTTCGATCGATTCATGGGGTTCGGAAAAATCAGGCTCAGGCCATGATCTTTGGCTGACCATTCCTGATCACCGATCTTGATCGTCTCTTCTGTCCATTCAACCGGAAGTTGTTCGAGCACACGCTTGTACATCGCGTTCGAGCCCGGGTCTCCGAACAACACCAGATGATTCTTTGCGATCATGTCCTCCGTCACAGCCGTATCGTCGACAACACGGACATCTCCGCGCAGCCATTGGGAGAACTCCTGTTCAAATCGTGTCAATGTCCATTTTGACCAGTCTTCAGCGGTCTCGTTCCAGGGCGTCGAGGTGCCTCGGACGCAAAGGAATGAACTCATAAACGCATCGTCGATCGGCCCCTGCAGATCAGGACGCTTTCGAAGTTCCCGATTATCTGAGAAGGATCGTGAGTCGTCGTAGCTCAGAACGTCCCAGCCTGTGCTTCCCTTGACGTAATACACATCCGGAAGCAAACCATCGGCCGCCTGCCGACATTCCAGTGTCGTCCCGTCAATGATCGCATCCGTGCCCACGTCCCGAACGATTCGCAGTGCCATGACATTGCTTGTGGTGACTTCGACATCACCCGCGTCATTAATTTTTGCTTCAACGACACTTGGCTCATAAACTTTCTCGACTTCCTCTATCGCCAGCCAGTCGCATTCGTTGTACTTGAGAGTGTGAGTGGAAAAACGAATTTCCTTCCGCTGCCCAAACCGAGGGCGTTCTTTGGCAGACTGTTCGAGGTGAAATGCCATGAACTGCTTTTGGCTCTCGGGATCAAATGCATGCCCCATCTTTGGGCCAATAATCACTTTGATCGGAACATCGAGGACCTCAGCGGCCTCCGCCATGGAAGTACTTGCCAGGAGCTGCGGATCGTTCTCACCACCGTAAGTGCAAACCGGGACATTGAAAGCATTCATGGCGTAATTGACGCTGTCATAAATCGCCAGTGTTGCATGCTGAGGATCCGGCCGGCGCTGTTCGAGATTCTCCGGATCCTGTTTCTGGTAGCGATAGAAGTCGACGAATCCAGCCCCTGGGCCAACCGAGGACCACATCGATGGATAATGCAGTCCCAGATGCCACGCACCGGCACCTCCCATGGAGAAACCATGCAACGTGATCCGATCTTCGTCGATTCGAAAACGTCGCTTCACATCGTCCATCGCTTCGAATACATCCGTCTCGCCAGCAAATCGATAAGCGTTGTTACCTCGACCATAGACGTCCAGTTGAATCCAGTTCTGCTCGGGCTTTCCGTCTTCCGCTTTCAGAGCTTTTCCATCCATCCGATGAATGAAGTTCACCTCGTTCATCTGATCCGCGCGGCCATGCAGGACGACATGGAGAGGCCAGCGACGGCCTTCGTTGGGATTCACACCAGCCGGAAGTGTCAGCGCATACGGCTGCACAGATCCGTCAACCTTGCTGACATAGCCTCGGATCGTGATACCCGTTTTGAGCACCCAATCCGGCTGACCGTTCGCCAACTGTTCGGCTCGAGTTTTTCCTTTGGCGAGGATGCTTTTAAGCTGATCGCGATAATCGGCCTTCGGAAATTCCTGATACCGCAGCATCCAGGTCGCTGCCTTTTCAAACACAGCGACGTCAGCCAGCAGTGCGGCGCCATCACGAGTGCTCAGTTCCGGTTTGCTCTTGAGATCCTCAAGGCTTTTTCTGAGTTCATCGCGAGTTGCTGCCAGAGACTGCAAGACTTCGGCCGAAGGTGGCGCCGGAGCAGCCTGTTGATCCTTCCTGCCCGTGGCCTGATTCTGCGCAACGGCCCATTCCGAGTGAATCAGAACAACAGTCAGCAAAATGACCACGCCAGTTTGGCAAGATGCGCGCAGCGAAAGCATAGACGACCCATATTCAGAAAGAGCGAAGGGGGTGGGGCTGTTACCGAGCGATCGACGTCAGGCCGAAATCAAACCGCGCGCTCGGCCGATTCAAATCCACACGTCTTATGGGCACCGTCGCAGAACGGACGCTTTGCGGAGGCTCCACAGCGGCAGAGGGCAAAAGTCTCTTTGCCATTGAGATTAAAAGTGTTTCCGGCGGCATCGGTGACTGTCACTGGTCCGGTGACAAGAAACGGGCCATTATCCTTCACCAGCACTTTTACGTCTGACATTTTGCAACTCCTGTTGAAAGGTTACGGCAAGACATTACCGTAAAACCTGATGATTCCAAACAGGCTGCAAGCTAACCTGTCCTGGGGCGGCCCGCAATTGTCTGGGGCACGCTCCTACCAACAGGCATGCGCGGGGCGTTCAACACAACTTTTGCTAGTTAGCAAAAAACAGATAGTTGCGAAGGCTACTGGCCAGAGAGTTGTGTGCAACGTAGTTGGGCCAGGAATGATCGTGGCCGATGATTGAGGACACATCCCAGTCGCGAACTCGAGATCCGTATGCTCCCAGTTCCCGGCGATCCTTGGATGTGAATCCCGCCAGTCCAAGCGCTCGACTGGAACCGATTCGGCGCAATGGATAGATCTGCAGGGCGGGGTCTTTGATGTTTCGAAGGTTGATCAAACACTCGACGCAACACAAGGCTCGACCAAATCGTTCTTCCGGATTCAGCCAGTCGTGATCAATGGCCGAAGCCGTGTAAACGACACGAATTCGACGGCCTGAACAGCCAGGGGTGCAGTGACGATGCCCTTCAACAACGCCTCCTCCCAGTAAATGCAGACCCGCAGAGATGACTCGCGTCCCATGACTATGGCCGACAAGACAAATGGGGCATTCCGGAGGAAGGCTCTGAATCAGGCTGGCCAGATAGAAACCATTGCGGCTCGCTCGTGAACCCAGAATGGCCACGTCGATACCAGCAAACGGCGAAAGCGCACGATCGCTGGGCCAGGAGAAATAAATCATCTGAAAAGGACGTCCACAGGCACCTGCTTTTAACCAACGATAGGTGTTGTGCGAATCCGGCAGAACCGACGGCGAATCCATAAAGCTGCCATGAATTACGATGCAAATCGGAACTCCGGGCATCAGAGACCCTGTGAGTTGTTCCATGTTGGCGGGACATCCATCCGTGCATTCGTCAACTCTTCGCACCTGAGGACAAAAACGGAGCTGGTCGTTTTCGAACTCCTGAGGTGAATTCCAGGAGCTTACGATCCAGTAACCGGGTGTCTGAGGAGCATACGGCTCGACGGCACTCTCGATAGGGAGGGTTTCTGCGGGTTCTGCAAGTATCCGTTCGGCGGATGGCACCGGCGGAACAGGAGGTGCTTCTACTTCGGGAGTTGCGATCGTTTCGTCAGAAAGAAATGCGTCAAAGGCTAACGCTGCAGATTGAGACCCCTGAGAGTCCGGCGTGTCCTCAACGGGGATCGTTAATTGAGTGGGAACTTCCGGAAGATCTGACTGCAGGTCTTCTCCGGACACCGCGTTGACCGGAAGAATCGCAACCGTGATCAGCACAATGGCAATAAAAACAGCGACACGCAGAACTGCGCGTAGGCAGGTTGTCGGGATACGACAGGTTAGGAAAGATTGTGAGCCCATCTGATCTACCCGAAGAACAGGTGTGTTCAGCTCTTCCGTGAAAACCAGTCGACTCTGTACCGCCCCGAGAAACGTTCCATGTTATCGGAATTCAAGGCCCCCGTGTGCGCAGTGCAGGCACGAGATTCCTCAGAATGTTTCGGTTGCAGGAAGCGTCACCTGTGACGGTTTCCTGAGACTTCTCTGATCCGCATCATGTTGAGCAGCAGCGGATCGATAAACCCGGATTAATCGTGCCTGACAAACTGGTTGCCGGGCAGTCGTCGGATCAGGCGACGCATCTCAAGGACGGTGAGCGTGGCTAGCACACGCGAAGTTTCGATCGCGGCTTCGCGCAGAAGATCGTCGATGTAGATCGGTTGTGTGCTAATCAGATTC
>JAXMBU010000103.1:0-14675 GCA_046349735.1 Planctomycetaceae bacterium
ACGTGATGAACAACACGCTCATCGGAGGCTCCGGCGACGATCTGCTGAACGGCACCACGGGCAATGATGTTCTGGTCGGTGGCTTCGACAATGATACTTACACGTTCGGCAGTTCGCTGGCGGGTGAAGCCGATCAGGTGATCGAAAACACGAATGAGGGTGTTGATACGCTGAGCTTTGCGACGCAGTCGACAGACGTCATTCTGGATCTGAGTTCAACAGCAGTTCAGTCGGTGCATCAGAATCGCACGCTGAAGCTGAATTCCGGTGGTACGATCGAGAATGTCGCTGGAGGTTCCGGGAATGATCGGCTGACGGGCAACGTGTTGGCGAACCGATTGAATGGCGGGCATGGCAACAACATTCTGATCGGTCTTGATGGTTCGGACATTCTGGAAGCTGGCAACGGTCGAGACATTCTGATCGGCGGTCGAGGTGCCGATACTCTGACCGGTGGCGGCGGCGACGACATCCTCATCGCCGACGAACCCTGCTCGACGCCGACGCAGCGAGCTTGAGCACTGTTCAGACCGAATGGCTCTCCGGCAACAACTACGCCACTCGCGTGGCAAATCTGAAGACCGGAGTTGGCAGTCCCGTGGTCTCATTGCAACCGACCGTGAACGTCCTCAACGATGCGGCTCAGGCCGATTCCCTCACCGGCGGAACAGCACTCGACTGGTACTTCCGAGCGATCGATGACACGATTATTGATTTGTTTGCCGGGGAGATTGTTGAAACGCTTTAATCAAACTCCGGCGGATGACTCGGCGACAGCAATTGATGTCGCGTCACATCGTCTGTGCTTGAGGTCTTTCGGAGTAAAGTAGTCGCAGGACACGGATTGCTGACGCTATGCCGCTCGCCGGTTTTTCTGAATCGGCGAGCGGCTCGGAATTAGTTGCTGAGCCAACTTCGTGCCCAGTCCGTGTAGAAGTCCGCCTCCTTCGATTGAAGAATTTGGTTGCGAAGTCGCAAAAAGACCTGCGGACTGGTCGGCACAGGAAGTTCCACGACATCAAGGATCTGCTGTCCCGCAATCGCCTCCAGAAACTCCGGAAACCACTCGGGAATCTTCGACGGCGGCACCTTCGCCTCCCATATGCGGGCTTCAAAACTGGCATGTGCTAATAGAATACTGTTACCATCAGGAATGAATTGCGGCCCCTGTGATGTCGATTTGAATCCAATGCCGGCCAATGTTCGATGTGCCAAAGGAACGGTTAGCGGATGGCCGGTTTCCACATCCCACAACCTTGGGCCGTGGAAATCCAGAGCAAGAAGGCGGGCCCCATCCGGACTGAATCGCACGTCGCGAACCGCCTGAGAATGAAGCATACTGTTGACACAGGGACGTCCATCCTCCACCGTCCAGATCATGGCAGTACGGTCGCGGGATCCTGTCGCTACGAGTCGACCATCAGGACTGAAGCTGACATCCGTCACTTCACCCTGATGCGGGAGCCGATGGCGTTCCTCACAGGATGCGAAGTCCCAGATCCGCGCCGTCGAATCGAGTGACGCGGTGCCGACCCAGCGATCATCGGGTGAAAAGAGAACTCGCATCACTTCATTCGTGTGCCCTTTCAGCTCCGACTGCAAATCACCCGTGTCACGATGCCATATTCGCACGACTCGATCTTCCCCGGCACTGGCAACCGATCGCCCGTCATTAGAAATTGCGACCGCATTGATCTCCGATCCATGTTTCGATTCCCAAAGAATCTGACCGGTTTCGGTAGACCAGCATCGAACAAATCCGTCGGTAGAACCGGTGATAAAGCACCGACCGTCGCTGGACATTTCTGCAGGCTGAAAGGTCGTCTCCAGTTTGACGGGCTGGCCGATGACCTTACCACTTGCAACCGACCAGCGTGATACGTGGCCCTGAGTGCCGGCCGTCATTAACAGGGTGCCATCCGGCGAAAATGCCATTCCCCAGACACCACCTTCAATCGAAATCGGACCACACTGATGCCTGGCCGTCGCGGTCTCCTGAATGCTGATCGTTCTGTCCGTTTTGGCAATCGCCAGCATCTTTCCATCCGCGCTGAGAACGGCCGAATCAATGCCGCCGGGATCCATGTCAATCTTCCGAGCGACACGAGTCCCCGCACGCGGGAGCTTCCATAGCTGAACACTTCCGGTTCGTGTTTCCTTTGTGCGGGACTTCAAATGCGACATGGTGGCCAGACACATATCATGTTGATCAAGTTTGCCAACCTCTGCGTAGATGACTCGGTGCGAATGTCGCATGGGTTCGAGGTTCATCGCTTCTCCACCAGTATCTCGGGAGTGGCCATCCTGGATTCTCCACAGACGAGCAGTCGAATCGTCACTCCACGAAAGCATTGACTGGTCATCGTCCTGGCCATCGTTGATGAAACTGAAACCGTTAATCAGATACTCATGCTCCAGTTCCGGAGTCACAGGAATTCCAAACTCGGTATCCCAGATACGAATCCACTGATCGCTCGAAAGAACTGCGACCTGACTTCCCTTTGCATTAACTTTCACCTCTTCGAGCGAGGCATGCTCTTTTGTAACAATTTCGCGAAGCAATGTTCCATTCCGGGCATTCCATACATAAGCGGACGGGCCGGAAACCGTGACGATGCGTGCGCCATCTTCACTGATATCGGCATGCTGCATTCTGTTCATTGGGAACGCACTGGTGAGCTGACCAGTCTCAGTGTCGTGGATCTGAATCTCAGACGCGTCCTTTCCCTGACGAGCAACAAAGACATACTGACCATTCTGGATGAATTTTGCCGAGATCACTCTTCCGTTGTCAGAACTCGACACCCATTTCTGTTGTCCCTGAAAATCATAAAGGGATGCTTTGCTTTCAGTCAGGGTCAGGATGCGGCCATTGTCCGGAGCGAAAAATACTCTGGAGATTTCCGCATCTTCCTCGATCACATGCAGAACCGGCATCCCTTCCTGAACTCTGCAGATGCGTGCCGTCCTGTCGTCAGACGCCGTCGCAAGCAGTTGTCCGTCGGCGCTGAACTCAATCCAGTTCACCGTCCCCTGATGTTGAAGTGGACCGCCAATTTGCTCGCTGGATATCGCGTTCCAGATTCTCGCTGTCCCGTCAAAGGAAGCGGTTGCAATCCGGGTTCCGTCAGGGCTCAGACGAGCGACGGTCAGCTCGGCTCCGCCGGGATGCCGAATGGCCGGAGCAGCAGGGACAGGAAAACGTCGCTGTTCCGCAAGTGAAATCCCGAACATAGCCGCTTTCCAGTCTCGCGGATCTTCGCGGACCAATGATGCCACAATCGCCAGAGCCCGCGATGATTGCCCGTTGTCAATCATGTTGCTGATCGTCGTCCAATTCAGATCGGCGACGTTCTCGGTCAGTTTGATATTAGCCTGCTCGGCACGCAGCCATTGCCACGACACCATGACACTTCCGATGACCAGCAGACCAAGAAGGCTGCCGGCGAGCATTGCTGTCCGCCGGTTACGCTGACACCAGCGAGTGAACTGTTCCAGACTGCTGACCGGTCTGGCCCTGATGGGTTCACGGCGCAGGAATCTCTGAAATTCGTCAGCCACTTCGGCGGCGGTTGAGTATCGATTCTGTGGATCCTTTTCCAGACAGCGGAGAGCGATCGTTTCGAGATCTCGGTTGACTGCAGGGTTCAGTTTCCGTGGCGGCACCGGCTCGTCATGGACGGCCATCCACATTGTCTCGACCGCGTTGGTTCCAACAAAGGGCGGCCCGCCAGTCAGCAGCTCATAAAGAATTGCACCGATCGCATAGATATCGCTTCTTGTCGTCACATCGGTTCTGCCAGCTGCCTGCTCAGGAGCCATATAACCGGGTGTTCCAAGAACGGCCTGAGTCAGCGTCAGGCTGGAGTCATTTCCTCCCGTCAACTTAGCCAATCCAAAATCCGTCAGATGAGGCAGGCTCTCTCGATCAATGAGAATATTCGACGGCTTAAGATCGCGATGCAGCACACCGTGCTGATGCGCATATTCAAGTGCTCCGGCAACGTTTGCCAACAATCCGGAGATACGAAATTCCTGCCGTCGCATTGCGGCGGGCGTCGCTGTGGAGTCGATTGAAAAATCGCCGCGACATTCTGCCAGGCTAACGCCATCAACCAGCTTCATGCTATAAAAATGCTGCGTCTCGACAACGCCAATCTCGTAAATTGGGACAATCCCTGGATGATCCAGTCGCGCTGCGGCTTCGGCTTCCAGCTGGAACCGTCGCACCGACTCAGGTGCCGCGAGTTGACCAGCGAGGATGACCTTGACCGCAACAATCCGATTCAGACTCCGTTGCCGAGCGCGGTAGACGATACCCATGCCGCCGCGAGCAACCTCCGCAATCAGTTCGTAGTCGCCGAACTGCCTGAGAATCCCCTGATCCAGGAATTCGTCACCTGCCAGATCTTCCGACAAACTCTGGCTCAGCTTGCTATCTGAATCAGCAAGGTCCAGCAGGCATTGAAGGCATTGCCCCTCAGAGACGCCGGATTGCACTTCCCGTCCACACCCGACGCAGATCCTCGGTGATTCGATCGACATAGCATTGAGAATCTTGTTTGCTTGTTCTGGCTTGCCCTGACGGCATGGACACTGACAGCATCACCTGTAGCCCACGATCAGTGAGCTTTCCACAGAACCACAATCCACCGTACCAGGCAAACCGAAGTTCCATGTCAGCGGTCGCTCTTCCGGATGCCCGATTGAAAGCGGCCCACGCACACAATAAAGGCAACGCAGTCAGAATCTACCGAACAAAAACTGAATTCTCTGTTGTCAACCTGAAAATCTGCCTGGGATGGTAGCCGTGGCGGCCAATGTTGCCTTCAGGTCCCGCAATTCATCATCAACCTCGCCGGGACCGAGCACCGTCTGAGCTAGTTCCTGCCGAAGAATGGCCACGTAGCGTTTTCTCATTCGCTGCAACGACATTGTGACGGCCGGAACACTGATTCCCAGCACTGCGGCCAGCTCCGCCTGAGGCAAGGTCTTTCCAGCAGCAACAAGAAACTCACTAAGTAATGTGAACAACTCCAGCTTCCCGGCCTTCTCGTAATCCTTTCGCAGAAGCTGAAGCACTCGACTCAGGAGGGCCTCCGCCCAGCTTCGCTTAAAACAATCCTCAGGCGAACAGTTGTGGGTGAACTGTCGACGGTACCGCTGATCAAATTCGGCGACCTCAAGCGGCAGTCGAGTCATCGCTCCGCCTCGCTTCAGGCTGGTGTTCTTCCTTCGCTCGTCACTCAGATAATTCTTCGCCGACGCCAGAAGAAACGCACGGAACTTTCCGCGGGCCGGATCCAGTTGACGAAAGCTGTTTTGCTCAACGAGAAACGCGAAGAAGCCCTGCGTCAGATCCGACGCGTCATGGTGGTTGTGACCGCGGTTCCTTACAAATGCGTAGATCGGATACCAATAACTTTCGCACAAAGCAGAAAGGGCCGCACGCGAATCTTCCGCAGAGTCACCGCCAACGCGAAGTACGACACTCCAGCATGTGCTGCCGAACGCAACTCTGGCTTGATTGGTGGCAACATTCATTTCTGTCAGATGCAGATCGAAAACTGTGCTGGAGCCGTTTTGACAGGATCACGTCATTCTCCGCGATATCATAAACCGCCAAAGAGTTTGGGAGCAGCGCTGAATCGAAAATCCTTCCTCACGGGAGTAACCCGGGACTTCCCAAATTCGAGCAGATTGAGCACCAGAGGGGACGCGGATGGTCACCGGATCCATCGCAGAATCACACAAAACGGCCGAAAAATCGGGCCTGCCAGAATCGCTGCAGAATTTTAGAAAATTCCCGTTAGCTCCGTTGAGAGAATCCTTTGACACAGCCAAGCAGTGTCTGGTTGACTAGGCCTCCGAGGCATCACGAAGGGTTCGGTTCGGCTGTTTTGATGGCACCTGGATCTGTACAAGTGAATCCGTGGGGATTGATATCATTGCTCCATGGGGCGGCTCCAGCTTCAACGCAGACTCCTGCAGCTCCGTCGGAAAGACGGGAGGTCTGGAGCTCCGCGTGGGCCACGCGTCTTCACTTCTCAGCAGCTTTTCAATGAGGCATTTCCTGATCGATTGTTCCTGAGTTTTATGAAGAGATCTGAGCGGTGCTCCTGGTTTTCAGGTGAATGAATTGCGGTCCACGGGCTGTGATCGGGACACGTTTATTGTGCTTGGGCAGACATCGTTGAAGCAGATCGTTTGTGGGAAGAAAGACCCGAAACCGGCCTGACCGCAGTTCGGTCGGCAACGTTTAATGAGACTTCAAGAGTCCAGATTAACTGAACATGTCGCAAATCACTCAGGCAGGCAGCGAACCGTGGCTCAACGCGATTGGTTCACGGTATTTTCTGGACTGGTTGCATGAGCAGCATTGCAGTCTTGCTTTTACCACTTATCAGACCGGCAAGCTCTTTTTGGTGGGCTGCAAATCGCTCAGCGGTGCGGGCGTTCCGACGAGTGAGTCGGATCGAGGGTTATCGATCTTCGAACGAACCTACAACCACTGTATGGGAATGTGTGCCACACCCGACGGGAAAACGATCTGGTTGAGTTCGCGTTATCAGATCTGGCGGATGCAGCAGGCTCCAGCCATCGTGGTTCCCTACCGCCAGCCTGCCGGAAGCTCGCTGGAAGGAGACTTGCCCAACGAATCACCTCAGTGGACCGGGCGTGGCTTCGATGCCGCGTATATTCCTCGAGTCGGCTACACCACCGGACATATTGACGTTCACGACATGGCCCTTGATGGTAACGGGCAACTGATCTTTGTGAACACGATGTTCGGCTGTCTGGCCACGTTGAGTGATCACGCCAACTTCAAGCCGGTCTGGCGACCACCATTTCTGAGTGCTCTTGTGCCTGAAGATCGCTGTCATCTGAATGGGCTGGCGATGCGTGACGGGGCTGCTCGTTATGTGACAGTCGTGAGTCGATCGGATGTCGCCGATGGCTGGCGTGATCGTCGTCATAACGGTGGATGTATTCTGGAAGTGCCGTCCGGTGAGGTCGTGTGTTCCGGATTGTCGATGCCTCACTCACCTCGTTGGTATCGTGATCGGCTGTGGGTTCTGAATTCAGGAACCGGTGAATTCGGTTCGGTTGATTCCGCGACGGGACAGTTTGAGCCCATCGCCTTCTGCCCCGGTTACATGCGAGGGCTCTCGTTCTGCGGGGACTATGCGATCGTGACGCTTTCGAAACCCCGAAATCATAATTTCCAGGGCCTCGCTCTGGATGAGAATCTCAAACGCAGAGACGCAGAGGCACAATGCGGGTTGCAGATCATTGATCTAAAGCGGGGATGCATTGCCGAATGGCTGCGACTGGAAGGCAGCCTCGTGACGGAGTTGTATGACTCGGCGGTGCTCCATGGAGTTCGTCAGCCGATGGCCGTGGGTTTCAAGAATACGGAAATAGAACGGCTTGTGCTCTTTGAGGATGAGTAATGCCTGGTTCAGGTTAAGAAAAGGGGCTTGGAACCATTAACCAAACGAAAACAAACGGAAGGACTATAACCCGAAGCGTAAGCTCTGAAGTTGCGGATTTTCAGGCCCGGAGGGCCGACAAATCCAATGCCGGTGGCGTGAGCCACCGGTAAGCCAACGCAATGAACTTGAGGCCCGAAGGGCCGGCACAATGGCGAATGTGTCGACCCTTCGGGCCTGAGACGCCTTGTCTTCTGCGATCCGGTGGCTCACGCCACCGGCAGAGGATATGCCGGGCTTCCAGCCCTAACAAAAACATGCCAATTCAAAACGCGTCAGTGATGGATTTACGTAGGCTCCTGTAAAACGGTATCGCTTGATCCCTCACTGTCGTTTCGGGTTGTGATTTCTCAGCTGTATAAAAAGCAAATGTTGTTTCCATAAGGTTCCTGAGCGGAGATGAAGGAAGTCAGGGTGTTGCCTGAAATCATCTCCATCGAATTTTGACTTTATCTCTTCTTGAGTGTTGTTGCAGGGTGTCGCATGTTGATTGCAAACTGGGTTCGTCAGTTGATTTCCGAGAACATGATTTCGTTGCGAGTACGCCGGGGGAAATCTCGTGGGTTGAAACGCAAGATGACTCGGAATTGTATCATCGTCGCTCCGGAGCAACTGGAATGTCGGGCGTTGCTGACAGATGACTTTGGTGATGCACCGGATACCGGGGCTGGAACCGGACCAGGCAACTACGAAACGTTGCTGGCGAACGACGGCCCTCGGCATACGATCGTGGGTGGATTGCGGTTGGGTAAGTTTGTCGGAGGAGACTTGGACGCGAACCAAAATTCAACGGCCACCGGCGACGATATCGGCGCGGACGATGAAGACGGCGTCGCGAGTCCTCTCGGGGAACTGCGGTTCACCTTTGGCACTCAGCCCGTGGTGACACTCAGCGCCACGAACACGACAGGAAACGCCGCCACGCTGTACGGCTGGATCGACTTCAACAACAACGGCCTGTTCGATAACACCAGCGAACGAGCCAGCATCATTGTCCCCACCGGCACGAACAACGGGCTGGTTTCACTGAACTTCCCAACGATCAGCACGTCCTTTACCGGGACAACCTTCGCCCGGTTCCGTTTGAGCACCGACGCGGCGGCGGCGAACCCGACGGGAGCGGCGGCGAATGGCGAAGTCGAGGATTACGCGGTCAGCATCACCAAGCCGACCACCGGCGTCGTCAAGAGCGGCGGCAGCACGAAGATCGACGACAACACGACCAACGGCCCGGACGTCGCGAACCAGGACCAGTTTGGAAATTCGCTCACCCGAATTGGCGACATTGATGGCGACGGTGTCACGGATCTGGCCGTAGGCGCGCATCAAGACGATACCGTTGCCAGCAACACGGGAGCGGTGCATATCCTGCGAATGAATGCCGATGGATCGGTGAAGGCGACCACGAAGATCGCCCTCGCACAGGAGGCGGGCTCTACGTTGGTCGAAGGCGATGTTTTCGAATTCCCGGTGGCAAGCGCTGGGGGATATTGACGGCGACGGGATTGGCGACATTGCCGTCGGATCGTCGGGGTTCGACCTGGGGCTTGTGCGTAACGGGGCGGTGTATGTTCTCCGCCTAAATTCCGACGGCACCGTGAAGAGCGGCGGCATCACACAAATCGCCAACGGGACCAATGGCGGACCATCGCTGCCGGTCGTCGCGCAATTCGGCAGGTCCGTCGCTTCGCTCGGCGACATCAATGGCGACGGGGTGGGTGACCTGGCGGTGGGGGCGTTTGGAGAGGACAGCTATGCGGGAGCGGTCTACGTTCTGTTGATGAACTCTGATGGAACGGTCTCCTCTTCCACCCGGATCGCCAGCGGAGTCAATGGCGGGCCGACTCTCGCCAGTAGCAGTCGGTTCGGTATCTCGCTCGCCAGTCTGGGGGACATCGATGGCGATGAAACCGGCGACGTGGCGATTGGAATTCGTGGTGCCGTTTACGTCGCCCGCTTGAACACGGACGGAACCGTCAAGTCGCACACGTTGCTCAGCAACCCGACCCTGGGGATCTCAGCCAGCGTCAATCCTGCTTTAGCGACCGCGGGCGATCTGGACGGGAATGGAGTGACCGACCTGCTGGTGGGATCGGATAGTGACAATAGTGTCGATTCGCTGTTTCTCCATGCGGATGGCACGTTGGCCGGCAAGGTGCGGATTAGTAGCGGCATCAATGGCGGGCCCTCGGTCGCAGGGACCAGTTTCGGGACGAGCGTCAGCAGCCTCGGGGACCTCGACGGAGATGGTGTCGTCGATATTCTGGTCGGGGCCAGATCTGACGACACGGGCGGGCAAGCCAGGGGAGCGGCTTACATTCTGCGGCTGGACGCGGCGACATTCGATTTCGGGGACGCCCCCGATACGGGGAGCGGAGCCGGGGCCGGCAACTACGCCACCACGCTGGGCGATGGTGGTCCGCGACATATCATCAACTCAGGGCTGCGTCTGGGAGCGGCCATCGATGCGGAAGCGAACGCGACCGCCAACGCCGCCGCGAATGGTGACGGTCTGGACGAAGACGGCGTCCTCTTCCCACTGACCGATCTGCAATTCACGATTGGTTCGCAGCCGACCGTTACGCTGCGGGCAACGAACACCACCGGCACCGCCGCCACGCTCTACGGCTGGGTGGATTACAATGGCAACGGCGTGTTTGACAATGCGACCGAACGTGCCAGTGTCGGTTCCAACGGCCACAACCAACGGTTCGTTCACGCTGACGTTCCCGACTGTTCCCACGGGCTTCACGGGCAAGACTTATGCCCGATTCCGGTTGAGCACGGACACGTCCGCGAGCGACGCGACCGGCGTCGCGATCAACGGCGAAGTGGAAGACTACGCGGCCACGATCGTCACCCCGTCGAATGGCAAGCCGAAACTGAATGGCATCACGAAGATCGGGGACAACCTGAATGGCGGACCGTCGCTGGGAAACCAGGAGACCTTTGGCTTTGCAGTGGCACGTCTTGGAGATCTCGACGGCGACGGCAATGGAGACATCGCGGTGGGAGCTGCGTTTGCGGAGAATCCGGACTTTCGCGGTGCGGTGTACATTCATTTTCTGAATGCTGATGGCACAGTGAAGGCCACCACCCGGATCGGCAACGGTTCTAATGGTGGGCCGTCCCTCATTCTGGACGCGAAATTTGGCAGCTCCTTAGCGAACCTTGGGGACATCGACGGCGACGGCGTCGTCGATCTGGCGGTCGGGTCGTACAATGACGATAGCGGTGGGCTGAGTCGGGGCGCGGTGTACATCCTGCGGCTGAACACCAATGGCACAGTGAAGAGCGGAGGCATCTCGAAAATCGGCGATAACCTCAACGGGGGGCCGGCACTGGCAAATTTTACCGCGTTCGGAACCTCTGTGGCGAACCTTGGGGATCTGGACGGTGACGGGATCAACGACCTCGCGGTCGGAGCCTACGGAGACAGTGCGGAGGGTTTCTTTCGAGGAGCTGTGTACATCTTACGGCTTAACGCTGACGGGACCGTGAAGACCGGCGGCACGACCCGCATCGCCAGCGGAGTCAATGGCGGGCCGACGCTGACGGACCGATCCTACTTCGGTGGTTCCCTCGCCAGCCTCGGCGATTTCGACGGCGACGGTATTGTCGACCTGGCCGTCGGGGCCTTCGGGAACAATACGGGCGTCTCCGGGGGCGGGGCGGTCTACATCCTGCGGCTCAACTCTGACGGCACGGTAAAGACCAGCGGTGTCACCCAAATCGCCAGCGGGACGAATGGTGGACCGACTTTGGCGGCCAATGATAACTTCGGAACCGCCGTGGCCAATGTAGGAGACCCGGACGGTGACGGCGTCACCGATCTTGTTGTCGGGCCTACCGGGATGACACGGAAGGCGGCGATCGCGGGGCGATCTACGCAGTGCGGCTTAATGCCGATGGTACAGTCAAAACGAACGGCCTCACCAAACTGGTCCAGAACCTCAACGGCGGACCAACGCTGAGCAACGGCAACCGATTTGGAAAATCGGCGGCAAACCTCGGTGATTTCGATGGCGACGGAGTGGCTGATTTGATCGTTGGTGCGTCCAAGGATGGGGGTGGCGGGACCAATCGCGGCGCGGTTTACATTCTGCGGATGGATGTCCCCGCTACCCGACAGCTATTGGGATCTCCAACAGCAGTGTGGCCGAGAATCAGTCTAGCGGGACGCCCGTCGGGACGTTCTCGACGACCGATGCAAATCCGTTCGACACGTTCACGTATGCTTTTGCAACCGAGCCGGCGATACCGACAATGGTTCGTTCCAGATTGTCGGCAGCAATGAACTGATGCTCAAGGCAGGTACGGTGCTCAACTTCGAATCGAAGTCTTCATACAACGTGACCGTGGACGTCGATGATTCTGCGGTCGGTGGCGGAGCGATTGACGCTTCGCAGACCTTCACTTTGACGATCACTGATGTTAACGAAGCTCCAACCTCAGTTACCCTTCAGAACACAACAACATCTCTCAATGAGAACACCAGCACAGCGACGTCGATCAAGCTGGCGGATATCGTCGTCACCGACGACGCTCTTGGCACAAATGATCTGTCACTCAGTGGCTCAGACGCGGTCTTCTTTGAGATCAGCGGCAGTAATGAACTGATGCTCAAGGCCGGTACGGTGCTCGACTTCGAAACGAAGTCGTCTTACAACGTGACTGTGGACGTCGATGACTCTGCGGTTGGTGGCGGAGCTGTTGATGCTTCGCAGAACTTTACGCTGACGATCACCGATGCCAATGAAGCCCCAACGGCTGTTGCTTTGCAGAACACAACATCATCGCTGGCAGAGAATGCCAGCACGGTGAGTGCGATCAAACTGGCGGATATCGTCGTTACTGACGACGCCCTTGGTACAAATGATCTGACACTCAGCGGCACTGATTCGGCGTTCTTTGAGATCAGCGGCAGCAATGAGCTGATGCTCAAGGCAGGTACGGTGCTCAACTTCGAATCGAAGTCTTCATACAACGTGACCGTGGAAGTCGATGATTCTGCGGTCGGTGGCGGAGCCATTGACGCTTCGCAGGCCTTCACTTTGACGATCACTGATGTTAACGAAGCTCCAACCTCAGTTACTCTTCAGAACACAACAACATCTCTCAATGAGAACGCCAGCACAGCGACGTCGATCAAGCTGGCGGATATCGTCGTCACCGACGACGCTCTTGGCATAAATGATCTGTCACTCAGCGGCACTGATGCGGCGTTCTTTGAGATCAGCGGCAGCAATGAACTGATGCTCAAGGCCGGTACGGTGCTCGACTTTGAAACGAAGTCATCTTACAACGTTACTCTGGACGTCGATGGTGCCGGTGTGGGAATCAATCCGGATGCTTCGGCGGCATTTACTCTGACTCTCGAAAATCTTCTGGACACCACGTCCGGAGATGACGCGTTTGTCTTTACGTACTCGGCTCTGGCGGTTGATGTGACGCATGCCATCAATGGTGGCCTGCCCGTGCTGATCGGCAAGTTTCCGCTCACCGCACCGATCACGCTCGACGGACTTTCCGGGAATGACTCGGTTCGAATTGTCGGGACGTCGGGAGATGATGCGATTCTCGTTCAGAGCACCGGGCTGACCATCAATGGAGCCGGTCTGATTCTCAACGGGTTTCCTCAGATCACTCTGGCGGGTGAAGCCGGGAACGACACCTACACTTTCGACACGGATGCTTCTCTGAGCACTTATACGCTGGAAGATTCTGCCGGCACTTCTGACACGATCAGCATGGCTCCGACGTCCGGGTTGCCTGTGATGCTGGATCTTTCGCAGACTACAGCGCAGAGCGTCAATGCACATCTGAGTCTGATTCTGGGCTCCGCCACGGACTTCGAAAATGCCACGGGCGGCGATCAGGATGATGTACTCTCGGGCAATTCGTCGAACAATCGTCTGACAGGCAATGGCGGTCGCGATCGGCTCAATGGCCGTGACGGCAGCGATGAAATGATCGGTGGTCAGGGCGATGATACGTATGTGTTCGGACTGGCAACTTCCTCAGAAGCCGACACGGTGAATGAAGCCACCAATGGAGGAACCGATACGCTGGACTTCTCGGCGCAGACGACGGCCGTCACTGCCTACCTGAATCTGACGTCGGTTCAGACAGTTCACACGAACCGCACGCTGCAGTTGAACTCTCACAGCACGGTGGAAAATCTGATTGGCGGTTCCGGCTCCGACCTGTTGGTTGGAAACGGACTGAACAACACGCTGACTGGTAACGCAGGTGACGACACTCTGAACGGCACGACAGGCAGCGACATGCTGATCGGCGGACTGAACAACGATATCTACACCTTTGGGACATCGTCCGTGGGCGAAGCCGATCAGGTGGTCGAAAACACCGGTGAAGGTGTCGACACGCTGAGCTTCGCGACTCGCACCACGACAGTGACGGTGTACCTGCATTCAACGGCAGTGCAGACGGTTCACACGAATCGCACGCTGCAGCTGAGTTCTCACAGTACGATCGAGAATCTCATCGGCGGTTCCGGCTCAGACTTGCTCGTCGGAAATGCTTTGAACAATACGCTGACCGGCGGGGCCGGTGACGACATCCTGAACGGCACGATCGGCAGCGATCTGCTGTTCGGTGGTCTGGACAACGACGTTTACACATTCGGCACCGCGTCGGTTGCCGAAGTCGATCAGGTGTTTGAGAACACCAGCGAAGGGATCGACACGTTGAGCTTTGCCACTCAGACGATTTCGGTCACGCTGTCGCTGAACTCCACAGCGGTTCAACCTGTTCATGCCAGTCGTTCGTTGCAGCTCAATTCGATCAATGATTTCGAAAACCTCGTGGGCGGCTCGGCGTCTGACGTCCTGGTTGGCAACACGATGGACAACACGCTGACTGGCGGAGCCGGTGATGATCTGCTCAATGGGACGACAGGAAGTGACCTGCTGATCGGCGGACTGGACAATGATGTCTACACGTTTGGTGCGGCCTCCGTGGGCGAAGCCGATCGAGTCGTCGAGAATGCCGGAGAAGGTGTCGACACAATCAGCTTTTCGACTCAGACACAGGGAGTCACGGTTTATCTCAACACGGCGGCTGTGCAACTTGTGCATGCGAATCGCACGTTGCAGCTGAATTCGATCAACGACTTCGAGAATCTCACGGGAGGATCCGGAGCAGATGTGCTTGTTGGGA
>JAXMBU010000104.1:0-14362 GCA_046349735.1 Planctomycetaceae bacterium
GTTTCGATTCAACCCAGTTGTACGCAGTGGCAGATGTCACTCCGGGCGTTCCTGGCGGCAACTTCAGTGCTCCAAACCGTTGGGCCGACACTGATGGTGCCAGCGGCGTATCCGGTGCTCCAAACTACCCAGCGGAAAGCAAGCTGATCAACAACAATGCAACTCCAAAGGGTGGTCCAGCTTCTTGCCCATGGAGCACAAACAATTGCGGTCCGAACGACGAGCCATTCAGCCAGCACACTGGCGGCTGCCAGGTTGTATTGGGCGACGGAAGCGTTCGTTTCCTCTCAGAGAATCTGGACCGTCAGATCATTCGTAAGCTGTGTAATCCACAGGACGGTGAAACAATGGGCGACTTCTGATTTTTCAGAGTTCGATCCGCTGTTGGTATGAGCACATGAGGGTGCTTCGGAGTCTCCGAAGCACCCTTTTTTCGTTGATGCCTGAAAACCTTCATATTTCCGACCTGATTCTGCGCACTTGCATCACTCTTGGCAGACAGAATGGGCCAGATATCGGACGATCAATGCAGATGCCGAAAACATAGTGGGGCCGCGGCCGTAAAGCTTCCACCGCTGCCGCGAATTTGCCATGACTTCACGCCCCGGTTCCGCCCATTCACCACGGCTGAGGAATTGCTTTTCAATTGCCCGTCTTCGGTGGGCAACTTTCATGGGCCGCCATTTTGCCCACGGATTTGGTTCTCGTTGGTGCGGCTTTACAGGACCTCGCGCTCTCGACTTGAAGTGCGGTCCAGCCGTGTGGCATTCCCAGGCGCTGCTATCGCTCAATTCGGATCCGGAAGACTATTTGTTTGCCATTGAAATGCACAGATTCGTTGACAATCATGGAGAATTCTGCGGTAATCGCCGTCCCTCGCTCCCTGCCCACCTGTGACTCGCGATGAATTCGCTGAGGACTCCTATGAGATTTGGTTCCCGCCATATTCGCCAACTCCTGCTGGTGCTGACAATTTCAGTCGGCGGCCGCTCTGGTGGTTTTGTTTCCGCAGAAGACCGGATTGACTTCAACCGTGAAATTCGGCCAATCCTTTCCGACATGTGCTACAAATGCCATGGGCCGGATGCGGCGGAACGCAAAGCCGGTTTGAGATTGGACGGACACGCCGGTGCAACGGCCAGGCTTGAGTCGGGAACGACGGCGATTGTGCCCGGAAAACCGGAAGACAGTCACTTGATCGCTCGACTCACGACGACCGATCCCGATCTTGTCATGCCCCCGCCAGAGACGGGGAAGAAATTGACGCCTGCTCAGGTTGATGCGCTGACTCGATGGATCCAACAAGGGGCTGAGTACAAAGGTCACTGGTCGTTTATTCGTCCGGAACGTCTGCCCTTGCCGGCAATCAGTCAGGAAACCTGGGCGACGAATCCGATCGATCGTTTTGTCATGGCCAAACTGGACATGGCCGGTTTGAAGCCGTCGCCTGAAGCTGATCGTTACACTTTGATTCGTCGAGTCACCCTGGACCTCACGGGGTTACCGCCGACTCCTCAGGAAGTCGAGGACTTCATCCATGATGCCGATCCCAATGCTTACGAAAAGCTGGTGGATCGATTATTGGTGTCAGGGCGCTACGGTGAGCAGATGACGCGCTACTGGCTGGATCTCGTTCGCTACGGAGACTCACACGGTCTGCATCTGGATAACGAGAGGGCACTTTGGAAGTATCGCGAGTGGGTCATCAGTGCTTTCAATCAAAACAAACCGTTTGATCAGTTTACGATTGAACAACTGGCAGGGGATCTGTTGCCAAATTCCACGATCGAACAGAAGATCGCGACAGGGTTCAATCGCTGCAACGTGACGACCAGCGAAGGTGGATCGATCAACGAAGAAGTGCTGGTACGCTATGCGGTTGACCGTACCGAAACGATGTCGACAATCTTCATGGGGATGACGCTCGGTTGTGCGGTTTGTCATGACCATAAGTTCGACCCGGTAACACAAAAGGAATTTTATCAGCTGTTTGCGTTCTATAACGCTTCGGCCGATGCGGCGATGGATGGAAATGCTCTGGCGCCTCCACCAACGATTCGAGTTCCCACGGAAGAGCAGACCGCAAAGATCGCAGAATACGATCAGAAGATCGCGGCCACTCGCGAAGAACTGAGTAAGGCGCTGACATCCGTTGAATATGTCGATCCCGGAGCAGGCACTGTAGTTGCCGCCCCAGCGCACGGCGATTACGTCTGGATCGAAGATGATGTTCCGGCCGGTGCGAAGCAGGAAGGAAATAGTCCGTGGGAATTTGTGATCGCTCCCGATCACCCGGTTCATTCGGGCACGAAGTCGACTCGTCGCAAAGCCGACGCCATGAGCCAGCACTTCTTCACCGGGGCCGCGCCGACTCTGAAGATTGGCGAAAGTGATAAGCTGTTTGCTTACTGCTGGATTGATCCGGCCAACCCACCAAAGACAGTCATGCTGCAGTTCAACGACGGCAGCTGGAACCATCGCGCGTTCTGGGGTGAAGACACGATTGCGTTTGGTGCTGGAGATACTCCGGAACATCGACTGATGGGACCGCTTCCAAAAGCCGGTGAATGGGTTCGTCTGGAAGTCGACGCGGCTCACGTTGGACTCCCGACAAAGACGGAACTGAACGGCTGGGCTTTCACGCAATTCGGAGGTACACGGTTTATTGGGATCATGCGGGGAGCGTGACGAAGAAGACGCTGCAGGGTAATCAGTCGTTGAATCTCAGCTGGCATTAGAAGCTGCGGACAAGTCTGTGGAGAAATCCGCGGTGCCTCAGCCTGTTCGTGACGCGATTAAAGTGGAAACGGACAAGCGAACTCCGGAACAGTCGAAACTGATTCGTGACCACTTCGTCCAGTTTATTCATCCGAAGACTCGGCTGACATTTTGAGCCTCTGCAGAAACAAATTGATGAGCTGACGAAACAGCGGAACGAGACGGACGCGGCCATTGCCATCACCATGATTATGGAAGATCTGCCGACGCCTCAGGATACATTCGCGTTCTGAAACGCGGCGAGTACACAATGCCCGGGGAGAAAGTCACAGCCAACGTTCCGGCTGTCTTTCCTCCGCTGCCGGCTGATGCTCCTCGCAATCGTCTGGGCCTTGCGAAATGGCTGACGGATCCATCGCATCCGTTGACGGCTCGCGTCACTGTAAATCGATACTGGCAACAGTACTTTGGCGTGGGACTGGTCAAGACGGCGGAAGACTTCGGTGTGCAGGGGCGATGCAGCCGACAGATCCGGAACTACTCGACTGGCTGGCCGTGGAATTCGTGGAAAGTGGATGGAACATCAAAGCCTTGCAGAAGCTGATTGTGATGTCGGCGACTTATCGTCAGTCTTCGCGAGTTTCCCCGGAGCTGCTGCAAATTGATCCGAACAATGACCTGCTGGCTCGCGGACCTCGATTCCGCCTGGATGCTGAAGTGGTTCGTGACAGCGCTTTGTCAATGAGCGGCCTGCTGACGGAACAATTTGGCGGAAGAGCGTAAACCGTATCAGCCGGATGGCATCTGGGAAGCCGTGGCGTTTGTGGGCAGTACGACTCAATACTACAAGCGTGATGCCGACGACGCGGCGCATACCGTCGAAGTTTGTATACGTTCTGGAAGCGGACAGCACCACCACCGTCGTTGATGGCGTTTGATGCTCCGTCTCGAGAAACCTGTGTGGCGCGGCGTGCTCGGACAAACACACCGCTGCAGGCACTGGTCTTGATGAACGATGAACAATATGTCGAAGCCTCACGACAACTGGCGGCGAATGATTAGAAGGCGGCGATTCAGTTGGCGCCTGGTTGACTCTCGGTTTCCGCGTCTGCACAGCGCGGGTGCCAACAGAACATGAGCTGAATGTGCTGGGAAAAGTCACGCAGATCAATTGGCTCACTATCAGGCCAATCCGGCGGAAGCGGAAAAGCTGCTGGTCATCGGAGCATCGCCGCGTCCGGAGGGACTCGATCCCGCCAACCACGCCGCGATGACGATGATGGCCAACCTGCTGCTGAACCTCGACGAAGCCATCACTAAGGAATAGATCTATGAATCCAATTGCCCAATATGCTCTCCAGCAGACTCGTCGGTACTTCTTTGGCCAGACGGCTGCGGGGATCGGCACGGCCGCATTGGCTTCGGTGCTCAATCCGAATCTGCTGTCGGCCAACACACCGGTGAAAACATCATTTGGTGAATTGCCAGGCCTGCATCCTCAGCCGACAGCCAAACGAGTCATCTGGCTGTTTATGGCGGACGCTCCGTCGCAACTTGATCTGTACGATTACAAGCCGGAAATTGGCTGACTTCTTCGACAAAGATCTGCCGGAGAGTGTTCGCAATGGTCAGCGGATCACCACGATGACTTCGGGACAGACTCGTCTTGCCTTGTGCCCCGTCAGTTTTCAAATTTGCGCATAACATGGTGAGCATCGGGCGTGGGTGAGCGAACTGCTGCCGAACATCGCCTCGATCGTCAATGATATCTGCATCGTGAAAACGATGAATACCGGAGCGATCCGTCACGACCCCCGCGATTACCTACATTCAGACGGGCAGCCAATTGCCCGGCGGTAAATATGGGCGGCTGGGTTTCCTACGGGCTGGGAAGTCCGAATAAGGATCTGCAAACGTTTGTCGTGCTTCATTCCACGAATCCCCGGTGGAGCTCAGACTCAGGCGTTGTTCTCCCGGCTTTGGGGCAGCGGCTTTATGTCGACTCGCCATGCCGGCGTCATAGCTTCCGTTCTTCCGGTGATCCGGTGTTGTATCTGTCGAACCCCAGCGGCGTCGATGCGGCCACTCGCCGACGCATGCTGGATGGACTGGCCGAGCTGAATACAGATCGTCAACGCGGTCCGGTGATCCGGAAATTGCTTCGCCCAATTTCGCAGTACGAAATGGCGTTCCGGATGCAGACTTCGGTGCCGAATCCTGACGGACATCTCCGATGAACCACAGAGCGTGCTCGACATGTATGGCCCGGAAGTTAAGGAGCCGGGAACGTTCGCCTACAACTGTCTGCTCGCGCGAAGAATGGCGGAGCGAGGCGTTCCGTTTACACAGGTCTTCCTGCGAGGCTGGGACCATCACGGCGGTCTGCCGAATGCGATTCGCGGCATGGCTCCGGCCTGCGATCGTCCAAGCGCCGCACTGGTGAAGGATCTGAAGCAGCGTGGAATGCTGGATGACACTCTGGTGATCTGGGGCGGAGAGTTCGGCCGTACCGTCTACAGCCAGGGTACACTGACGAAGGACAATTACGGACGCGACCATCATCCTCGCAACTACACGATGTGGATGGCCGGAGGCGGCATCAAGGGCGGACAGGTTTACGGTGAGACCGACGACTTCAGCTACAACGTCGTCGACAAGCCCGTTCATATTCACGATCTGAACGCCACGATCCTGCATATGCTCGGAGTGAACCACGAACAGCTCACGTATCGCTTCCAGGGCCGCGACTTTCGCCTGACTGACGTCCATGGCCATGTCGTGAGGGACATTCTGCGTTCATAAAGCATCTGGTGCCGGGAATCCGTATCGCTCGAGAGGGGATTGATGACCTGAAAGTTTTTCCTTTTTAACCCGTGGGCTGTCGGCATGGAAGCGGGTACAGAATTCTGTGTCAGGCCATACAAACCTTACACAACACAACACAGCACGTGCAGCCGCCGAAGGCAGCGTTCAATCCAAAGTGCTGAAATCTTTCCAGTTGCGATTGCCTCCCGCTTCGCTTAGTAGTCGAAGCAAGCTCCACGAGTGACTCTGCAAGCGGGAATTCGTTGAACTGGCGTTGGGATTCGAGACCAAACATCAGCCACAAATCAGCCTGGCACACCTGTCGCTGAACATGTGGCGGCTGCCATCACGGATCCGCCAATAATTGGCAACAAGCTTCGGCTGCCATTCGTGTTTGTATCCAGCTGGACAAAAACTCCGGGGTTTTCTTCAAGCGGAGTTGGGGGCAGATCTTTCGCCAGCACAGTTTCGATAAAGAAATGCAGCAGATCACGAATCTGTTCGTCTTCGATATCAGCGACAAGAGACTCCGCCTTTTCCCGCGAACGTTCAACCAGCATTTCTGCTTTTTCGAAGACATCGCAGGCCTTGAAGATTTCTCGCAACCGGTCTACGCGCTTGTGGTTCGTCGACCGACCTTGTGTCTCGGAAAGAATCTCTTTCAATTCCGTTCGCTGCTGTTCGTTCGCATCCTTCAGTGCCAACGCCAGCAAGACAGTCGGTCGCAATGCGAGCGGCGTCCTGTCCGGCGACCAGTTTATTGTCTGTGTCGCCCTGCCAGTTCAGGTCGTTCAGAACCTGGAACGCAACGCCAACGTGACGACAGAACTGAGGAACCAAATCGGTGGACGCCAGCGGATGATTGGCCATTCGCAGGCCGTGGCATACAGAGCCGCCTCGAACATGAGCGATGTCTTCAGCGAATAAATCTGTAGTGCATCAAGAGGAGTCAGATTCCAGTCCGGAGATTTCTGAAACGCCATTTCCGCGCCCTGCCCATCGCACAGCCGGATATGAGCCGTCGACATGCTGTTCAGGACATCGATTGCAATCTCAGGACTAAGTTCCCGAGCCGCATGGATAAAGCGATACCCGAGCCCAATCAAATGATCGCCAATATTGATCGCCTGACCGGCACCGTGCTGACGATGCAGAGTTTCTTTGCCGTAACGATACTGGTCGTCGTCCTGAATGTCGTCGTGAACCAGCGAAGCTTTATGGAACGCCTCAATCGCCATCGCCACACGAGCCACCGCGTCCGGAATCACGGGTGTCGCATCACCCGTTGTCAACGCACCAGTGCCTGATGCGGCATGCCATGCGGCGAGAGTAATAAACGGACGAAAGCGTTTTCCGCCTTTCGAAAGCCACTCGTACGAAATCTGTTCCGTGAACGCAATCGGTGAGTTTCTGCGCGACTCATCCTTCGTGCGCACTCGTGGCGACAGACGCTCGAAATCATCTTCAAAGATCTTCGCAGAAGCTCGCATCAACGGTACGTAACTGGTCGTTGGCTTCTCCGGCAACGGTTCATACTTGTCCAGAACATCCCAGACCCACGCTTCATCCAGAGTTGTATTCAGGCAATCACCGGAGTGCAGCGGAACCGCATACGAAGGCACGCCAGCAATCAGAACTTTATCGATCGCCTTTTCCAGAACATTCAGGCAGGCTACACCAAGAATACCGTCGATGTATCCGGAGACGATAATCTTCAGGACAACGGGCGAACCTTCCGCGACCAGCACTTTGTAACCCAGCTGCTCCGCGCGGACTTTGTAGTCGGCGATCGAACAGGCACCGCAGCGTTCGCAGTCGAGACCAAACTGAGTGTACTCGGCCGGGCAACCTTCGGCATGTTTCAGACAGTGAGGCAGCAACAGCATGCGTCGATTGAACGGAATTGCCAGGAATTGCTGCTTCCAGAAGAAGTTGCCGACCATCACCATTGCAAAGCCCAGATACTTCTCGGGCAATTGCATCTGGTCGAGCAATGTTCGACCGTGATGTTCGAGTTCATTGCGAGTAAACGCGCGACTGCGATCCAGTGAGCGAGCATACTCTTCGGCGGCGACTTTGACCTTCTCGCGCAGCTCCAAAGTGTCTGGCACGGCTTTCAAATGAGTCGTGCTGCGGCGTTTACCCTTCTTCTTAACTGGAGCCGGATCATCTTCGTCATCCACCAGCCGGTGATCTTCCGGAAACGAAGGACGCATTGGTTCGTCATCGTCTGCGATGGAGTTGTCGACACGGGCGATTGACACAGGGAAATTCTCCGGGTGGAGCGATAGATGATTTCGGTGGCGGGATAGTTTACCAGGCAAGTAGCAGGGCGTCAGCCCTGAGAGCGATTCCAGACGCGGATCAGACACAATTCTTTTGAGGGCGTTATAAGACCTTGATGTCCATTGAGTTCCTGAGTTGTCAAGCCAATTGTAGCGTCGACTTCAGGCGACTTTTGATTTGGAAATTTCATTCAAACGCTGGCTGAAGCCAGCGCTACGAGCGAATTGGCTGCGAAATCACCCCTGCCTGTTCCGCCAGCGGTTTAACCCCGCAGCCGCAAAAATGATTGGATAAAGATCCTCAAAATACCAGAGTCGAGCAAAATAGAATCCAATCGGACTTGGCTGATCAATTATTCCTTCTTTCACTTGTACGGCCAGCCAATGCGCTGCCCTGTCAACCGCCGACCGAGCTTCTGGAAAATCAACAAGGGAATCCAAAGCCAGACCGGTTTCCTCGACCGAACTTTTCAGGCCGCGACGAGCCGACCAGCCTCCGTCTTCGTTCTGATTCTCAATCAACCAACGAACCGCCCTGACGCAACATGCCGACGATTCCTGTCCTATCGTACCCAGCGCGCGGACGACTCGCGACGTTCCATACAGCGGATTTTCGTCGTCTTCGTTGAATTGATGGCCAAACCACAACGGTAGCCACGTCCCGTCGGTCCGCTGAACGTTTTCGAGATACCGGATTCCTCGACGCATCGACTTCTCGGTTCTGGTTCTCAGCTTTGGTTCGGTCACCGGAACTCGCTTCAGCCACTGGTGGAACGCTCGCAGCGTATGAGCGGTCAAATCGCAGGAACTGCGATCAAATGGCAGAGTTCCCCAGCCTCGACAAAACGTCGGCCATCCTCCATCGCGGTTTTGCAGATCGAGCAACCAAATTACTGCGGCGCGAAGACAGGAAATCTCTTCCGGAGAAAACGATTCTGCGGAGGAACGAAGATTCATCACCGCCAGCATCGCACCGGGAGTGTCGTCGGCATCCGGTACTCCACCGGGCAGATCGGTCCATGACCAGCCGCCGGGAGCCGCGTGAGTGTAGGGATGAACCGTGCGATACTGTTGGCCAAGGAGCCAGTTGCGGATTGCCGAAACCTGTGAGCCGCCCGGCGCTAGCCGCGGGTGCCTGTCTGATGCTTCGATTGAGACACCGGCGGCTAGCGCCGTTCCGCTCACAGTTTCAACATGGTGCTCACAGAGAGCATTCACGCTGAGCGTTGTTACCCACGTCGTCAAATTCGTATCGATCGGCCAACTGCCGTCTTCGCGAACGGACGCTTCGATGAACTGCAAACATCGCTGTGTCACGACATGATCGAACAGGCCGCATCCGAGCAGACTCATGCAGACAAAACTCGTCAACGGAGTCGCCTCCAGGAATCCGCCGTTCTTCGGCTGGATTGATTCGAGCACTTTCAATGACGGCCCAATCGCCGCGCGTCGAATCATCCGGACGACGGGATTCCAGTGTCCCTGATGCTTAAAGATCACCTGACCAATGGCGATCAAAGCCGGCAACGCATAACTCACCACCGGCATCCTGACAGCCGCGTACAGTTGATGCGGGACGCATGACAACTCAAACGGAAGCGGAATCACGTCCTTCCATTCTACAATTCCCGCCAGCGCACAGTGGGTGAGAATGGGGACAGAAAACGTATGATCCTTGCCATATCTTCGAATGACTGCGGGCACACCGCCGGCCTGTGCAATGTGCTGAGCAGATGATTCCGTGACCTGCAGCCATCGGGCAAGCATTTCTTCCGGTAGAGATTGTTCTCGAACGACATCGGCTGTGGCTCGAAAGACCGCGTGACATAACATACTGGTCGAGATGTTGCTGATGCTGAGAACAGTATCACCCCAGCCACCGTCTTCGTTCTGATGATCCGCCAGCCATTGCAGACCACCATTGACCAGTGACCTCCACCGAGAACGCAGACTGTTGTCTGAGGTTGCTTCCGCAGCCTTATGCAGAGCCATCACCGCCGTTGCAGTGGACAACGCAGAGGTCGAAAGTCGTCCGGTCCACCAACCATGTTCGTTGCGTCGGGAGAGCAGTTGTTGATTAACAGTCTCGACGGCCGAGTTGATCAACTCCGGAGAAAAGTTTTGAAATGACATTAGCGTCGGAAGTGTCCTCATGAATTGCCAGCTCAAACGCTTCCCGATCTCCGTCGCATCGCGTTAAAGAGGCAAGTCGCTGTCATGCGTAATGAATGCCCTGATACATCGCAATTATAGCGAGTGTATCAACGGTTGCCTGTGATGTGGAATTCAACGCGATAACCCGGCCGCCTTCGGCTGCACGCCGATGGGCCGCTGGTTTGGGAACTAGAGGAATCTCAACCCCAACGGGGTTTTACAACAAAGCCTGGGGTCGCCGTGACAACGGCGCACCCCAGGAGAACACCCACAAAACCCAATAAACCCCAACGGGGTTCCACATCACAAATGCGAGTTTTTCGTGCGAGCATCACACGTTGTGGAACCCCGTTTGGGGTTCGGTGAGATCTCCATTTTCTTACCTGGGGTGCGCGCAACGCGGCGGCGAACTGTTGTAGAACCCGTACCGGGTTGAATCGCAGGATTCCTCGCGGTGGATTCTTCAAGGTCGCCACCACAATGGCTTTATTCCTCGACAAGAAATGTGGGTAAAGAAGAGTCCGGCAGAAAGGACCTACTTTGACGATCGGAGAGGGTTTCTTTCGCCAGTGCACAAGCTGGCACGCTGTGTGAAAGACCGAACCTTTCAGTCACGGTTAGAACATGAAGGGTTTATCGAAGACTCGTGTAGTGTCTCACTCATCTGGGATCTTTTCGAAAAGAGTGTTTTCCATGTTTAACCCGTGGCCGGCAGGCTTGAGCTTTCGCTGCTCCTGGCCTGTCGGCCACGGGTTAAGCAGAGAACATGCGAGACACGACACTACGTGCAATACCGTCGCAGTTTGAAGGCATCGTCAATGGACTCGGAGGGCTGACACTCAGCCAAAAGCGCTCGCCGAGAAAACAATTGTCCAAATTCCTGGCCGAGTTTCTGGCGGCATACGATGGGGAGGGAAAGGGCTCGAATCGCACGGACCTCGATTTCAAATTCAAAGATTCATTTCACCTGGAGGTTCTCATGTTGCGTTCGAAGCTGGCCAGTTCTCTGATCCGGATCGTCGCGAGTTGCTCGTTGACCACGCAGAATACAGAATGACGGCTTAAACGCGACCAGCGGGCACGGGACAGAGCAACTCGAAGTCCGCCAACTGCTCTGGTGATTTTGTGTCGGCTGGGCGGTTTGGCAGTAACGGAACCGATACGGGCTATGCGACGACCACAGATGCCAGCGGTAACGTCTACACCGCAGGCGCTTTCTCCGGGCACTGTCACGGTCGGTACAGGGGCTGCCGTGACAACTCTCGTGGTCGCAAGTGGCAGTCGAGACATCTTCGTTACTGAAACGAGCAGCACTGGGAATTTCGTCTGGGCCAAAAATGGGAGGAGCGAGCGACGACGAAGCCAACGGCATAGCAGTGGATGGTACGGGCAACGTCTATACCACGGGAGCCTTTCAGGGCACAGCCAATTTTGATCCCAATGGCGGCATGACAAATCTCACTAGCCCCGGTTTTGGGGACATCTTTGTCTCGAAGCTGAATAGTGCGGGAAACTTGGTGTGGGCCAAAGGAATGGGGGGTGTTGGGAGCGATGTTGGCAACGGCATTGCAGTAGATGGTTCCGGCGACGTCTATACCACGGGGTTCTTCCACGACACTGCTGATTTTAATCCCAGCGAGGGCGTCACGGCGAATCGAACCAGTTCGGGCAGCACAGACATTTTCGTCTCCAAATTGAACAGTGCGGGCAACTTTGTATGGGCGAAGCGGATGGGTGGAAACGGCGAAG
Source organism: Planctomycetaceae bacterium (assembly GCA_046349735.1). Taxonomy (GTDB): domain Bacteria; phylum Planctomycetota; class Planctomycetia; order Planctomycetales; family Planctomycetaceae; genus SXXK01. The sequence continues at coordinate 11,712 of JAXMBU010000104.1, forward strand.
ACAAAGCTCACGGTATCGCGATTGATGGCTCGGGCAACGTCCACACGACAGGACGCTTCACGAATATCGTCGATTTCGATCCCAATTTTGGCATAGCAGAATTAACGGGCTCGCCAGATTCCCTTTCCACCTTCGTGTCGAAACTTGACAGTGCGGGAAACCATGTTTGGGCGAAAGGGACCGGGGCGCAGGACGCACGCGGCATTGCCGTGTCTGCGTCAGGAACCGTTTACACCACGGGAGGCTTCCGGGGGACAGTCGATTTTGATCCCGGGAACAACACGGCGAATCTCACGTCTGCTTCACCGGCGAACAACGACGCCTTCGTCTTGAAACTTGACCCTCAAGGCAACTACGCCTGGGCGAAGCGACTCGGAGGAGCATCCGGAGCGGTCGCTTCCAGCATTGCATTTGACGTGCAAGGAAACGTCTACACCACAGGGCGTTTCTCTGGCACTGCCGATTTTGATCCGGACGGCGGCACGGCCGTACTGACGAGCGCGGGGGCGACCGACATCTTTGTGTCGAAACTTGACAACGCTGGCAACTTCGCGTGGGCAAAGAAGATGGGGGGCACACAATCTGATGAAGGACAGGGCATCGCGGTCGATGGATTTGGAAACATCTATTCCACGGGAGGCTTCATGGGGACAGCGGATTTTGATCCAGGCAGCGGCACGACAAATCTGGCAAGTGCCGGTGCCAACGACATCTTTGTCTCCAAACTGTCACCAGACTTCCTCTATCAAACGACAGCGGCCGGTGCGGATGACATTGTGCTTCGGAGGAACGGCAACAATCTGGAGATCTTTGACAAAGTGCTGAATCAGGTCACGGAATCGCATGCCATAAGCCAGATTCGCAACGTCAAAATCACAGGGCAATCCAACCAGGACGATACGCTTACAATTGACATGAAGTTTGGGGGAGGGTTTCAGGTTCAGGACACCGTGAGTTTTGAGGGAGGCACTGGCGGCAAAGACACTATTCAAGTCATGGCCGAAAAAGACCAGACCGCCACATATTTTCCGTCGAAGCCATCGCCTGGTCTGAACGAGATCCTCATGGAAATCCCAAAACAGAGCTTCGTTTTCAGCGGAGTCGAATCCGTTGTCGTAACAGGAGGCCTATTCGGCACGGCATTGAATATAGTCACAGAGGGCAATGCTGACGATCTGTCTCTGCAATCGGCACCCAGCATTAACGGCGAACTCGCAACGCAGGTCACAGGACAAAAAGGCGGCCTGAACATCGTCCCTATTACGTTTACACGAGTTGAGAACTTCATTCTCGATACGGGAGCCGGAAACGACTCCGTTGGGATAAGGCATAGTGCTGTGCTCCAGACGGGTGGTCTCAAAAACCTGACGATCCGGACAGGACTGGGAAATGACAGCTTCAGCGTTTCTTCCACCGATCTGCGTGTGGGTGCTGGCGACGGAACGTTTTCCTACGAAGGTGGAGGCGGGGCGGATAAGTTGAGTGCTGAAGGCAACACAAACTGGGGCCTGACAAACACCAGCTTGAAAGCAGGTAGTGGTGGAGTTCTGGAACTCAACAGCGTGGAAATCGCAACGCTGACGGGTGGAGTGGGCAACAACGTCCTGAATGCGTCCCAGTTCAGCGGAAACGTCACATTCTATGGTCTGGCGGGAGATGACACGCTCATCGGAGGCACCGGTATCAATCACGTCATTCTGCAAGGCACGAATTCCGTAGACCATCTGCAGTTACAGAAAACCGCCACTGGCGGTGTCTTTCGCCGTCGAAACAGTGCGGGAGGGGCTGTGCTGGAGACGGACACGAACACGGCCGGTGGCACGATGAAATATACAATTCAGGCGTTGGGTGGAGACGATGTGATTGAGATCGACTCCCTATTCACGGAACTCGGCAACACCGTCGACGGCGGCTTGGGAAACGATACGTGTACGGCACCTGCCAACTGGACCAGGATCAGTTGCTGATGCAATGTTCAGTTTGAGGAGTTCAGTAAAAGCGAGCGGCTGGGCGTCAGCCCTCCGTGCGTTTTGTTGAACAGTCGCCGAATACCGTGTGGTCTGCAAGAACATGCCTGTCACCTGCCGTCGCTGGAACCAGCTGCGGATTTTTTTCTGCAAAAGAGGACTTGAAATCCACAACGAGGACATCGCTTGAAAACACGGAGGGCTGACGCCCAGCCGCTCGCCGAAGAATGTAATCGCAAAATCACAGGGTGTTGAACTAACCGCCCCCGACCCTGCGTCGGGGGTTTAACGGCATTTGCACCAGTAAAGAACAAAAGATCTTCAGTGGTGCAAAAGTCTTCAGGCCCCTGAGGCAGGCTCGGGGGATTAAATCAACAGACCGGTCAGGCCCCGGAACTGAATGATTGTTGATCCAAAGGCCCGATGGGCCGACACATTAATCCCGGAACTCGCAGAAGACTGGCAATGGAGTATCGCGTGTGCTTGCCTCCAACGTGATTGACGAACCCTGACCTCATCGGGGATTGAGGGGAAAGCTCTCAGCAGCAGGCTGCTGAGGGAGGAAAGCTGCAGCAGGCTGCAAGCAGTCCAAAGTATTGGGGCAATCAGCGGATCGGTGGAATCACGGGCAATGACGACTTCTGCGAGCATGCGGCCGGGAGTGATTTTGGTGATACACTGTTG
>JAXMBU010000105.1:0-13989 GCA_046349735.1 Planctomycetaceae bacterium
CCGTTGTCGCTTCACGAATTTCGTTCAGGTACTTTGTTCGGACCAAAGCACCTTCGATGGGGTTGCCGTTTTCTTCAGTGACTGTGCCAGTGACCGAAAGTCCTTTTGTCAACGCGATTGTCTTTGGGGCGACATTCGGCTTTGCTTCGTACTCTGCACGTTTGAGGCTCAATCGGCTGGGCGCGTAGTTTGGATAGTCAACACTTACGTGGACATAGTCTTTGGAGCTCGGCACCATCTCGTAACGCCAGAAGCCGTCAGCATCCGTCGTCAGGTCTGTTCCAACTCCCATCTTGCGTTCGTCACCTGGTCGCTTTCGGAATTGCACAGAAGGAGACACGTTAGCTCCCACGATGGGTTTGCCTGATTCATCCACAACCTGGCCGGTGACTGTCCACGCGGATTCCAACTCCATCGTGAAGGTATCCGGAATGCCGTCTGATCCATCGGCTGTTCGCCACTCCGCGAGATACGGGCCGTAGCCTGGTGCTTCCACGAAGACATTCAGATAGTCAAGGTTTGCGGGTCGACGAAAATGCAACTGCCCGTTTTCGTTGGTGACAAGTTTGATCCCATAACGAGCGTCCTTTTCGTGCCGACCAACAAGCACATCTGCCGCCGTGATCTTCGAAATGCCGCGAATCTCGCATTGCACGTTGGAAAGTGGTTTTGAATCCGGCCCGTTGATTTGCAGCCGGAATTCTCGCTGCTGGGCCTTGTCATCGACTTGATCGGCCAGAGTCACAGAGCTGCTCGGTCCGTTCGATAAGTTCGTTGGAAGAAGCACGGGCAGCGTCAGCCATAACAAGCAAGCACCGAGAAGAATCAGCAAGCTGCGTCCAGCCGGGAACGGTTCTGACAGGGGTTCGTTCAGTAATCGAGCAATCCTGCGACGCAATTCCGAAGGACCTCGACCGCTGGCTGCGAGTGCTGTCAGGCCCGGGTTGTTACTGCGATCTGCTGCTGAGAGTGACATCACCTGCAGCAATGCCCGGGCGTATCGAACACCGATCTCCTTCTGTGAGGTCGCAGCATTCTGACACACCAGATCGTCGCAACAGAATTCCCGGAATTCGCTGACGCGACGACTCAGAAGCCAGACCGCCGGATTAAAGAAGAGCACGGCCTCCGCGAATCTTTGCACCATCGCTGCCCAAAGATCGAATCGACGCAGATGAGCAATCTCGTGAGCAAGAACCAGCGACAGTTCATCTGCGGAGAGTCCGGTCATTGCCGAGGCCGGCAGAAGAATGACGGGTCGAAGCAATCCGACAACATGCGGGACAATCACCTGCTGCGTTACGGCCACAACCGGAGCGATTCGCATGTTCCATTGTCGAGATATGGACTGGACCATTTGATCCAGTCGGTCGTCCTTTTGAATTGTAGCGGTCCTGACCAGACGGTTTGCGTTCGCAGCAGAGAAACAAAGTCGCACCAACATCATCACAACGCCGATCGCATACACAGCAACAATCCACGGTGCCGTGGACTTGATGAGGGACGACCTTGCGGCAGCAGCCTCAACTGGCTGCTCGTCAGAGTTTCCCTTCACCGAAGAAGCCACAGCGGGGCTATCTACCGAGGGAGTTGCTGCCACGTCGGTGTCCGGTTGCATTGAGGCAACGGCCGGAGTTGATGATGTAGTCTCCGGCCTGCCGTCGCTTGAGCGTTCCTCATTCGTTGAGAGCGACATGGCGGAAGCAGGAGTCTGCGGTTCGATGAGTCCCGGAGAAACCGTGAGAAACGTGACAGGCATGAAGAAAATGGCAAAGACCAGCCCCGCCATCCACGCCGCGTATCCTGCTCGCGACCCGCATCGCGAGAGTCTCACGGCGATCGAAACCAGCAGGAGTATCGCTGTCGCCTGCCAGAGAGAATGCAGGAGAGTCATACATAACCGATCGGCAAACGGAGCGATCTCGTTCATTCCTGAATCTCCTTCGACTTTTTTGCGACCAGTTTGCGAATTTCAGTAAGCTCTTCCGAATCCACATCCGCCGTCTGCAGCAAGTTCAGCACCATGGCCGCCGGCGAACCATTGAACAGTCGAGACAGCAAACTCCCGACCATTTTTCCGGTTGTCGCCTCACGCGGTGCCGCCGGCCAGAACCAAAACGACTTCCCATCTCGCCGTCGTTTCAGAAACCCTTTGCGATGCATAATGTTCAGCATCGTGATAACTGTGCTGTGAGCCAGTGGTCTGCCGGCTTCTTCAAGGGCGATTCGGACATCGCGAACCAGCAAAGGCGACTTGTCCCACAGGACACGAAGAATCTCCAGCTCAAGCTCCGTTGGCTGTTCCGTTTGCGATCGAGCCATCTATTGTGTCCTGAATCATCTAAGGAATTCGATGATCAGATAATAGGTTGAGCCGACTCACGTGGCAAGAGATCGTCTAAAGTTTTAGATAATCTCCGTTGGAGCGTAGTTTTGCGCGAGGATACGTCCCGGAGTGTCATTCTCCCCACGGCGTGGCAGACTTCATTTGGTTCAATAGGAGGAATCAATAACCTTCGACAAACCGCAGCAGTGAAAAATGTAGATCATTCCGGCGTCACTGAACTTGAATGAGCCTTTCGTTTTTTCCGACTTCGCAAGACCAACGGAGTCGATCTGACCGACAAATGGCATTGGTGAGCCGCATACTTCACAGTTTGGGTAGTCAGTAGGCTGAATCCACCGCGGTTGTCCACCAAATCTTGTCCTATGCCCAAGCGCATCACTGGGAGTCGGAAAATCGCCTGGGAACAATTCGGATCAACGTCCATCTTGTTCAGCAATTCAGGATCTGCCTGCTGCAGCTCATCGCGGACGATTTCGATTGAATCGCATCACCACCATCAGCATCTTGCAGTTTCTTTCACCTCAGCCAAGCAGTCCATCACTTCGCTTGTTGAATCATGCCATGGAGGCATATTGGGTATCACATCTCGAATAACTGATCAACGTCGATAGACTTAATCACCGTCTCAAAGTCAGATACTTCCGTAAAGTCATGCATAGTCCCTCATTGATCCACATCGAACTGCTGTGCAAGAATGGCTCCAGTCAATCACAGAATCCTCCACTTACCAATTCTGGTCGCTGCCACAAGCAAAAAAACTATCACATCAGAATGATCAGGTCATCACTCAACTTGTCATAGGATAGCATTATCTCCATTGCAAAGGACTGAATCCTTTTAGCGAACTCTAAGCGTTAGACAGAGCCTGAGGCGTTATGAATCTTTGGTGCTTGATTCGGCTCTTTACTCAGGCTCACGATCACGGTGTGCAGAACGCTGAAAAGTTCAGGGCTTGGTGAAAGAACTGGTATTCCTCCGTCAAACTGTTGAGGAAACCAAAATGACAAACATTCCGGGAAACCAGTAGAAAGCCTGATTGCGCCGGGTGAAGATCCCTATGAATGGTGAGGCATGGGCGGATTTTCTGGATGTGTATATCTGGCCGTGATTCTGCAGATGGCGAAGCAGAGAAATCTGCAGGACGCCGATGCTCAGGATGTTTGCCAGAAGTGTTCTTCGCGATCTCGCAGGCTATCTCGCAGTGGGAACCACATCCCGATCATCCGTTTCGAGCCTGGTTGGGTCGGATCGCTCGCAACGCGATATTGAACGCCGTGTCGCGTCGGCCGAAAGATCAGGCGACGGGACTCGGCGAAGTCGACTTACTGTTGACGGTTCACGCGCTGGGAATGATGGCGAAAGCTCATGGGGGCTGGTGCCGGAGACTCGCCGCCAATTGTTTCATCGCGCTTAGTCAGATGGTGCGATGTGAGTTCACCGACATCACCTGGCGAATGTTCTGGGAGACTGAGTGGAAGGTCGATCCGTCGAAGCCGTCGCTGCAGACTGTGGACGAGAACGACCGGCGCGGTCTACGTGGCTCGGTGTCGAATCATGAAGAGGCTGAGTGAAATTGTGCGATAGAAAGTCAGATCTGGGGATTAAAACGCAGAAGCAAACGTGTCCCGATCTTCAACAGTTGACGCAACTCGTCGAAGGGACGCTGAACGGGCAGAAACCGCCGTAGAGAACATCTATCGGCGTGTGAATCTTGTCGATCGAAGGTTGAGCAAAACATTCAGTCTGCTGACTGGTGGCAGCGAGCTCGCAGTTCGCTGCGAGCCTCGTCGTGTGACGCTGGCCTGAACGACTCTTCTCATGCTCCGGTCGCAGAGCCTGCGCAGTATTCGCTGCTCGGCCCGACAGATGATCCGGAAAAGATCAGACGCATCGCTGAATGCGAAGTCATCGGCATCATTGATCGAGGTGGCATGGGAGTCGTGTTTAAAGCGTTTGATCAGGAACTGAATCGCTTTGTGGCGTCAAAATGCTGCTACCGCATCTGGCGGCTTCAGGGGCAGCTCGCAAACGCTTTGCACGTGAAGGACAGGCTGCCTGGCGGTGGTCGATGACGTTCTGCCGATCTATGCCGTTGCTGAATGGAAGGGCGTGCCGTACCTGGTGACTCAGTATTCTCGCGGCACGACGCTGCAAAAACGAGTCCAATCCGATGGTCCGCTGGAAGTGAAGGAGATCCTTCGACTCGGCATGCAGACCGCACGAGGACTTGCGGCGGCTCATGCTCAGGGGCTGGTTCATCGCGACGTGAAGCCTTCGAACATTTTGCTGGATGGGTCTGTCGAACGAGCCATGCTGACGGACTTTGGACTGGCTCGAGCTGTCGACGACGCCAGCATCACTCGCACAGGAGTCATTGCTGGAACGCCGCAATACATGTCGCCAGAGCAAGCTCGCGGCGGCGGCGTGGATGCTCGATCGGATCTGTTCAGCCTCGGCTGTGTGCTGTACTTCCTCTGCACCGGCCATCCTCCGTTTCGAGCCGACAACAGTTACGCCATTCTGAGGCTGATCACAGACGAAGAACCTCGTTCGATTCGCGAGATCAATCCCGATGTTCCCGCCTGGCTAAGCTCCATCGTGCAGAAACTGATGGCCAAGAGGGCAGAGGACCGATACGGCTCGGCCAGCGAAGTTGCCTCCATTCTGGAGTCGTGCCTGGCCCATGTCAGTAACCCGTTGAAGAACTCACTCCCTGTTGTAGTGTCACGACCGTCCTGGCGTTTTCGATGGAATGCAATTATGAGCGACAAACGCATCTTGTCTCTGGTAGCTTTGGGACTCTTCATTGCTGCGTTCCTTCTGCCGTGGCCGATTGCTGCCATTGGCCGAGACGAACACGGAATGATCTTCGCGGGCGTGTCGATGCTGCTTGCGGTGACGTTCGCCGTAGTGAGCCGTCGAGAATCATTCAGCCGGATTGTGCTTGTTATGGTGGGAGGGGCTGTCGGTCTGATTGTTGTCGGTTTGCTGGTGACCGTTCCGATCTTCTTCTTCAGAAGCAATCAGGCTGTCAACGAGAGCAGATTGCTCGAACAACGCCATATCGAAGAAGCCAAAAGAGCTGCAGAAGAGGCGCGGAGATCAGTCGAACAGGAATCCGCAATGGTGAACCAGAATCTGCAGGATTCTGTCGGAAAGACTGAGCCGGTCCTGACAGATCAACGATTGAGCGATTCGGAAACTCGCCAAACACTCGCGGAAGCAGTCAAAGCGTTTAACGAACAGTCTGCCATCGATCGCCGCACGTTGTTTGATCCACCGATTCCTGACATGACTGAGGAGCAACTTCGTGATGGATTTGCAGAGATGGCGAAGAGCTATCGAGGGTCTGGTGATACGCTGCTGGCAGATAAGTTGCAGAAAATAGCAGACACGTGCCAGATCCCAGCGGAATCACTGACCGGAGTTTTCGCAGGAGGCGTTGCTCGCGAGGGGCTGGAAATTGGAAAGGCCGATACCAAACAAATTGCCCCGGCGCTGATTCTTCCTGACGGGCTCGGCGGCAATCGATACGTCGTGCTGCGATCAGTCGAACTTATCTACAACCGCACGGGCGATTCATCTCGGAACTACGGAGACGTCCTTAAAGATGGCCGCTATGTGTCGAAAGATGGAGTGCCAATCAAGATCCTCTTGAGTGCTGCGACACATTCGAAAGGGATGATAGAAACGAACCTGAACTATGACGGACTTAGTCTCTACGCTGCAGGTGTCATGACACGGGCAGAAGGATCCGAAGTCGACCTGCCTGCGACAGTCGTCGTTGCCCACGATTGCACTCTGCGAGCATTCGAAGAAGTCGAACGAAATGGGGAGAAATTTTGGAATACGACGTTGGTTATTCCCATGCAAAATGAGCTTCTGGACCTGCGGCCGGGGATGACTTTGGAAGAGGCCGAGGCAAAGTTTGATCCGAAGGCGTTTCAGGACCGGCTCGACAAATGGCGGATGGATGGGGCGAAGTTTGAATTGGATCACTATCTCGGTCAGGAGCCGAAGAATGAGCCTGCAATCGCCGCTCCCGCCGAGGCGAGCCCAACGGAACAGGATCTTCAGGACTGATGCAGCCGAATCGCTCCGCGGTCGTATCCGCCGAAGGTTCCTGCGTAGTAGCTGAATTTCAGAACGGGCGTCATCGAATAGACATAAGCGATGTTGTTCATCAGAGACAGAGCCACCGATTGTGGCGATTCGGTGACTGCGGCCCCAGGCAGGATGTGCAGATGATTGCTCAGTATTCCGATTCGAGAGAGTCGCCAATCTTTCTTTCTCGCCGCACCAATGACAATGCTGCGCATCAGGCGACAGATGATCGTAGCGTAGCTGCCAGTTGATTGCTCCGTTGTGGCAAGCCCTACGGAAGCATTTGAAGCCAGCGAAATAAACGTGTCTGACTTGTCCTCGCATGGGCTGCGGTGCAAGATGCACCCACGGGGGAGCTGTTGGCTTCGCTCAGCTATCAGAAAACGTGGGGAGAGAAGCGATGACCAGTCGACGAGGTTTCCTGGCAGCGTCAGGAGCAGGATTACTCACGAGCTGTTTTCTACAGCCATCGATATCTGCAGCAGGCCCATTTCAGAGCACATCCCGCAAGCGTCTGGCAGTGGTTACTACCGAGTGGCGATATCATTCGCACGCCTGGCACATGGCCGAACGCTTCCTCGTTGGATATCCGATTAACGGTGAATGGCACAAGCCAGAGTTGGATGTAGTCTCGGCTTATGTGGATCAGTTTCCGGAGAACGATCTCAGTCGAAAACGCTCCGAGGAGTTTGGTTTTCCGATCTACAAGACTGTCGCCGAGGCGCTGCGGTGTGGTGGGAACGAGCTGGCTGTTGATGCTGTGTTGCTGATTGGTGAACATGGCAAGTATGAACTCAGCGAGTATGGTCAGACGAAGTATCCTCGCTATGAGTTGTTTAAGCAGGTCACGGATGTCTTTCGCAAGGATGGCCGATCGGTTCCCGTCTTCAACGACAAGCACCTGTCATGGAAGTGGGACTGGGCGAAGGAGATGTACGATCTCTCGAAGGAGCTGAACTTTGCGTTTGCCGCCGGGTCTTCTCTGCCCGGCACCTGGCGTATGCCTTCGATTGATATGCCTTATGGTGCCGAAGTTGAAGAACTGATGTGCGTCGCCATGGGAGGCATGGACAGTTATGACTTTCATGCGCTGGAGGTGATTCAGTGCATGGCCGAACGACGAAAAGGCGGTGAGACGGGTGTGGCCGCAGTTCATGGACTAAAGGGCGATGAGTTCTGGAAGGCGATGGATTCCGGATCGTGGTCGGCCGGAGGCTGGGACTCGTCGTTGTTTCACGCGTGTTTGTCGCGATGCCAGACGCTGGCTCAGCCGGAATCGTTTAGTCATCGCTATCCGACTCGGCAGCAAATGCAGGAATGGGTCAAGGAACCCGTGGCGTATCGCATCGAATATATTGACGGCACTAAAGCGACGATGCTGCTGATGAATGGGCTCGTCGCGGACTTTACGTTTGCCGCGAAACTGAAGAACGAGTCCAAGCCGCTCTCGACGCTGTTTTATCTGCCGCCGGTACCGAACGTCGTGTATTCCGCAGAACTCATGGCGAAAGCGGAAGCCACGTTTATCAAGGGAAAATCGCCATGTCCCCTTGAGCGAACTCTCCTGACAACGGGACTTGTGGAAGCCGGGGTCCAATCGGTTGGCAAAGGGCAGGTACGTTTGGAAACTCCGCATCTCGCGATTCGCTACACGGCTCCGAAGGAATCACTCTTCGCGCAGCAATGAGTATGGCTGTGTGAGGCAGCGAGAGAGTTTTCGCGATACCTACATCGGGATTCGGAGGAAGAAGCCGAGTCTGTCGGATGAGATAACAAACGTGGTAATGGGACAATCAGCATGACGAACAGCAATCCTGCTCTACCATCAGACTATCTGCAGTGGCTGAGAAAGCTCCCGGAGTTGCACGTCGTGCGATTCCAAAAGAATGAATGGCAATTCTGGACTGAAGAAGAACTGCAGGAGACAACACGAGTCAACAAGATCACGTCGACTCATATCGGTATGATGGCGGGCTTTGTGGCCATGTATCGGTCGATGGGGCTCGCGGCTGCCAAGGGACCTGCGGGGAAGCCGTTCCCGTATGAGAAGCTGGAGCGATGTTTGGTCCTCGCTACGGACAACGAGGATTTTCTGATCGTGAATCCGGAAGAGGGATACACTGTCTGGAAATTCTGTCCGGATTATTCGAAGTCCGGAGACGTCAAAGTCGTGGCTCCGAGCCTGACGGAATTCATGGAGAAGGCCGTCATTGAAGACGCGGATGAAGGTGACCTTGACTACTGAGAAGTCGGAATACTGACAGGGATGATGTTTTCTCCCGGCAACATTACTTTGTTAACGTGCTTTTGAGTGTCAGCATTGTTTCTGACTGACGCTGCATCACGAACTCACGAGCTTTCTCGGTGCGTTCGCGAGCTCCAACCGGATCTTTCGCCATTGCCAGAACCGCGGCCCGAAGCTTTCTGCAGTCCTCTTCGTTGTCGAAGTCAAACAGCCAGTCTCCCAGTCCAATATCACGCCACATGAAGCCTTTGCTGGTCTGTTCTTCGAATCGACAGACGATGGCCGGAATGCCGTTCCCGACGGCCATGATCGGCGAATGCATCTCACTCCCAAAGAGCCCCGCGCTGCGAACGTAAACGCTGAGCGCCATATCGGTGAGCCAGAATTTCTCTTTCCAGACGACTCGCGATTTCACGTCATCCGGAAGTTTGTCGAAGAGCATTTCTTTGCCGACGGCCATTTGCGTCATGTCTTCCGGGCACAACAGAACCTTCAGGTCTGTATCGCGAATGACGGAGATAATTGCTTCCCGTATCGGAGCGTGATCGTGTTCCTTCATGGCTTCATTGCGTGCGTGACGTTTTTCGTCATACGGACGTTTGCTGCCGGGGATGCTCCAGTAGGGCGTGTATCTCAGGCGAGACAGGCAGCAGAGAAATTTTCCCTCTTCGAGTTGATTGGCCTTAAGGAATTCTGTGGCCTGTGAGTCATCTCTGAGATCGCACGCGAATGCTCCGTCCGGAGCGAATTCCATAACTGGGCAGGACACGCCTTCTTCTTTGGATCGCGCGAGTGATACCGAGTCCCGAAAGTAGACGAACTGCGCTTTGCTGAGCAGTGACTTGTCATCACCGGACAAAAATGAGCCGTGTGTAATACCGTAGACACCGAAGGGCTTGCCGGTCTGCTTGACGTACGCGGCCACATCTTTTGCAGCGACCAGTGAAGGGCCAGAACCGTGCAGCAGAAAGTCCGACCACGCAATGGCTTCGGCGAGTTCCGGGTTGGAGGTAGTGCCGTCAGCCTTGATGGTGCCTTTTACGATCTTCAGTTTTGGAAAACGATGATGTTCCATCGCCGCGACTTCAGCGCTGAGATCACCGGAGGCCCACAGGATCACTTCGGCTTCCGGGACATATTTTTCGAGCAGTGCCAATACGCCCGGAGTATGTGCGATATCACCGATATTCACGACCTGCCAGGAAGACCGCAGCAGGATATGAGGTGCTCGGGATTCCTGAGCAGAAAGGACCCGGCTCGCGGTGATCGTAAAGAGGCCAGCGGCTGAAGAGTGAAGAAATTGTCGGCGTAGCATGTTCCACTTCCGAAAGTACAGAGCGGCGAATTGAATCCGTCAGTGCGTGACAAAACTCTTGACTCGGACGGCATCGAAGCTCATCGTCTGACGCCCGCGTTGATTAGAGTACGTAAGTGAAAGCGTATCGACGAGTGTTACGATCCGTGAAAAGTTGAACAGAGCGTTTTTGCCGAGTTGCGTTCGTCGTCATCGCTGTGGCGACTTCCATGAATTGATCTTTTGCCAATGAACTATTGGCAGCGAAAGAATTCTCATGCGTCGATTCCTGTCATTCGCGTTTCTCTTCTGGATCGTGTGCCAACCCGTGATCGCTCAGCAGCCGGCAAGCGTTCAGGAGTTGTGGGCTGACTTTGACCCGCGACAGGATCCTCTCGAGACGGAGATTATTCGTGAATGGCAGGAAGACGACGGTCTCTTTCGCCATGTCAGATTTCTTGTCGGGACCTTCAAGGGCCAGCCGGCTCGAATGACGGCGATCTATGGGTTTCCAAAGACGTCAGGTCAAAAACTTCCCGGAGTCATGCATATCCATGGTGGCGGTCAGCGTGGATCGCTCAGCGAAGTCAAGCTCCTCGTTGCTCGTGGGTATGCTGGGCTTTCGGTGAATTGGGGCGGCTCGGGAAATGGCCAGGCCCCGATCAACTCCGTCGAAGGGGCAAAGGAGAATGACCCAAACACGGACTGGGGAGCAGTCGATCCGACGCAGCTCAACGTTGCGGGCTACTTCAGCATGTTGCCCGGCCCAAAACAATACTTTGAAGACCGCGAACATCCGAAGAATAACAATTGGTACCTGCTGACCCTGGGATGTCGTCGGGGCTTAACATTTCTGGAACAGCAGCCGGAGGTTGATCCTGATCGACTGGGAGTGCATGGCTTTTCGATGGGAGGTAATCTCACCATGTATGTGGCCGGCACGGATAATCGAGTCAAAGCTGCTGTCACGGCCGTGGGAGGTCAGGGATGGCGTTGGGAGAAGCATGAGTTTCTGGATGGAGGCGCAGGTCAGCAGGAGTATGTTCGAGGAGATCTCGATGTCTTTCGTCGAACGCTCAGCTTTGAAAGTTATGCCCCATTGATTCAGTGTCCTGTTCTGCATCGCAGCGCGACAAATGATTTTCATGGCTGGATGGACGATGTTTATCGAACCAACGAGCTGATACCGAATCAGCCCATCCGTTACGCATGGACACCACATCATAATCATCGGCTCTCTCCCGAAGTTGCTGTGACCATGCTGTTGTGGCTGGACCATCATCTGAAAGAAGCCCCTTCGCTGCCGGAGACTCCGGAAACCAGATTGACCCTGCAGGCGCAGAAGGTCCCTTCGATTCAGGTGACTCCTGATCACTCATGGCCGGTTGAACGATGCGAGATTTTCTACAGTGTCGATCCGGATCCTCGAGCACGGTTCTGGCGGAGTGCTGAGGTTGTTCGCAATCGCGATGTTTTTGAAGCTCCGCTGCCTTTGCACTCGCTGGATCTTCCGCTGTTTGCCTTTAGTAATGTGTACTACAGATTACCGACGGTCGAATCGATGAAGCAGATTCCGGGGATGAGCGAGCCCATTCGACAATTCTGTCTGAGCAGCAAGTTTCACACGATCACACCGCAAACGCTGCAGCTTGAGAAGCCTGTGATCACGGTCGCGGCTGAGGACGTCATCGACGATTTCTCAAACGGATTCACGGATTGGTATGAACTCAATGGCGGGCATGTCAGTCTGCGGGAACTTTGGACGCGCAAAGTGAGTGATCCGATCTGGCGGGGTGCTGACGGTGATAAGCTCTGTTTAACTTTAAAGATGCCAGAGACGAATCACTTTTCTATCGTGCTGGTCGAGAACGAATGGAGAAACTACCGAGGTCCCCGGAGAACGTTTGCGTGTACTCGAGAAATTCAGGGCAGTGCAGGGGAGCAGGAAATCGTTCTCGAGTTCAGTGACTTTCGAGGTTTGAAAGACGGTGACGGTCCACTGAAGTCATGGGCTCAGCTGGATCTGCTTGGGATGTGTGCAGGCTTCAAAGATGGCCGTGGGAAACAAGCATCGCAATGGCGCGGTCCTGCTCCGGAGTTTGTGCGGCTGGAATGGCGCGGGACTGAATGATGGGATGAGCCTGGGCTGTGAGGGATCAGGTTGGAGTTCCGTCGGACACTTTACATACGAGATCAATCGTGTCTGACTCTTGTTCCCCGGTGACATTCTGAGACCATTCCCGTTCGTTTGGCAGATGGCATCAGCTTTCTGTGACGATCCAGAATGGAACTCAACCCACACAGGACCACTCATGATTCGATCGATTGTTTTCGCCAGTCTTTTTCTGGCATCGTTCAATATCCTCGCGGACGGAGCGGATGTCGAAGGCGCGAAGGTCATCACTTACTTCGGATACACCTCGGCGATTGAGCTGACAAACTCGTCGGTTAAGGTTGTGCTTTGTCCAGAGGTTGGTGGCCGAGTACTGGAGTATTCCTTGAAGGGAAAGAACAGTCTGTATCTTTCGGATGCGGAGAAATCCTGGAAGCCCGGCGATCCGCCTCAGGGTTCCGCTGGTCGCTTTGACATTGGGCCGGAGTTGGTGATTCCGCAGAGAAAAGTCCTGTGGAGTGGAGCATGGAAGGGCGAGATCATCGGACCTCGTCATGCACGTTTGACAAGTCCCGATGATTCCTCGACTGGGACAAGGCTCGTTCGAGACTTTGTGTTGGATGCGTTGACTACCAAGTTCTCGTGTACTCAGACGATTCACAACATTTCGAACAGCACAACCGAATGGTGTCATTGGAGTCGCACGTTTGCCGTGGGTAAGGGAATCTGCCTGATTCCGCTGACGCAGCCCAGTCGATTTCCCAACAGTTTTGTGATGTACGAAGAAGGTTCGCTGATCAATATGAAGCCCGAGGATCCAAGCATCCGCATGCGAGAAGGATTTGTTGAGATCCTGAAGGCTCCTCGAAAACCGAAGCTGGGCTTCGACAGTTATGCCGGCGCGATTGCGTATCTGGCCCCCAACGATCTGCTGTTCTTGAAGCGGTTCAGGACGTTCCCTGATCGAGTTTACAACGAAGCCGCCGGACTGACCGTTTCCGTTTGGTATCCGGATGGCGACATGATTGAGCTGGAGCCGATAGGGCCACGCGAGCGATTGCAGCCCGGGGAGTCAGCGAGTTTCACCGAAGATTGGTGGCTGGCCGAAATGAAGTATCCGGAAAACAGTGAGGCGGATCTGAATGCTCTGAAGGCGGCCATGGAGCGGTTGAAATAGGTGAGTCAGCCGCCGTCAGTCGAAATGGCAAACATCGTGCCATTCAAGAATAACGGAGTTGGCGGCAATCTTCCTGTAGGAACGAATAGCGATCGCCGATTAAACTTCGTAAGGAAGCCTGGCCGTCGAAAGACGACCCGGTGATTTCAGACCTGTCCTCTGTAACCCCGACGGAGATCTCAAACCAACCGCGTAGACCCGGATCAATAAGAGTGCATGCTTAACATGACTCGATCCTCGACTGTCTCGCACCGCATCCACCGTTCGCAGTTCAGGACAACTCTGAAGCCCTCATGGCCGTGGTCAGGTCAAACTGATCACGGCCATTTTTTGTTAAACGCGTTCGATGTTGGAATAAGGCCGCGGCCTGCAAATAGCCGACCATTCGAGCGAGCGGCCGGTGTGAACCGGCCGGTACCCGTTCCTGACACAACCTCAGCTAAATCTTGTTTACGCTGCTGCCCAAAGGCGTGCAGCTATCTGCGGCAGAGTGCAGGACCAGTTCGTGAATAATCGCAACATTCTGGCACTCACCGTACGGCTTGCGCCGTGACGCTACTTTGAGAGGTGGGCTTCTTCCTGAGAGGCAGGCTACTTCCAGCGATAAACAATCAACGCATCCAGAGCACGGACGAAGACCTGGTCATCGGCCACGGCCAGATGAGCCCAGGTCGATGCATCGCTGACGTGTCGCGATGACAGTTGGGAG
>JAXMBU010000106.1:0-13843 GCA_046349735.1 Planctomycetaceae bacterium
TTACCGGTCTGGCCGCAGTGTCACTTGTTGCTGACCCCACGTTCACATGGCAGTCCATTGCCGGTGCGGACCGATATCAGATTCAGGTTGAACGTGTTCTTGTCGGCGGTGGAACCACTGTAGTCTTTGATGTGAATAATGTTGCTCTCACGAGCTATCAACACAACGTGGATCTGCTTGAGGGAAATTACACAGTCCGAGTACGTGCGTTGGATCAGGTTCCCGGACAAACGATCGCGAGCAAATGGTCGACTGTCCGGAATTTCACTGTTGACGTCAATCAATCACCAACAACTGAAGCCTTTGTTCCTACGATAACCAATCTGCTGGAATCCAATGGTTCTGCCCTCACGACGCGACAGGAGCTGGGGCGATTTGACGTTGTCGACGATCTGGACGGCACAATACTCGTTACGGTAAACAGCACTGCCGGGACTCCAGCATTCTTTGAGTCGCAGCCAACATTGATATCAACAGTGGTCAACGGCAACGAACGACGTCTGACGTATGCGGTGTACCTGAAAGCCGGTGAGAACATCAATCGTGATGCGCCCGACCTTTTGACTTCGCTCTCAGCAACGATTGATATCAACGACAACGACCCACTGCTGCCCGCCACTCCAGATGCATCGCTCGGCTTGACGGTGACAATTGATGACCGAAACGACAGTGCTCCCGTTCTCAACGGAACTCCGGCTATTCAGGCGCACCTGCCGGAGGATGCAGAATTGGGTGATGAGTTTGGTTCGGTTTCCGGAGTCGATGCGGACACGGGAGCGAATTACACATACACATGGCAAATTGGGGGAGCAATTACGGGTTCGGACGGCCAGGTCTATTCGGATCTGTTTGAATTGATCGGCAATGCTCCGAACCTGACTACCGGAGCGATCTCAGCACGAATTCGCGTTGCTCAGAACGCCGCCTTCGACTTCGACAGTCCGACTGCTCCGAAGTCTTTTGTCCTGCACAACGTCACTGTGAATGACGGTGTTGCCACATCAAATCCCGTTGATGTCACGGTTGTGCTGGATGACGTGAACGACAATGCGCCTGTGGTTCCGGAACCAGCGATTATTGACATCGCCGAGAATGCATCGATTGGTTCGCAGCACGGGGCAATCGTCGCCACAGATGTTGATACTGTCGGTTCGTATGTTTGGACGCTCCGCAACACCGATGGCTCCGCCTATACCGGGCTGTTTAGCATCGTCGGTATCGGTGATGGAAGAACGGCAAAGATTTCCGTCAATGGAGTCCTGGATTATGAAACACAGCCAACTTCGTACACGCTGCAAGCCGTGCTGACAAACGGTACGTTTGTCGTTTCACGAAATTTCAGTATTCACCTTGTGGATGTCAATGACACGGTACCCGTCATTATTCAGCCGAACCCAACGTTGTCTATCTCCGAGGATGCTGCGAATGATGCCTTCGTCGGGAATCTTTTCGTGTTTGATCCTGACACGAACGACATGCACGGTGGCTGGACCATTGTCGGCAACACCGGCATTTTCAAGATCGATGCAAATACGGGAACAATCCGAGTTGATGATAATACGGAGCTTGATTACGAAAGCACACCGGGTCATCAGTACACTCTGAAGATCCAAATGACGGATGGGTTCAATCCGTCTGCCGTGACGGACATCGTTATCAACGTGATCAACGTCGTTGAGCCGCCGAAGATCTCTGTTCGCGTTGAAGGAACAACTGACTTAATACCCGACAACACCGGCAGCGAGAGCTTTGGATCGTTCGGGCTCAATAGCGTTGTGAAGAAGACGTTCAAGGTCATCAATCACGGTGATACAGCGTTAATCGTGAATGGCGTTGTTTATACTGCGACAACTGGTCCGGCCAATGGATTTATTGTTGCACCAAATTTTACGAACGGGCAGAGCATCCCACCAGGGGCTTACGAGACGTTTGTGGTGACGATGAATACCGCTGTGGATGGCGACCTCGCCGGAACCCTGTCCTTTGCGACAAACGATCCGGACGCTAATCCGTTCAATTTCGAGATCACCGGGAAGGTGCTGCCCGCAGTGCCGGAGCTTTTGGTGGGCTACGCTCCCAATGCAGACGAATTGAACGTAGGGGCCACTCACAATTTTGGTTCCGCACAGCAGGGCGGGACCGTCCCGGTTGTGCTGCAACAGACATTCTTCGTGACCAACACCGGCACAGGCGTTTTGAAGTTGAAGCAGCCGTCTTTGACCGTCAACGCGCCTCCGAGAGATTCACTGAAGCCAGTGTTTGCTGTCACAACGAACTGGGCATTCGACTCGAACGGTGATTTCAATCTGGCTGTTGGCGATTCCGCATCGTTCGTCGTGACCTATACACCGGCGAATTATGTGGTTGACGTCGACCAACCTACCGTCGTCTCCGGCGAGATCACTCTGAACAGCGATGACACGGACGAGAACCCGTTTCTGTTGAACCTGACGGCCGTCGTCCAGCCTGCTGGAGATGTGCTTTACCTGGACGACGACACCTATACGTATTCGCCTGGTACAGGCGCACTTTTAGAGGCAGATCGAAGCAAATCGGGGACGGGGTATCTCAATACGTTTGATCGGATTCAAGGTGACAGCTACGGCGAATGGTCAACGACCTTGTCTGAGCCCGGCTTGTATAGAATTTCCGCAGCATGGCCGACACGGGATGAACAGAAGAACGCAGGACATCCGACGTCACTGAAGATCTCCAATGCTGTCTATTCAGTTTCACTTGCGGGCTCAGCGAGAGCGAACGTGAAAGTGAATCAGTTTGGTTCTGCCAATGACCGGCAGGACAAAGGCGTCTGGTGGGAAGACCTTGGAGTCTTCAGTGCATCCACCAGTGGTCAATCGCTCAACATTCGGTTGAACAGCAGTGCAGGAGCCGGGACAGTGATCGCTGATGCGATTCGGATTGAGCGGGTCGACGTACTGCCCGATCTCGTGACACTGCCTGCCGGACGAATTGAGCATCGCATTGATGTGACCGCCAATGATCCTGCATTGCAGTTGAATGCTTTCAATGCCGATTACCATGCCGCCTCTGACTGGACCGTCACAAATCTGTCAACCGTCGGCAACGGCACTTTGAGTGTTGACTCTGATGGGGCGATTCGCTTTCGGCCAACGAATCCTTACGTGGCGAGCAGCGGTTCATTTACATACACACTCAGTAGCGCATCGCTTGGTATTCAGACGCGCCCAACGACGGTTTCCCTGTCCGTTGCTCAAGGCTTGACAATTCTGCCGCGACGATCAGTTCGAAGCATCCATAGCAGGCCACTGACGTTTGACGTCACTTCCAGCGATTTCGATCCGCTGGCATTCATTCACTGGTCGAGTCCAACTGTCGTCTGTTGAGAATGGGTGGATTGATCACGGCGACAATTCCGTTAGAAGCACGACGTTCTATGTTTCTCCTGTTCTTGATGCCTCCAATCAGTGGTGGTTGAAGTTTGACTGGGGCCAGGGAGTTCGTACGGCGACGTTTACCGGTACAGATCCGTCAGACATCAAGTCCACGATTGAAGCAGTCGCAAATCGGCCGACCGGAACTGTGGACGTTCTGGAGCTACTGGATCAGCGTCTTGGCAAGTCGTGGTGGAGAATTCAGTTCCGTGGTGACCTTGCATCGACGGGACTTGTGAGTCTGACGGCTTCCGCTTCGACAGAGATCCAGAACACTCGCGGCGTCCTCGTGTCGTCAGGTTCAGGGATTTTCACGTACACGCCAAACAAAGCGTTCTTCTCACTGCATGGGGAGTACTTCGAAACCATTCGATATACAACTCCAGCGTCACCTCAATTGCAGCCCGGGACCGCCCGCATTCGTGTTTTCAACGTCGCGCCTACGGCGTCGATGAACTCCTTGTTCAATCTCGTTTACGAAGCCACGCCGACATCAACGACCAGCGGACGTGAATCCGCCGAAATTCGATACTATGCGTTGCCGGTCAGCAGTCACGATCCTGACGGTGATCAGTTAACCGTTCAGGTTGT
This sequence comes from Planctomycetaceae bacterium, assembly GCA_046349735.1. Lineage (GTDB taxonomy): Bacteria > Planctomycetota > Planctomycetia > Planctomycetales > Planctomycetaceae > SXXK01. The sequence continues at coordinate 4,005 of JAXMBU010000106.1, forward strand.
CGACCGATTCCGATCATCTCCTCTCCGCGACGGATTAACAGGATTTTCGGATACTACGATTCGAAATGGCTCAGTCGTCTATCAGACAGCAATTGCATTTCAGAATGATCTGCCACAGCCAAACGACATCCAAAATCCTCTCAACACACTTCGACACTCGCTCAAGCTTCGTGTGTTCGACGGTTTCAGTTACACAGACATTATTGCCACCGACGTTCGAGCCACTCCGCAATTACCACCATTCCCGGTTCAAGGACCACTGTCGCGGTACCAACTCAACAACTCGTGGAGTTCCGGCGCCGATTTTGATCTCCCCCAAACTCAATTGATTGGCTTTGGGCCGCAGACGGAAACGACCGAGGGTTATCACACCTCTGCTGCTGTCGCCTCAGAAGGATTTAACGATCGGACCGTGCAGACAATCGGCGATATCGCGTTCGATTCTGCCTCTGGACTGATTTCAACGGGAATTTCGATCGGAACAACGCTCAATGGGGCGGAAAGTACAGTGTCGCTCCAGCATTCCACTATGTTGGCCGCACGCCGACCGGTTATCTCTGGTTCGATTCTCCGTGAAGCAACGGCGGAGCCTATCACGAATCTGGCAGTCAATCTTAAGTGGTACTTCCTGGACACAACTATCGCTGGCCGCGTGGATCTTACAAAGGTTGAAGTGCCAGTCGCCGGTCCGTCGGGGAGCAAGGCGCTGCTGCAGAATTCGGGAAACATTGTTTACTCCGGCACAGGAGTAGCCGGAGAAGAACAGCTTTACCGCTTCGCCATTCAGTCACCCCTTATTCCGGGCACGATGGTGACTTCTGCGGGAGCTGAAGTCCCACTGCGCGGGGTGTTGCGATGGCAGGTTGAACTTACCGCCACGCTTGCAAACAACTCGACTCGGTTCTGGACTCTCGAAGGCGACGCCTCAGTTCCGGCAACGGATTATCAACGGACTGACGGCACAATCGTCAAGGCGGATACTGGGCCATTCGCGGGATTTGGCAATGGATGGTCTCTCACTGGGGTTCCGTATTTGAGTGTTTTCAGGAATTCAGAACTCCCTTCAGGCACATTGGCCGACGGCTATCAGGACTGGGCTGACGACCGTGTTGTGCTAATTGGTGTAAATGGTGATTCGCGATTGTTTGTTCCATTTGGTGGCAAGGGCCTCAATGAAACAGACGGACTCAGGGGCTGGCGCGCCGTGTCTCTTGCAGGGCGATTTGACGTCTCTGAAGAATTTGGAACGCTGAAGCGTTTCGTTACCAGCCAGCAGTATTTGTATACGGCGGTAGATGGAACGGAATATTACTTTGACTCAGACGGCCTGCCGATCTTTATCAAGCCTTTGTCGGGGCCGGGGACGGGGTTTGTGTTTAGCGGAACAGAAGGAACTCCGGGGCGCGTTCTCCAGTCGATGGGGTACGGTTCTCTGGACGTGACAGGCGAAGTGCATGCCTTTGCCCCAAAGGGAATCCTTGGCACCACAACCTTCAATCGCGATGCCAACGGGTTCCTGACGAGCATCAACATGCCGAGCACAGGGACACCGCGAAGCTGGATCGTCACGGGGGCAGCTACCGGCAGAATCACGGGGCTGACACTGAATGCCGCAGGAACGTTCCCGCTTACTTATTCCTACAGCTACGACTCATCCGGTCGGCTCGAAAGCGTAACGCGTGGCATACCGACGAGCGGCGGCTCAATCACAACCGTCGCCTACGATAATGCCACCGGTCTGCCGACCAGTGTGACTCTGGGACTTGGCGGTGGAGCCGATAAGTCGCAGTATTTGATTCGTACTCTGGCACAGAATCTGATCACAATTCCGACAAGCGGATTCCTTGATCCATCAAGCCTGAAGGCAAGCATCGTTAGTCCCGGCAGCCTGCAGGCACTGGACGGCAACCTCAATGAGGTCACAGTCGCGGGGCGAGCTCGTCGTGATATAACGTTTGATGAGAAAGGACGTGTGCTGTCAGAGCAGATTGTGAATGCACCGTCGAATGATCTTTTTGGCCCGGCAACGGCCTATCAATCCAGCACGTTTGAACGCGACATCTTTGGGAACGTGGTTTACGCCACCGATTCGCTGAATCGCACGACCAGATTTCAATATGATTACGAAGATCGCCGTTTCGTGTACGGCCCGAATGACGTTGAGTTCAAGAACGTTCCCGTGGCAGGGACGGCGTCGAAAGTTCAGGGCAACGTGACGTCCGTCTTCATGGACTATCTGCAAAGCGCTGCCCGCTACAACATCGGCGGTTACCTGATTGAATCTACAGATGCTCTCGGACGTCGTCAGCTTTACACTCGCGATTCCAAACAGCGAGTCACCAAACTTACCGCTCCGCTGGGTTATCAGGAGACATGGAGCTATGGTGATTATTTCCATCCGGACTTTGCGTTCCTTGTCGCCAGCGATGTGTTGTTGTCAAGCACAGATGCTCGAGGCCTGATCACGAATTACGCCTGGGATGAACAACGCCGCGTGATTCAGACGGCTCAGATTCATGCAACTCTGGCATCGGATCTTCAGCCAATTACCGATTTCACCTACGACAGCTTCGGAAATGTCGACAAGACGACAACCAGCTACGTGGACGAATTTGGATCTTCCACAATCGTTTCAGTACTGGACAGTGATGCCGACGCCATCGGTCGTCCATTGCAGTCGCGACTTTATCAGGGCGGAACTCAAATCCCTGCCAATCTTCTCCGATCATCGTCGCAGAACTACACCACCGGCGGACTGCTGGCCACGACAACCGACGGCCGCGGAACCGTGACTCTGTTTGAGTACGACACACAGGGGCGACAAATCAAAGTCACTGAGGCACTTGGGACCTCGCTCGAACAAATCACCAGAACCCAGTACTACGGCAACGGATCGATCAGGAAGGTGATTCCTGTCCACGGTTTGGCGACGGACTACTTCTACGATCCGGCGAATCACACAAGCTGGGTGCGTCAAGATGGAGTCGCTATTGGAAATGGACTTAGCACGATCATCACGCAGACAACAACAGATGCTGCCGGGAACGTCATTGCCACAAAGAACCACCGCACCGGTGCGGAGACCACGTTGACCTATGATCGAATGGATCGATTGATTTCTCAGGTGCGTCACGATGTTCGACTTGGCCAAACCGTCAACGGCAATTACATCGGTACGGACCTCATGACGACCCGGGTCTACGATGCGGTTGGAAATCTATTGCGACAGGATGCTCCGGATTTGGCGTCTGTAGTGTTTGACTACGACGCACTCAACCGTCAGATTCGTAGTGAAGTGCTGGCAACCGGCGGGCGGATTCAGTTCGCTACGTTGAACGCGGCGGGCGATCAGGTCCAGTCGATCGAACGCCGTCTGACGACCATGCCGGACAACTCCGTCGTTGCTGCCAATCTGACGACAACTCTGAACTACGATGTTGCTGGACGTCTTACCAGTATTGTTGACGCTGTTCCCGAGTCGGCTGCCAGCCAGCGAACGACGACTCATGTCTATACGCTGCTTGGGCTTCACACTCAGACGACCGACCGGTTTGGAATTGCGGCTTCGACCGAACGAGACGCCGCCGGACAAGTGATTCGGGAGGTCAATCCCGATTCCAGTGTCGTCACAAACAAGTATGACACCGCTGGCTCACGCCTTGAGCAACTTCTGGAATTTCCGCTCGACGAAAACGGCAACCAGCTTCTCAACGGATTCCGTCGAACACTATTCACTTGGGATGCACTTGGACGATTATCAACAACGGCAATCGCGGCTGCCAGAACGGGAACCAACCCTGACGATCTGATTGTTCAGAATACGTATGTAGTTTCAAATGCTCTGTATGGCGTTGCCGCAGAAGCACAAACCATTCAGGTTGCTCGATCGGCGTTGAACGGGGCGACTCCGAAGACAGTCACGTTCGTTGATGCACAGGGAAAAACTGTCAGACAGATTCTGCCAGCCGCACCGGTCGAAGCAGGAGGCAATGCGTCCGCTGAAGTCCGTTTTGAATACAACTACAACGCTGCAAATCATACACTGGATGTGCTTACCTACGATCCGCTGGCACGTCGTCAGCAGACGACACTGAACGAAGACGGCTTGGTGCTGAGCCAACGGGCGTCTGTCGGTTTTGTCAGTGGAGCGTACGCCTCCGGTGTTGTGCAGACTGAGACCATCTACGACGGAGCAATGCGGCCTGTCGAAATCTACAACAACGCAGATCAGGGCATTCTGGTTCGTCAATATGATGCTGCGACTGGGCAGGTTTCACGGATCCAGAGGACAAATCAGCAGAGTGGGACTTCCAACCCGAATACGGGTCTGGTAACCACCTATGTTTACGATTCTGCCGGCAATCTGCTGAGGCAGACGGATCCAGGATTAAACGTGATCCATTGGGCCTACGATTCGCTCGGCCGCAAAATCAGCGAGACCTCGCGGATCGATGTGCTGATTGCTCCGGGTGAAACCAACGGCGTCAAAGACGTCACACGTACCTGGACATATAGCGGGATGACAACAACATACAAAGACCGCAACGGACGAGTGACAGTCACCACGCCAGACCCGACAACGAATAAGATCCTTGAGGAATGGAAGGATACACCGGCGGGATCGGTGGTCCATTCAGTTCTAACCCAGTATGACAGTGCTGGAGGGCTGCTATCGGCGGCGGAATACGACGGCACTATCACGACTGGTGATATTAAATCCGCAGTGTCTTTTGAAATCGACCAGTTTGGACGGACCACCAATGAGACACAAATGGCAATCGTCTTTGGGCAGCCTGTTCCGGTTACTCATCTCGTTTCTCAATACAACACTCTCGGTTTGCGTAACCACTTGGAAGTACGTCGTGATCACGATGTGTCAACACCTGGTGAACAGCATCTTTTCAAAGTAGACTATGTCCACGACGATCTTGGACGTTTGACTTCGATCAGCCGGAACATCAGTCAGTCGGACGCTTCTCTTTGGGCATCGACGTCCGTTCCATCGCATCTTTCTGTCAGCTTTGGGTACACATTAGATGGAATGCGAAGTCGTATTCGGAGATTCGGGCAGCCAGATCCTGCCAGTGGAGCCGATCCGGAGGGCTTTACGGCCTTCAGCTATGATGATAACGGCCGTCTGGACTCGTTGAACCACTACCGTTCGGAAGGCGGGCGATTCATCGCACATAACGATGTCGACTTTACCGATCAGGGCCGATTATCACAGTCAATTCAAAGGCTCTACGGATCGGATAATGACGTACCGCAATTACCGCTGCATGATCTCACCCTCAAATATTCGTTCGGAGAACTTGGCCAACTTGACAAGACTGAAAGTCTGATTGCAGGCACCTGGACGGTCGTTCGCGACTATTTGTACCAGGGCGATGAGAATCGAAACGATGCAAACAATCAGACAGAAGTTGGAAAACTAAATCGTCTGCTGACAGCCAACGAAGATTGGCCGTACCGCATGGAGTATGACGATGAAGGTAACCTCATCGAGATTCGCCGAGAAGTGGCACTTGGGCTGGACACGTATAACCATCTCAAGTGGGACCATCGTGGCCGTTTAATTGAAGTCACAGCCTTCTTCGCAGGAGGTTCCGAGAAATTTGAATTCGAATACGACGCTCTGAATCGGCTTATCGGTCGCAAGCAAACTGACAGTGCCCTGCTGCCTGGTCAGACGGTTTCAATGGAATCCTATGCCTACGACGGCGGCAGTCGATTACTGGAGAGCGATCTGGAAGACGGCGGCAAAGTCACTCGCACCTATGTGCTTGGTGTGAACGGAGAAGTTTTGGCGACCGACGAGGTTCAGGCCGGGCAAGCTCCTTACAAGGTCTGGATGTTTCCGGATACGAATGGGAACATTACAACGGTCGGAACTGTCGACTTTCAGGGCAACTGGAAGATCCAGCATCGCCGGTTCCAGGAGTTTGGCATTATCGAACCTGATGACCTTCTGGGGGATCGCAACACAGCTCCGTATCTGATGGACGATGTGCCGGTAATATGGAATGGCGGCATCCGTGATCATTTCAAAGGTGCATTGCGGTATGTGTATCAGGTCGATGGTCGATGGTTTGACGAGCAAATGGGACGATTCCTGTCGGAAGATCCGATGGGCTATCAGGTCGGCCGAACAAATCTGTACCTGCTCAACGGCAACGATCCGTTCCCCGGCACCGATTATTCAGCAACGGTGGTTCCGGAGCACTCCGGGCCAAGCCCATTCACTGGCATCGGAGCTTTCGGCTACGGAGCCTGGGACGCAGTGACGTTTGGGCATTTCGATACGGTCTTTGGCACCCACGGTGCTCAGGCGATGGCGGCTCAACATGGAGCCTACTATGCTGGCATGGCATTTGGTATCGCGGCGAATTTTGCTGTGGGGTCGATTGTAGGTGCCGCTGCTGGAGCCGCTAACGCCTCCAGAGGAAGTCTACTCGCTGCACGAGCCTTCGTGGCGTACAACGTTGTCGGTGACGCTGTGGGTGTCTATGACAGCTATTCAGCGTATCGCAATGGGACGTTCGGGGTGTTGGATGCCATTGGATTGGCCTCATCCACCGCAGGGCTTGCTGGGTTCGCCCATGGATTAGGTCGTGGAGCCAGGTCCGGGAGAATCGCGGGGAATGTGGCCGACGCGGCTCAGGCATCACGGCTGGCAAGTCAACTGAATGTGAATCCCTCACAACTGCCCTCGAACCCGGTCGTCGCATCGTCGGTGGAGGGCGTTATTCCTCGGTGCTTCACCGCGAATACGGAAGTATTGGTTCGACTCCCAGAGGATTATGAAACCGACGATGACTTGATCGCTTCTCTGCCAGTAACTGTTTCGCCTCCTGATTCAGAAGACTCAGGCAGCAGCTTCTGGATAGTGACAGGAGCCACGTTAGTTGCTGTGGGAGTACATTCTCTGGCCTCTTCTGTGGCTCAGAAGAGAAAGACCAAACGTCAACAACAGGAATTGAGCAATCTCGATCTGGCGTTCTGTGACTATGAAAGGATGGAAGCAGCCGTGGTGTAGTTCAAATGCCTCGGTTTGCAGTTGCGTGACAATTTACTCCTCGTAACACTTCATCAAGGAACGCTTCCATGAAATCCATCAATAGCAATCAGACACCGTTGAAAACCCTCTTTTTCGGCCTGCTCTGTCTTCTGGCCGGAGTAGTTTGTTTTGCGAAAGGCTATTCATCTCCAAGCAATTCGGCCACAGCAGCCATTACCTCGGGCGAGCGGCAGGGCGTCAGCCCTTCGAGCAATTCACGATGATGCCGTCCGCAATATGAATATTGCGGACGGCGAGTGCACCTCGGTAGCTACAAGCAACTTGCTAGTTTGCTTCGAGGATCAAACCGCCAAAGTTGACTGCAGGAGCCGTATCAGTGACGTTGTTACCAAGACGATCCCGAATCGGGCGAGAAATCACAACGAAGCGAGTGGCGAATATTCGCAAGGTCTCGGATCATTTGCAGATCCTTCAGGTTCGCAATCCGCTGACCAACGAATTTCAGACGATCAGACCACGGACGACCACCCGTTCTGGTCGCTGCTCGCAGCGGTATAGTTGATGAAGGATCTGAAGCTCGGCGATCGGCTCGACGATGTCGACGGCGGCACGGCGATTCTGGAATCGACAAGCCGCGAACTACCACCCCCGAAGGCATTCCCGTCTTCAACTTCGAGGTCCGAAGACTTCCACACCCTGTTCGTCCGCGCCCACGGCTCCGCGGTCCGCCCGTGCTCATAACACGGAGTGTGGTGAATTCCTGACTGTTATTGATGCTTCGCCACCAGGAATCAACATTCTGCACGGCACAGGGTGTTTGGCGATGGGATTGAAATGTGACGCTACTATCGTGGCCTGAGGCCGGTGGCACAGGGCACATAGCGTGCCGCGGGAACTCTATCTGTCGATCTCACCCTCTACAGAATCTACGGTGAACAATTGAATGAACTCACGGGCACGATGCGGTCACAGACCGGATTGCCGCTTCGGTTTGATAACCATGCGAGTCCTGCCTTGCTGCACTCGCTCATGGATATCGACAATTATGGGGCTTCAAGGATTCTCAAGTTCCAGGATCAGACGCAATAGCAGCTCAGTCACAGATCGCATCAATCATTCAAACCGTATCGCCTCCACGGTAACTTAGGCTCCGGGCAGTGTGCCGCAAACTGTGTTACAACTGCAGTCGATGTGCTAGGTGCGGCCAATCAGAGACTGCGGAATCACAACTACGCTGAAAAATAAACATGCCTATCCCAGACAACTGGAAGAATGGCTCAGAATCGCCTACATCAGTTAAGGACTGGCAATCCATGAACGACGAGTCCGTTCGCTTTCGGCGCCGTTGGATCGCATCCGGTTTATTGATCAAGCAGTTAAGGACTGGACAGGCGGCAAAGTCATTGAGTGAATCAGTCGAACACGGAGCAGGACAGTTATTGGAAGTTGGACGCACGCCCTGCGGGAATTATCCTGCTGAAAGTTCACCAGATGTTCCCAGCTCGCGAAGCACTTTTGGCAGAATCTGTTGCCCTGACACGAGGCCCACTTGAGCTAACAATTAAAGATGAACCCTACTATATGATTTACCGTCGACATGTAATGGATCACGGGATCATGCAGCAACACTTGAACATGATGGACCCACCAGTGTTTGCGGATGCGAACACTGGTGCGATTATGATGGTCGACAATTCACTGAGTGCATTTCTTGCAAAGATGTTCTTCTGTGACTCGTACTTTCCGCGAGCCAAATATTTTTTCAGGCGAGCAGAAGAAGACGTGTTCGATGTAGTGTCGAGACTCCAAGAGCGACTCTTTCAGTACCCATTCTCACCGATGCTGAATTCGTCTGAGCCGTGCTGGGTATTCCATGGAGATGATTTGGTGGTCCATATCGCCGATGTTCGCGTAACGGCATCGTGTCGATCAGAGCAGGGTTGCCGACTGCTGGACTCCTTGCAGTTGAGACTCCTGCCACGATCCGCCAGAATCTTGTAGAGTCATCTTTCACTTTGGATCGGAAGTCATGGGATTGGTGAATCGCTTGATCAGCGTGTATGACATGTTGGTTTCTTTCGGAAACATGCTTTCATGAATTCCACTGGTACCAATCGGAATCAACTGCGCGCACTTTTCTTCGCAGTGCTTTGCCTCTTGGGCGGGCTGATGTGTTTTGTGACGGGTTTGTCGCATAATCCGGCAACGTTCGCAGCGTCTTCCTGCGAGCGGCAGAGCGTTAGCGCACCGAGTGCTTTCATTCGTGATGTCGGCAAGCCTCATTTCACGTCGCTCACTCCTCGTTACGTCACGAAACGCATTGCTGATCTGGAAGTTGGCGAAGAGGTCGTTGCGAAGGATCCGGAATCGGGTGAAGTGACGACGAAGCGTGTGGCAAATGTGTTTCGCAAGGTCTCGGATCATCTGCGGATCCTTCAGGTTCGCAATCCGCTGACCAATGAATTGCAGACGATCGAGACCACGGACGACCACCCGTTCTGGGTTCGTGCTCTCGGCCAGTGGATCGATGCGAAGAATCTGAAACTCGGCGATCGACTCGACGATGTCGACGGCGGCACTGCGATTCTGGAATCCACCAGCCGCGAACTGCATCCGGAAGGCATCCCGGTCTTCAACTTTGAGGTCGAAGACTTCCACACCTACTTCGTCCGCGCACACGGCTCCCGCGGCCCGCCCGTGCTCACGCACAATGTCGACTGCAACAAGTTCCAGACGATCATTGACGCCTCACCCACAAATAGCGTCGGGCTTGGTTCGAATATTGCTGTCGGAACGCCCGGCATTGATGATTTACCTGGAA
>JAXMBU010000107.1:0-12243 GCA_046349735.1 Planctomycetaceae bacterium
GACAACCGGTTTTGCAGTGAAGTCGAACGGAATCCCGAGAACGTCGGCATATTCGACATTGAATCGATTGTGCTCGTTCAGGTCGTAAGACTGACGTCTGAGCGCGCGTCCGATCACCTGTTCGCAGAGAAGCTGAGTTCCGAAAGCACGGACACCCAGCACATGCGTCACCGTATTGGCATCCCAACCTTCGGTCAGCATCGAGACAGATACGACGCAGCGGATACCTTCACCAAGCTTGCCTTCTTTGCCGACGGTATTCATGACCTCGCGCAGCAAAGTCGAGTCGTCGATGCTATCCGCCGCGCGCTGATCACCGGTACGTTCGATAATGTCCCGTCGAAACCGCTCGATCTCATCCGAGGCCATCGACCTGAAGTTGTCATCCAGTGATTCACCAGACTCCAGCTGATGACTGTCAATCAGGAGCGTGTTTGGACGACCGAGAGCATTTCCATTGTCGTCAAAGTTACGGAAAAGCCTAAGTCGACCAGCGACGAACGAGGTGGACTCATCTTCGTTGGGACGATTGAATCCAGAGATGTAGTCGTAGACGAGCTTCGACGTAGACGTGTTGTTACACACGATGATGAAGCAGGGAGGGACCTTGATTCCATCCTGCTTCCAGAGTTCAAAGGTCTTCTCGTAGTGCCCGTAGAGAGCCTCAAGGGCCGTCTGCAATTCGCTGGGAATACTGAGTGGGTCCAGCGTTGACGATTTCCCTCGGCCACGTTTCGGCATATTGCCGCGAATGTTCTCCCACAGATTGCGGTACCGAGGCATGTCTTCGCCCGGCAGATTGTCCGTAATCGGCACACGAGGCAACTTGACGATCCCGCATTCGATGGCGTCCATCAGCGAGAAATCGCTCATGGTCCATGGGAACAGAGTCCCTTCGGCGTATCCGGAACCTCGCAGGAAGAAAGGAGTCGCAGAGAGGTCGAACACCTGACTGTGTCCAAGCTTTCGTTTGACACATTCGAGCCCAGAGATCCAAAGCCGAGCGGCCTCGTTGTTCTCGTCGGCTTCCTTCTTGTCGTCGCCTTTCAGTTCTTCATCATCTTCCGCAACTTCGGGCTTCTCCCTATAGCAGTGATGCGCTTCATCATTGAGGACAGCAATGTTCTTCAATCCCATCAGGTCAGGCATCACACGCTGCAGCATCCGGCCTTCTGTTTCCAGAGTATTGAGCGCTTCCCTCATTCCGTAACAATGCACGCCCGCCGACGAGGTTCCATCCGTTTCACGCAGTTTGAATGCGTGATAGTTGGTGATGACGATCTTGGCTTTGTCGAGATCTCCCAACATGTCGCTGGGCACAATCTCGCGGCCTTTGTAGTAGCTGTCCGGATCGCTGGGCTGAAGAACTCGCAGGCGATCCTTGATGGTAATGCCAGGAGCCACGATCAGAAATCCGCGAGTAAACTTTGTGCCTCCCGGACGACGAACCGCGTTCACTGTTTGCCATGCGATAATCATCGCCATGACGGTCGTCTTGCCTGCACCAGTCGCGAGCTTGAGGGCAAGCCGAAACAGTTCCGGATTGGCTTCCTGATTTGACTGTTTGAGATGATTAAGGAATCGCTCTCCCTGCTTGCCAAGCTTCGGAGCGACTTCAGTCAGCCAAATTGCGGTTTCAACAGCTTCCACCTGGCAAAAGAATGGCCGCACTCCCTGAAAATTGTGTTGCCGCCAGTGTTGGAGCAATCGGGCGGTTTCAGGAGTGACCTTCCACGAATTGGGATCGGGCCAAGTTCGCCAGTCGTCAACTTGCCGTCGAAGCTCGTTGATCAGCTGTGTATGGGCGTACTGCTGGGCATCAACGGCAAAATCTTCCCCATCAGACAGAGCCAATTCCCGCTGTTTCGGTGCCTTTTTCTTCTTCGGCTTTGGGATCGGTGTAATGAATTCCGCAGGTCGACGCAGCGTATTGATGACGTTGGTCGGCTGTCCAGAGCCATCCAGTTCCCAATGTCGCCCCGGATACTCATAGGGAGAATTGAGAATGGGCTGCGAAAAAAAGTCTTCGGTCATTGGGCTCGACATTCATGGGCGGGGAAGAATGTTGTCGACTTGAGCCGTTATTTGCCACAGGTGTGTGGTCCAGGGTGAGAGAACGACTCGACACGTAGGATGGATAACCATCAAGTACACAGATTGCAAACGAATCCGGTTTGCTTAATGAATTCTTCGGGATTCTGTGAAACCACCCAACGCCCGATCTGAACACATCTTCTGATGTTTTGGGGCAAATGGTTCAGCCGTGCCAGTGGGCTACACCGAGCACCCTTCGCCTGCGTGGATGCCATTTGCTAAGCTCATGTTGAAGGCGGTTTACGAGACCACATTGTGCACCGGAATTGCGTATGTCAGGATGACAGGACATCGAATGGTCTTTTTGACGCTACTGGGCGTTGTGACTCTCGAAGACATGACGGAATGGAGCACGGATGCAATAAACCATGCATTCAACATGCATCGCTATACGGGCCTTGATTTCGCGATAGCCAGCGATCAGAGTTTTGCCGGCATTCGTCAAACAATCGCCCTTTCAATCCGTCTCTTGCCGATGTAGCACCACGGGCAGATCACATCAGAAACGACATCAACAGTGAGATTCATTTGAGCGCTCTTGTTCATCGATAAAAGTCGATCCAGTTTATCGTGATCGACTTCGGATTGCCTTCAAACAGAGCCCCGGGCAACTGCATTTCGAAGTACCCATCATCCAACGGCACGCCCTTTATTGGTTTTCCGTCCTTACTGATCAGACGAATCTCCGTCCAATACGGACTACCGGAATCAAAGGGTGAATCTTCATTACCATCCTCCCAGAGTCGCACCGTGCCATCGTGAGTCGACACCGCAGCTTCGAGGGTGATTTTGCCATTGCTGATCTTCAAGCCCTCCAGCCCCTTCAGGTGCAAACGCAGGATCACGGTGTCCGGCCACTGTTCACTATTTCGCTCAATTACTGCCTGACTGATTCCAACCGGGCTGCGAACAGAAATAACGGCCTTGTCGTTGCTGAAAGTGACTTCAGTCTTGTCGTCGTCACGTTTCGTTGTGATCTTGAAAGGTGATTCGTCTGCAGCAATCGCACAGCCCGCGCTCAGGAAGGTAACAACGAGAATTACAAGATATTGAATCATGGCCGTCACACCTTGATGATTTTCCTGAATGTCAAATTAATGCGTTCACCGACAACCTGCTTCGTCTTTGGAACCTCATGTTGCCAAAACTGCTGCATCGTCCCCGCCATGATGATGAGAGTCCCATGTGCAGCCAGGAATGTCTTCGTCTCTCTGGTGACATTGTGTCGGATACGAAACTTCCGGGTTGCTCCCAGCGACAGGGAACCAATCACATTGCCCATCTCCGGTTCATCATCCGCGTGCCAACCCATACTGTCCGATCCCGAACGGTAGCGGTTCAACAGACAATAATTGTATTCACCTTGGACGGCTTCTATCTTCTTCTTGATCTCCAGCAACGTCGCTGTCCACGGTAACGCGACATTCTCCACGCCGGAATACTTGTAGGTGAGGCCCTCGTCGCCGAAAGACGCAATCAGTCTGGGCTGCATGTAACCAAAGATTCCCGGTTTCTGTTCCCACTTGCAGTGGTCCCTGAGGTTTTCAAAGTAGCTATCGGCATGACCAGGCGTCAGGAAGGCATCGTCGTAGAGAAGCAGCCCGCCGTCTCTGAGTTCAATTCTTTCAATAGATGTCACTGCGGGCCTCACATTCAGCGAGGATCATTGGAAGCATGCCCATGAGCGTCAGGTCTTCCTTCCTCTTCAACGCAGATTGCTCAGCAGACGAGTAGCGTGGCAACCTGTCGGATTTCCCTCCGCCGGCCTTCCACACAGCTCACAACAAAGCTTCCATCCACGAGCAGAGAGTCACGAATCCCAGCGGTCTGAAGTCCTGTGACACACTCTTGCAGATTTCCCAACAAAATGACGCGGCGAGTATACCGCTGTGCTCGACCGAAAAGTATTTCGATATCGTCCAGAGTGGTGTCGTGCACCTGAACCGGCAGAACACCGGTTGAGTCAGTTGAAGTTGCACGGAAACGTTTTCTTAGAGTTGTTCGAACTATTTGGTCAATCGCTTACGCTTTCGATCCATTACCGAAGGCAGCAGCTTAATATCCATCTTCTCACAGACAGCCTGTCGATCCTGCATTGGTACGATGTACTGGTACATGTGGTGGGCGACAAGAATTCGCACCATGCCTGCTGAGAAACGGTTCTTGCTGAGGTCCTTGAACAGTTTTAACGCAGCATCTCTCGGGAAGTTCCGTGGACGCTCAAGATCGAAGGACAGATCAAGAATCCGAGCCAGCGCGTCATTTTTCTCGCCAAGAACTCGATGGATCGTGGGGGCTAGGTTCTCCGACCCAACACTAAATGTCGTATGCTTGATAACAGTGAAACACACAAATTGAGAAAGCCCTACGAGATGCTGACACACCTGATCACGAATCTCAGAAACAACCAGCTCTGGCTGCTGCTCGATGTGCGCCGTGGCTATATCATCGATGATTTGCTGCAGGACGTCTTCACCGAAGATCTCGAAAAATGCACCGAGCAACCGCCGAGACAACCCGACAAGCTTTTCAATCACCTCTTCTTTTCGCTGTTTACTCGCTGACCCCGCAATATTCCGCAGGGCTTGCCCTAAGATTTGAATGGTCTTGTATGCAGCGTGGATCTCAAACAGGCGACGGATTGCATCGTTGTCTGCTTCGGGCGGAACGACCTCCTGATTGGACTTCGTTGCCGCCAAACGCTCGGCTACCAATGCGTCCTTCTGCAGTTTCATTTCGCGACGGTTGTCGTCAGGGGAGTCTGGTATCGTGATTGTGCCCACCACATCTCCCAGACGATTCAACGGTTGCACGTCTTCTTCCAAATTCGCCGCAGGAATTCCAGCGAAGAGTCGATCACACGTCTTCACCATCTCGTCGAGCACGACAGGATCGCCGGTAAGGTGAGCCAGGAACAGGACAATATCTGCTGAGACCCGATGGTACAGATGGAGCGACAGATGAGAGATGAGTTCTCGAGTTGAAGCCTCGTGCAGTGTTCGATTCAGATGATACGCCATGAAAAAGCAAAAGAAATATGCATACTTGAAGCGGATCTCTGACTGGGTGACGGTAAGCACTCCAAGGACTTCCAGATCTCTTAAGAGTTTTTCGAAATCGATGTCAAGTTCTATCTCATCCCAGTAAGTTCTATGCCAATGTCTTGCAGAATCGATCGAAAGGCTCATTGCTTTCTCGTCGAACATTCGGCGAGCCAATGCCGCGAGGTAATAGTACTTGTCACTGATGCTTATTCGACCAAATTGCGATTTGCTGAGAATCGCAGTCATTAGGCCCTCGAACAGTTTTCCAAATGATCCATTCTGAACACTCGCGTTTGCCAGGTCAGACTGCTGAAGTATCACAAGCAGAAATAAAGGGTAGGCTGGCAAGAGCTGCTTTTTGATTACGACATTCAGAAGTGAGCAAATCCGGTCGACTTCGGCGTCGAGGATCTCGCCATCCGGAGCTGTGTCTCCTCCGAGCATAAGCCATTGTCGAACAAATTGCTCACGCAGGTATTCTCCAAATCCCACAATGATCAAGTGTCGGTACTCCCAGAGATTGGAGTCACGGGCGTCTCGTCCTTTCATCTCATCGAGTTTGATGAGATCGTCTCCACAAAGCACGACAGTACCGAACTGCCGCTCCAGCTCATCCAATAACTCCTGTCGTGCGATAGCGGATGCGGCTATCTGATGAGCGTCATCGATAAGTACGACTCGATTGGCCTGTTCAAGTTGCTCAAACGCATCAGGTGAGAGATTTGAATACTGTTCCTTGACCGCATCACGGATCTTCTTTCGGAGCTTCTCCGTATTCTTGGGAATCCCTTCCCCAGTCAGGAACACAGGAACCCTTCCCGCGTCAAACGCAGCAAGAAAAAGCATTTTGACGATAGACGTTCGCCCGCATTTTTCACCACCCGTAAGCAGCACTTTTGGTGTAGCGAGGATCTCCTGACTGACGCTTTGACTCTTGATTTGCTTTTGATCTTTGCCGTTGTGTTCTGCGTCAAGCTCCCAAAGGTCAGGATAGAGAAAGACATCAACCAAGCGGACAGGGATGCGGGGGTCACGATTAGGATGCATTATCGGAGCACCAGGATCGTTGAGAAATGCAACCATTTGGTCGGTTAGCGCTACACCTGCGGGCCCCACACTAAGTTCATTCTGCGAGATGCCAATCGTTTCATTTGCCGTACATTCGAAAAAGGACTTCCCATTGTTTGAACGGTAGTCATGTCGAGAAACGGCAAGCATCTTCGCGGCAACGTCAATCTTCATCGTGACGAAATTACAAAGCTCTGGCTCGGCATTCTCCTGTACGACGCCACCAGAAACATAAAGGGTTCTAGTGGCACCACTGTCGCGATCAAACAGCGGGACTTGTTCTGTTACTTCAGGTACATGCTCGTGGTTGACAATCACGACAGAGACCATCCTTCCTAACAAGTCACGGAGTGGTCGCATTGTATGCGGCTGCGAGAACCAGTTGATTGGATGATGAAGGATTGCAAACGAGCAATCGGCCGCCGTTGCCGGCGGAGAAATCTCTGCTAGAGGAAAATGGAGCGAGCCCTGCTGTTCGTGAATTGAGGACATCCATGCCGTATTCAGCAAGTGGAGTCGCAGGCGAGAGTTTCCATCAAGGAAATCAACGGCCGCATAGAATGGGTGTGCCTCAGTAATCCCACGGTCGTGGCCTACAAAGTCGGCCGCAAACTGAAAATATTCTCCCAGAGGTTCGAGGACAATCTCGCATACTGAAGATGCTGGTCGAACGCTATCCTTGATCTGAGTCAGCATAAATTCCCTCGCGACTTGGTCATCACCGAAGTCACAGTCATGATTTCCGGGTAGTACTATACGTTCCACTGAAACGTCGGGCCTTCTACGGCGAACCTCAGTCTCTATTTCCTCAATAAAGCGGGCCGCAGTGAGAAATTGCGATTTTCCTCCGGAGAACGCCATATCGCCACATAAAGCAAGAACGACCGTAGCAACATCAGCTGTTACTTCCGCAGAGATAGCTGCAGCGATCTGGGACGTCCTTTCAAGAACAGGGTCCGCGTCAGTCTTAAAGTGAATGTCACCGAGTTGGACGAGTAAGATTGCCATGTAACGTTTCCTTAGGTGACTTCCACTTCAAACTTGAAAGGCGAAATTAATTCTTGCCATCCTCAGAAATCCATCTCTTGCTGACCTGTATGGGGGAGATTTTTGGATGTCCGGGGGGGCTTTGGGTTTGGTTGACTTGGTGACCGTCTTTCGGGGCTTTGGCGGGTCGGACTCTTCGTCGGTGTCTAGGTCTAATTCGTCGTC
Organism: Planctomycetaceae bacterium; assembly: GCA_046349735.1. GTDB lineage: Bacteria > Planctomycetota > Planctomycetia > Planctomycetales > Planctomycetaceae > SXXK01. The sequence continues at coordinate 7,419 of JAXMBU010000107.1, forward strand.
ATCGTTGATGGGGCGTTTGCTGGGGGTGGCTTTGGCGGAGACGGGGCCATCTTTGTGGTGTTCGTTGGATTCGAGGAGGCAGCGGCCAGGAATTCGCAGCAGGCGTCCCATGCGAGCTTGTCCACGCCGTAGGGCTGCAGCACTGCTCGTTGATCCGGTCGGCACATCGCCTAGTTGAATAGTACGCTCACTGAGATCGGGGACCATTCGCCGTCATCTCCGCCTTCCGTTGAGTCAAACAGTGGTGCCAGATCCCGAGAGAATTCTTACTTCGTGCTTTGTTCGCCGACTCAACAGGCGTCATTGCGTTTCTCTCGGCTCCGCTTTGCCGGTTAACAAAACGGTATGGTCGCGTCAGAATTCCCCTGCGTCAAAGGACTCGCCCGATTCTGCTAACGTCTCTGCGACAATACGATGTTGCAACGGGATAAACGGAAACATACCCATGTGTCGTCAGGTCTTCCTTCCGATGAACTGCACAATTGACGCCAAGCCGGTGTGATACCACCTCCACCACTTCTCGCTCGACTTCCTGACAGAGAAGAGGCGTGCCGCCCGGCGAAGAGCATGTTGTGGGCATGGTTACCCTCTGGATTTTTCCGGGAGGGCCGCGAGGTGTGGAAAGAATGGTCGGCGGAGCAGTGGGCGGCGTGGGTTGGTGAGCAGCGGCGTTCGGTTTTGAGTGTCGCAATTTTTTTGCGACTGGATCGGTGTCTCACCGAACTCGTTTTATCGATGGCGTCAGAAGTTGGCCGCGAAAGGCAGGCCGCCGGCGAAGAAAGGGCATGGGCCACAAAGACTGTCGCACATAAAGCGGTCAGTGTCGCGCGGCCCTGAGTTGTCCTGCGCTGACTGTTCTGACTTCGCCCGTCGTTGAGATCGATCTGCTATGTGGGGCTGTCGTTCGGGTTCCCAATGAAGATCGCCCGCTGCGTCGCGTGCTTGGCATTCTTCTGGAGACAGACCAGACCTATGAAGATTCTCCAATCGCCACACCGTGCCTTGAGCATCATCAAGGAGATTGGCGATGATTCGAGCGACGATCCCGATGCAAATCTTCGTTTGCATCCAGCCAACCGACATGCGGCGAAGCAGATGGCTCAGCGGAATGGTGCGGCAAGTGCTGTCACAAGACCCACTTAGCGGTGCGTTGTTTTTGTTTCGCAATCGGTTACAAGATCGATCTTCAAGATCCTGCTCAAAGGGATCACGGACTGGCCATCTGGTACAAGCGTCTGGAGAAAGGCAGCTTTCAGTTTCCGACCGATCTGAAGACTGCCTCGGACATCAATAATTGTCAGATCACATCCGAAGAATTATCGTTGCTGCTTGATGGAATCGATCTGAGCAGCGTGCAGCGTCGACCGCGATTTGCATTGCCGCGAAAGTCGTCGTGACGCATCATTTTTTTAGAAAGTTCCGAAGAATAGCGGCCCCTTCGACGTACAACAGGCATGACTCCAAATGAACTGCCAACATCAATTGAAGAGCTCAAGCTGGCGCTTTCGCTGCGTCGTGAGGTCGTGGTCACTACAGCAGGCGATCGAACTAACCTCAACCGTTGCAGCTCAGAAGAAGCGACTTGAGCAAAGCGTGAACGCACGATCAAAGAACTGTTGCAGGCACTAAAGGGCAAGAAGCGAGAACGGCTCGATCCCAATCAGCTTCTTCTCTTTGATCTGGGCGAACTTGAAAAGCTTCTTGAAGAGGCCGCGACGGCAGACGATGTCGAAGCAATGATGAGGTGTCATCAAAGTCAGCGCGACGAAGAAAACAGAAACACGGTCGGCGAATCATTCCCGACAATTTGCTGACGCAGTAGAGACGGTGCATGAGCTTCCTGAAGAGCAACGCTTGTGCCCGATCGATGGCAAGCCAATGCCAGCGATCCGGTACGAAATCAGCGAGCAATTGGATTATGAGCCTGCGAAGCTCAAACGCATTCAACACAAGCGAGCCGTGTATGCGTGTGCGGCGAAGCATGACGAGGCAACGTTGATCACGGTTCGAAACTGCGGAGGCGGTCGAGAAACGTCTGGCGGCTCCGGGACTGCTGGTCGGAGCCGTCGTTGGCAAATTTGGTGATCATCTGCCGGGCTATCGCATGGAAGATATCCTGTTCGGCGGTGGTGTGAATCTCAATCGCAGCACGATCTATGACTGGATGGCCGCGGTCGCCGACATCACGAAGCCATTGTACGAATTGATGAAGCAACTCGTACTGCAATCGAAGATCATTCAGACAGACGACACGTCGGTGAAAGCTGATCGATCCGCTGGCGGAAGGTGGGTCACGGACGGCTCGCTTCTGGGCGTATCTTGGTGACCAGGATCATCCGTTTGAGGTGTATGACTTCACCAGGTCGCGTGAACGACATGGTCCGCAGGAATTTCTTCGCGATTACTCCGGCTACTTGCAAGCCGATGCGTATGGCGGCTATGACGGTGTCTATCTTCAATCGGACGCGATGCGATCAAAGAGGTCGTTGCTGGGCTCATGCTGTTTACTGGCATAACGCGCGCTGGCGGTGAAGAAGACCTTATGGGCTCATTACGTGCTGGCGATCGTGGCCAAGCTTTATGGTGCGCAGCGCCGACGCGCTGCACAGGTGCCACCAGCCAGAAGGTGCCGATCGCTGGCAAAGGAAGAGCACTCACGGCCATTGCTGAATGTTCTGAAGACATGGCTTGATGCGGAAGTCTTTCTTCCCGAAGAGTCTGTCCGGCAGCGCGGCCACGTACACGTCCTCAATCAATGGGCTGGCGCTGAATCGCTATCTTCGAAGACGGCGACCTGTCGATCTGGATAACAACGCGTCCGAACGGGCGATGCGTCCCGTGGCGATTGGCCGCAAAATTGATGTTCGTCGGCAGCAACCCGCTTGTCACCGGAGCCTGCGATCCTGATGTCTGTGATCGCCAGCTGTAAAGCCAATCTCGTGGAACCATGGGCCTGGCTGAGTGATCGTGCTGATTCAGCTCGCTCGGGCAAGCCTCTGGAGTCGCTGCCGCCAAACACCGCTCGTATCACACCCCGAGCACCGCTGGATCATCGCCAGAACGAAGAAAACTGAACGCGAACGCTGTGCAGACGAATAGAATGCTGTTCGCCGCTTACGAAGAGGCTCGCAGTTGGAGAACTCCACGCGAAGACTTTCACCGTTAGCAACATGTCAGGATCTTTCGGCCCGCCTGTATTACGCGATAACTGCGACTTCGCGTACGCTTCGAGAAGAATGATGCCTCCCGGCTTCAGGCATTGCTCAGTCAATGGGTAAAGTCGCCGACGCACCAGAGTCGGCAGGTGTGCAGAGATTGAGACGACTGAGCCGAAGCTGTTCGCTGGTGGTGCATATGTCGCCAAGTCCACCACTTCTGTTCTGATCGATACACCTTTCGCTTCTGCAAGTCTGTGTGCTTTGGCGAGGCCCACATCAGAGGCATCGACGCCTAACACGTCGAGGCCCAGTGAAGCCAGATACACCGCGTTACGGCCTTCGCCTTCCGCAAGGCTCAGCACCGGGCCAGTGAGCAGCTGGGCATGTTCCACAAGAAACGAGTTTGGCTCGGTGCCGTACGCAAATGTTTCTCCACGATACCTCTCATTCCACACTGCTGTTCTCCGTCTGATGCTCTTCGCTGCTCGTCGTTGCTGATTGTGACCTTTTCTCCAGATCTGTCCGCCACGCTTCTGAAAGTGCCGGACACTTTGACAAGCGTTGATCATCCGCCGGACGTCGCGGCTTCGCATACATCACGGCATTTGCCCATTGAACAGAGAACTCCGAAAATGGGCGAGCAAGCAGCTCGAGTGTCATGCCGGCTTCGATCTGTCCCGGCTCTATGACACGAAGATACCAACCGGTTCGACCGTTCTGCTGCACCAGTACAGTCAGCTTGGGCAAGTCCCACCGGCGAGATAATTTCCAGCACGGCTGACGAGGTTGTGAAATCTCCATGACGCACTCGCCCACTCGAAATGTGTCGCCGATGCAGCACTGTGATTCATCCAGATCTGCCACAGTGAGGTTCTCACCAAAGCCACCGGCGTCAAAACCTTTGCCAGGTAACTCTGCATTCCATTGGTCGTAGTGCTGGTCAGCGTATGCAAGGATCGCTTTGTCGGGTCCGCCATGATGCACCAAGTCTGCCTGTGCGTCACCCACGATGCCTGTCTGTCGAACCTGAACAGCCCCCGAGACTTTGGCTTTACGTATCGCAGAAGACCAGCGCTCCGAAGCATCGCCATCAAATGTCTGCACACGGCCGGACTGAATTGAGAGGATCCTACCGAGCGACTTCATTGAATTCTCCCTGCAGTCATTGATGCGTCCCCCGTGATGTTTCGCTGCATGGTTGCGGCAGAATCTCGGGCAAACTTCTTTTGCAGCCCGCGAACAACTGGATACCCAATCCGAGCCAGCACATGCTGTGGCCGAGAGAAAGCCAGAATATCATACCACACAGAGTTATCGCTTTGGTTCCACTCGACCATGAACCGCTCTTCGCCACATTCCACGTGGCCGGGCAGGGTCCCGTACACAAACCCAAAACGATGGAGATCACTCGTCGCGGTATTAATCACGGAGACAATCCGACAGGCATTCAGGCACCATGCTCGAAACACCTTGGCCAACACGCCGACCACTGGCCCCTGCTCGAGAGGAACATCACAGGAGCTGGTCTCAACCCAGCCAAGCTGGAAATGCCCCCAGCGAGTTAAGATGGCCTTGGCTTCGTTGAAGACCTGTTCGCCGTCTCCCAGCCTGACACGAGTATAATCGACCACAAAGCCAGTGGGAGGTGCCCTCTCTGTGCCACCGAC
>JAXMBU010000108.1:0-12236 GCA_046349735.1 Planctomycetaceae bacterium
TCTTCATCGCATGATTGGAAGTCGGTCTGCGACTTTTTCAGGGACGACTACTTAAACGACATTATTGATCAATACTTGGAATTGTCGCCATAATCGCGGTGCACATCGGGTCGATGTACCGTGATCGGCGAATATGTGCTAATCAAAAATCACTGCCACAGAGGAACCAATCTTCAACTTTGGCGGTTAGCCAGATCACGTCATTCACGACGGCAAGCCCGGCCGGCAGGACTTCGGAAACGTAGTGCTTTGTCAGCAGCATTATTCCACAAGAAAGTCTCCAGAGTAGATCCCGATCGAAACGCTTGGTGATGGTGCTCTCGCAGATGCTGCTTTTGATCGGTTCCCGCGCAGGTTCTATTCTCACGCCGGCAAGTTTTGCCGTCTGACTCCAGGTTGCTCAGGCCTATGCGGCAGATGTTGCCGAGAAGTCGGGCGACAGCTCTGCTGCGCAACGTTGCAGAGCCAGAAATCTGTGGAATTGGCTTATGCCGGAAGTCCTGCTCATGGCATACTCGGTTCCCCGGACGCCCCCTGCGTCGCTCTGTACAAACTTTGGAGTGGTCAGGATGCGTTTAATCTCGAACGTGTTCTGACAGAGAAGTGATGCATCTTGAAAAGGATCTCAGGATGAAAATGCTGCGAACATGGACTGTTTGCCTGTTGGCGCTAGTGTGCCTCACAGGAAGTCTAAGTGCTGAAATTGAAAAGCCCGTCAAAGGCAAGCGATACAAGCTGGCAAAGAATCATGGTCCGTGGATGATCATGGTTGCTCCCATTCGCGACGTCGACGATGAAACTCGTCGAGTGGAGGGTGGGATGTCAGCGTGGGAAGTTGCCGACGCGTTGGTCTTCGAGTTGCGGCAGGCGGGCATTCCGGCCTATACGTATTCGCAGGACGAACAACTTGAAGAGATCAGTTCTCCGAGCACAAGCGAAAATCATGGTCGGCGTTATATCGCTCAGCACGGCTATATCTCTGTGATGGCTGGAAATTTTCCATCGATTGACGATCCGCACGCGGAACGGGCTATGGAATACATCAAAGAGAAATTTGATCCGGAGTTTCTGAAGGATCCTAAAAACGGGGGTATTCTGCCCCAGACACCAGGGCGTCCATCAGTTTTTAGCCGAGCCTTCATGACGGTGAATCCTCTTTACGAAGGCACTGTTCGCGATGCCGTTGAGGAAGACATGATCGTCGAGTTGAACTCCGGACAGAAGTACTCCCTGTTGCAAAACAAGAGCAAGTACTCGCTGGTCGTGGCGACCTTCAAGGGCAGCAGTGTCATGCAGGTTGGAAACGAGAAGTCGTCCAAAGCTCTGGGTTTCTTCGAAAAGAACTTTGGGAAGAGCCTTGATGATTGCGCGATGAACGCAATGCTCCTCACCGAGAAAATGCGTAATGCCAAAAAGTACGGCTATGACACCAATTTTGATGCCTGGGTCTATCACGACAAGTATCAGTCTTTAGTGTTGGTCGGCTCGTTCGACAGCAAAGACGATCCTCAGATTCGCATGTTGGCCACCAAGTTCGGTGGCAAGACAATACGCCACCCAAAGACTGGTGCTGATGTCATGACAGGCGAGACCTTTACAGTGCCGAAGATTCCGAAGGCCAACCAGCTGCCGGATTACTCCTGGCTGTTTGACGTGAAGCCCCGACTGATGGAAGTTCCGAGAATCCGTTAAGTTAAACCTCGAAAGTCTTTCGATTGCTCATCGACAGACGAAATACTTTAACGCTCGACGCAGAACGATATTCGTCCCTGCGGAGAGCGTTTTTTATTGGATGACGTTCGTACGGCCAGGAGTCACGCGGAGTTCATGTGTCCGGCGAGCGGAACGGCGCGAGCGGGCTTTTGATTTAATTCTTCATCAGAACTCGAAGTGTCAGTGAGAGATAGACGTTGCTGCGTTCTCAACAGCAATTTCTCGCCAGCGCAGCGGTTTAGGTTAAATCAACAGGCCCCGAGTCGTCCGGTGCCGCAAAAACCGGAGGGCTCGAGCCTTTCCGCTACATTTCATTGATCACTTTAATGCCCTGCGATGCCTTAGTGACAGGATGCTGTCGTGCCTCATTTTGATCGTCAGGAACTTTATGATGAACTGACGTTACGGGGACGCGGCGAGTGGGCTCGTGAACTTCGACAGAAGACCGAGGATGCCCTGTCGTCTGAGCGGCATGGAAAACTGGCCGAGTGGATCCATGCACTTGAGTCGTTGCCTTCGGTGGACAACGTTCGCCTGAATGCAGCGAATGACGCCGTGACAATTGAGGGAACACTTCCGGCAGCATCGCAAGCCGCGTTAGAGAGTTCTCTCCGTGCTTTGCATCCGTGGCGAAAAGGGCCGTTTGAGTTTCCCGGCTTACAAATCGATACGGAATGGCGATCGTGTTTGAAATGGGATCGGCTGGCTCCGCATCTGGATTTGCGGAATCGGATGATTCTTGATGTCGGCTGCGGCAACGGATACTACGGCTGGCGAATGCTGCACGGCGGAGCTCGACTGGTGTTGGGGCTGGATCCGTTCCTTCTGTTCCTGATGCAGTTTGAAGCCGTTCGAAAGTATGCCGGTGCGAACTGTCCTCATTATGTTTTGCCACTCACGGACGCGGATCTCCCGGAACGCCTTAACCTGTTCGATGTGACGTTGTCTATGGGTGTTCTGTACCACAGAACGAGCCCAATCGACCATCTTCGCTCGTTGTGGGAATCATTGGCCCCCGGTGGCCAGTTGGTCCTGGAAACGATTGTGATCGAGAGTTCTCAGCAGGAAGTTCTGGTACCGGAAGATCGCTACGCCAAAATGCGAAACGTGTGGTTTATTCCCTCGGTGCCCATGCTTCAGCTTTGGCTGCGCAGATGTGGGTTCAAAGACATTCGAGTGATCGATGTGGCGAAAACAACTTTTGAGGAACAACGTCGGACAGACTGGATGACGTTTGAATCTCTGGCGGATTTTCTGGATCCGGCTGATCCAACACGCACGATTGAAGGCTATCCGGCTCCTGTGCGAGCGATGCTGCTGGCGCGGAAAGCGTGACTACTTGACCGCCAGAATTGACGCAAAATTAAAGCACTGAAACCATGGCGCAACGGTGCGAAACCCTGCGTCGCGAAGTCGCTGAACATGAGTTTCCAGTGTCTCTGGAATCAACAAATTCTCGATCGCACTCCGCTTCTGCGAAATCTCCAGATCACTGTATCCGTGAGCTCGCTTAAAATCGTGATGCAGATCGGTCAGCAAGGCCTGTTGCTGCGGGTTTGCGAAACAGATTTTTTCTGACAGCAATAATGCTCCACCAGAATTCAATCCGTCAGCAACCTTCCGGATGACCTCACTTCGCTGATCCGGATGTAGAAACTGCAGCGTCAGATTCAGGACGACAAACGAAGCATTACAGATATCGACCGCTCGCAGGTCGGCCTCGTGCAGTTCGATCGGACAGCCGGTTTCATAAGATTCCTTGAGCAGGTTTTGCAGCCGTTCAATCATGGCGGACGAATTATCCACGGCATGGATCACGCAATCTGCCGGGGCCTGGCGGCGAATCAAACGAGTCGCTGCGCCCAATGAACAGCCCAGATCCCAAACGGTCGTTCGTGGCTGAACAAAACGGCCGGCCAGTTGTTCGATCATGGACAGAATTGACGCATAGCCCGGGACAGATCGAGCGATCATATCCGGGAAGACCTGCACGACTTGTTCGTCAAACTGAAACTGGCCCACACGATTCATCGGGAGCGAGTAAATGTCGTCACGCGTCACCGGGGTACTCATTCGTGAGGTTGTTTCTGGAAGACCAGAATATGCTGACGCGGCAGGACATGGATCGTCTCCGTCCACTTCAGGCCTAACTCTTCCTGCTCAGCTTCGCGGCGAACCTGCGCCTGCGACATCTTGTGAACTTCTTTGATCGGAACAGTGGGGTCTTCTTTTCGATATTCGACAAAGACAACACGACCACCCGGCTTCATGCTTCGTGAAATGTCAGCCAGCATTTCGTAGGGATATTCGAACTCATGATAGACATCGACCATGATGGCCAGGTCAACACTGTTGTCCTTCAGGCCAGTGGTTTTCTGAGTTCCCTTGACCGGTTCAACGTTCGTCACGCCGAACTTTTGGCAGTTGTCTTTCAGGCGTTCCAGCATTTCTGCCTGAACATCGACAGCCATGACTTTTCCTTCCGGAACAATCAGTTCGGCCATCCGCAGGGAAATAACTCCGCTACCCGCGCCAATATCGGCCACGACGTCGCCCGGCTTCAGAGACAGGGATCGGACGAGAAGTGTCAATCGTTCCTCTTCTTCACGACTGGATCGTTCCAGCCAATCGGCACCGGCGAATCCCATGACATGAGCGATCTCTCGCCCCATGTAGAACTTGCCGATACCATTTGGGTCATGGTCTCGTCGAACCTCGTATCGTTTCGCGGGCTTCCTGTCCGACTTCTCGGCAGTCTCGTCGGAAACGGCCGGCATGATACAGGTGACCAAAGTCAGCATCGAGAACAGATATTGCACAAACCTGCTCATTTCTGGACTTCCCCGTCGTATAAACTAACGCACAAAAATACTTCGATTTTGAAGAGTAAAGTCGGTGGCGACTGGCGGAATGTTGGTGAATCCTAACCCGCAGTGTCAGTTCTGAAGTTGTGAATTTTCAGGCCCGGAGGGCCCACAAATCCAATTCCGGTGGCGTGAGCCACCGGAATGCGAACAAAACGAATCTGAGGCCTGAAGGGCCGATACAAAGGCGGATGTATCGGCCCGTCAGGCCTGAAACCGTTTATTTTCAATCCGGTGGCTCACGCCACCGGCAGAGGATGTGCCGGGCTTCCAGCCCTAACCAAAAAAATGCAACTTCAGAAAGCATCAGCGAGGGATGTCGCGTGTAGAGCGATTGGACATTGATCCCTCATTGATATTTCGGGTTGCGATGGTCATGAAATCAACAAGTCGCAACGAACTTGTCGTTACTTCGACTCTGTTTTTTCGCTGGCTGGCTCGTCCTTAACGATCGAAGCCTTTTTAATGAAATCCAGCTTCGGGAACGACTTCTTCAAGTACTCATTTCCGCGATTCTGAATGGAGAACTGATCAGGATCTTCGCCATACTGAGAATTGATCTTGTCGACAACATCCATTCCTTCTACGACTTTGCCGAATGGAGCAAAGCCCATGCTATCGAGAAATCTGTTGTCCTTGAAATTGATGAAGACCTGTGAAGTTCGTGAATTCGGTCCTGACGTTGCGAACGTGATGTAGCCGCGGCGATTAGACTGAGTGACTTTGTCGTCTTTGATTTTTGCTTCTCGCCAGTCTTTTTGGACGGCAGGATCACCATTGATACCGAACTGAACCATGAAGTCCGGGACGACTCGAAAGAATCGACACTCGTCATAAAAACCTTTATTGATCAATGTGTAAAACTGATCGGCACCCAGAGGCGCCCATTCGCGAGTCACTTCGATTACGAAATCACCACAGCTGGTTTCGAATTTTACTTTGTAGCTTGCCGGAGCTTCATCCGCAGCGACACTGGCCACGCCTGAGGCCGCCAGCAGGGAAAGTACAGCACAAGCATTCAGGAACCACTTCATCGAAAACTCTCCATTGTCATTCGAACAAATCTTGCGGGACATGATGAGGCCGTTGCTGCAAATTGACCTGAGATTGCAACGGCTCATTTTTGATTCTGACGACCGCTGGCGATGGCACCGGAATCGAGTGCCTTCAGGCCGACTCGCAACATTCCTTTAGCGGAATCGATTTTGGCAAGTCGGAATCGAGGTGCCCCCGGAACAATCGCCGCGCTGTCAAATTCAAGCGGAAGTCTGACAGGCGGGATTTTTTCGGCAAGCGACTGCGTGGCATTGCGTATGATCGGGATCCAAACGGTCCCGGCCTGAACTGTCGTCACCCCAGCCTTTTCGACAGCCGGCCGGCCATCTTCTTCTCCGGCCGCCGGAATGATCAATTGCTCGGTTGACTCATCAGATGATTCTGCCGCCAGACTGGCGCCGGATTCGCCAACATCTACCGTTCGGATGGCAATCGTCCATTCGTCGTCAGACAGTTTTTTCCCACGTAAATTGAACGTCGTTGTCATCCAGCCACTGGCCGCGCCGCCCTTAGGATGAATCTGAAACGTAGTGATCAGACGAATGTCACCATCAGCGAATCTGACCTGAAACGGATTCTTCCGGGCCAGTTCTAACGTAAACAACGCAGCCTCTTCGGAGGCAGCGGACCGCAGTGCGGCAAAAATTGACATCAACCGATCCGGAGTGAAAGCTGAGCCGGCATCAGACACATCCTCCGGAAGTTCCAGTTTCTGCAATTGCTTGTCCGTGAGCTTTAGCCCTGCTGGAAAATACTGAGTCAGCAATGACTCGATCGAGTCTTCGGAGACAAAGGCTACCACCGACTCATCACTACGAAATGCACCCGCCTCAGCGGGAATCGCCAGTACCGAACCATCCGGGTACAGTGAATCATCCACTGACCATACCGAAACGACATCTTTCGTCGATCGAGAACACCAGCGAAGTCGAGTGCTCCCGAAGATCGAGTCGATCTTCCGCTGCGCTGTGGTGACATCCTTTTGAAGGTTCGCGAAGTCTTCGTCGATCAGTCGATTGACTTTCGGCAGAACGTCGCGAGATACGTCTTCAGCCACCGCCTGATTGATTTGGGGAGTGCGGCGAAGCACTTCATTCCAGGCAACGCGATCACTCAGTGGTCCCAACAACGGCATCGTGGCTCCGGCGGTGCTGAAAACTCGCTGCGGAGTTTGCGATGCCTGGATTGTTCCGTGGGCCGGAAGGGTCAAAAACGTTTTGCCGTCGAACCAAAGTGGTTTCGTAATCTCAAAATGATGCTGGCCCAGGCTGTCGACAGTGGCCTGAGAATTGAATCCGGTCGTTTGGCTGGTGACATCGCCGGAATTCAAAAGTTCGAAACGCAGGGACCGATCGTCGGGCACAATTCTCAGGCGAGTTTCAGTGACGGTCGATTGGCTTCCTGTCACGTTCGTATTCATCAACAGTTTCGAGACCGCTTCCTGCTCATTGCGAGTCCGATGAAAGCGTTCTTCCATCAGCGTATTGCGAATTGCAAAGCCGAACAGTGGCCGCGAGGCGATTCTGGAAGAGTTCTCCTGAGCCCATGTTGTGCGAACAGGATCGACGTGAAAAACCACCAGCAGCACGATGATCATCGTGGTCTGATAGAGATTCATTCGTAAAGGACGTCCTTGCATTGCAATGGGGAGCCCTGAGCCGCTTGTGTCACAGATGGTTCGGACATATTTTGACGTGGTCTGGTACAATTTCTACCACCGTTTTCCGAACTTCACCGGCTTAGGCGGGAAAATAGCCATCGGCGGTCTCCTCGAACCCGAATTCGACTGCGGGGACTCAGGGGACTGCGGAAACCTGGACGCCCAGCTGACTCTACACGGCAACGCACTTATTGAATCTGAGTGTTTTGTAGGGTGTCACACCTTGCAAAAAGCCGTCGCCTCCGGCTCCGCTGCAAACGTTTAACCATCGGCCCGTTGGCGCGTTACCTCAATAATTGAACAGCTGCTTCTGAGTCCACACCTTTGAGGTGGCTCGGTTCATCGCTCGCTGCACAATACCCTTTGAGTTACTCGTCAGCTGTCGGCCCTTCATCGCGCGGGCTACCATTTTGTGGGTCAGTTGTTCTGCCGATGCTTCGACGAGATCATTCGGCTTCAGATCATACTGCCGCATGACTTCGATAATGGGCTGAGGGCCTTTATTGCGATCGTTGCCTGCGAGATCATCGATCTCTTCGGTCTGGCCGGGAATCTCAGCGTGTTCATCATTTGTCATGAAAAGAGCCGTAATTGGTGAAGGATCGGTAGTGGAGCTGTAACACAACGTTGCCTGCGGGCCGGGCGTGTCTCGCCGAATTTGCAGGCGACGGCGAGTATCCTCCAAGCGGTTCCTCAAGGCAACACTCTGTTGAACCGATTAGCAAACCTTAAAGTCAGTTCTCAACTCCCATCCAGACGATTCCTGTCGAGTAAAGCCAATGTCTGATAAAACTTCATGGCCGGTGAAAACTCGTGAGCTGCACAATCATCATTTTGATTCCACGATTTGGAACGACTTTCAGTTTCGCGACGATGACATCGTCATCGCGACGTATGCGAAGTCCGGTACCACCTGGATGCAACAGATCATTGCTCAGCTGCTGTTCAACGGGGATCCTGATCCTGCAGTGGCAGACATCTCGCCGTGGCTGGATCTTCGCGTTCCGCCAAAAGCTGTGAAACTTCCGTCAGTGGCAGCTCAGACACATCGACGTTTTCTGAAGACTCATCTGCCAGTCGATGCTCTTGTGTTTTCGCCGAGAGCCAAATACCTCTACATCGGCCGGGATGGTCGCGATGTGGTCTGGAGCCTTTACAACCATCATGCGAATGCCAATCAGCTTTGGTATGACGCTCTCAATGAGACGCCTGGTCGTGTTGGTCCACCGATCGAGCGTCCTCCGGAAGATATTCGACAATACTGGCGAGACTGGCTGGCTCGGGATGGGTATCCGTTTTGGTCGTTTTGGGACAACGTTCGTACATGGTGGGAGATTCGTGATCTTCCTAATGTTCGGCTCGTACATTTCTCGGAACTCAAGCAGGATCTCCCCGGGACGATTCGTCAGATAGCAAAGTTCCTACAACTCCCGATCAACGAATCGCGCTGGTCAGCCATTCTTGAACATTGCTCGTTCGAGTGGATGAAAAAGAATGCAACGAAGAGTGTCCCGCTGGGTGGTTTATTCTGGGATGCGGGTGCAGGAGTCTTCATCAACAAAGGCATCAACGGACGCTGGGCTGATGTCCTGACGTCAGAGGAATGCATCGAGTACGAACAGATCTCCATCAATCAACTCGGATCAACCTGTGCGCATTGGCTGGCGACGGGTGAAACTGGAGAGTCTTAACGAAGTGTTCTGCACGAGACGAAGATGGCGGCCAAAGTAACCTCACGAGGTAGTTATCCCTTCGCAGGCCGATCAGCCGTAGTAGTGCTCCATGAGTTTGCCGTAGTTGGCCGAGGAAGTGCAAGTTGGGTGAAAAACTTTACTGGTCGATGCTCTATTGCATTCCTTCGATCTTACCGCCGACCTTTCTCGAGCTAAGAACGCCTAACTAAACCGTAGTTGGGCTCTTGAGGGCTCAGAAATGCATCCGAATGCTCACGAATCCGGTTACGTGCGCGTATTGTGTCAGGCGTTCTTAATCAAACTTTACCTGAAACCCGGAGATCATCATTCCTGCATCAACAGTCAGCGTCTGGCCTGTCACAATTCGACTGCCGGTGATGAGACTGACAATTCCGTCCGCGATGTCTTCTGGCTGGCATGTTCGCCCCAAAGGAAGGCTCTTCTTGTATGCCTCCACAAGAGTGTCAAATCGATCGCCAAGTCCGGCATGAGTCCAGCGAGTTTCCACGAATCCTGGCGCGACGCCGTTCACGCGAATCAACGGCGCAAACGTGCGTGCCAATGATACAGTCAGATTGTCCAAAGCTGCCTTGGTGCAGCAATACGGAATCGAACTGCCCTGCCCCAGTTGAGCCGCCACACTTGAGACGTTCACAATCATGCCGCCACCAGAGGCCGTCATGGGCTCTCGCACGGCTCGTGCACAATGAAATGCTCCGACAACGTTCACCTTCCACAGACGTTCCCACGACTCATCCGTCGCGGCTTCAAGATTCTGAAAGGCGATGAAGTCCGTTGTTCCCGCGCAGTTGACGAGGACATCAATCCGTCCGAAGACTTCCATCGTCTTCGAGACCATCGCTCGACAGGCTGCGTCATCAGCAACGTCGGCCTTCACAGCGATCGCTTGTGATCCCAGTGCGATAATCTCCTGCACGGTTGATTCCGCATCGGCTTCGGACCGCGAGTAATTCACAATAACGCAATAGCCGATGTGAGCCAGAGCCAGTGAGGTCGCTCGACCAACTCCGGTTCCTCCACCAGTCACGATGGCCACTTTATTTGCAGATGACATTTCGTATTTCCTTAACAACGTGAATGCTGAACAGAGATCCCAGAATGTGACCAGTACCTTCAAAGATGCCGCAACTGACGCTCGGGGAGACCAGTTTCGGCGGTCTGACGAGCAACCAGAGGCGGTAACTCAAACTTTCTCAGGAACGCTGGTCGATCACGGCGACCGGAGCGAGTGTAATCAGACCAGATCTCAAGTGCGACGCTTCGCTCATCCAGACCACGAACATCCGTAAGGTACTCGAACACTCGCTCAAATAGACGGCTGAGCGAAATCCCATGACGTCGCTGCTCTTTCTCATATAGCCAGTCGCAAAAATTCTGAAACTCCGCGAAAGCCGAAGCGGACTCGTCGAGCATCATCCGCAACGTGGCTGCAAAATTCCCGCTGTTGCCGACGAGATCCCAATATCGCGCGAAACGTCGGAGTCCGTTCATCTTCTCAAACGACAGCAACCGATTCGACAGGATTTCGTAAGGAGCGTTACGGCTGTAAACCATCTGCCATTCGGAGTCATGGCGAATTATGGGCGTACCCCGCAGTCGTTTGAGGATACCAACTTGAATCTCCTGAGGATGCAATTCATACAAGCGATCAAACCCGGCTGCAAAACTCTCCAGCGATTCACCGGGCAGACCAACAATTAGATCTGTATGAATATGAACGCCCGTCTGACTGCGCAGGAAACGCAGGTTCTCCTCCAGTTTTGAATTGTCCTGAGGTCGACTGATTAACTGGCTCACTTCATCGCTGAAAGTCTGAACTCCGATTTCAAATTGCAGAGATCCCGCAGGAAAACGCTGAATAATCTCACGCAGCGATTCCGGAAGTCGGTCCGGAATCAGCTCGAAGTGCAAAAACAAACCGGACGTCCATCGCTCAAGAAAGAACTCCATGATCGCTCGACTGATTCGCAGATTCAGATTGAAAGTCCGATCCACAAATTTAAATTGCTTCGCGCCTCGTTCGAGAAGCCTCTGCATCGACTCCAGAAACAGCGGCAGCGAAAACGCGCGAACGGGTATCTCAAGTGCCGAAAGACAGAACTCACAAGTAAACGGACAGCCTCGCGAAGCTTCAACGTAGAGCACTCGATGAGCAAGATCTTCCCCCGAGTATAGTTCATAGGGCAGCTGAAGCTGATCCAGTTGCGGCACAGGGGCATGCAGGATTTGAGGATATGAGCTGCGAGGGGGACGCGTCGCGGTCGACAGCAACCGTTCGCACAACAGTCGAAATTCCAGATCCGCTTCGCCGGTGATGACGTAATCTGCCAGAGTGACGATCGGCTGCGTCTCCGTCTCGTAACTGACCTCCGGACCGCCCAGCACAATAATGACGTCCGGAGCGACCTGCCTCAGATCGGCGATCAATCGCAGAGTTTGATCCACGTTCCAGATATAGACTCCAAAGCCTACGACCTGCGGAGCTTCACTGAGAATTGCGGCCAGCACATCCTGCAGATTGTCGTTGATCGTGAACTCACGTATGACAGAGTCAGCCTGCAGGGCCCCCAGATTGGCCTGCAGATAACGAAGCCCGAAGCTGGCGTGAATGTACCGAGCATTCAGTGTTGTCAGGACGATGGACGTCATGCGAGGAAAGTCTTTTGACTACTACTTGTTGACCTGTTCGTCCGCCTGAACAAGAAGATTGTAGGATTCCTGCGATGACTCCAGCTGCCGCAGCTGATCAATCACTCCTTCACGCTGCAGGATCCGCCCGAGGCGCGCCAGAATTTGTAGATGAGTCGCCGAATCTCGCGCCAGTACAAGAAAGAACAGATCAGTCATCACTCGTCGCGGCGCACCGAAGGGAATTCCGGATAATGTTCGACCATAGGCAATAACCGACTGGCCCAGAGCATCCGGGAGTGGATTTCGTGGATGAGGTATCGCGACTCCGTTTTCAAAACCGGTCGACATCACCTCTTCGCGTTCCTTCACGGCTTTCAGTATCGCCGCAGGATCCCAGACATGCCAGGTTCGACCAGCGACCTCGATCAAGGCCTGCAAAACCGCCGGACGTGTTCCGGCATCCAGCGGCACCTGACAGGTGTCCGGATGCAGCAGCTCAGAAATCGCATTTGGAGTTCGTAACTCCGTGTTCTGCTGTGATTGTTCAAACTGAGCCAGCCCCTGATCGTCGAGATTACGAATATCCTGTTCGAGCCA
>JAXMBU010000109.1:0-11720 GCA_046349735.1 Planctomycetaceae bacterium
CATCATGCGGACCGAAATTGATCCGATAATCGCACGCACCAAACGCATCGTGCGAGTACCCGGCAAGCATCTGATTGATCGGATGGCCGATCGTCGGCCAGAGATGTATGCCGCCATTTGCGAGCCGCATTCTCTCAAACGTCCGGGGCGCGACGAGCCGGTATGAAGCGGTCGGTTCCGGGAGACTTCGTTTGGGAATGACTCGTTCCGCTAATGTGTGGCGGGAATGTTCGCATCTGGAGATGCGGACAAAATCAGAACGGATCGGGACGTCATGCAGCGTTTGCAATTAGCCCTGGCTTTCCTGCTGGCACTCGGATTGATTGTGCGCATCGCGCTGGGTTGGCATCAGTCGCAGGATCTGCTGGCCGACAATGATGGCTATCTGGCTCATGCAGCCGTTGTCGCCTCGGGTGACGGATTTCAGGGACCATATTCCCATCAACCAACGGCATTTCGTCCGCCTGGTTATCCGGTGTTACTCGGCCTGTTGAAGGCTGGGGGAGCCAGTGATTCCGGGGCCGTCATCGTTGTCAGTCTGGTCTGTTACTTTGTCATCTTCGCGTTCACACGCAGCCTCGCAAGGCAATATGGGCTTGATCCGTGTTGGTCAGCTCTGGCAGTGTTCGGAGTCGCATGCGATCCGTTACTCGTCAGATACTCAATTCTGCCAATGACGGAAGTACCCTGTGCCGCGGTTCTGCTGGCAGCGCTGGTTACGTTTCGCAAAGCTGTCGGCAGCGGTTCTTCAGGTGATCAGAATTCGCCATGGTCTGGAATCATCGCCGGTGTTCTGTTCGGGCTGGGGACTCTGGTTCGCCCCGTTGTTTTGCTGGTGTGCCTGTTTGTGACTTTATTCTCACTACTGCGTAAGGTGAGACAGTGTTCGACAGGTGACGCTGGACTAGCCGGACGACTTCATCAGTGGTTCCGTTCGGTGAGTCCTGCATTGATTGCGGGACTCGTTTTGAGCCCGTGGGTTATTCGCAATGCCGTCCATTTTCATCGTTTAATCCCGACAACGACTCATGGCGGATATACACTGGCTCTGGGGAACAACCCGGATTTTTATCGCGATGTCATCAACGGGGACGATGAGTTTCCGTGGGAAGGTCCGGCACTGGATGCCTGGCAAAAGAGAATGATCCGTGAATCTGAAAGTCAGGGTGTGCCCGCCGGTGATGAGCCGGCTGCTGATGCCTGGTATTACTCACAGGCCGCAGCGGCGATTCGCTCTGAGCCTCTGAGTTTCCTGAAAGCGACTGGTCTGAGGCTGCGACGATTCTGGGCGGTTTCGACCAACGAGCCACACGGTATCAGCAGGCTGATCATTGCGGCTGTGATGACCTGGTATGCAAGTCTCTGGGCCGGACTTATTCTTCAGTTGTTGAACTTTGGCTTCCGGATTCTCCCGGAGCAGCGTTCGATGGCGATGTTGTGGTTGGCCATTCTTGCGTTTTTGATTCTGCATTCCGTCTATTGGACTGATACTCGAATGCGGGCTCCCGTGATGCCGATTATGATTGTTATTTCCGTTTCCGGCTGGCAAAGTGCGTCTCAACGTTTTCTGCAACGGGTGGTCGAGAGCAGGAAGGCTGGCTGCCATGAACCTGCCAATCCGATGCTGGATGCATCGAACCGAATGCACCGAATTACTCCGACTGTTCAGTAAATCCCACAAGAGACCCATTCATGATTTGTATTACTGTAACTCCTGAATCTCGAACGCTGGCACCAGCCGATCTTTTGAATGCGTCCCGGCGTTGCGATCTGATTGAATTGTGCCTTGACCATTTCATCAATGAACCCAACGTGGGTGAGCTGGTCAAAATGGTGGATAAGCCAATTCTGGTATCGTGCCGCAGTGAAAAAGATGGCGGCAGTTGGAAGGGGACAGAGCAGCAACGAATTCAGTTACTGCGTGAAGCGATCGTCGCTGGTCCGGCCTACGTGGAACTGGATCTTGAGATCGCCAACAGCATTCCTCGCTTCGGAAAAACACAACGCGTCATTTCATTCACCAGCCTGAATCGTCCGCTGTCGAAGATCGACGAAGTTTTTGAGCAATGCTGGAAAGCAAAAGCCGACATTGTCAAATTCACATGGCTGACCGAAGACATGGATGCGGCGTGGCCATTGCTCGCGGCGGTCACTCAGCAGCGGGAAGTTCCGATTGTCGGAATCGGCATTGGACGATCGGGGCTGACATTTTCATTGCTGGGACGAAAATATGGTTCACCATGGATTTACGCCGCGTTGGAACGTGGCATGGAAGCGTATCCGAAGCAACCCACGGTATGGCAATTGAAAGAGGATTATCGCTGGGATGAAATTGGTTCCAAAACTCGATTCCTCGGAGTCGTAGGAGCGGGCGAGTCAGAGAACGTGGCCTGTCGAGTTCTCAATGCGGCCTTCCAGTTGATGGAAAAGCCGATTCGATGCCTTCCGCTTTTGCCCGGAGACCTTTCAAAGTTTCCGAAGATGCTGGAGAAAATGAAGATTAACGGCCTGATCGTGGACCCGGACTACCCCGGCGACCTGACCGGAATGGCTGCAGTCAAAGATGAATTGGCCAGTTCGTCGGAAAGAATTGACGTTCTCATGGAAGGCTCCAATGGCTGGAAGGGTATCAATACTCTCTTTCAGGCAATTGACCTGACCGGCCAGACAGTGACAGGCCAGATCGAATGGACCAGTCGAGGATCGTTCACGGTCATTGGCAATTCCCCGATGGCCTGCGGGGCAGCGAAGTTTTTTGTCAGTAAAGGCGCAGCGGTCAGCATCTCAGGGCCTTCAGACAATCGAGCAGCATCGATAGCACGCGAAGCCGGTGTGCGACACGTTCCATGGAATGCCGTTCATGACAATCGAACTGATACTCTGGTGATCGCTGACTTCGGCATGGAATGTGGCACCGCGAAGGGGCAGCTCAATCCGATGATCATTCGTGAGCGGATGACGGTTGTGGATTTGTCGGTGGGCATGGCTGGCTCCGCATTTGCCGAAGAAGCCCGTGCTCGAGGTGCACGTTACATTGATCCTCTGTCCGTGTTCGCCACAAATCTCAATCTGCAATTCAAGCAACTGACCGGCCGCGATTTGCCGGAAGGTGCTTTCCAGATGGGGCTGGCGGAGTAGAGATCAAACTTCTGTAATCGCCTGATTTCTCTCCACAGTTTCCTGACGTGTCGGCTGGTCATTCTTGTCATTGAACGGAGTCTTCAAGTCATGTCGCGTACCTTCGCAATCCTGTTTTGCTCTGCAATTCTGCTGACCACAACAGTCAACAGTTTATCTCACGGAAGCCCTGCGTCCGCTGATGAAGCAGGGGCTTCGAAGAAGGCGACTGCTGAGGGGGATCCTGAGACTGATCGACCACTGCTGTCCGTTGTACTGCTCCAGAAAAAACTTCCCTCGCTGACAGAGAAACACATTGCGGACTCCATTCAGAAGGCATGGAAGCAGAAAGTAAACGTCGGTGATGGAGGGAAGAAAGACGCAACAGATTTTGTCGTAAAAGGAGGACCGGGATTCGTCATTCAGTGTCAGCAAACCCGCTGTATGGTCATTCTTGACGAAAAACCCTATCTCGAAGCTGAGGCTTTCAAAGATGTGCAGGAGCTTCGAACCCGCAAAATGTTGCAGGAACACAAAACCTGGCTGTCGCTCGACCTGATCGGGGACACACACAGGAAATCTGCAGCTGAGCAGGAACAGGCGATGAACAGGATTATTCAGCTGGCCGTTGAGATGGCAGACAGGAATACGGTCGGAGTGCTGCTGCCGTCGGAGAAGATCGTGTTGCCAATGAGCGATGAAATCCTTGCCGCCATGAAGGCTGATCAGGCTCTGAAAGCTTTGCGAAAGTCTTCGAACGCGGCCGTCATCGGTGCGTCGGGTGATGACCCGAAGATGCTGGCGGCCACTGCAGAGGCTAGACGAACATGGTCTGAATTTGTCAAAGCATTTCGAAACAAACCGAAGAACTCGGAAAACTTCTCGGCAAAATTTCCGTTTGATGCCCCGGACCAAAAGGAGTTTATGTGGGTCGAAGTCGACTCCATTAACGGCGATACGGTCACGGGCCGACTTGGAAACGATCCTGTCTGGGTTAAAGATCTGAAACTCGGCGATGAAGTGCGAATGAAGGTTTCAGATCTGTCTGACTGGATGTATCTGAAAGACGGCGAAATCGTCGGTGGATACACGGTCAAAGTGTTGATGGAGAAACAGCAACAGGGGAATGAATAGTTGTGCGGCGAGTTCATCAGCCGGAACTTGTCGGCGTGCAGTTCTCACAGCGTCCCACGTCGTGTGTCCACACAATGTTGAACACGGCCACCTGAACCGCGAACGTGGCCCCGTCCGGGCAATCTTCCTGGTCGGGAAGTACTCGAGGTTGCTGTTCTGCAATCACCCTGTTGTCATCGTTCCGGGATCGTACGAGCAACACGGATTCCATGGGAGTTGTACTTAATATTCATCAGCATGAAGGAAGCGACCGATATGTCGTCGTATTGACTGCTTCCTCCTGCGGCGCCGCCCATCATCGCTCTTTCCAGCGGTTGGCCATTGTCACCGCGATTAATCGAGTTGCTGTCGTTGCACCATTCCGCAACATTTCCGTGTACATCGAACAACCCAAAGTCATTGGGGCGGAGCAATCCGACCGGCTTCGAAACAATAATGATTGTTCCGTCTGAACGAAGTGATGGAGCTCCGATCGATCGCAGATACTCCGCGTTGTTCTCGTAACACCAGCCGTAGCGAACATGGAGAGACAGGTCGCTGCCAAAGAATCGCTCTCCTCCGGTGCCGGCGAGAGCCGCAAGTCGCCATTCCGAAACGGTGGGAAGCCGATAGCCAGGCTGTTTGAAATCATCGGCTGTGGCATCCCATTCTTCGAAGTTCGGGGGATAGAACTCGGGAAGCCCTTCTCGTCGAGACAACCAGTTGCAATACGCGGCGGCATCATGCCACTGGACGACCGACATCGGGGAGTCCGGAGTTCGTGAGTACTCTGCAGCGTTATACATTGTTGGATCGAATTCATGGGCCTGCTGAACACTCACCTCGTGCGCGGCGATGAGGAAGTCACGCCCCACGCTGGAGTCTGACTTTCCCGCGACTCGAATCAGGGTATGTCCATCGCATGAAGCCAGTCGAGGAGCTTTCATCCACTGGCGAGGAGGCTTCGGTCCGTGCAATGCCGTCTCAGCCGTCTCAGCGGGAAGATTGGCGGCTGGTTGTGGATTCCCCCAACGTCGCATGAGCCACTCTGCGGCTGAATGCACTCCTGCGTCAGGCGTTTCGCGGTGCAGTGTTGCCAGAAAAGTTCGAATCTCGTCCAGCCGCAGAATCTGTTGCTCTTTATAGTCCCCCAAAGCAATCAGTAACGCGTACTGAACGCCCGGATCCGTCTCAGTCCGGAGACGCTTTAGTAGTCGCTCTGGCGGAACATTCAGAAATGCCAGCAGACGCATGGCCTGTGATCTGGTTGTATTCGCAATATTGACTGCAGTTCGCTGAAAATGTTTCCAGATTTCTGCGGTCTCTGCTTCGTTCGAATGTTTCAGAAGCAACGCAATGGCCATCGCTTTTCGATGAGCGAGTTGGTTCTGCACCTCATGCGACTTATTGTACTGCTCCTCCGAATTCAGAATCGTCCGGAGAACACGTATGTCCAGTTCTTTGGCTGGCGGCACCATGCGGTCGATCTGCCAGTCAGAAGCGTCTAATGCAAGCCTCGAGCGTGCCGCGTGGTCTGTTCCGAGATAATCAATCAGCAAAGACAACGCGAAACTGCCTCGAAGGTCTTCAGTAGATACTCCAAGAGTTCTGGAGAGTTGAGGAATCAGCGTGGCTGCGGCAGGTTGAAGTGACGTTGAAATCAGTCGGTACCGATCCGGATGTTGCGTGCAGGCATGAATCAGGATATCGGTAATTCGTACTGCAGAAGCGTCCCACCGTGCGACCGCTTTTTCGTTCCCTGGCGGATCAAGCTTTGCCAGAATCACAAGACTTCGGAATCGGGTGTCATCATTGATGGGCACAAAGCCGTCGTCCGAATCTTCGACCTCATCGACAATTTTCCAGCATCGCGGAATGATGTCTTCCTGCCGCGAAGACAGGGCGTCGGCGGCCAGTACTGCATTCTCCGGAATCGAAGACGTCAGGGCAGACGCGAACACATTTTCGACCGTCGAATCGTCCCACCGAAGATGGGCCAGCTGCAGGGCGAAGGATTGCGATGAATCCTGTTCGACAGTCTTCAGCGATTCTGTAATCGCTGTCCTCGCAAGCGAACCATGGCGTGCAAGCTCATCGATCAGCAAAGGAAGCCGTTCGGGTTCAGCGATGATCAACTGATCGCGGAGAGAATTGACACCAATCTGCTGATCGTATCGAAAGAGAACGATTCCCAGCACAACGATGGCCATGACGGTTGAAAGAACAGAAGCCAGGGATCTGCGATCTCTGACGGCCATCATTTCCTTTTCTTCGGCAGACAGCTGACTTCCGGGCAGCAGAGTTCGAATCTGCATCCATTCCCAGAATCCTGGCAGAAAGCGATTCTCTTTTTGCTGGCTCCATAGTCCCGCTTGTTCGGTCAGTCGCTGATGTAAGCGTCCCCGGAAAGACTCCCGCTGCTTGGCGGTCAGCCATTCTCGAATCGACGGGACGAGAAAGTCATGTGACAACTGATACGTCGATTGCTCGGTTGTGGAGGGACTGGATTCGGAACGAGTTTTGTCCAGAGTTTCCGTGGCACTGATCAATTTCAGATCGGATTCCATGATCGTCATCAGCATGTCGAATCGCGCTCGATCATTTTCGTAGCCAGACACCGCCAGCAGTTCAGCTCGTGTCCTGCGGCTGGCTTTAATTTCAATCCCCAGGCCGGGGACCAGAGTCTTCAGGATTTTTCTGGCGGCTTCGTCGTGAGCTTTCTGATTGGCTGGCGCATAAGTCGCAGAGAATGAGTCGTTCAAAAACTGAGCACCAATGCCAACGGTTCCACCAAGTATTCGCAGCGTTGAGGGAATCCAGTCTTTCGATTTCACCATTTCCGCAAACAGGGCCAGGTGGACCGGAATCACTTTGTCGTCATGCGCCAGATTATCGATGGCTCCATCAATGAAGCGTTCCTGATCGCGGTCCGGTGGTTCGGGAGCTGCCGGGAGCTGTCCATATCCACGCCCAAATTCAATCAGCACTTTCCGCGCGTGACGTCGATCGAACAAGTCAATCATCATCGCATTTCGGCCGAGCTGCAGAGGCGACTCGACCGCCTCCATGAAACGATTGAGAGCCAGCCAGAAGTCGTCACGAATCAGGACAACACACTGCACTCTCACCCCGTCGCATTGGCGAATCGAACGCACCAACTCCGTGTCAGCCGGGTCTGGATGGGCGTGCAGCCATTGCTCGAACTGGTCCAGAACGATCAGCAGGCTCCGATTAGGCCCAAAGCCGCCACCTCGACGAATTTCAGCGAGAGCTTCTGGTAACGTGTTACTTGTCAGGTTGCTGCAATGCCGTTCAATAGCAGCGAAGAGTTGCTTTTCTGTGAGGTCTGCCGAAGCCTCCAGCACAAAGGAAATCACTTCGGAGCCCATCAGGGGAACAAGCCCGGCGCGCACCAGTGAAGATTTTCCACATCCGGTAGGTCCGGAGATGACGCCGACACGCTGCAGATCCGGCACATCATCACGTACACTCACCCAGCGCTTCCAGTGGCTGATGCATTCCGGTAAGCCATCCCGATCACGTGCTCCGGGTAGCAGGCTCAAAAAGAAGTAAGCATCGGCGCGACTGAACGCCCGCAGACCTCGCGGCACAATTGTCACGAGTGGCGCTGAAGTGTCGCGCGAATTCTCGGGTGGATTCGGGACTCGTGCCAGACTCTTCGCTGAGCTGCCTGGATCTCCCTTTTGCGCTTCGGCCTTGCTCACCCATTCCCGTAAGTCATCTGCCAGCTCGATCGTCTCGTTGTATCTCTGACTGGCCAGTTTGGAGAGCAACTTTAAACAGATACGATTCAGCTCCGCAGGAACGCTGCGTTTCAATTCACGAGGTGGCACGGGGTCTCGAGTGAGAATGCGATAAAGTACGTCGTGAGAAGCACCGCCGGAGAATGGCTTTTCGCCGGTCAGCATTTCATACATGACGACGCCCAGACTAAACTGGTCACTGCGGCCGTCGATTCGATGTCCTTCGCCTCGCACCTGTTCGGGGCTCATGTAGCTGGGCGTACCCGCGAGTCCTTCTGCGTCGCCGGAGACAGGCTCATCACGCAGAGCCAGTCCAAAATCCGCCACGAAGATTCGGCCATTATCTCCCACCAGAATATTGGCCGGTTTAATGTCACGATGGACAATTCGAGCCCGATGGACATGATCCAGTGCCTGCGCGACATCAATCAACAATCTCGCGACATTCACATGCGGCATCGGCCCCTGCGCCATCACATGCGCGAGATCTCGTCCTTCGATATACTTCGACACAACGAAACAGCGACCATCTGAGATCAACCCGCAGTCGAAAATTGGCACAATCGCCGGATGGTCAAGTCGCGCCAGCGTCTGCGCTTCCCGCAAAAATGTGTGCAGATAACTCGCGTGCTGAGCGCGATGCAGGTGAGGCAGTTTGACGGCCACCAGGCGATCGAGATCCGCATCCTTTGCAAGAAACACAATCCCGAATCCGCCTCGCCCGAGACGGCGGATAATCTGATAGCGACCGATGAACGATCCGGCCTGAGACTCGATGCTCTGCTCGGACTTTTCTTCGAGCAAAAAGCCACTCAGGTCCGCCGGAACAGGATGCGGTAGTTCATCTCGTCCCGTATTCTGGGATGGAGTCAGCCCCGGCCGAACTATGGTGTCATCTAAGTTCGTCTTGTTTTCCATTCCTGACCTTCAGAAAGTCAGTTGCGACCTGACAGAGTGTACATGAGTCAGGCCGTAACAGAATACCATCTCTGACCTGAATTTCTTCAGGAACATCGGATGCCGAAACGCCTTTGTCAAAGACGAACAATTCTCTGTTCGGAATCCGTGGGTTAGTCGCAGACGATTGTGAATCCGGGAGGTCGAGACGCCTGCCGAGCCATGGTATTGCCCCCGGACACCTCTTCCGATCAGAGCTGAGCTTCGCCCGGGATTCCCACGTTAGTCAGTCAGTTGTTATCAACTACAATTGTTCTCGCTCGGGACAAACGTGAGCCATCTCTGATGGGCATCACGGAAATCCTGACACCGCCGGTCTCAGAAACCCCCAGGTTGCCGCGAGCGCGTCGGCAGCCTCTTCGACGTCATGGATTTCGCCCCACGGGCCGTTACGGAGGAATGCATGAGCAAACTCATGGGCGATTACGTAATGTGCAAAGGCCTCGGAACAATGTGAAAGCTTCGGCCGCAGCACGACGCAGCGAGTCCCACTGCCGATCGGGCCGGGGGTTGGCATCCACAGAGTCCAGCCCTGGCCCGGCACATAATTATCGATGGTCACACGAAAGCGTGGATCCTCAAGGAAGTCCTGCTGAACATACGAAGGGATCGCATGCAGCACCGCAAGAACTCTCTCTCGCAGCTCCGGGAAATCGGCCAGTTCGATGATCAATGAAGAAAAGATCGACGAGTGCTCCATGTTCTGCGGTATTGTCTCACAAATTCCCTCGTTTAACCCGTGGCCGAGAGGCCAGGAGCTGAGAACGCCTGGCCTTTCGGCCACGGGTTAAACGAGACCAAACACAGTGTTCGATGAGATCCCGTCTGAGTGTGACACGACACTATTTTGTTTCGCGAACATAAACCCGCAGACGCCTGGAAGAATAGGCTCCCGCATTTGCAGAGAATGTCCAGTCTGTTGTTCGATCGGGGCCGTTCCCAATCCCGAGGTCAGCTCCGCCGCCGCTGACCCAGTGGTTGATCGCAAACAATGTCTGCTTCGCACCAAAATTGTGGACCTGCATCGAACCGTATCCATCGGCTGGAGGGGCCGTCTCGTCACCAAAGTCGTAAACGTCGTTTGATGCCCCGGCTACGTTGGCCACATTGATGACGCCGTAATTATCTGGCCAGAATTCAATATTGCCTGTGGCGATCCCGCGATCTGAAGTAATGCTGCTGACGTTGCTGAACACATCCATGGATTTTACGGTCTGCTGGAACCGGGCTTTTGAGGCAATCGTGGGAATGCCAATCTGTTGGACATCGGTGGTGAATGCATCCATCGAGACGAAGATTTGTTTTTCGTCTCCGCCCGCAACTGTCAATTCGACAAGATAACCGATCCGGTCGAACGACTTGATCTTCTTACTGTGATCCACGTCATAGCGAATCTCGTGGCCAAGATTATTCAAGTCCAGATCGTAGACGAGTGAGTATTCCTTCGCGATCGGCAGAGAACTCAAAAAGTCCGGCACTTCACCGCCTCGCACAGCCCCGACCGGCAGCCCGGTGCCGCCGCAAAGGTTTGGTTCGGCCAGCA
Organism: Planctomycetaceae bacterium; assembly: GCA_046349735.1. GTDB lineage: Bacteria > Planctomycetota > Planctomycetia > Planctomycetales > Planctomycetaceae > SXXK01. Next base: position 10,495 of record JAXMBU010000109.1, read on the forward strand.
TATGCCATGCGAAACGAAACGCCACAGGACTTGTCACCTTGTCACTGGAAAGCACGACCGCATCACCTTCAATAGAGGCGGTTGCCGGCTGAAAACCATTTGATCCCACGCCGACAATTTCAAAATGTGACGCGGGTTTGCCGTCTCGAGTTTTCAGGCCACCCGCCGTGTTTTTGAAAGTCAGCTTCAGGCGATCGTTCAGGATCTCAAGACGGTCGAATTCCGGACTGTTTGCCACAACGTCTGCTTTTCCGTAGTCATTCTTCAACGCCAACTGGGCAAGACGTAGTCCCACGTCCTGCTTATTCGGCGGGTGAATATCATTCAGCGTCGCGATGTCGTTGATCACCACCATGCCGGTTTGAGCAATCGTCTGGACTGCGGCCTGCGCTTCCCAGAATTTTGCGAGGATCGTTGGATCTTCATTGCCGTAACGGAAAGGAGCGATCTGCACATAATAGAATGGGAAGTCTCCTTGCCCCCAGAGTTCTCGCCAGCCACCAATGAGCGCTTTCTTTTTCTCCAGATACAGCATTCCTTCGCCGTGGTTGGATTCGCCCTGGTACCAGATGGCTCCTCGAAGTGGAAAGCCTGCCAGCGAATGGATCATGCCGTTGTACAGCATGGTCGGATCCTGGTTACTGGTGAATGGAGCCAGCTCAGCCGGAAACGCAGGGCTGATTTCAACGCCCGTTCCGGACTTCAATGCCGAGCGGGCTTTGACTGTCCAGTCTTCGACTGTTTTCAGGTGAGACTCGAGCCGCCCCTGATACTCCGGAGTTCCGGGAGTACGCCCAACGACCGATTGATAGATGTTTTGCAGCGCGGCCACTCGTTGAAATCCCACGGGGGGTGTCCAGGGTTCAATCCGAGTTCCGCCCCACGAGGAATTGATCAGCCCGACCGGAATGTCGAGTTCCTTGTGCAGCTTGCGAGCCATGAAGTATCCACAGGCCGTGAAGCTTCCCGCAGTTTCCGGTGAACAAACCCGCCACGCCGACTGAAAATTGTCTAATGGCACTGTCGATGGCACCAACGGCACCTTGATGTGTCGAATCAAAGGATACTGTGCTGCAGCGACTTCTTCCTGAGCATTCACACAGGCGGAAACGGGCCATTCCATATTGGATTGTCCGGAGCACAGCCAGACCTCTCCGACGAGGACATCGCTGATTTCAACAGTATTCTTTCCCTGCACTTTGATCGACGTCGGTGTTTTACTGGCT
>JAXMBU010000110.1:0-11607 GCA_046349735.1 Planctomycetaceae bacterium
CGCACAGCCACGAAATCATTGGTATAGCCATGGAACGCTCGCCCCGAGTTTCCTTTGGTTGCTTCGAGCAACGGCACGCCAGATAGCTTCGCAATCTGTCATGCCCCTGCAAGCGATTCACTGTCTCAGACTCCCGGCGGAACCTCCGGACTCGCTATCCTCTGTGACGTCTGTTTGTTTTCCATCGGCTGGCGCCTTTGTGTGAATGAAAAACAAACAACCTTCAAAGAGGAAAAAACAATATGGCAAATAAACCAGTATTTACACGCAGGCTAAACAGAGTCGAAGTCGCAATCTGGAAGAACGAATCCGAAGAAGCCGTCTGGCACAACGCGACGGTCCAAAGAACCTATCGCGACGAGAAGGGAGAAATCCAGAACACCAGCAACTTCCGCATGGATGACCTCCCAGCACTCGCCTTTCTGGCCCTAAAAGCCTATGACCAAATGGCATCCGCAGACGAGTAAATCTCGTCACCCCGGCGGTCACCTCATCCGTGGCCGCCACTTTTTTCAACCACAACATCAATCCACAGAGGACCATGCCGCGACCGAAATCGAAAACTGCCAAAGTAACCGACCACAGCAAGCTTCCTGCCAGCCCGCAGCTGATTATTCAGGACACATTTATTCGTGAAGCCCGAGTGAATTACATCCATTGCGAGCATGTAATGTTCAAGATCACGGGAGCCAGTGACGTTGCAAGTTTTGTACGATCCATACTGACGGACAACAGTCGAGAGCACCTTGTCGCTCTTTATCTCGATGCTCAGCATCAGGTGGCCGCTTATTCCATCGTATCCATTGGCACGGCCAACTATGCTCTTGTGACGCCTCGTGAGGTCTACCAGCGAGCCATTGTTGCAGGAGCCATTTCGATCGTGATTTCCCACAACCATCCTTCCGGCTCGACACAACCCAGTGATGAAGACCACAATGTGACGAAGCGTCTGCACGAATCCGGACAGTTGCTTGGAATCAAAATGCTCGACCACGTGATCGTGACGGACACAGAATATTACTCATTCAGTGATTCAGGCATCCTGTGAGGCGCCTCAACTCACGTTGGCCCGACTGGGGATGAGGCCGGATGAGGCCGTAGCCTAATTCGGATTTCACACGGGCTTGTTTGCTAAGTGGTCTCTCCGTTTTCCGCCTTACGCTCGCCTTCCGGAGTTCCTGCACGCGCTCCGAGCAACTTCTCGCCAGCCTGCGTTGCAGGCTGTCACGCCGTTGCACCCGCTGCGCGTCTTCGCTTGCTCCCGAACACCGAGGCTCGCTCTCCTCATTTAAAGGTTGCTTGTTTTCCATCGGCTTCGCCATTGAGTGAATGAAAAACAATCAGCCTTCAATAAGGAGAAAACATCATGGCAATACTTCGAGTTCACAAAAGACAAAACAAGACAGTTGAGACGCCGAATACACCGAATGCCACGACACAAAGCGGGACTTCGCAACGATTGATGCACCTTCTCGACATTTTTCGGACACATCTCACGACGGCCGAGGAAGTCGACGAACTGGTCCGGGCCATCATTAGCGAGCAAACCACAAAACACCTCGCCGCCTTTTATCTTGATGAAGAGCACCGTCTGCTGGCCTATACGATTCAGGCGGCCGGGCCATTGAAGATGCCATCAATTCCACAACGTGAGCTCTTTCAACGAGCTGTCGAGACAGGAGCATCAGCAATCATAATGGCTCAACATCATCCAGAAGGAACAGCGAATTCGATTCCGGACGATATTGCTTCACTGAGACAATTGCGAGAGGCCGGCAGAGTCCTCGATATCCCCGTTCTTGACGTCGTGATTGTCACAGAGCAAGATTTCGTGTCCTTGAAGGATCACTTGAGCCGGTCTTTCACGGAGCCGCAGTGGTAAGTGATCGCCGCCGAATCAAGAAAGGACGATGGTTGGTCAAGCCATTGTCCCATAGATTCAGGAAGCAGCGTGACGAATCGCTGAACGGCCACTGGCTGGAATGTTGCAACGTCGAAAATCTGCGTGACAAACAGAGACCGACGATGTTACACTTGTCGCATGAGCACCACTAACTATCTCGACCGAATGCTGCAACCCGTTACTGAAGCCATGAGTCCCGAATTCGCCAACAAGCTGGTTGGATTGCGGGCTGATGATGAATTGCTGTCGCACATCGAGATCCTTCGCGGGAAGGCAAACCAGGGAACGATGACAGCTGAGGAAGAAGCCGAGTATCGGGAATTCGTGGAGGCCGTTGATGTGATTTCCATTCTTCAGTCGAAAGCACGTCGGGTTCTTTCAAAACTTTTGCGATAGTCATGGACGCGACCACCCGAACGATTGTACGCGAGCGAGCTGATGGCGGTGCGAATACTGCGGAATTCCTGAAGCCGCAACGCCGTTTGTTCCCTTCCATGTGGAACACGTAATCGCTCAGCAGCATCGTGTCGATGACAGCCTCGACAACCTAGCCCTTGCCTGTGACCGATGCAACGCATTCAAAGGTCCAAATCTTTCGAGCGTGGACTCCGTATCGAACACCGTCGTGCATTTGTTTCATCCAAGAATTGATGTTTGGGCAGAACACTTCGAACTTGACGAAGGAATTGTTGTGGGGCTCACACCAAAGGGGCGTGCAACAGTGCGATTGCTTTGCATGAACGCCCCTCGGCGAGTTCAGCTCCGCGAGGAGTGGGCGAAGGAAGACAGCGGTTGCTAATGGCTATCATCGTCGGAGCCAGCCCAGCCTCCATGTGATGCTCAGCAACCACAATGCCAGCATCAGATCACCGGCGTCAGGGGTTGACATGGCAAGGTCTGCGATCGGAAGTGCCAGCAGAAAATACGGTAAGGCAGTCATGAATCAGGTGCCCCCCGCCAGTGCTGTACTCTGTTGATCTCCCGGTTCCGGTCGCACATACACCGGTACCGGCGTTCGCTTGAGTTTCAGGACGCTGTGCGGCAGCAACGCGAAGCTGTGCTGCTTGCGTCGTTCGTTGACGGCGCGCAGGATGTTCAATAGCTGACGGCGGATTGGTGCGTAACGAGCGAACGGGATGCGACCGAAGTCATTGCCGAGGGTGTCGGCGGTGCGGTGAGTTGCCAGGTCGACGAAGCGGCTCTTGAGCATGCGATAAGTGTTGTCGTCAATGCGGACATGGGCGTGCCACTTTGCTGTTGATCCCCCGGTCGGTGTGACTCCGGCTCGGCGATAGGAAATCGAATAGCCTTGAAATCGGATCGGTGTGCGGCGGCAGTCTCGCAGATGCTCACCTTCGCCACCTTTCCCGGCCGGTTGCTTCAGAGCATGATGTCCTTCACTGACCAGCAGGATGAACCACTGTTGGTATCGCAGGTAGTGAGCGTTGGCGATGCCTCGCTGCTTTCGACTGCGGCGTTCCCATTCGCTGACGTCGATGCCGTACTTCGCGATCAGTTTCCGATCAACCACAGCGGGATCTTTGCCCGCCGGTATGGAACCGGTCACGTACCAGTAGAAACCGTGACGCAGATAGCTGGAGGCGATCAGTTGAACGACCGCTTGGGGAGATTGTGCTTCGCAACGATACGCCATGTTGTTTCCTTCGAGTTGTCTCCATTCAAAAAGTGGAAGTTGATGGGCTCAACTTCCAAAGCCGTAAACCGTGTTCGGCAACCTTGCACTCGCTTCGCGCTTTTGATCGAGACCCCTACAAAAGGCCTCCAGACCAAATCACACGAATGGCCATGAAATGGCGACTGCGGAGGGCGACCGTGCTTTCACACTGCCTTCCCTTGGTGCAGCCGCACAATACATAGCACCTGAGTTCAACCTCTACGGCGTCACCCTGTCGCGTCCCTTGCGGACGCAACTCGGGTATCCGCCATCAGTCTGCCGTTTCAAGAGATCACTCCTCCCGGACTATTCTCCTGAAACTGCTACTTGCCTGCCACGGTTGACGCATTGACTGGCCACACAACGGAGAGCCAGCCACGTGCGACACGTTCGATGATGGAGCTTTCCCAAAGACTTCTGCTGCCGTTGTCAATGGTCACGTCAAAACGTGACTATGTCACAGACAACAGAATCCTCAGATACTGCCCCTCAGTCCTTTCGTCTTCACTCACAGAGGCATCACCCTCTGGTCACTGTGAACGGGTCGTGACTGCCAGCCACGCATCTGTTGCCGAGTCATCGGCAGCAGCGTATTCGGTCCTTCGACCGAACCACCGTCTCGCTCCCGCGAGGTTCTACTCAGACCACTCTCCCCTCTGCGGTGTTTGAATCACGTGGTCGACAGGACCACGCACCGAGATCGCTTCTCCCCGGCAACCACAGAGGCTCCGGCGTTAGTTCCTGAACTTCATCCACTGGTTCACGTTGTTGGAAGGTTTTACCCTTCAGACCGTTCTGGTGTGTTCAGGTCTTCCGACCTGTCACAGTTTCCCGAGTTCGCAGTTAGCTGCGAAACGGATTTCCCCTACGAAGACAGAAGATTGGGGTAACCACGTCTGACAATCCGTCAGAACTCAGAACGGCTTTCCACGGTTTGGCACCGTCTCCCAGCAAATTCACTGACAAGCCCTCCCATACCTGTTGAGGTTGGGCCTTTCGTAGTTGAGCTATTCACGGTCGGACGTTTAATCCGATCCCCGAGGTTGTCAGCCCCGGTGTGGTCTGTCGCCAGACTCACAGCTCCCCACGTCAGCACGGTTGAACGAACTCGCCATGACAGCAAGCCCATGAGCCCCCGTGACGGGATTCGGCAATCCATTGCCACACCCGCTTCGTTCAGGACGACTCAGAGTCAACGGCGTCGTTTCCGACAGTTGATCGCTGAGCATGTCCGCCTCGCCCGAATTCCATATTGATGAAAAGAACAAATCCCGCGTCGTTTCATCGGGATGCATGTATAGGATAGAACGCTGGGATTACTCCGATACATGTACGGCTCACAAACTGAGTGAGTCGCACCATCGGTTTTAGGCCAACGAGCCTCCTTTGAACTGGGCGAACACCTCGCGGCGTACCCAGCTCGAAGAGCGGCAGACAGGAAAGGAAGCGATCCTCTCATCTCTTAGGCTGGCTGATAAGGCCGACTTTACTGAGACCTGCCCACTCCATCATCGAACGTCAGCGTGTTGTCCTTAGCCGATGCGTATCCGCATTCGGTTTGCCGGACAACGGCGTTTTGCCAGAGCTTGACGACCGGCAAATCATCACGATTTGCCTACAGATCGGTTGTGTCACATCTGACGATGAAAGTCACGCAGTGTTGTCCGACCTCGGACACGATTTCTGTCCCAGCCTCTGGACAATTGACTCAATACCGTGATAAGTAGTGCGGAATTGAAAACGATAAAAGGAGTCAACAATGGACGAAATAAAAAAGAAACCCGCAACCGCCCCAGTAAAAACCATCCGCCACGGAGCCATCGCGGCGTCCATCTGGAAACGCCAGGCTACCAGCGGCTTTGAGTACTTCGACTTCACAGTCAGTCGCTCATGGAAAACATCATCTACCGGCAAAGAAGGCTACGCCAGCAGCTTCTTCGTGCGGAACGCTGACGAACTGCACGCCGTAATTCAGGAAGCTGCCGACTGGATTGAAAGCCAGCAAGCCAGCCTGCAGGAAAGCAACGACTTCAAAGCTCAGACGATCCTGCAGAAAGCCGCTTAGGTCCTTCGCGATCGAAAACCGCAGGCCACGCGATGATCAACGCATCTTCACTTCAAAGCCCTGCCATTCGCTGCTGCAGTTCGATCGCGATTTGACGTGCAGTCCTCGTTGCGGAAGTGACCATTAGAAAACCCTGCGGCGGCTGACGCAGGGGTTGGCTCAGCGACTGGCCACTCGCGACGGCAGTCTCGAAAACACTCTGACGGTCAATCCCGAACGAAGGGAGGCCTCCGATGAGTAACCTCTCAGAAGCCAGTTCACCCACCAGGACGACATCGCACCGATTTGAGAAAATCGCCAATCATCATCTTCAGCGTCTGGCAATCGTCTACGTCCGGCAATCGACACAACAGCAAGTGCTCGAACATCGTGAATCCACCGCGAGGCAGTACCGCCCACTGCTGGCCGATGCCGACGGACTTTATTATCCGAGTCATTACAACGACCGGTTGCTGCTGGGTCCTGAAAGGCACGATGAGCGAAGCCGAGCTTCACATTCTGAAGAGTCGCCTTCAGATGGGAATGTGGAACAAGGCGGAACGCGGAGACATCATCAATCATCCTCCGGTGGGTTACATCCGCAGTCTCTCAGCCCGAGATGGTGACTGGGGATTTCGTCACATCGATCCAGACGAACAGTTGCGATCCGTGGTTGCGTTTGATCTTCGAGACGTTCAGTCGACGCGGCAGTTTGAACGGTGTGTTGCGGCTGGCTCGTGAAGCACGATGTCAAGCTTCCCTTATCGGAGCTATGGCAAACTTGCGACAGATTGGAATCCCAAGAAGCTTTGTGGGGAGGAACATTTGGAGTTGGCGAAACCGGATCGGTCCAAACGCGACAAGCACGCCGCTATGCGATCTTCAGATGGCCGCCAGACCATCACCGAGCAATCGCCTTGCGCGTGCAGCTTCAACCGGAGGGCGAGAACTTGTTTGATGTTCATTGTGGCGGCTTCCTTCCTGATCTCCGGCAAGTGGCCGACGATGCAGAACAAATTCCGCGATTCAGCGTTTTGCTCTAAACAACATTGCTTTTGAACGTTTTGCGGAATAGACTTGAGACGGAGTCACAAATGATCGGTCATCGCAAAAACGTTTTGAGTGCTTTCAGCCGGCTCACACTGGCCGCTGCTGTGTTGGTCACTCCGTTTTGTCAGTTGTTTCTCTGCTGCTGCCAAACTGCATCGGCTGCACCAACTCCGGTCGCACAGAGCAGTTGCTGTCAGACAGCTGCAGCAACCGGCTGCTCCAAGACCTGCTGTGGCTCCGAACACACTGGAAAGCAATGCTGCTCAGCTACAGCAAAAGCATGTGCGTGCTGCCGAACTGAGCTTAGAGTTTTGCATCGTGTGGAACATTCGGAATTTACGGACTCAGATCATGCCGTTGCGGGCTTTTGCGATTTGTGATGGTCAGGCGTCCTGCTCTGCCTGTTTGCAGTCGAGACTCCGCAGCCGGCAGTCCGGCATTTCCTGAAACCTCGAAGAATGCTTGCCCAGGCTGCGGCACATTGTGTGGAGAAATTAACGGAACAGAGACACGGTTGAACATCTTCTACCATTCCTTTGTTCTGGAGTTTCTTATCATGAAAAAGCTAATCGCACTCGTTTGTTGCGGCACGAGTGCCTTTGCTCCCGTTTGCTGTGGAGCATTCTCTTCTCCTTCGTCTCCGTGTTCATGCTGCGAAATCTGCACGTGCAGTGCCCGCGCGTGTGTACGGAATCCGGGTGCGCCCTGCGGTGACGGAGGCGTGTGCCTGCGGTGCCAGCTGCTGCCCCAGACGGCCAATGCTCAACAGCCATGAGCTGCTGCGCGTGGCACTTCGTGCTGAACTCGTAAGTGTGCGGCGCGCACGGTTGAGTGACTGTGCAGCATCTTCCCGCTGGACGGTCTCCTGCAATTTCTGCAGGGCCGTACCGTCCCTCACATACCTTTGAACCGGAAAACGACCCTTGAGAAACCAAATTGTATCTGCTGTGCTGCATGCTTTGATTGTTTCCGGTTCGTCAGCGTTTGCTCAACGAGATGCGGCTCAAAAGCACGTGGCGATATTTACAATTTCTGGGGTGCTCAAAGCAGCCATCGACATGCCCAAGACCACACTCAGAGCTTGTACCACTATGGCCAGACTCAGGAACGAATACCGGTTCAACAGGCACAGGAATATATTTCCTCGGTGAAGAAGAGTCTGGAAACGTCGCAGCGGTCTCTGGCGGAAATCAAGAAGAACAATCCGGACAATAAAGAGGCGTAACGGCGGCCATCGCAAAAGTCGACAAGATCCAGAAGAAGGTACTCGCAGAGTGTGATCATATGGCGAAGGATCTTGTCCGGAGATGACGCAGACAGTACGGTGATCTGTGACTGCTGCGTCAACATGCACAAAGATCTGGACGCTGCCAACGCGGAGCTGGAAAAGTTCGAAAGGCGTTGAAGATCGAAAAGCTTGCCGTACCAAAGGCAACGCCACCGGCAGATAAAAAATAGTTGTCGAGCCGGTTGCAACTTAGGTTCCGGTGTCATGCAGCGTAGCTTTCGTTCCCATTGAAACAGAAAATACAGAGGTACTCCTCAGGGCTTTTCGCCGTTTCACAGCTTTTTGACGAGTCGTCACCATTTTAGGACGCCGAACAGGTATTGGGAGTTTTCAACGGACGGTCTTCTGTGGGGTGCGTTCGCATTTAAGGACAGCAACTCCGTGAGCCGTAATGCAGCCCGCCTGCTGGCAGCCGATGCAACAACCCGTATCCGATTCGTGCCCAACAAGAACTATACCGGGACTGCGAAAATCAGCTTTTGTGCCTGGGATCGCACCACGGGATTGAATGGTGAACTTGCCAATACCACGCTCGGGGCGGCGTAACGGCTTTCAGCATCAATGACGAATTCGCGACATTGAATGTGCTGCTATAAACGCGAACTTCTGCCTGAAGGACACGTTGCTCACGTCGCCCAAAATCACGCTCCAACACCTATCTCTGGCCAAATCGGTGGCTTTGAACGATGAAAAAGCTCTATCGCCAAACTCACCTCCGGTGAAACCCTCCGACGCGAGTTGGCGTCAGCCGTTCGCTGCTTGTAGTTTACATCGACGAATGGCACTTAGTTATCGCCTCTTCGTTTGAGCAGTTCACGCTTGGCCTCATGTCGTGGCTTCATAAGCATAGTTGCTCTTGTGGGATTTCTTTTTCTTGCACGCGGTTCGAAACGATCCGGTCGATCGGCAACGCGATGTGCCACGATGGCTTCAAGCAACTGTTGATACAGCACATCCCGGTGGTCTGAGCCACGACGGTCATGGTAATCGATCGGGGGATTGCCGTCCTGCCTCCAGTGTTTGGAGGGTTCCTTTGAAACTGATGGGCAGGGCGGGATCTTATACGCATCGACCGCCTGAGCCATGATCGTGCAGATAAGGTTGTAAGCCAGAATGTGAGTCCAGATCTCTTTGCGAACGAGCTCTGGTGTTTTGCATCGCAGGATGTCCATCTGAAGAGTGACCTTGATTGCGCGCAGAACCGTCTGATTTACATACGGTAGCTTTTTTAAACTGCTCCTCCCATTTCGACATTTGCGATTCATCGGATGTAAAGCGTAACCCGCAACTGAAGAAATTCCTTGGAAGCGAAGCACTTCATTGGCTCGAGGCATCTTTGGATTGGAGAAGCCCATGTGCTGCTCAAACTGATCCATCAGGACCATCTGGCGGTAGATTTCGAACGCCTTGCCACCTTGCCACTGGCTTCCAAGTAGAGCCGTTTTTTCATCATTTCGGCATTGTCGAGCACCGGTCTCAAAGGTATCCTGTTCGCTTGGCGACATGGCTTCCCAGAACGCCATAAACGCCCGCTGTCGGGAATTCTGTTTTCCGGAGTGCCAGACGTTCTCGTTCGGTGCGAACGTTGGCCTCGCCCAGTTTTGGGCTTCTTTGGCCTGCTGGCGTTCTTGTCGCTGGATGGAGCTTTCGAAGCCGGGTGGTAACGCCGATCGCAGATGGATTCTTGATGGATTGCACCAGAAATCCGGGGCCGGGGTTGGCCTCGGCTGTTGTACCAATCGTAGAGTCCAGCATTTCGCGAATTCTGTTCGATGGCTGCAATAGAGACAGTTCTTCGGCGGATGCAGGGCCAATGCCGCGTTTCACCAACTCGCGTTCGAGATTCTGCGGATTAATTGCTGGTTGCAGTAGCTGTGGCGAGGATTCCGTTGTGATCAGTGACGCGATCGGGGGTGCAATCATGGACGACTGCGTGTCGTTCGGCGTTCGAAGATCACGATCCATTTGCCTTGAGCCATCTTTTTCGAAAGCGTTCTTCCGGCAGTCGTGGCTTCCCCACTTCCCAGACATGTTCCAGTTCTTCAATGCCCTTCAATAGCGTTCGCTTCATCTGAGCCGTGTTGTAGTTGGTAGTGAGTCGCACTTTTCTGAGTCCCAGTTTCAGCAACTCGATTTCCACGCGGTTGCTGTGGTAAAACCTCTTATCGAGAAACCGATAAAGCCGTTTCGCTTCAGGACTGGTCAGTCGGCAGTACAGATTCCAGTCAAGCTGCTTCAGGTATCCTGCCTGAAAGCTGCGGAATAGAACTTCGTTCCAGACAAACCGCGAACAACTAGGAGCCGCCTTGCCCTGAATGACTTCGCGGCGATAGATCACAAGATTGTCAAAGACTCCGAAGTCACGATTCACCCAACTCTTTTGTTCGTGATCGTAGAACGCTCGATCGGAATAGATCGACAATCCCTTCCACCGACGAAGCGATGTGGCGACTCGTTCGTAGTTGCGACTTTCGTCGGCCCAGCCAAGCAATCGCAGGATTTCGTAACGACTGAAGGATACTTCTCGTGTGGCAAAATCGTTCAGCCGACTGAGCTGAATACATGCCAGCAGGACGTCGTCGTCTTTGGAGGTGGGTAAACCGTAGCGGTCAGAGCCCGATAAGGTCAGGCGTCTGGGCAGATACTTGTTTTGTTCTCGATCGAAGACCGTGTCTTCCAGCACAACCGTTTTGGTTCCATCAAGGAATCGATCGGAAATGGCGGCCAATGGAAACTCGGCAAGGTTGAGTTCATCCACGGCGGAATCAAGTGGCTGGTGTAGTGGCTTCTGGTCGAGGGTGTCTGATGAGTTTTCTGTCACGCACTTTTCACATTGAACAACAACCAGCCGGTGTTGTTGTTTATTACTTTAAATAACAAATTAGGGGGGTGAAAATCACCAGTGGTTTCAGGCAGTTGCAACCGGAAAAGATGTTTCATTGTCCGGTAACTGTGCCCCCAAGGGTGTTTCATTGTCCGGCAAACCGTGTTTCGTTTCACGGTAATTCGGATAACGAAATGTGTCTCATTGTCCGGTATTCCATGAGTGTCCCACGGACTTGTTCCACCATCTTCAAATTCGCCAATCACCTACCCTATTGCCCTGAGGCCGAACATCGCAGGTTCCGGTGTTTTGCGCAAGAAGATTTTGCAATCGTGCTGGCCAGCATGCTGGCTTGTAGATTCTGCCGGAAAGGATTTTCGCCGAGAGGCGAACCATACAAGCGGACGTCAGTGCCACGGCCACAGGTTTCTCTATGTTCAATGTTACTTGGTCGCTCGTCGCGGCGGAGCCGCGAAGTCCTCGTCGGCAACGAGGACCTACAGGAAGCCCATCGAAAAAAGTGCTTGCCAGCTGACCGGCAATCGTGCTTTATTGCCAGCATGATTATTTCATTGGTCAATTCAAAAGGCGGAGTCGGCAAATCGACACTGGCAGGCAATCTCGCTGGCTGGCTTGCAAGCAATGGTCGATCCGTGATTCTCGCCGACTGTGACACGCAACAGTCTTCCAGCGAATGGATCACGGAGGCGTTGCCCGAACTTCAGGTGGTTCGGCTTGCTGACGCTGATGCTGTATTGGATGAACTCCCGTCGCTGGCTCAGGAGGTTGATTTCGTCATCGCCGATGGCCCCGGCAGCCAGAC
>JAXMBU010000111.1:0-11553 GCA_046349735.1 Planctomycetaceae bacterium
ATCGAACGGATCTTTCGAGGCTGGACCTCAAAAATCTTCGTGCTGGTGCTGGTCGGGTTTGCTGCAACAGACTTTGTGATCACCAAGACGCTGTCTGCTGCCGATGCAACGGCGCATCTCCTTTCCAATCCGCTGTTCCTGGGCAGTACACCGGAGTGGATGCATAGTCAAATCGCTGTGACAATGTTCCTGCTGATGCTGCTGAGTGCCATGTTCATCAAGGGTTATGGAGAAGTCGTCGGTCTGGCGACATTGCTTGTCGTCACTTATATCGGCCTGACCGCGATTGTCATTGGTGCAGGGCTGTTGTATCTGTTCTCGCATCCTGATTTAGTGACGACATGGATCGATCAGATATCCAGTGGAGACTACCACCTGCATCACACTCCGATCTCTGGAAAAGGGCCGTGGGTCGCATTGCTGATTGCCTGCCTGATCTTCCCCAAACTGGCTCTGGGGATGAGCGGTTTTGAAACAGGTGTTCTGCATATTCACTTGATTCGCGGAAAAGAGGATGACCCTTCGAACGCAGAAGGACGGATTCATCGCACTCGACTGCTCTTGATTACGGCCGCCTTGATCATGTCCGTGATGCTTCTCGGCTCGTCGCTCGTGACGGGTACGGGCACGCTGATCCCCGTCGAAGAATTTCGAATGGGGCCTGAGCGAGGCAAGGCGGTTGACCGCGCATTGGCTTATATCGCACACGGTGAAAGCCCGTTCGCGGTTTGCCCGTTGTTTGGTTCCGTGTTTGGCACGATTTACGACATCAGCACGATTCTCATTCTGTGGTTTGCCGGAGCATCTGCGATGGCCGGTCTGCTGAACATGGTTCCTCGATATCTGCCTCGTTATGGAATGGCACCGGAATGGGCTGCTGCCTATCGTCCGCTGGTCATCGCATTTACGGTCATTAATCTTTTGGTCACGTGGTGTTTTCGAGCGGATGTTTCCAGTCAGGGAGGAGCGTACGCGACGGGTGTTCTGGTCTTGATGACAAGTGCCGCCATAGGATCCCTGGTGGACCTCAGTCGAAAGCCTCGTCCGATTGAGCCGAGTCTCATACTGAGACGAAAACTCAAGCTGGCTGCTTTTGGATTGATTTCACTTGTCTTCGTCTACACAACCATCGCCAACGTCGTCGAGCGTCCGGACGGCATCATCATTGCGTCAATCTTCATCGCGTGTGTAATGAGCATGTCAATCATCTCTCGCGTCTGGAGAAGTCGTGAATTGCGGCTCAATGAGTTCCGATTTGAAAGCGAAAGCGATCGAATGCTATGGACGGATTTGTGCGCCGACGGAGGTTTTCGAGTCCTGGTCCCGCACCGTCCCGGCAGCCGGTCGTTGACAGATAAGGAAAAGGAAGTTCGACGAAAGCACCGAATCCCGTCTGACGTGCCAATTTTGTTTCTGGAGGTACATTACGGTGACACCAGTGAGTTTCACAACACTCCCGTGATTTCCGTCCGACAGGAAGAAGAACGCTTCGTTCTGGTGGCACGTGAAGTGGCTTCTGTGTCTCATACCATCGCCCAGATTGCGATCGAGCTGGGTAAGTCCGGTGCGCCGCTGGACATCGTTTTTGGCTGGAGCATCGGAAATTCACTGCGTCTTGCCGTAGAGTTCGTGCTGTTCGGACAGGGAGACGTCCCGAACAGTGTTTTCGATCTTCTTGAACAGGCAATCCCTGATCCCGCCAAACGCCCCACTGTTCTTGTTGGGTAGGGAAACGACATCGTGGCAACAATGCGGTGCACGCTTCGAGATGTAAAGCAGCGTTGTGCTTAAGGGCACAGTGCGATGTTCAGGATAATCATTGAGAATACAAACCCGAAGCGCCAGAGCGCCAGCGAGGGAATGCGCCGTAAAGTTTTCACTCGCTAGCGCTTCGGGCTTGTAAGGGAGACGAACATGGCGCTGTCCAGTTAATGCGTTGAACTCTGATCGGCCCTTCTTCAAAGCAAGCACGTCCCCCGAAGAGGCACTGAAGCGCAGCACGCACGTATGGTTCGTCGTTGATGCGATTCGCACATAGCTGTGCGAAATCGTCGGAATGCGGACTGATTCGCTGTCACACGGACCTTCATCGTCGTTATTTGTCGCATGAAGTGATCAGCTTTCACACGCATTTTTCCTCGCCTGAGGGGCCTTTGCGCGCCTTGTTCCTCAAGATGCGGCACGACACGTGCCCCTTTGACGCATTGAGTTCGTTCCTGCATTGAAAACACGTTCGCAGTGGAGCGACCACCCCGAAGTCAACACCGGATGACAGTTGACGGCCTTCGATCTTGACAAAGTCTTGATACGTCTCAGCGATGTTTTGACACCTAATTGATACGACGAGGGATATCATTTGAGTCAGGAAGACAACGAGCCACGAATGTCGTGGGCAACAGTCAACAGGAGTGTTTGAGATGAGCGATTTTTTGGCGATCGGCATGTCTGCCGGTTTATGTGCTTTAACGTGGGGGCTGATCGCACTCTGCGATCGGCTGCAGGGGGGCGGACGATGAACGGACCGGAACTGATTGGTTTGCTGGCGGCGTCAGCGCTGCTGGTTTATCTGACGATTGCATTGTTAAAACCGGAGTGGTTCGCATGACCGCAAATAACTGGATGCAAATTTGTTTGTTTGTGGGTGTCCTGCTGGCGACTGTGAAACCGTTGGGATGGTTTATGTCCCGCGTGTTTCAGGGACAGCCATGTGGATTGGATCGAGTATTCGGACCAGTCGAACGAGGATTCTATCGTTTGGCAGGAGTCGACTCGAAGAGCGAGATGACCTGGAAGAGCTACGCCTTCGCGGTGATGCTGTTCAATGTCCTCGGCTTTGCGTTTGTGTATGTGATCCTGAGGCTTCAGGATCGGTTGCCGCTGAATCCTCAGGGATTCTCAGCCAACACTCCCGACTCGGCCTTCAACACCGCAGTCAGCTTTGCGACCAACACCAACTGGCAGGGCTACGGTGGTGAGACCACGATGAGTTACCTGTCTCAGATGTTGGCACTGTCTGTGCAGAATTTCGTTTCCGCAGCCACCGGCATTGCCGTGCTTATTGCGGTGATCCGTGGATTCACACGCCGCAGCGTCGAGACGATCGGAAACTTCTGGAGTCGATCGACTCGTTCGACCGTCTACGTCCTGCTGCCCCTTTCCATCGTCCTGGCACTTGTGCTTGTGTCGCAGGGCGTTGTTCGAACTTTCAGCCCTATCAGTCGGTTGCCCTGGTGCGGCGATCAGTATGGATGAACCCGTAATTGAGTGTGGAAGGCACTCCGTCAGTCGATGCCGAAGGAAATGCAATCACTCAAAGAAAGTGATTGCTGAACAGCAGTTGCCAATGGGGCCAGCTGCGTCACGAATCGCAATTAAGCAATTGGGCGCGAATGGTGGTGGATATTTCAACGTGAACTCCGCTCATCCGTTTGAGAACCCAACGCCGTTGTCAAACTTCCTGCAGTTGCTGTCCATTTTGGTAATCCCCGGAGCCTTGTGTTGGACGTTTGGCGACATGGTCGGCGACCGTCGGCAGGGCTGGGCGATCCTGATTGCGATGCTCGTGATCTTCGTGCCGCTGGTGATTGGAGTTGTTGGTGCCGAGCAATCCGGAGTGCCATCGCAAATTGCGATGGGAGTCGACCAGGTTGCCAGTGAGATGCAGTCCGGAGGCAACATGGAAGGCAAAGAGCTTCGCTTCGGGATTGTGAATTCGGGGATCTGGGCTGCAGCGACGACTGCCGCATCCAATGGCAGCGTGAACTCGATGCACGACTCCTACACTCCACTGGGTGGACTCGTGCCGATGTGGCTGATGCAGCTTGGCGAAGTCATTTTCGGCGGAGTCGGGTCGGGCCTTTATGGCATGCTGATGTTTGCCATCGTGGCGGTGTTCGTTGCGGGACTGATGGTTGGTCGCACACCGGAATACCTGGGCAAGAAGATTGAAGCCTTCCGGATAGAAAATGGCTTCGTTGGTGATTCTGATTCCGCCGCTGGTGGTGTTGATTGGCACCGCTGTGGCGGTCAGTGGGCCGGACTGGATTATGTTTCTGGTGAAGAAGTAGAAGAAAGGAAACCTGAACAACCCGGAGCTCATGGTTATTCAGAGGTGCTTTATGCGTTCTCCTCGGCCGGTAACAACAACGGGAGTGCATTTGCCGGCCTGACCGCCAACGAGCCGTTTTACAACTCTGCCCTTGGCATTGCCATGTGGGTGTCACGTTTCTGGCTGATGATTCCAGTATTGGCGATTGCCGGGTCGCTGGCTCGTAAGAAGTATACACCAGCGGGAGCCGGAACTTTGCCAACGCACAACACATTGTTCGTTGTGCTGCTGGTGGGCGCTGTGCTGCTTGTCGGGGCGCTGACGTTTGTTCCTGCCCTGGCACTGGGACCAATCGTTGAGCATCTTCAGATGACGGCGATGTAAGCATTTAAGATTTCAAATTTCAAATTTTCAATTCGCAGTCATGTGCCGGTGGGTTGCAAGAACTCCACGCGGCATACGAGGTAATATCATGACTAGTAAATCTCGATCGCTGTTCGATCCAAATATCGTGAAACAGGCACTGCTCGATTCCATCAGGAAACTCAATCCGACGCGTCAGCTGCGGAATCCGGTGATGTTCATCGTGTTCATCGGAAGTATTCTGACCACAGGACTTGGCATTCATGCGCTGTCGACCGGCAGCAGTGAATCCCCCGCGTTTATCTTCGGTGTCTCCGCGTGGTTGTGGTTCACGGTTGTTTTTGCAAACTTCGCAGAAGCGATGGCGGAAGGACGTGGAAAAGCTCAGGCTGATTCGCTGAGATCTTCACGACGCGATGTCACGGCGAAGAAGCTGAGTGAGCCGCGACATGGAGCATCATGGCAGACAATCGGAGCGTCACAGCTTCGCAAGGAGGACGTCGTGATTGTTGAGGCCGGGGACATGGTGCCGACCGACGGTGAAGTCATCGAAGGCGTCGCGTCTGTCAATGAGAGTGCCATCACAGGCGAAAGTGCCCCAGTTATCCGCGAAAGCGGCGGCGATCGCAGCAGTGTGACCGGCGGTACTGTCGTGCTCTCCGACTGGTTGATTGTGCGAGTCACCGCGAATCCCGGAGAGACATTTCTTGATCGTATGATTTCTCTGATCGAAGGTGCGAAACGCCAAAAAACGCCCAATGAAATCGCACTCGACATTCTGCTGGCGGCAATGACGATGATCTTCCTGATCGTCTGTGTCACGCTGATGCCGTTCTCTGTTTACAGTGTGAAGGCAGCCGGACAGGGTTCACCGGTCACTGTCACAGTGCTCGTTGCGCTTTTGGTTTGCCTGATCCCAACGACGATCGGCGGACTGTTGTCGGCCATCGGTATTGCAGGGATGGACCGCATGATTCAGGCCAACGTCATCGCAACATCCGGCCGTGCAGTCGAAGCCGCTGGAGACGTCGATGTGCTGCTGCTCGATAAGACCGGAACGATCACGCTCGGCAACCGCCAGGCTGTGCGGGCTGATTCCAGCTCCGGGTGTTGACATCGCGGCGTTGGCTGATGCGGCACAGCTGGCTTCGCTGGCGGATGAAACTCCGGAAGGACGCAGCGTCGTGGTGCTCGCGAAAGACAAATATGCCCTGCGAGGCCGAAATGTTAACGAGTTACAGGCGACGTTCATTCCATTCTCGGCCCAGACGCGTATCAGTGGTGTGTCGATCTGGATGGCCGCCGAGTTCGCAAGGGGGCCACAGATGCGATCAGGAGCTTTGTGAATGAATGTGGCGGCGAACTTCCGGCGGAAGTACGCCGCACCGTAAAGGACATCTCTAAACATGGCGGCACTCCGCTCGTCGTTGCCGACGGTAAGCGCTTACTGGGTACAATTTATCTGAAGAGGACATCGTCAAGGGCGGAATGAAGGAACGGTTTGGCGAACTGCGACTAATGGGGATCAAAACCATCATGATCACCGGTGACAACCCCTTGACCGCTGCCGCCATCGCTGCGGAAGCTGGTGTGGACGACTTTCTGGCTCAGGCCACACCCGAAGCGAAACTGAAACTGATTCGCGAACATCAGGCAGGCGGGCGACTCGTGGCCATGACCGGAGACGGCACCAACGACGCCCCCGCGCTGGCTCAGGCGGATGTGGCCGTTGCGATGAACTCCGGAACGCAGGCCGCGAAAGAGGCCGGCAATATGGTCGATCTCGATTCCAATCCCACGAAACTCATCGAAGTGGTGGAAATCGGGAAGCAACTCCTGATGACTCGCGGAGCATTGACGACGTTCAGTCTGGCGAATGATGTTGCAAAGTATTTTGCGATTATCCCGGCGGCGTTTGCTTCAACCTATCCAGTGCTCAACAGTCTGAATGTGATGCATCTCGCAACGCCCGCAAGTGCGATCCTGTCGGCCGTGATTTTTCAACGCGATCATCATCGTGATCCTCATTCCGCTGGCCCTGCGAGGCGTCAAGTATCGCGCGGTCAGGAGCGGATCGTCTGTTGCGGCACAACCTGCTGATTTATGGGCTCGGAGGACTGATCGTACCGTTCAGGAATGAAGCTGATCGACCTGGTACTGGTCAGCATGGGGCTGGCATAAAAGGGGATGGGGAATTTGTGCAGCAACAGATTCATAGAGTTCAGATTCACGAGTCAAAGAGAATTCAATAAGTACGGAGTCCAATCATGATTGCTCATTTTCGTCCATGTCTTATTCTTTTCGCGTTGTTCACGCTGCTGACGGGAGTCGCGTATCCGGCATTGATCACGGTGATTGCACAAACCGTGTTTCACCATCAGGCCAATGGCAGCGTCATTGTGCAGGATGGCAAAGCTGTCGGCTCGGAACTGATCGGTCAGACGTTCGATGATCCGAGCTACTTCTGGGGGCGACCATCCGCGACCGGACCGACAGGATACAACGCGGCGGCCTCAAGCGGTTCCAATCTGGGACCGACGAATCCTGTGTTGCTCGACGCGATCAAAGGCCGCGTCGAAGCAATCCGCGTCGCCCATCCGGATCAGACAAAGTCCGTGCCTGTTGACCTTGTGACAGCGTCCGCCAGCGGGCTCGATCCTCACATCAGTCCGGCGGCCGCGGAGTTTCAAGTCGGACGAGTGGCCAAGGTTCGCAATCTCCGCGAAGATAAGGTGCGAGAATTGATCGCCAGCAACACAGAAGGCCGCAGTTTTGGCGTACTTGGTGAGCCGCGAGTGAATGTGTTACGACTCAACCTGGCGTTGGAAGCCGTTGGCAAATGACAGAAGCCCATGGTGGCTCTGCTTCGAGGCTGTTATTGAGACGCCGAATCCCCGAGAGAATCTCATGCCCGACTTTGACCGACCTACTCCGGAACAGATGTTGGCTCGCGTAAAGACGGAAGGCGAACTGCCAACTTCAGATCGCAAGCGTGGAAGGCTGAAGGTCTTTTTCGGGTACGCGGCCGGAGTCGGCAAGACGTTCGCCATGCTGCAGAATGCCAGACGAGAAAAGGCGGCTGGCGTGGATGTCGTCGTCGGCTATGTCGAATTGCATGGCCGACGAGAAACGGAAGCTTTACTCGAGGGACTGGAGCAGCTTCCCTGCTTGTCCATTCCGTATCGTGGAACCACATTGCGAGAGTTCGATCTCGATGCAGCTCTGGCCCGAAAACCAGAACTCATTCTGGTGGACGAACTGGCTCATTCGAACGCACCGACACAGCGGCACGTTCGCCGCTGGCAGGATATCGAAGAGCTACTTGAGGCCGGAATCAATGTCGATACGACATGCAATGTGCAACATGTTGAATCTTTGAATGATGTCATTGCCCAAATCAGTGGCGTGGTCGTGAGGGAAACGGTCCCGGACGAAGTGTTTAACCGCGCCGACGAGCTGGCATTGATTGACATTTCAACGGAAGACTTGCTGGATCGGCTCCGGGAAGGAAAAGTCTACATTCCCGAACAGGCCGCCAAAGCGCTGCAGAGTTTCTTTCGTCGCGAGAACTTAACGGCGCTTCGTGAGCTGGCACTTCGGCGAGCAGCAACTCGAGTGCATGCGGATGTGGAAACGGCGAGGCTCGGAAAAGCCACGCGTGATGTCTGGGCAACTCAGGAACGGCTGCTTGTCTGTGTGGGACCGAGTCCAACGTCGGCAAAGGTCATTCGAGCGGCGAAACGTCTGGCCGATTCGCTGGATGCCGACTGGGTCGCTGTCAGTATCGAGACACCGCAGACAGGTGGATTGCCTGAAGAGGCCCGCGCGCGACTTATCGCCAATCTGCAACTGGCAGAACGTCTCGGTGCCGAAACAACAGCTTTAACCGGTGACGATATCGTCGCCGAAACAATTGCGTATGCCCAGCAGCGCAATGTGACGAAGATCGTGATTGGAAAGTCAGAGCCAGCTGGCTCGCTATGGTTTTTTCGGCGTCCATCGGTGGTCGATCGATTGATCAGCGATAGTGGAGATATCGACGTTTATGTGATCCGAGGTGCGTCGGAACCACTTCCCGTTTCAGGGCATTCCACGAGGAACGATTTCGTATGGCAGCCATGGGGTTGGACGTTCGCGGCCATGGCAATTGCTACGGCCCTCAGTCACGCGTTTTATTCCGTCGGCCTGAGCGAAGCGAACCTCGTGATGGTCTACCTGCTTGGCGTTGTGGTGGTGGCTTTTCGCTGTGGGAGAAACCAGGCAGTTGCAGCTTCGATTCTTGCGGTTCTGCTGTTCGACGTCTTGTTTGTTCCCCCCTACTACACAGTCGTAATCAACGACCTACAGTATCTGATTACATTCGCGGTGATGCTGTTCGTAGGATTGAGTGTCTCAACTCTCGCTGTCCGAGTACGTCGGCAAGCTGAGTTGTCACGACGCAATGAGAGACGAGCTGAGGCTCTGTATCGTCTGGGGCGTAAGCTCTCAGGAATCAATGGCCAGGATTTTATTGCTGCGGAATCGGAGCGGGCAATCAGTGAAGTCCTGGGAGGCACAGCGGTCATACTTCTGCCTGAAAAAGGCCATGTGCATCCGATCCTGTCTCAGCACGCAGAGTTTTCTTCAAACCATTCAGAAATTGGAGCGGCTCAGTGGGTTTATGACCATGCTCAGGCTGCTGGTCAGGGCACTGATACACTGCCATCCGCACAATCCCTGTTTCTCCCTTTGATGTCCCCAAACGGAACTGTAGGCGTGCTGGCGATTCGGCATCAGGATGCGGCTCAGTTGCAGATGCCGGAATATCGACTGATTCTGGAGAACTACTCGACTCAGATCGCGATGGCTCTGGAGCGTGATCGACTGATGCTGGAATCACAAAACGCACGTGTGGAAGTGGAAACTGAGCAGATGCGCAATACACTCCTGTCGTCTGTTTCTCATGATTTGCGAACACCACTGGCTGTTATCTCGGGAGCGTCAAGCAGCATCCTGCGCAATCCTGAAATGACCGAAACGACACAACGTGAATTGCTGCAGACGATGTTCGATGAGTCGGATCGCTTGTCTCGGCTCGTGGACAACCTCTTGCGATTGACGCAGGTCACTTCCACTCGGTTTTTCGTCGAGAAACAGTGGCACCCGGTTGAAGACGTCATCGGGTCGTCGTTGCGAAGACTGGAGCATTTGCTGGGTGTCCGGCAAGTGAATGTGAAGCTGCCGACCGAATTGTTGCTGGGACAATTTGATGCCGTGCTGATTGAACAGGTTCTGGTGAATCTACTGGAGAATGCCTGTCGCTATACTCCGGCAGACACTCCCATCAACATTGCAGCATGGGCCGATGGGGCAAGTACCGTCATTGAGGTTTCGGACTTTGGTCCGGGTCTGTTGACCGGCGACGAGCAAAGAGTCTTTGAAGAATTTCAGCGAGGGCCAATTCAAAGCCGGATTCTCGGGGGGCGGGTCTTGGACTGGCAATCTGCCGAGCGATTGTTCGAGCGCTTGGCGGAGAGATCACTGCAGAATCGCCGAGAGACCTCTGGCGTTATCTTTCGGGTCCGTCTGCCAGTGGAAGGCGCGTCTCCGCAAGTCAATTTTAGAAGACAATTCTGCAAACGCAGATTGAAAGGGTGATTGTGAAAAGCTCCGTACTGATCATTGAGGACGAGTATGCCGTTCGCAAGTTCGTAAATACTGCGCTGACTGAGGCAGGGTACGAAGTGTTGGAATCAGAATCCGGCACAGAAGGACTGCGGATGGCAAGTGAACAATGTCCTGCACTCGTGCTCCTCGATCTCGGCCTTCCAGACCTTGAAGGAGTCGAAGTAATCCGTCGACTGCGGCAATACTCTCAGATTCCCATTATTGTGTTGTCAGCGAGAACGCAGGAAACCGACAAAATTGCGGCGTTCGAAGCCGGCGCGGATGATTATGTAACAAAGCCAATTGGAACCGGTGAATTGCTCGCCAGAATCCGCGTGGCACTACGTCACGCAAAGCAGACCCCGGAAAACGCTCCCGCAAGTTTGCTCGTTCAGGCCGGAGAACTCAAAATCAATCTGGCGGACCGCGTTGTCTGGCGAGGCAAAGAAATCATCCCGCTGACGACAAAGGAATACGACCTTTTGGCGCTCCTTGTCAGGAACGTTAATCGCTTGTTGACCGATCGTTTCCTGACCATCCAGGTCTGGGGTGATGATTCAGGCCAAAGTCACACCCAAATGCGTTTAACAATAGCAGTACTGCGCAGGAAGCTAGAACAAAACCCGACAACGCCGCGTCACATTCTGACCGAACAAGGGGTCGGATACCGGTTCGCCGACGAATGATCCTGAAGTCCGGAACCTGTCGCTTTGCAGCGATTTCGGCGAGATCGCTCCAGATTTATCTGGCACGGTTGTATTCGATGGTTCGTTGATTCCATGATGTATGCACAAACTGTGACGGCGGGGTTGGTTCTCCCAGGTCGGCCTCTCTGTCTGGAACATAGATATTCATCGAACCTGACCACATTGGTTGCTGAACTTCAAAGGATTTCTGTGTGACCGTGTTGGCATCGAACTCACCTCTCATCGTTGTTATTGATGATGAAATTGCGATACGCCGATTCCTGAACGCCTCACTCAGCAACGAAGGTTACCGAGTCAAGGAGGCTGAGAATGCTCGCGACGGTTTGCGTTTGCTTCTGCAGGAATCACCTGCGGCTGTTTTGTTGGATCTGGGCCTCCCGGACAGAGATGGGAGGGAGTTAATCACGGAACTCCGTGGATGGTCGCGTATCCCTATCATCGTTCTTTCCGCCAGAGATCAGGAACGCGAAAAGGTTGCCGCGCTGGATGCAGGGGCGGACGATTATATCTCCAAACCATTTCATGTTGGGGAACTGTTGGCGCGATTGCGTGCGATCCTTCGCCGGGCTGATGGATTGACAGGCGGCACCGAATCGCAACAGCAGATTTACGTTTCAGGCCAGTTCAAAGTCGACCTCTCTGCGCGTCGCGTATTCCGAGGTGATCATGAAATCCGACTTACAAAAATCGAATATGATTTACTGGCAGTGATGGTGAAGAATGCTGGCAAAGTTCTCACGCATCAGCATCTGTTAAAGTCAGTTTGGGGGCCGCTGAATATTGAAGAAA
>JAXMBU010000112.1:0-10193 GCA_046349735.1 Planctomycetaceae bacterium
TTTCAGAAACAGAAATGATTTCCGCAGGCCTCGGGCAGTACTCCCTACCCTGGGTGCCGTGGCCCTCCCGGATCGGCGACCCGTCCGAAGACCTGAGTCTGTCAGAACGATCAGGAATTGCAACAGACGACTCTGGCCACTCGACAAGCATGACACTCAAACGTCATGCCAGAGGCATGTCCAGTCGCCCGCAGCGAGTATGGATCACGACAACCAGGTTCGCCAATGCCCCCGCTCCAGGTTACCCCACCAGAGGTATCTCGTCGCGGAAACTGGACGATCGCTTCATCGAAATCATGCAGAGTAACCACGAAAAGCTGGCAGGATCGGTGGAAATGGAGGGCACGAAACATGAGACAAACGAGTCATCACATTTTGTCTGCGAATTCGTGCATTTTGTGATTCCGTCTGCGGACTCGATCACCTGGATTTTTCCGTATGCCAGGACATAACGCCTGTCAGGTTTGAAAACGATTCCGGGCTTTCTACGATGCGTACGAAGCAGTCCGCTCTGCTTGTAAAGCGAAATAGACTTTCGCGTTTTCCGAATCGCAATTGATGAGGGCCTGAAGTGACAACACTTGATGCAAAGTGTCAGCAGCAGAGAGAACTGCTCGATCAACATACCCGCGAGATGGTTCAGTGGCATTTTGGTGATGACACCGGATGCGAATTCTGGCTGGAAAAGAAGAAGACTTTCAACTTTGATCCTCTCAAGGACGTCAATTGCTTCGACGACCTGAAGAAGTTTCCATTGTTTGAAGACGAATGGCTTCGCGGGGGCCCGATGCGTCGCTGGGTTCCACAACCGCTGCAGAGCAAACCGATTTACGTGTTTGAAACAGGCGGAACGACCGGGATCCCCAAGAGTCGCGTCGTTGTGGAAGATCATTGGATCGATTACGAACTGTTCAGCGCCACATTGCCGGATGAGTCCTTTCCCAAGGGTTCAAACTGGCTGATGCTGGGACCATCCGGGCCTCGTCGCCTGCGACTGGCGATCGAGCATCTCGCTCAGTTCCGCGGCGGCATCTGCTTTTGCGTCGACCTCGATCCACGCTGGGTCGTGAAACTGCTGAAGAAGGGCGATGTTGAAGGGGCGAAAGCCTACAGTGCTCACTGTATTGATCAGGCCATGACAATCCTGTCTGCCAACAATGACATTCAGTGCATGTTTACGACACCAAAACTGCTGGAAGCCCTGGCCCTGCGGTTGATGGACAAGGGCAGCAGCGTTGAAGAGGCCGGGATCAAAGGTATCTTCTGCGGCGGCACCGAGTTCACTCAGCAGTGGTACCGTTTTGCTCGCGAAGAACTGCTCGGCCCAAACGTGTACATCACACCAACCTACGGCAACACGCTGATGGGGCTGGCGTGTGGCAAACCGCATGATCCAGCCGACAATTACAAGATCACCTACTTCGCTCCGCAGCCACGCGCTGTGATTGAAGTCGTTGACTTCGACGATCACAATAAGGTGGTTGATTACGGCGCAACGGGCCGCGTGAAACTCTACACAATGACCAAAGAGTTATTCGTTCCGGGCTTCCTGGAACGTGACGAGGGCGAACGTGAGAAGCCATGTGACAAATACACATGGGACGGCGTCAGCAGCGTCAGGCCTTACCATGTGTTCGCCAAGACCACAACGGTTGGCGTTTACTGATCCGAGACATCGCTGCTCGATATCAGCAGCTTGTTTCAGGACAGCCTTCGAACTTTTCCCATGGAATTGTTCGAAGGCTTTTTTTATCCCACTGGCTTGATCATGATGTTGATCACCAACGATACGGATCAGTAACTGTCCGTCACGGCATCTGCATCAAAGTGGATCGGAGCCAGTTTCAGTCTCAAGCGGCATTCGTCAAGCAGGGCCTGAGTCACGCTGGCACCGATTCGAGTCACACCGATCTCCCGGCATTGCAGCAGAGCGTCCATGTCTCGCACACCACCCGCAGCTTTCACTTGAACCGCTGGTCCGGAATGCTTTCGCATCAGCCGCAGATCATCCATCGTCGCGCCGCCCGTGCCGTAACCCGTCGAAGTTTTGACCCAATCCGCTTTCAGTTCTGTGCAGATTTCACAGAGTCGAATCTTCTGGTCGTCGCTCAGATAACAGTTTTCAAAAATCACCTTAACTCTTTGACCAGCTGCATGAGTCACCTCAATGACTGCCTGAAGATCAGCCTTTACATAGTCCCAGTCGCCGCTCAGAACTCGGCTGATGTTGCATACGAGATCCAGTTCCTCACCACCATCGGTCAATGCCTGCTTCGCTTCCGCCACTTTCGTCGAAGTGCAATGACCGCCGTGAGGAAACCCGATCACTGTACTGGCCTTCACTCCTGACCCTTTCAGGATCTCTGCGCAACGCCTGAGATAATGGGGCTGGATACAGACGCTGCCCGCCTGGTAGACCGCCGCCATGCGGCATCCTGCTTCGAAGTCTACAAACGTCAGCGATGGCTTGAGCAGAGAATGATCAATCATCCGGGAGATTTGTTCGTACGTATAGTCCATGAAAAACAGCCTTTGAGCACATCGATAGATGAGAATCCATGACGGGACGTGTTCTAGATTCTCTGGGCTTCGATGACCAGCCCAGCTGCGGAACAACCACGTCACGCCCCCCGAATGCACTCCACAGGAGATTTGCAGCTCGTCGACGTCACGGGGTGTTGAGTGAGTCGCTCTATCAGTCGCCGGGCGCTTGCCACCGGTTCAATTCACCGCGTGTTTGCAGCAAGAACCAGACGCTGGCGCGTTCCGGCTGATTGAATCAACATTCTGTTCAGCCAGCGGCCTCAACAGCAACCTCATTCCGATGCAGCATTTCCAGAAACGCAGTTCGCATCCGATCTACCGCGACGTTCAGCGGTCCGGGCAGTGTCGCCCCGGAGGCGAGCTTGTGGCCACCGCCGGAAAACTGTTCCGCCAGCGATGCGACATCATGTGGATACCGGCAACGCAGACTGAATTTAATCTGTGTCGTCTGCAGTTCAACGGCGATAAACGCGGCTTCTGAACCAGCAACGGTCAGGCATTGATTCACAAGGCCTTCCGTGTCGGACGGAACTGCTCCAGTTTCCGACATGTCTTTTGCATCGACCTGGATCCAGACAAGCCGGCCGTCGGCTTCTGACTGAGTTCTCCCGAGTACTCGACCTCCGAGGCGAACTCGTGACAATGATGATTGTTCATGCACCAGATTGAACACATAGTGCGGCGAGGCACCTCGATCAATCAATCCCGCGCTGATTCGCATTGTGCGAGATGTTGTCGAGGGAAATCGAAACCAGCCCGTGTCGGTCGCAATTGCCGCATAAAGCCAGTTAGCGACGTCTTCATCAAACTCAATCCCAAAGGCTTCCGCCGCCTCGCAGATCAGTTCACCCGTTGCTGCGGCCGACACATCCTTCAGCTCAATCGCGCCCATGGCATCCGAACTGACATGGTGATCGATCACAACGCGTTTGGCTGACGAAGATTGGATGACGTCAGCCATGTTGCCCAGTTGCTGCCAGGCGCTTGTGTCCACGATAACGACAACATCCGTCTTCGGGATATTCGCTTTGGCGACGGTATCGTTAAGCTTCAGAATCACGCCCGGCGGATTCATAAAGTTCAGGTTGGCCGGAGGGGCGGATGCGTTAACAATGCAGACTTTCTTTCCCAGAGCCAGCAGAATCGCACGGAGCCCCAGTTCGGAGCCCAGCGCATCGGCATCGGGGCGGACATGACTGGTGATGAGAAAAGATTCATTCTCATCAATTACTTTTTTCAGAATCGTCCAGTCCATCGCCGGCACAGGTGCTCACCTTGCAGAAGTTCCAATTTGATACGTTCACTTTCACCACCAGCCGGGGCGGATCGTCGAACAATCCTGCGACTCTTGCAAGTCCGCCGGTCTAAGCTTCCGCTTTTCCTGCAAACACCTGATTGGGCATAACCCCGCCATTCTCTCCACGACTCGCTGACCTCAATTCGGCTTTTGTTGTCTGTTCCGGGCTCGCTATGAGCTGTACCGGGGCGTCGGATTGGTCGAAGATCTCCCACGAAAAAAGGCCCGCCACCACTTCGGATGACGGGCCTTCAGGTTTGTGGTTCTCGAGCCTGACTGCGGCCGTGGCTTATCGTGCTTCGGGCGGCAGTGGTACCAGCTCTTCCTGGGAACCGGCAGGTTCAACCGGCATCGGAACTTCGCTTTGAATGGCTTCCGTAGCTCCGGTTTCTGTCTGTGATTCCGTCTGTGAGAAGCGAGTCATACGGCGATCCAGGATCACTCGAGCGGCTTCGCGGACTTCTTCATCATTCAGGCGTCGCAGGTTGCCAATTTGAGTCAGAGGCTCAACCACATGAGCGACTCGGCCCATGGTTGATTCCATCATCGCAATATCCATCAGTGTGCGTCGCAGCGTATCGAGCGACTTCACATGAGAGGCCACTTCGACTCGAAAGTCGTCCATGATTTCAAGATTCTGGATGGCCGATGCAATTTCTTCTGACTGATTGCTGAGTGCTGACTGCAGCTTCATCAAAGAATCCAGATTTTCGCGAGCGGATGTCAGCTGCAGGTCTGAGCTGTTCAGTGATTCATTCATGGCGACCAGTGTTCGAGCTGTTTCCTGTGCATTGATCACACCAGCGGAAGAAGCCAGCACACTGTCTTTCAGGGTTGTGAGGTCCTGAATGCCTGTCTTTGCGGCATCCAGATCGGCAGAGGCTGTGGTCACCGCATTCTTCAGACCGACAAATTCGTCGAATTTCTGAGCGGCCATTTTGATGTCCTCTGACTGAGCTGACATTCGTTGTGTCAGATCATTCAGGCTGGCAAGACCTTCGCTGGCCTGCTCTGCTCCGTTGGAAGCCGCGATCAGACGATTCTGCAGTGCGACCAGACCTTCAAGTGAATTGCTGGCGACTTCAGTGCTCTCTGAACCATTCAGGATTGCCTTCTGCAGTTCCTGTATGGCATTGATCTGAGCAGAGGCCTGCTGCGTCTGAGCTTCGCTTTCAATGAT
This sequence comes from Planctomycetaceae bacterium, assembly GCA_046349735.1. Classification (GTDB taxonomy): domain Bacteria; phylum Planctomycetota; class Planctomycetia; order Planctomycetales; family Planctomycetaceae; genus SXXK01. Next base: position 5,022 of record JAXMBU010000112.1, read on the forward strand.
TCGCTGCTGAACAGCAGACACTTTGTCGAGTGATGCCAGAGCCGTCTGAGCAGCCCCGGCTTCTTCTTCAATCTTCGTACGAAGTGTTTTGATATCTGCGATGCTCTGTTCCAGAGACTGCAGGCGAGAAGACTGATCTTCGAGGCTGGAAAGAAGATCGTTTGTGCGGAACACCGAGTCACGAACAGCGACAAGCTTGTTCATGTTCTGCTCAGTGGAATCCATCCGTGTCTGAATGGTTTCGAGTCGGCCTTTCAGCGGGCCAACCATCATCAATTGCATGCCAAAGAATACGACGGCGAGGGACATCACCATGGACATCCCCATAAAGTTTCGGAACCCGCGGAACTCCTGATTGGAGGATCGGCGGATTGTTGTCGTGGAACCGTTCAAGGGACTTCCTCCTGATTCTGAACAGCGAAGCATCGCTTCACACTGGGATCTGTGCTGATCGTCGATCGCGAAATGCGATGACTAACCGAGCCGCTGCTTTCTATGCCGACGAATTCGCCTGACTTTCGGCGACAGCAACGGTCGAGTCCTCACTTGTATCGCCGTCAGAGTCGTGTGCAGTTTGCCTCATTGACAACGGTCGGCGATTTTTGCCGAAACGCAAATCCCGCCAGGGCAGACCACGCTGTTCGTACTGGCTGTACCAGAAAGGGCGATCCTGAGGGTTTCACCTGTGAGCAGATTGGCCATTCAGAGCCCGCAAGATCGTTCGAAGGTGACTTTCAGTGCCAACCGGCCTCTTCGAAATACTCAAGCTCGCAGGCAAAGTCGACCGGTAACATCGTCGATTGGATCGAATGAATTCCCCGGCTGGACATGTTGCCACAGGGGAGCGCCGGGAACTCGATCGTGAGCTGGCATTGACGGTAAGACGACTGTCTTCAGACTTTCGTCGACGTTGTCGCTATTCAGGACGAAGCGAATGAAGAGGGACGCCGGTCGTGAATGGAACGCCACGTTTGTCAACGCAGCCTCACTGATTCACTGCTGGCGACCTTCGTTCATTCGCTGCAGAGTCATTGCTCGATTCCTGTTTGACAGACCATCACGGCTTCGCAATCGACGGCGCTTGCTGCTCGACCTTCAATTGATTGTCACGCTGGACCTTGCGCGACAACACGGCAGCGGGAGCGGCATTTGAGGTGATACCTTCGAGTTGCTTGAGTTGTGCGCGGTTGGATTCGGCGAAAACCTCCAGAGCATCACACTTCAGGGCGACGCCGTTCTCGCTGAGATAAAACGCATTCTCCTGAAGTGTTTTGCGGCAGGCCTCGATGTCTCCCTGATCGAGAAACTGAGTTGCCAGCTTGTTGCGTTCATTGGCCAGCAATGCGACCACGTCGGCCATCACCGCGTTATCTCGACTGGCCTTCACCTTCTCCTCGTCCCTGCTGAAGGTCACAGCAACACTGCCTTCCAGTGTTTCCGACTGGTGATTGCACATGTTGGCATAAGTCACGTCAACCTTCGCCAGCATCACTGACTTTGTCTCGTCGTTATTGCCATCGCCTTCAACCGCCATGGCGGCTGGAATTTCGACTTCAATCACCACGTGCTTCTGCTGATCGCTGTAAACCTGAGCCAGACGGGTCACCACGCTCTGACCGTTGATGTCCGCCGCGTTACCCAGGACTCGGACCGGTCGAATGCCCTCCGGGATCTCGATCTTCAGATCAATCTCCTGCGCGACGACAGACAGGGCTTCATCGAATTCGCGACGAAAGATGCTGGCAAGTTCTGAAGCGTTTTCAATGAACTGATGATTGCCGCCGCTCTTCCCGGCCAGATTCACCATCAGATCTTCATTGTATCCCGAGCCGAGCCCCAGTGTGGAGACGCTGATATTTTCCTTCTTCAGTGATGTTCCCAGTTCGCCAAGCTCTCCTGGCGAGGAAGGTCCCACGTTGGCCAGACCGTCGGACAACAGAATGATTCGATTGACGTGTTTGTCATCCAGGAATTTGCGAACCTCGGCAGCTCCTTTGCTGACGCCCCCAAAGAGTGCTGTATTTCCATTGGCCTGAATACCGCGAATGACTCCGATGACCTGTTCCTTGTCCGTGAGCTTCGTGGCGGGCACGAGGACGCTGACATCAGTATCATAAGCAATGATTGAGACGATGTCGGTTGGCTTCAGCAGATCAAGAGCATTGATAGCGGCTTCACGAGCCTTTTCGATCTTCTCCCCCTGCATGGAACCGGATCTGTCCAGCACGATGGCGACATTGATCGGGGCGCGTTCACCTTCCGGCTTCAGATGAAATCCCGTCAGCCCCACACGCATCCACGCTGTTTGCTTCTCGCCGGCCTTCAGCACCGAATAGGCTGGGCGAGCATTGAGCATGAGTTTCAGGCCATCATCGCCTGCGCCAATCTTCTCTGACGCCTCGGACACTCGAATACCTGACAACAGACATAGCGTCGCAAGAATGAAGTGCGAAATGGTATTCCACGATATGAACCGGATCATACTGACTCTCCCTGAAGGTCCTGAATACAGAAGATTTGGTCGCAAGCGACCCCGACGTATTGGACGCGATTCGCCGATAACAGTGGTGAGCGGCCTGTCACAAGTTTGTCAGATATTTGTGAACGAAGACAGTGCGGGGAAAACTCATGGCAAGCCGTTCAGCTTTCGGATGACCCATTCAGTCATCATCAGCGAGAACAACACAATCAACACCCACCATTGATCCCACAGTGTGCGTTCCTGCACTTGCTCCTCGGCATGATCGTCGGGTTGAAGCAGGCTTACTAATCGATCCGTGTTCCATGGTTCGATCATTTCTCCGCCAGTCATTTCCGCCAGTTGTCGCAGGAAAGCGCGATTACAACTGACGTTCGCCAGCTCTGTGGATTCTTCTCTACGAACGAGCAGTTCCGTGCGAATCGCCTGTTCCTGATTCAGGGCACCGCCGGTAACCTGCAGTTCGATCTGCCAGAGTCCTGGTGCGAGTCGGGGGACTCGACCACGAAACCGCTCGGGAGATTCCGGAGTTGCTTCCAAAGTCGCTGTCGTCTGTGTCAATGGTGATGAATCACTGTTCGCCGATGATGCATCGCCGGGATCTGATTCCGAAATAACGGGCGTCGCAAGAATTTTGGATTGTCACTCCCTGAAGTTTGCTAAGCGACGGACCCAGCGGACCAAGCGCCTCGACTTGCTCGGATTCGTCGATCACCGTATTCGACAGCGTCAGGCGGACGTCATCGTTTCCCGCCGCCGACTTGTTTCGGGCTGCCCAGCGAATGAATTGTCCCCAGAAACGATAGTGGCGAGCATCCCTGACCGCATTCGCCATCGCCACGTGCTGCTGATGCCCATCCAAACGACCTGTCCAAATCCATAGTCATGATGGAATAATGGGTTGGACGTCTTATCACCCTGTATCGAGGAGTCCGCCCAAAGCGTCGCACCGGCTTTGGGGACTCCACCATAGATCCATGGATGACCAGGCACGTCGGTCAAAGTCGAATCCTTCAATGTCATGTTGTCCGACAGCTGGAACATCGGAAGATGAAACGCATCGGTCGTCAATCTCAGTCGATACGCTGTTGGCGCCGCATCCAAAGCTGACTTCTGAAACTGCTCGGCAACTCGGGGAGTAAACTCCTTGACGGGCAGCAGGTTGGAAAGAACCTCCGACTGAAAACCATGCGGCATGGACTGGCGACCTGGAATAATCACGACCGACAACCCATCGCGAGAGACCGCCATCTCGATCAGTTCCCAAACACCCGATTCAACGTCCTTCGCGAGAACATCGCCGATGATCAGCAGATCTGTTTTCGCCAGTTCCGTCGCGAAGGCCTCGACCGGCGGCAGTTTGCTTGCGATGTAGGAATCGTCCAGCAGATTCAAAAAAGGCTGTCGGAAAAGCACGATCCGGGAATCGACCTGCTTATCTCGTTCCAGCAGATTCTTCAGATAACGAAACTCCCATCGCGGATCTCCGTCCAGCAGCATGACTCGCGCCTTGTTGTCGACAACATGCAGTGTGAGATCGCGAGCATTATTGTCGTCTCGCAGTTCACCGCGTTGCGGATCCGCGACAATGCGGTAGTCAAATCGACCAGTCTCGCCGGAGGGGACCGTAAACGTCGCGGTGGCGGAATCGACAGAAGGAACTAATGTCTTCTCTTCCAGAGTTTTCCCGTCGCGTTCCAGTCGCACGGTGAGTTTCTGGCCTTCAAATCCGAAGGTTGCCAGTGTCGCCTGAATCTGCGCCTTGTCATTCAAAAAAATCGCTTCCGGAGCGTCGACCGCAATCACCGATAGATCGCGTGGCGGTACCTTCGATCCGATCGGTATTGTGTAGACCGGTACATTGAGACTGCTTAAGAGCTGCGTCGTGCTGCTGAGATCTCCCGGAACTGATTGACGCCCGTCCGTTAACAGCACAACCGCGCGAACCTCGCTGGCATCATCTTCCTGGGTGACCGATTGCAGAACGTTCAGAACATCAGTGTTACCGGGAAGAATCTCAATGCGTTCCGACTGCAACAGATCAGCGAAATCCTCCGTGTTCGCGGCTTTTTGTGCCGTCGCGAACAGTCTCAAATCAACACCAATCAGCCCCTGCATCTTCTCCAGCAACACTCGCGGTTGTGATTGCAGCAGCCGACGAACAAACTCGGTCCGCGGCATCATCGCCAGTTCCGCCAGAGTGGAGTCGACTTGCCGCTTGCGAGTTTCAGCAGCGGTCTGCTCCGCAGGCGTTTGCGGAGACGATGCATTCCCAAGCCAGTTTGGTTCTTCACCGGCTTCGGCTGCAGTGACCCATTGCTGAATGAGTGTGTCTGTCTCCTGATTCCCGAGCATGCCCAATGCCTGAGCCCAGCGGAGTTTTTCGCTTAGTGGTGCACTGCTATCATGAATTCCCATACTCTCCGAAGCATCCACGGCAACGATCACTCGGCCACGCTTCGTCACATCAAGCTGAGTTGTCAGCACCGGCTGCAACAGCAGTGTCAACATCACGGCAAGCACCGCAATTCGAAGGCTCAGGAGAACCCAGCCGACCGATCGCGATACCACTCGACGCTCCAGTCGCATCAGCCAGAGGCTGAGCAGCAGCACAGCCACGATGCTGAGCACTGCACAGAGTACCCAGATCGGCGATTTTGCACCGGAAAAGATCAGCCGCCAGTTCATGGATG
>JAXMBU010000113.1:0-9425 GCA_046349735.1 Planctomycetaceae bacterium
GGGGATCCTGATAAAATCCACCCCGGCCACCGCAACTCGCTCCGGTCTGGCAAATTCGATTCGCACCCATCCGCAGTTCTCGACACTGGCCGCCGGCTTCAGGAACACCAAACTGCCATGAACGGATTTGGTTGCAGCCTGTCGGAACTCAGCGTCATACTCCTTCAGGCTCTGAACCAGCCTCGGTCTCGCTTCATGCAGACGGCTAACCAGAGTTCTGCTCGCCGATCTCAGGGCAGCGGACGTCGAAGCGAACTGCTTCCGCAGTTGCTCTTTCTCATCAGCGTACTCTGGTTGAGTCAGAAGTTCCGCCACGTGACTGGCATAGTCTTCAGTGCTCGATGCAATCGCGAGACTCAGCATTGCGCGTAACTGATCAGTGAACGAATCATTCCCGGAATTCAATGGCCGATGATGTGCTCCGCAGCACGCTTTGAGTAACTGTTCCGGGCTGACCCAGTTAGAAAGCCTGGCGATCAGCTGTGTTCGTTGCCATTGGTCTGATGATGCACCAATCCAGCTGATCGGAATCTGCTCGGCATGCCCAATACGCAGCAGGAAAGCTGCAATCGCGATCGTGTGTTCGTCGTGCGGTCTATTTGAAGGGCTGGCGGGAGCCTCGCACGACTCTTCAATCATCTGCGAAAATTGCTGCGTCAGCATCACATGCTGCTGCGACGAGCGATCGGAATCCGCAAGATATTGCTGAGTCATGCGGATGATAATCTCAAGCTCGGCCAGTTCCGCACTTTGAGGCTGGCGGATTCGTCGAAGGCGATTCAGGACTTCAAGATAACATTCGTCAGTCGCTTTGTTCAATTCGATCAAAACCATCGCGGAACGTGCTGGCAGACGCTGTTCCGGACTTTCGTCAGAGATGCTGCCGGACCGCGATGTTGCAGCCCCGGCTGCTTCAGGACTCACTGGTGCCACCAACGCGTTTGCCGACTCCATCAATTGCGAAGACTTATTCTCGGGGACTTTGATTCCCACATGCCTCCGTGCAATATATGAGGCCATAATCGGAGAGTTATGAGCCCGCTCAAAGAGTGTATCGATTCCTGCGGCATCCGTTCGCATCGCCAGCTCCAGCTCTCTGAAGTTGGCAAACTGCTGCACCATATATGCGGCAAATACGGCCCCCGCCAGTATCGCCCAAATCCTGAAGCGATGAATGGTTCTTCGCCGCTGTGCGAGTTTTACAATAATGGCTTCCTGCCGAGTCCACTCGCGCATGCCTGACTGACCGCGTTCTATCGAGTCGAGAGCTTTCAGGTCCAGTTCATCTTTGACGCCATGCCCCCATTCACGAACTCGCTGCTCCAGAATCCTTCTGGCCCGTGGACCAACGGCATCACTGGATTCATAGGCTGCTTTAACATGTGGCGCCAGGGCATCGTGAGCCAGACGCGATGACAAAACCGCCTCGGCATTGCTGCCATGATCCGGCTGAATCAGGAGATAATGATCAATGCACAGCTGTCGAAGCTCCCGGATCAGCGAATCACGGCCAGGATACCGGGCCGTGACGGGAGGCGTTGCGTCGGGATCCCCGGCGAGAAGCACCTGGATCGACTGATGCCGAGTGGTGAGATCTGACGTGACATGGCACTCGAGGAAATCGACAAGCAGACCGGCATCAATGGCGTTGCGTGTCTCAGGGGATAAGGAGCGGCTGGTGGCGATCGACTGAATCTGGTTCCACACAAACTCACCAAGAGTTGTGCGATGCCGCCGATAAAGTTCGTCCGTAAAAACAGGAGTGCGTGAATGCCTTATCGCTTCGTTCCATAATGCCTGGAGAATGATCTGCAGACTGGGAGCGACTGACGACACCTGATCCAGCAGCAGTTCAGTGGCAATTCGAAGCGATAGCCCGGGCTGGATTGTCAACGGATAGTATTCTCGCAGTTCGGGGCGCCGCGTCGGGCCCTCTATGGCTTCGTGGATACCATCTGCGTCAAGGCAATCCAGAAACACTTCGCTCTTCCAGAGCCCCTGCAATCGACTGTTGATCCGAGAGAACCATTCCGTACGAAACGAGAGGATCAACTTTCCTGCCGGTGCTCGGGTTCGATCATTAAAGATCAGGCAAAGCTCATGGAGAAACAAATCCCAATCTGTGGGGACCGGTCCGATCGCATGTGTAAACGCTTCTTCAAGCTGGTCAAGAATCACAATCACGGGCTGCTGAAGACGTGCCTCCTTCCGACACCACGCTTCGCGGCCGGAAAGCAGGCTACCGTCTTCGCGACAGGCGTCTTCGATATACGCAAGCCTCAGTGAATCCAGGAGCCCTCGCACAGGATCAATTCTGATCGTCACAACTTCGCGGGGGACGGAGCCGTTATAGGACATCTGCAGGCGAGGAGTCAGGCCAGCTTCGAGGATGGATGACTTTCCGACTCCGCTTTGACCGTGCAGCAAAATCACTGGGGAAGAAGTCGGTGAGATAACTCGTTCGTAGAGTCGCCGGATCGAATGTCCTCGCCCAAAAAACACCAACGCATCGGCGGCCGTAAATCGCCGTAGGCCCGGATATGGAGCCTCCGGAAGCGGCCCGTTGACCGGCAACGGCAGAAGAGCCAGGGGATCACCGGCGGCGTCCGGAAGATTCCATTCGAGAACAGCCTCGGCTCCGGGAGCTGTCTGGAGAAACCACGGCCACCGACCACTCTCAATCTCTGTTGATGCTGCGTCGTCCTCATCCGCATAGACGAGCCTCGATTTGCCTCCACAGGCAGAGGTGGCTTCTCCCACCGCTTCATCGTAAGCCACTTTGATGGACGCTCCCGTGGCGAGTCCTTTATAGAATCGAGCTGCGAAGCTGCGAGCGACCTCACCGTTGACTCGTTCCGTGGTTGCAATCACGCACTGGACGCCTGATGCAATCCAATGGCTGACCTGGTTCTCCGTCGAACAGCCATTCAGAAAAACCAGTTTCAGTCCGGACTGACCTCGCGCTGTCATTGCCAGTCCAGCGGCATTGGCTCCCGTTCCCATTGCGGTTCGCAGCATCAACGTAGCGCCGTCCGCATGACCCGCATAGTGGAAGATCGAAACTCGATTTCGATTCTTCTGAAAGACGTTCGCAATATCATCAAGCTTGAGAAACGGCGGGATCTCAACGTCACACAGTTTTCCGGGACCGCTGATCTCCGCCAAAGCAAACTGAATTGCTCTGGCTTCCTCCTCGACCTGAATCGTGGAATCTTCAGCGGCAAACGCGAACAAAAGAATAGGGCGTGATCTCGGATCGTTCATTCGTTCATTGTTGACCTGCGAGGGAAATGATTCAATTTCGCAACAGGCTTCCACCGGAAATATTGCAAGATCAGGCGTTGCTGGCGACCTCCCCGTAGCCAATTCTTCGGGACACATGGAAGGCCTGACTGAGTTCTGCGGATGCTTCGGAGCTGGTCAGGCAGATCCTGCTACATTCCAGAGCACAAACAGCCAAACTGGAAATCGGCAGAAAATGTGGAGTGAATCGGTGTTGCTATTCTTGTTCGGGGAGGGTAATGTCACGCTTCCGGACTTTCGTTGAGACTTGGAAATCGAGTCCCGAAGGGAAGGATGGTGTGAGCATTTGTGTTCTCGAAGACAGTCGTGTGCTATTCAGTTCCGTCCGCCCTTGAGTTCTCCTGCAGCACCCCTTTTGCACAAAGTCGTATTGGGCTTTGTTGGTTATGTGTTCTAACGGCTGCCGTTGTGGCAGCGATCAGGTGTTTTGGAAGCTGTAAAGCTCAAGGGTTTTTGTGATGAGTAAGAACATTTTTGTAGGTAGCCTCGCATGGGGCACAACGTCTGAAGGCCTCGAGCGGGCTTTCGCACAGTACGGCGTCGTGACCTCAGCCAAGGTCGTCAGTGACCGTGAGACTGGCCGATCCAAGGGATTCGGCTTTGTTGAAATGGAAAGCGGTGGAGATGAAGCCATCCGTGCACTGAATGGTTCAGACCTTGACGGCCGCCAGATCGTCGTCAACGAGGCTCGTCCTCGTGAAGGCGGTAGCGGTGGCGGTGGTGGCGGACGCGGCGGCTACGGTGGTGGCGGCGGCGGTGGCCGAAGTGGCGGCGGCGGTGGCCGCGGCGGTTACGGTGGCGGTGGCGGCGGTGGTCGCGATCGTTACTAGTCACCTGCCCTATGGGCTTTATGACAGCAGACTTCCTTCCTGATTCAGGATTGAACTGTACAAACTAAGAGGGTGTTCGAACTCAGGTTCGGGCACCCTCTTTTCATTGGCAGTGCGTGGTAAGGATCATGAGTTGCTTTTGCCAGCATTGGTCATTTGATGCCAGTGTATTGTCTATCAGATCCACTCGTTTCGCCCGTGGCCGACAGGCGAACTCTACTCCTGACCTGTCGGCTGCAGGCTAAAGAGGGCAAAACGCTCTCATCATGTGATCCCATCCGACGGAAGCACTACACCAACGCGTTCCGGTTGATAATGGCCCCCTTCTGGGGGCGACGAAGCATTTGCCGGACTCGCGACTGGCGTGTTGACTCTTGACATTTCCCGTACACAACCGTCCCAACAGACAAATCCCATTGAACCGACCTGACAGGGGCACCAAACGAAGTTCGGGAACAAATTGTCGGCCATTTCAAATTTCATTCCGGGAAAACAGTGGTGGTCTCTTAAAACTTCTCCAGATCGCGCGAAGCAGAATTCGAGGAAAACCGTTGGGACTTTCTTTTGCGGGTAGAGTCCTCTCTTGTTCAGCCGAACACTGAATTCTAAACTCCGCCTGTACCAATCGGTTCGGAAAACCAAGAATGCGCAGTCAGGCCACTCGGCAGGAAACCGCGACTTTGATTTGAAGTTGCTTTTTCCCCGGGGGTAACTGGTATTCGGAATACCCGGGATGTGACCCTTGAGAGCGTTGATCAGTGATATACACGGCAATTTGGAAGCGCTGCAGGCCGTGTTGGCGGACATCCGCAAAAAGGGCATTACCGAAATCTACTGTCTCGGTGATATCGTCGGCTACGGTCCGAATCCAGCCGAGTGCATCGATCTGGTGATGGACCTGGACATGTGCCTGCTCGGGAATCATGATCAGGCCGCATTGTTTGATCCGGAAGGCTTTAATGCCGGTGCCGAGCGAGCCATCTTCTGGACGAGATCTGTGCTCGAAAAAGGCGTCGGCCCCAAAGCGGAAAAACGTTGGGACTTCCTCGGAGAACTCAGCCGGCGCCATCGTGACGAAGCAACCAACACAATGTACGTTCACGGTTCTGCTCGCAATCCGCTGAACGAATATGTTTTTCCGGATGACATTTACAATCAAGTGAAGATGGAAAAAATCTTCGCGCTGGTCGAGCAGTACTGCTTCCAGGGGCACACTCACATTCCCGGTGTCTTCACCGACACTCTGGAGTTTTTCGCTCCCGAAGAAATCGGGTTCAAATACAAGCTTGGCAAGCAGAAGCTGATGGTCAACGTAGGTTCGGTGGGTCAGCCTCGCAACAACGACCCTCGCTCGTCGTACGTCACGCTGGATGGAGACACGATCGAGTTTCATCGAGTCAGCTACGATCTTGCCAAGACTGTGGAGAAGATCTACGCAATTCCCGAGCTGGACAACTTCCTCGGTGATCGGCTCCGCGAAGGCCGTTAGCAGCGGTGTTGCTAAGTCAACACTCGTGTAGTGCTGGCTTCAGCAGACCGCACTGTCGCTTCAGCCAGCGATGCCGACTCAAATCGACTCCACCAATGACGGCAGCAAGTGCTGCACCGTCGGTGATTTTCCGGCCAAGCCAAACATCTGCTGTCGTCAGCGCTGCGTCGGGTACTCCTCGCCTAAACCACAGACATGGTTGCTTCAACCCGCAGCGTGGAATTGGTGACAGAAGATCAAGCACGCTGATATGTCCGGCTGCCCCACTTCCCTTCGGAGCATTTCATGCGCGATCCTGTTGATCGTCGGACTTCTCGTTTCCATTTCCGAATCCATTCTCGCCGCACAGCACCCGAACATTGTGCTGATCTACGTGGATGATCTCGGATATGGCGACGTTACTGCTATGGAGCGATGAGTGTCAGAACACCCAACATCGATCGGATCTGCCAGCGAAGGCTGTCGTTTTACTGATGGGCACGCTCGGCAGCCACATGCACTCCATCTCGGTATTCGCTGCTGACTGGCGAATATGCCTGGCGTCTGAAGGGCACGGGAATCGCGCGGGGATGCCAATGCCATCATCAAGCCGGGGCGAATCACGCTGCCGTCAATTCTGCACCAGGCAGGTTTCGGTCGACCGTCGTCGGGAAATGGCATCTGGGGCTTGGAGAAGGCCCGATCGACTGGAACAAACCCATCGCCCCGGGCCCTCTCGAGATTGGCCATGAAAGCTTCATCATTCCTGCAACAGGTGACCGAGTACCGTGCGTGTATGTGGCAAATCATGACGTTGTGGGACTCGAAGCGACCGACCCGATCTACGTCAGCTTTCGGGAACGGATCGGCAGTGATCCAACGGGGCTGGATGAAATCCTGAGCTCTTAAAGTCGAATGGGATCATGGCCACAACTCGACCATTGTTAACGGCATTAGTCGTATCGGCTTTATGTCCGGGGGCAAGTCTGCTCGATGGGTCGACGAGGACATGGCTGATGTCATTACGACGCAGGCTAAATCATTTATCGATCGACACGTTGCAAGCCATGCGGGTCAGCCGTTCTTTTTGTACTTTAATCCTCACGACATTCATGTTCCAAGAGTTCCTCATCCTCGATTCGCTGGCTCGACATCAATGGGACCTCGAGGCGATGTGATTGCGGAACTGGACTGGTCGGTTGGAGAGATTCTGAAAACACTTGACCAGCATCGACTGTCCGAGAACACCATCGTCATTCTGTCCAGCGACAACGGCCCGGTCCTCAACGACGGCTACAAAGATCAGGCTGTGGAAAAGGTCGGTGATCACAAGCCCGCCGGGAATCTTCGTGGCGGCAAGTACAGTGCTTATGAAGGCGGGACGCGAGTTCCGTTCCTCGTCCGCTGGCCTCAGAAGATTTCTGCGGGGACGACGTCTGCCGCACTCATGTGTCAGATTGATTTTCTGGCGACCTTTGCCAATCTCGTCAGCGTGCGTCTTCCAGAAGGATCCGGCCCGGACAGCATTAATATGCTGCCCGCGCTTTTGGGAAACGATCGAACCGGACGCGATCATCTGGTCGAACAGGCTGGCGTGTTATCGTTGCGGATGGGACCGTGGAAATACATCGAGCCAGGGAAAGGGCCGGCGCTCAACAAGCAAGTCAACATCGAGACCGGCAATGCACCTCAGCCACAACTGTTCCACCTGGAGCAGGATCCTTCGGAGCAGACAAGCATCGCCGAGCAGCACCCGGAGCAGCTTAAGGCCATGGCGTCCCTGCTCAATCGCGTCCGCGAACAGGGAACGCCTCGCTGAGATCACTTCCACTGTTTCGGCTGTCTACTTAAGCAGGCTCTTATCAAGCACTGCGCGAGCCTTCTGGAAGTAGTCCTTCCACTCGATCTCAGGGCCACCATTCTTCAGGCAGTCGCGAACCTTTTGCAGCGTGTTCCGAGACATATGAGGACAGCGGTTACAGGCACAGGTCTCGCCCGTTGACGCGGTAATTCCTGGCACCGGAATGTACGTATGTTGCGGCGCCGCTTTTTGCAAAGGGTGAATCATAGCGGCTTCTGTGGCCACAAGAAACGTGGTCGGCTTTTCGACCGACATCACATGCTGCCGCATCTTCTCTGTACCACCGATGACATCGGTAAGCTCCAGAATATTCTGCGGACACTCCGGATGCGCCATGATCACACATCCCGGCGTTCGCTTTTTGATACGCAGCAGATCCTGGATGCTGAAGACCTCATGCACCATGCAGGAACCTGGCCACAGAATCATTTTTCTTCCTGTGACTTCCATCAGATATCGGCCGAGATGTTGATCGGGAACGAACAGGATTTCTTTGTCAGCTGGCACGCGATCAATGATCTCGCGTGCATTTCCACTGGTGACGATCCAATCCACAAGACTCTTCACTGCCGCTGACGTATTGATATACGCAACGGTCTGAAAATCACGTCCCTGTGCCCGCAACTGGTCCTGAAATGCAGCCAGCTGATCGGGAGGGCAACTGTCGGCCAGCGAGCAGCCTGCCAGCATGTCCGGAATCAGAACTCGCTTTTCAGGGTTCATGATCTTGGCCGATTCGCCCATAAAATGGACGCCGGCAAACACGATTGTCGATGTTTTCACCTTCGTCGCGTCACGAGCCAGCTTCAGGCTGTCACCCGTGAAGTCTGCGATATCCTGAATTTCCCCATCGACGTAAAAATGGGCCAGAATCGACGCATCCTTCTCCTTCTTCAGGGCGTCAATTTCATCCATCAGATCAAGAGGATCTTCGTCGGTAACCGGGCGTTCGGAAAGGATCTGGAGCGACATCAGAATGGTCCTTCAATTTCAGCAGAACAGAATGCGAGCCTCTATTCTTCGCGGTGGATGGAAAAATGGAAGGCTCTCCACCATCAAAATCCCGGCTTTTACAGTTGTCTGGCGCGCGGTTGTAAACTGCGGAGGTCGGAATAACCGACACAATCACTCTGAGCAGAATGTGAACTTTTTCTGCCAAATGCAGTGATTCAGACCTTTCGGAGCTCCATAAAAACTCCTCCAGGGTTTTTCGCTGCAGGACGGATTTTATCGGTCCCGACTCTGTTCATGAGCCAGGCTGTGCCAGCGAAACAGAGTTTTCGGCAAAAACTGCCCCACGTTAAGTCACCTCCAAATTTCCCGATCAGAAGGCGTGTCCAATGCGATTGTTGATTACCGGCGGAGCAGGATTCATCGGAAGCCACATCGCAGAACGATCTCTGGCTGCGGGCTGGAACGTGGGTGTGATTGATAATCTCAGCAGTGGCCGTATCGAGAACGTTCCTGCCGGGGCTGAGTTCTTCCAGGTGGACATTCAGGATTCGGCAGCTGTGGCAAAAGCCTTTGCAGCGTTCAAGCCGGATGCCGTAAGTCACCAGGCCGCTCAGGCCAGTGTTGTTGTCAGTGTTCGGGAACCGCAGAAGGATGCTTCCATCAATATTCTGGGATCCCTGAATATCATGCAGGCCTGTGTCACGCAGAAAGTCCGTCAGATTGTTTTTGCCAGCACGGGCGGTGCTATCTATGGCGAGGTTCCGGATGGCATCCGCGCGTCGGTCGCTTCGACACCTCCTGTTCCTGTTAGCCCTTACGCCTGCAGCAAGTTTGCGGTGGAAAAATATCTGGAATGCTTCCGTCGCGAACATTCACTAAACTACACGGTCCTTCGCTACGCTAACGTTTATGGACCTCGCCAGGACCCACACGGGGAAGCCGGCGTGGTTGCCATTTTTTGCAATCGCATGTTGATTAATGAACCGGTGAATGTCTTCGCAAAAAGAAC
>JAXMBU010000114.1:0-9292 GCA_046349735.1 Planctomycetaceae bacterium
TATATCGGTCCATATCTCTCGGACACGTACTGGCGTTTCAGATATCACCTTGCCCAGGAAGACGCGCAGTGGACCGCGCAAAGAGCTCCGGTCTATGTTGCGTTTGTAACGGCAGTCGCAGCGCAGCAAAGATTGTACGATGAGACAACTGCAACGGCAGCCCGTGCCGGACGCGATACGAGGGCTGCCGCTCAGCTGGTTTTTGACCTTGGGAAAAATGCGGCAACAGGTGTCCGTGCAGAAGCAACGTTGAACGCTACGACGGCGGCCGTCATTGCCAACGGGGTGTCTGATGACGACAGAGAATCCGCGATAACAAATGCCACTGCGGCCAAAGAACATGCGATTATCGATGCAGATTATGCATTTGAAATCAGCAGTAAAGATGCCGCCGCAGTGGCAGCCAGAATCAGTGCGATTAATGCTGCACTGACAGCCTATTCCACGGCAGTCCAGACCGCTTATGCGGCCGAAATTCGGACTGGAGCAGCGGCGGAACGTGACAAAACGATTGCAATCGCCGCGGCCGAACGGGACTTCACCATCACCGTGGCCGGGAATCAGCTGATCCTGTCCACCGCGACAGCGGGCGCGGTTCTGACGCTCTCCATCGCTGAATCCGATTCTGCCAAAGCTCAGGCTCAGACAGTCGCCGTATTGGCTGCTGCTGACTGGATCTCAATCGCCCGAACATACCGCAGCGAAATGATCGATCTCGTGGCACGTGACGGATCAGTGTATGCTGTTCAGAGGACCGCTGCGGTGGATGCATGGTTTCAGTGGGTGGCAGTGGTCGCACCACAAAGACGTGATTCCGACATTGCAACGGCAGCAGCCCGGAGGGATTCGGAAGTCAGCACTGCGACAGCGGACTTCGTTAAAGATGTCGCCGTTGCAACGGCGGGTTACGTGATCACTGTTGCTGGCGCTCAGGCTGCATATTCCGCTTCCGTTTCGACCGCGAATGCCACATACGCCCTGCAGGAGTTTATCGCGATCGTGGCAGAATCCAGTGTGGTCACTTCAGCGGTCACAACGTGGGAATCATGGAAATCCATTGATGGATCTATCCTTGCCGGGACACGAGCAGACGATGAGCCGCTGGATTTTTATGGCCTGACCGATTCAATGGTTGATCGTGAAATGACGCTCGGCACATGGGGGGATATGGGATATTTCCGAGGCCTTGTGTCTTCCATGTTTGTCACAGATGCAGAGATCGCAAAGCAAAAACGCGAAGCGCAGGGTTATCATGGCACGTGGTACCAGCAGTTTATTCTTGGCTCTGCAATTGATAGCGGGACTTTCAATGAGTACATCGGAGGTGCCACAACGACGGTTCTCGGCGAGGAATGGCTTGCCAGCGCTGAAGACTGGAAGATTATTGGCGGGACTGCTGCGTTCTCGGTCGTGCTTGTCATTGCCGTATGGACCTCACCAGTTTGGGTTCCGGCAGCGGGTGCCGGAATTGCTGAACTCGGCCTCGTGGGCGGAGGAATGGCATTGGCGGAAGGAGCTCTCGTCAGCGGCGTTGCTTCGTTCGTCGGGCAATATCGCGAGTACGGCTCTGTCAACGGCCGCGTTGTGATGGAAGAGGCATTAATCGGTGGCGCGATATCAGTCGCGACAGCTGGTGTATTTAGCGCTGGCGGCTCAGTCTTTAAGGCGGGGGTTGGCAAAGTCCTGACCCGTGTTGGTCAGAAATTTCCGACCAGTCGATTTGCCGGCGAAGCGGGAGAATTACTGATTAACCGATACTCTTCCAACGCGACTAAGGTCGTTGTTGGCGGTATCGCCGGCTATGGTTTGGCAAGAGGCGCCTACGATACGTGGAATGGTGACGCAGAGGCAGGAGCAGATTTGCTGGTTACTGCCATCGGAGCATTGGTTTCGCTACGACGAGGAAACTGGTGCTTTGTGGGCGACACGCCGGTGGCCGTCGCTCACGTTTCATCAACTGTGGCTTACGCCAGTCTGCGCGATGCAGAGGCTCCAGCCGCAGAGGCAGAAGAGCCAGCGGAATCACAAGTCGTCTGGCTGCTGGCAGGCGGTGTTGCGATTGCCGTTGGGCTCCAGTTTGTCGCGTCAGACGAAAAGCGAAAACGGCGACGGTTTGCGGGGGCATTGTTCCCGGATGATGAGATGCATGCTGACGAATCCGATGAACGGCCGGTCCAGGCCCCGACTGCGGAAGATCTGGAGTTTGTTTGTGGCAAACTCATGCAACCGGCACCTGAAAAGCCACTGCTGATTGAGAGTCATTGTCTGCCATCGACAGAGGAGAACTCAGGAACGTGGAGCGAGGTTCAGGGCGCCGCATCCATGAAACGGCGAATTCGACGTGGAACAGACGGACGAACTTCGCGAGGCGTTCAGCGTCCTTCGTTTTTGCGGGTGATGGCCGGCCTTTTGCTGATCACAGGCTGTCTGCTTCTTGGCAAAGGCCTGACGGATTCCGGCCGTACGCCAACTCCATCGTTTGCGTCCGCATCGTTCCCTGGTATTTCATTCAATGGTCATGGCGACGCCAGCCTGAACCTAGGGCGAGTTGGAAAATCAGCCGCAGCGCCGCAGAAGACGTTGCAGACTGTTCCGATTGCCGACATTCAACCAGGCATGCGAGTCCTCGCGGACAATCCTTTGCACGAAGGGTTACAGACGGTCGATCTGGAGGTCGATCCGGCGACCTGGCGGACACTCCGGATTCACATGGTGAAAGAAGACGGAAGCCGACTGGATATTGTCCTGTTGCGTTCGCTGGATTGGATTCGTGAATACGCGGCCGTTGCCGGAACGACGATCGAACTGGATCTTGAGGAACTCGGTGCGCACGGTGAAGCCTTCGTCGAATCGATTAGCCCTTGTCCTTCAATTCTTCCTGGAGAAGGACAAGTTGTCACCGGTCGCTTTGTCCATTCATCAGCCAACGTGATCGATGTTCACGTATCCGGTGAATCGCATCCGATCGGCACCACTGCGAATCATCCGTTCTTCAGCGATGATCGCAATGCCTTTATTCCGGCTGGCGAACTGCGGATCGGTGAACGGCTACGGCGGGAGGATGGTTCAACGGCCGAAGTGACGAAACTCAATTTACGATTTGGGGAGTTGCCGGTCTTCAACCTGGAAGTCAATGTCGAACATGTTTACCATGTTGGTGAAACCGGATTGCTGGTTCATAACTCTTATCCGACCGCCTCTGGTGGGACGGGTGTCAACTACAATCGTGAAACAGGCCACGGAGTCTACGTGCTCATTGATGATGATGGAGTCGTTCGCTATGTAGGACGAGGTGATGCACCGACACGGATCGAAGCACACCGTGAATCGGGCTCGGGAAAAGAAGACTTAATTCCCATCACATTATTCGATAATAATCTTCCGGAACGTAAGGCCATTAGCCTGGAGCACGAACTTATCAACGTATATGGTGGGGCGAAGAGCATCAATGGAGGCACGCAACTACGGAACAAACGACAGGAGATCGCAGAGATGAACGCTCGGTTTCTTGACTTGGAATTTGAGGCTGAAGATGAACTGTTAATAGAAGCTCTGCAACGAATCTGGGCGAACGGAGGCAAGTAATGGTACCGCTCGCGCAAGGCGATATTGTTGAGTTTTCTTTACCCGATGGCAGGATTGTTCTGGCTTGGATTCTACACATTTCGAATTCGCCTCGATTTAGGAACGCATTTGGATTTATCGTTATGGGGCTAAAATCGAGCCTCCATATTGAGTTATCTACGGCCGATCTGTTGTCTATTCCATTTCTCGGTCCATTCTACTCCAGTATTGTCGCAGCGTTCGAACACTATCAATGGAAAGCTGTTGCCCATCAGGTAGTTTCACCGGCCGCGTGGCAACTGACAAGGCGGTCATGTGGGGGGAATGAATATCTCGGCGACGAATGTTTAGGGCCGGCACCGAGAGATGGATCTCTGAAGAGCAACGAGCCCGCTGGAATGCTCTACGTGTATAAAGTACTCGAAAAGGCATTTGGGGTTCTACCAAAGGAATCCGACCGTTCAGTGTCGCCAGTGCCTGAATTGGCAGAAAAGAATCTCTCCAAGGCCCAGCAGCTCGAACGAGTCAACTTTCAGCAAGTTGTGAAGTGGTGCGACAAGAAGATTCAAAGATCGGTACTGCAATATTTGAATTACCTTCGGGCCGAATTAATTGCGGGGGCTGGCAGTAGAAAGAAGAAAGAAACACGAGCCCTGTTCAAAGGCGTCGTGCTTGGCCTGAATGAGATTCAGGAGGAGACTCGATTGATCCTTACCGAAGAGCGAGATGCTATTTGCGATGCATTGGAACTTATGGGCAACATCGTTGAACTAGACTCCATCAGCGAAGATCTTGATCGCTGGCGAAACTGGTAGTGCTGTTGGCGTACGATCGGCCAAGGCCACTTTCGTGCCCAATCCATAGTTCGCAATGAGCGTGATTGGAGCAGCTCCATTTCAGGATTGGGGGCAATTGGGCTGTTTGAAACTTGCTGGAGCACAGCACGATTTAGATTTGCTAAGGTGGAATCCAGCAACCGCTCCGGATATGTTTAGATTCTGCAGATCTACTAATGAGCTTCTTCCAGCCAGGAATGCGCCTCAATGGGAATGACACCCGAACAGACCGAGAATCTTCGGCGGCGTTGCGATATAATGTCTGAATATATTCATCCAGAGTGTGGAAATAGAACGCAGGTGCCAGCTAAATATGTTGAGGCGATGGTGCTGGATCCCTATGCGTTTACCAGCACGACGATGTGTAGCCACTGTGGCGATGTGCCCCTGTCGAAAGTGATCATGAGAAACAAGAAGTCAGCTGCAGATATGGTGGCACTCCTGCGGAAAGAGGCTCCAATGAGTTTTAAGTTGGTTCGCTTCTTTATCGGAGTTCGCATTGCATTCGCTGTAATTGCAGTAGTCACTGGAGTGATCGTATGGGCCGTCGCAATGGACTTTCCCTCGGGGGCGTTGTGTTCATCATGGCTGCGTGTAGCGCATTACTTGCGGGCGCCTTTGATAGCAGCATTTCGAAGGCCCTCAGGCAATGGGATGTTGTGGTGACACCAATCCTGTTGATAGCCCCGTTTGCGTTCTGATAAAATGAAGACTCAATGGTCAACTCGCACTTCATTTCGCGTTGAGCCAAAAAAAGAGGTTCATTGCCGACAACCTCCAGTATCTTCATTCTTTCGTTGACACATCAAGATGTGGGACAACTTTAGAGTAGATTATCAATTAGAACGTATAGGCCAATCCGGACTGCAATGACGTATTAGCGCACCAACGATAAGGCGATGTTTTGCCGGGCTGCTGCCAGCAGGGAAGTAGGCTACTGCCGAACCAAATCCACTTCCGGATCCCGCCGAAGGATTCGAGATTGTCCTTTCAGTGAATAATCGGGCGTGGTGGTTCGGCGATAGACATAAACCTTCCCATTTCCATCCAAAGCGCGCCAACTACGAATGTAATACCATTGAATCGCTTCCAATCGCAACCGATGAGCCGAATCCCGAGCTCGTCGCGTTAGTGATCGGAATACCTGTCGGTATCCAGTTCGAACTGGATCCGGCACATAGGTGCTCACTTTCTCTTGTCACAGGATCACCCACGACCAACGCACTAAAGCCTCGCGGGCCGCCCGCCGACGACATCATCGAATATCCGAAGTCCTGCTCACCAAAGAGAGGCACGATCTTCTGATTTTGAAAGTAGGGAACGACGTTCTGCCGAGGAGGCAAAGAGGAGAGCTTGAAACCGTAAACCGAACCTGGATTGTGAGGTGTGTGGTAAATGTCGAGAGCACTGACAAAAAACAGAGGGATTGGCATCAACATCACTGATGGCCACATCATGGCCCAGGAGTGCTGGACGTGGCATTCCTGATGCCGTAAGAGTCTGAGCTAAAGTCCATGCAGACCCAATCAACTCATATCGAAATGCTGCCCCCGCTCCCGCCAAATCCCGGTCAGGTGCACCGACGATAACTGGCTTCCGGCAAGGTCGATATCAGCAGCCTCTCCAAAAGCTGCGTTCACCTCAGTTGTTGGATTGACTTTCTTCAGCGTTTGATTCCGTGTCCCTGTGGATCCGTTGAATTTGTAGATGTACGCAGATCCTGAGTTGCTGCCCATCGTGTCGCTCTGTGGGCTCCGACTACGATCGTTTCGTAACTGGTGCCGGATATCGCAACGGAGAAGCCAAAGTCATCACCGACAGCCAGGCTCGAGGGGCTGAGTCGTGTCTGGAACGTCCAGGAGACCGTTCCGGAGGACAAGTCACTCTGATATACGTCGATGGCACCCTTTCCATTCAGTCCCGGTATCCCCACCACCATAAAACCGGTTTCCGACCGCGGTCGAACGGCCCTGCAGCGATCCTGCGGAGACAGGTTCCGTTTGAGCCACTCGGAAAGTTTTGGCAGCGGACCACGCAGATGCGTGATTGCCGGGGTCGAACGCCCGCACCCATGCTCGATACTGATGGCCAACTGTCAGTGGCGATGTCGGAGTGTACGTGCTCGTTGTGAGAGTCGTTTGATGGATGACTTTAGTGATGCCCGTTGTCAGGTTATCAACCTGCAATTCGTAGCGAGCCTCGTTCGGCAGCTGTCCCGACCATCCCAACGTGGGAGTCGTTGAAGTCGTAATTTCGCCGGTGGCGGCACCGTCAATCGTGACCGAGTTGAACACATTAAACACGACAGGGGTGGACCAGGCCGCCAACGCCGTCGTTCCGTTGAACGGTCTAACCCAGGTGGTATAAGAAACCCAATTCATATTAGCCGCGGGTGTGTAGGTAGTGCCCGGGACCATGACATTGATCACAGACCCGCTGCCAACCGTATTGTCTCTGACAAGCAACTGGTATTGGTTCGCACCCGGCTCTGCCGTCCATTGAAAGGTCGGAGTCGAATCCTGAATAGCGCCGATGGGAGCGGTCACACTCACGGTTAGCAATGCCCGCGTTTCCAGATGTTCCACTATCGCCGGAGACGGCGTGACTCCCTGGCTTGCTCGACGACGTTTCGAGGACTTTCTGAGGAAAGGCAGAGACTGAAAGACGGAAGACAGGTAACTCGCTTGTCGAATCATGGATGGGATCTCACGTTGCATAGTCCAGTTGAAAATGTACACCACACCGGGGCGATTGTATTTCTGGCGTAAAGCCTGTCAAACGATGTGCCTGATGGCGTTTTGGCAACAGTCCCGAAGCCGGTTCCGATTCTTCACTTAACCGTCAGCCAAAAGCGTTGAAAGGATCACGGCAGAACGATCCAGGCTGTCTGCACCTCCGCTATGCGATTCGGCCCAAAGGGCTTCAACAAATCAGCTGAGGCAACGCCTCAGGCGGAGTCCGTTTTATGAAAGCTTTTCAGGCTTGATCGCAATGGATCAATTGCGGAACAATCACCACTCAATCTTCAAGACGCACTTCATTTCGCGCAGAGCCTGTGAAACAGGGATCTTATTTCGGGACTGTTCCTTCGCTATCCGTCGGAGCGGACTGTTGTGGCAGAAGGCATTGCGGAGAATTTGTAAGCACGTGAAGATAAGAATTGCCACCAGCGGGGCGTCCACCATCCCGGTCGACCTGAATCTCGCGTCATCTGACGCGGCCGTTGGTTCCTGCTCATGCCGACGCCTTGAGATGTCCTCGGAGCAGAACTACGCAGGTACAGTCAGTGATATCGCTTCTGTTAATGACAGTGCCATTCGTGCCCGGTACTGTTTGTGTCCCGTTGTGTCCCGCAGAAATCAGCGTCATCGAAACTCAATTCGAGAGTGTCCGGACTCTGTTCGCAGGATGATGCGTTCTCAAATTGAAGATCAAAAGACGGTGAGTGGATAGTGCGACGTGCGTGGACCGTGGAGGTCTCTGGTTGCGGGATTTATGGTGCGGGGCTCTGAATCTCCAGACTGATCAGTTTCAGGCAGTGAGCTTTCACTGACGTCTGTTTCATTCCTCGAACAGCGCCGCCGGAGAGAATCGCGTGATTGAGGAGTTGCCCCAGAGGGCTATTGAGCGTTGCGTTATCGGCGGGGCTTCGAGTTTTGTTGATCCCTGACTGAGTCAGGCATGTGAAGTCCATGACTTCTCGCTGAGACTTCACGGCAATAGCAACGAGATGTTCGAGTCCTGGTTTGTCGCCCGCTACGCGAGTGGGAATCGTGATGGAATTGCCGGCAAGAAGACGATTGATCTCTCCTTGCTGAGGATACAAAGCTGCAATGCCCTGCTGACTGTCGATATATAACAGAGTGACATCAATTGGAAACGGGCAGGGATTGCGGACTCGAATGGAGATCTGATCACCATCCGTCAGTGAATACCGAGGTGAATTGTCGAGCGACTGCGGAGCACTCAATTTCTCTATGTTCAGATCAACTCGAACAGATTCTCCAGTCGTCGAACTGGATTCGTTCGCTGCGATCTTCCTGAGATTTGCTGCTCGAGCAATTCGAGGAAGTGCCTGAGAAAGCCACTGCGTTGCCGCGGCATCAATGGGATGCGGGCCAATGCTGTTCAGCGGAATTTCTTCACGATCACCGTCGTCAGAAACTGAGGTCGTCCCGCCGTCCGCAGGAATCAGGAGGATGTTGTCCGGACTGATTCGGATCAGCCAATCCGCGTCCTCGACGTTCTCCACGACCTTGATGAGCTTGCTCTCGTGGATTTCGTCGCTGTCGAGCGTCTCCTTTACCTGCTGGATTTGTTCAGCTGTTGCCCGCGAGGAAGTCGTCGTGGCGACTCGCAGCTGCAGGTCTCCTGCATCAACGTAAACCAGTTCACAACGTCCGTTATCGGGCAGGGTAATGGACACTAGTTTGCCGTGTTCATCACACGCCACGACATCAGCGTCCATCGTGCGAACTACCTGAGCCCGAACATAGACTTCGTTTGCGCTGGCCTTTACATCGGCTGAGGACAACACAGACAGTACGCTTCCCTGAGTCACGCCTTGCAACAATCCAGCGTTGATCGTCCATCCTCTCCCTTTTTTTGTCAGCAGAATTCGTGAGCGTTCAGGCCAGACTTTGAGTCCGAAAACTTCACGATCACGATCCTTGCCCTCGATCATGGGCGTTGGAGCGGATCTCCCGGAACCGGCATACTGAGTCTGTATCTGCTGCACCAATTCTCGGCAGGTCATTGGCTCTGTGGTACGAGACAGGATCTGCGCCAATGTGTACGTCAGAAGTCCATGCGGCTTTCGGTCTGTCCCTTCGGCAGGCAACAGTCTCTCGACAGTGGGTTCCGATGACTGAGCCGCATAGATCGCAATCACA
>JAXMBU010000115.1:0-8855 GCA_046349735.1 Planctomycetaceae bacterium
AATTCCGTCACGGACAAACACGGGACGCTTCTGCAGAGAACCCTCCGCTCGCTCGACAAACGCATCAAAGAAAGTGGTGCGTGGCGTGCCGTCGCTCAGATGAACCGTGACTGGCAATCGCAACGAAACTCGGCCGAATTCCTTCCATCTTGAACGCAGTTCGGACTTTGTTGCTTCGGGCAGAGAAATTCCTGCACCGCCGGTGAACTGTTCCTGCAACTGCGGCGTGCAGGACAGCAAATTGTCTCGCTGAGTCAGAGACCACTTTGTGAGAGCAATCAGAGGACTCATGGATTGCTGCAATGTTCGACTGCATGTCTTCAGAACAGTCTCCAGAGACGACGAGTCCATCACACACCTCGCGTCCGCATCTTCAACGGTAACGACGAGCTGCCCATTCAGAATCGGAAAGAAATAGTCCTGCACAACGGCATCAATGACCGCTCCGCTGGTCCAGCGTTCGTCGCAATATGGCACGACGAGTGACAGTCCCGGATCTGTACCTCGTTTCAGCTGAAAATCGGCAATAAACTTGTTGATACAACGCTGATCGGCGACCGGCAATGACGCTTCATTACGATCCGGCTTTTTACCAAACCACCCGTCCGGCGTGTAACTCTTGTCACCGATATGATGTGACCGAAGAATCGACTGCCCGACCAGTAACCGTTTCTTGTCATCATGTCGCACTGTCAGTCCAAAAAAACTACGAATGCGACTACTGCGCGGGAACACGAATTTCCCCAGTCCCCAGCGACCACGACCACCGTCCGTTTTATTCGACTGCCCTTCGGCCCGAAAGAAATAATAGAACGGGTTCTTAACGCCCGCGACTTCGTGGTACTGACTGACATCGCCTGTTAGTCCGGTCGTACCACTGTCTTCGTAAGCAATAAAACGGCAGGACTCATTTTCTCCCGGCGCGTCGCGCAGCCCACTGCCATCCGCATGAAAATGAGACCAGCCATTTTCAAACCAGCGTGCCACTTTTTCCGGAGGGATCGCAGCTTTGTCGCCGGAGACAAAAATCCGGACTCGCACAGGGCCCTTGACTCGAGGTCTTTTTGCGTCCAGTGAATTCTGAACAGCTTCACGGATGAAGCCGCGCAGTTCAGTATCGTTTGTAAAGAATTCTCCCTGTGTCGCTTCACGATTTTTGAAGCGAGGGTTCACTTTGTTGAAGTTCCAGGAGAGTTTCATGGCTGCGACATATCAACAAAAGGTTTTCATAAGTAGCGGGGTCCAGGACACCACTGTCAATCGGTTGACTTCGTTGTGTGACGACAAGCTGCAGCCGATGCGACTCGACTAAGGAACAGTCTCGAAATAGGTTCCCGTGGTAGCCGAACTCGTGAGAGTTCGGAGTGAAGTCTCACGACTTCAGCTACAGATGTTATTTCGGGCCTGCTCCTAAGCAGTCGCCTGAAGCTCGCACTCAAACAAACACGATCACTACGCGAATCAAACAATCGCCGACTGGCCCGGGGTGAGCGTCCAGCAAGGCCAAATGCCCGCCTGAAGCCAACCACCTTCAACACACCAGACTGCTCAATCACCATGAGTTGTGTTCGGACACCGAAGCGGCAGTGAGCAGCGTCAGACCTTGCCGCGTGGGTAATTTCCAGAGGCGGCGATGGGTTGAACTTCTATGACGATTGCGACGTTTTCAGGTCGCAGAATATGCCGATTGGCAACCCTGAGGAGGGGAACATTTCTTCAGGCCTCGTTGCGAATTCTGCAAAGCCTTTCGATACTCGCGCAGTGCGAAACTCAGGCCTCCGGCGAGGTGTCAAAAGAACTTGTTCGGCACCAGAGCAACATTCGAAGGGCTTGTTACACTATGGAACGAACGCCGTTCGACAGGGTCGCCTGCGTGAAGCCGCTGAAAGGATTTGAAATGTCTGGTGAACTTCTGGCCGCAGGTGTTCAGGAGAGGCTCTGAAGATGTCGACGGACGATTCCAACAGGTCGCTGATTCCTGCAGCATTCGGCGCAGGCAATACGATTCGTCTGCTGACCAGTGCAGCTTTCTTTCTCGCGGCCTACGTGATTCCACTTTCGTTCCCTGAATGGTCGGGTTCTCGGAAAACGTTGCTGATCCTGGGCGGGATCAGTCTGGCATTTGCTCTGATTACGATCCTGTTTCCGCGACTCACCACAAGATTTACGCAGCGGATGGGAATTCGCTCGCGTATGTTGTTGCCACGAGAAGGGATCGTCTATCTCGGGATCATGTTGATCGTCGCCATCGGTGCGCTGACCGGTGGCAGTCCGGACACGGGAAACATCCTGTTACTTGTCTTTGGCATGATGGCAGGTCCGTTTGTGCTGAATGGCTGGGTGGTGGATGCCATGCTGACAAGAGTCACTGTCAGCCGACAGCATCCATTGACAACTCAGGCCGGTGTCTACTTTGGCGTGGATGTCAAACTGCGAAATGACAAGCCGTTGTTGTCATCTCGCCTCGTCGAGGTGCGTGATGTTGTGCAGGGCCGTGATTTGCGAGCCGAACCAACGGTCACATTCGTGCGAGTTGGTCCTAAGGAGGAGCGATTCGGACGCTATGAATTGTGCATCAATCGCCGCGGACTTTATCGCTTCGGCCCCATGCGAATCAGCAGCCGTTTCCCGCTGGGAATTGGAGAACGTGGTCACGTCGTCGAAGGCGAAAGCGATCTGCTGGTTCACCCGGCCATTGGACGATTGTTGCCCGGCTGGAAACGACGAGAACGGGATCTGGCAGAATCCGTCAGCCGCGCGAATGCACGAATGGGGATTTTCGACGACGACTTTCACAGTATCCGGGAATACCGCGCTGGAGACAGTTCTCGAGCGATCCACTGGCGCAGTTCTGCTCGCCACGGCCAGATGATGGTGAAAGAACATCAGCAACATCGCGAGGCAGAACTGATCGTGATGCTGGATTTTTTTCAGACCACTGATTTTCCTGAAGTGCTGCAGGAGACTGCGGTCAGCCTGGCGGCAACTCTGTGCGTCGAACAGACTCGACAATCTTCAGCAGGGACCTATCGTCTCCTGATTGCCGGAAAAGAACAGCATAGCCTCGAGGTTGTCGGGGCCGCTCGGTTTCGTGACGCAGCCCTGAAAGCATTGGCCATTTGTCAGCCATCAGCGAAGGCTGCACTGTCGGAGATTCTGACGACCGTTGCTCAGGGACCGATCTCCTCCAACAGCCGATGCGTCCTCATCACGCCTCGCCCTGCTATAGCCAGATCCCTCTGTGAAGAGATGGCAAAGGCATCGGTCAGGCACGAAACTCAAATCATGCAACGGTTGCTGATTCTGGAATGTCGCAAGGAAACGCTGGATGATGTCTTTGCAGTCTCGAACAGCATAGAGGCAGGAGAGATGACTCATGGTTGAATTGTCTGCTGAGCAAAGTGATGACAAGCTTCGCTCGACATTCTTCCGAAGTATCATGCTGGTCACATCAGTTTCTTCACTGATTCTGGCGGGCAGCGAGGGAGCGTTTTGGCCTGCTGGTATCACTCCGATCATTGCAGTCGCGGCATGGATCTTTGTTGATCACTACCGGATGCTGCACGTTCCAGTGCTCGTGGGAAATCTCTTTGGACTGGCGGCGTTGTGGCTGGCAACCGATGAATTCCTTGGTGGAACGGTGCTTCGAAAATTGCTGTCCGGAGCACACCTCGTTGTTTATTTATCGTGGATAGTCCTCATTTCGCCAAAGTCCCATCGGCAATACTGGTGGTTAATGGCGCTGAGTGTTCTTGAGTTGGCAATTGGCGGGATCGTTTCCGGCGATGTGACTTTTGGAGCGTCTCTGACCGGAATGATGCTGCTTATGCTGTGGACCATGTCGGTGTTTTCGCTGTATCGAGTTCAGGACCAGCATGCTCAAAGCCTCAACCGTCATGTCTCGGCGGCTTCGTCTCAATCCGCTTCGCTGCCGGTGCCATCCGAACTAGATCAGATAACGATTCGCAAACATAAGAGTCCGGGAATTTCTGGTGTCGTTCCTGGGACTCAAAGCCAGGAGTGGAGCGGCATCAGAACCAAAGGGCCGGGCTACGAGGAATCCAATAACACCAGTGATCGTCGTTCGAAATGGACTTCAGCGAGATGCAGCCGAAACGTGGGTTGGCTGGAGATTCCGTGGAATGGTCGGCGGCTCATTTATCGTGTCGCTGGTGTTGGCGATCATTGTGTTTGCCGCGTTCCCTCGTGTCTGGATCCCGGGACTGGTTCTCGGCGATATTGCCGGAGAAATGCCCACTTCCGGAAACCAAACAGGATTCAGCAATGCCGTCTCGCTGGGCGATGTCGGGAGGATCATGCAGAGCAATGCTCGTGTACTCACGTTTGATGCCGTGAATCTGAAGACTCAGAAATCGATGACGGCCGAGGAACTTGCAGACGGCCTGGCAATGGATGAGCTTCGTTTTCGGGGGAACGTTTTCTCCCGGTATTTTCAGGGGCAGTGGCTTCGCGGATACTCTCTTCGTGAGATGGCTCATGAAGATGGACTCCATCGTCCGGGCACCTATTCTCCCATGCCATCTGATTTTCGAGTCAACATTGTTCAGGACCCGCCCCTGGAACTTTTTGCTTTTGCCCCGTACCCGGTCAGTCGAATCGCCTCTCCACGTCGAAACCGCCTGGCGGCAACGGAAAAACGAGCATGCCTCGTCTGGATGGACAGACCCTACGAAGAAGGCAATTCTCGACAGTTCTCGGTTGAACTGCCTCGTGTGAAACCAGGAAACGGGATTCCCTTCGAATACTGGAATCCAGCGCCGGGCCAACTCTCCGAATACTCGGGGGAGTTCCGCGAAAACGTTCAGGACACAGCGCAGCGATTGTTTGTTGCGGATGGCTTTGAAACTCGATATCAGCGAGCGATGGGAGTATTTCTGCCGAGCCAGCAGAGGGAATATCACAGGGAGAGAGATCTTCAATATGCTTTGCCTGAACTGTACAAACTTGCTCATCAACTCTGTCAGGATGAAGGCCGACCTGTAGAACCGGAAGAGTGTATCCGTCGCGTCATGTCGCATTTAAGTCCGGAGAACGGCTTTCGCTATTCCCTGACTCCAACACGCAGTGACACAACAATCGATCCGCTGGAAGACTTTCTGTTGAATACCAGGACCGGACATTGCGAGTATTTTGCATCGGCCTGTGTCATGATGCTGCAGGCCGTCAAAGTGCCAGCACGTCTCATCAATGGTTACTATGGCTGTGAGCTGAATAGTGTGACGGGCAAGTATGAAGTTCGACAGCGGCATGCACATGCGTGGGCCGAAGCATGGGTGAACGAACAATGGCAAACGCTTGAGGCGACACCAGCAGCAGATCGTGAGGAACAGCTTGCGAAAAGTGAGCCCATTATGCTGATGTCAAACATTCAGGAAGCCATCTCCGATTTCTGGAACGATGGGATTCACAATATGTCGGCTCAGCGCCAACAGGAGTTCTTCGCTCCGGTGATTTCGACGTCGAAGTCCTTGTTCCAAACGATCAAGGAACAGGGGCTGCTCGCAACGGCTCGCCAATGGATCGCAGGGATGGCAAGCTCACCAGAGAAATGGGTCAGCTGGCAGGGAGGCGTCGTCACATTCCTGCTTCTGGCGGCAATTGCAGGATTGATTCGAGTCCAGGCTTTTCAGCGTCTCCGCAGACAAATTCAGGCTCTGTGGGAACTTCGATCAGCGCGTCACAAGTCACTGAAGTCAGTGATCCGATTTTATGAAGGCTTCTGCACTCTGTGTGAACGGCATGGCCTGAAACTTCCTCTCAGCAACAGCGCGCTGGAGAATGCTCAGATTGCCACGCAGAAATTCCAGCCGAAGATTTCAAATGCCGAGATTTTGTCATTGCCGATGCGACTTGCAGAAGCGTTCAATCAGGTTCGGTTTGGAAATCAACCACTGTCCGATGAACAGGCCGCTGCGATCAGCAGAGATCTGCAGCAGTTTTCCGAGTTGCTGAAGTAGAAGCAGGGGCTCAGACGAGTCGGCCTTCACGCAACCCGGCAAAGATCACCGCGGCGATGAAGTCTGCGGTCGTTCCTGGATTGCGACGATTACCGTCTGCCCTCAGAAACGTATCCAAATCGGCAAGCCCGACAGAAGAGTTGGGTTGATGTGGCCAGCCACTGCTCAGCAACTCCCTTGCCTTCCGCTGCACCAATTCAGACATCGAAAGACCGCATTTGCGAACGATCAGGCTGTCTCCAAACTCCGCCAGAAATCGCACCGCGAGCCACGTGATCTGCTCTTCAGGAGGTCTGATCGTCTGCTGAGCTTCCGCCAGCCATCGCAGGCCATTCCCGAGCACCTGCCGAAATCCGTTTGCATACTGAGCTGCAATCAAATCACGATCGGCCGCAAGCCGCATACATTCCACAAGATTCTGCGTCGGCGTTTGCTGCAGATCCTGATCTTTCACCTCACCCAACCCCGCCGGCTGCGCGCGACGAATGGCTTCGTAAACAGCAATGCTGTCATCGACGGATGAGCACTTCAAAATATCACCGATTCCCTCAGACAGTGATTTCGAAGCTGGTACGGCAGCGAGTGGTGCGATCAGCAAAATGATACCAAGGTTTGTGTTGTGGCCGACAACCCTCCGAGTGGCCTCGACAGAGTCCAAAATCGTTCTGCCCAATGGTCGTTCGCTCGCCATTGCCATGACCGGAGCAATCGCATCGGCGGAGGCCAGAAAATCGGCGACCGTGGCGTCTGCAAAATCGTTGCCCGGCGAAACATTGCCCGGCTTCGGGCTTTGGACTTCTCGCTCACACGCAACCCGCACCCATTGAGAAATCTGCTGGCTCCAGTCACGAGGTACCGCAGTGGACCGTTGTTTCTCGGACATCGCAGTTCACTCTATCACGGCGTGTGACGATCAATCGGCGGAACATTTGCGGCCAGTGCTTCAGCGTCAGATTTTTCCTGTTCCCACCGCTGAACAATCGGAAACATCCAGCGAGCCCACAGGAAATACTGAGCCACGAACAGCAGCAACAGGCCGAACCCCGCCACGACCATTAACAGCACGCCCGGGATGATCACCGCGACCAGTGCAACAAAACCGGCCGCAAGCACGAACGCTGTCATCAGTGCGATGGCGACGGTGGGCGGTTGCGATGATTGAGGCTTCTTCAAGCGATGGCCCCGGATTCAATAAGTTCCTGAAGCGTGGAGTAACGAAAATCCATGCCCTCTTCGAGCGACTCTTTGATGCGGGCTTCGGTCAATAAATATCCCAGCATGCCTCCGGGACATTCAAACTCAACCTCATCAATCAGCCGACAGCTGTTCGGAGTGATGATTTCAATATTCTGAGCATGCTGCCACGCTCGCAGTGGACCATCGATCTGAGATTCCAGAATCAGGATGTCCGACGTCGTCAGATACTCGTGAGTCGCCCGCTGCTTGAAGCCATAAGCCGTAATCCGAAACTCAATACGTTCACCAACCATCACTTCCGGTGGAGCCTTCACAATCTCAAGTTCCAGATCCGGATTGCTGATCTGCGGCAAATTGGCCGGCCGCCCCAAAAACGCTCGCAGAGCGGCAGGAACGCATGTCAAAATCGGAGATGTTGAAGTGAAGCTGGGCATGAGTCGAACTATTCCCACTCAATCGTTGCAGGTGGCTTTGAGCTGATATCGTAGACCACTCGATTGATTCCGCGAACGGAATTTATGATTCGAGTTGAAATTCGTGCCAGCACGTCGTGCGGAAACTGGTACCAGTCCGCCGTCATAAAGTCTTCCGACTGAATCGCTCGCACGGCTGCAACATTTTCATAGGTGCGATCGTCGCCCATGACGCCGACAGATTGAACCGGCAACAGCACCACAAACGCCTGCTGGATATCTCGATAAAGCCCTGCGTTGTGCAGTTCTTCAATCAGGATCGCATCGGCTTCACGAATAATCCGCAGTCGTTCTTCCGTCACGTCGCCAAGGCAGCGAACGGCAAGCCCCGGACCGGGAAACGGATGACGCCAGACCATCGTCTCGGGCAACCCGAGTTCCAGCCCCATGCGACGAACTTCGTCTTTGAAGAGATCTCGCAGTGGTTCAATGAGTTCAAATCCCAGTTCCGCCGGCAGTCCGCCGACATTGTGGTGTGACTTAATGGTCGCTGCGGGACCGTCCGGATTGGCTCCCGATTCGATCACATCCGGATACAGAGTTCCCTGAGCCAGATACTTTGCATTCGGAATCGATTTCGCTTCATCTCGGAAGACGTCAATAAACACCTTGCCGATGATCTTTCGCTTCTTTTGCGGATCGGAGACTCCGGCCAGTTCTCCCAGGAACCGAGCGGAGGCATCAACAACATGCAGGTCCGTCTTGAAGTGCCCGTTGAATTGCTCTTCGACCTGAGCACGCTCATCTTTTCGCAGCAGACCGTTGTCGACAAAAATGCAGGACAGCTGATCGCCAATGGCTTCGGAAATCAACGCCGCCACGACGGAGGAATCCACTCCGCCGGACAGTCCGCAGATAACTCGATCAGTTCCAACGCGGTTTCGGATCACTTCCTTCTGCTGTTCGATCAGCGAACTAATTCTCCATGTGCCCTGGCATCCGCAGACGTTACGAACAAAATTGCCAAGCAGCTGCCCGCCGAATTCGGTATGAGTCACCTCGGGGTGAAACTGCAAACCAAAGATCGGCAGCGTCTTGTGCTTCACGGCCGCATTTGGACACGTCGATGTTGATGCGATTGGATCAAAGTCACCGGTCAGACTTTCGACCTGATCTCCGTGACTCATCCACGCAGTGAACGTTTGCGGAAGTCCGTCGAACAGCAAATTGCTGGCCACCGCGGTGCTGGATTGCGTACAAGGCGATC
>JAXMBU010000116.1:0-8057 GCA_046349735.1 Planctomycetaceae bacterium
ACCCACGTCCGCAAGAATCTCGGCCGTCGACGCTGTTGGCAGAGTGACCATCGTGCCCAGAAGTGTTTCACCCTTTTGCAGGCGTTCGCGAAATCCCTTGATCATTGGAAGAATTCTTTACCGACAGAATGAAGCGTGGGAAAGCTCCATCGGATCCTGAACAAAGCGCATACGCTCGTGTCGTTGGAGCGATCCGGGACCATCAATTGAATGGTCAGCCTGGAGCAACACAAAGCTCGTCCGGAACTATCGTGCCAGACGATGCAGGTACTCACCGTACTCATTCGGGAACTCGGATGCCAGCGACTGCAGCTGGCTACGATCAATGAAACCCTTTCGCCAGGCAATTTCTTCAGGGCAGGAGATCTTCAGCCCCATTCGCTTTTCGATTGCCGCGACGAAGTTGCCGGCGTCCAGCAGAGATTCATGCGTTCCGGTATCAAGCCATGCGAAGCCACGAGACAGCATTTCGACTCGCAATAGTCCTCTATTCAGATACTCACGATTGACGTCGGTAATCTCCAGTTCGCCGCGTGGGGATGGTTTCAGGTTGCGAGAGATCTCGACAACAGAATTGTCATAGAAGTAAAGTCCGGGGACGGCAAAACTGGACTTCGGCTTCTGAGGTTTCTCTTCGAGCGAAATAGCTTTTCCCTGAGCATCGAATTCAACAACACCGTATCTCTCCGGATCACGCACTTCGTATCCGAAGATTGTGGCTCCCGTTTCGAGGCTGCCAGCATGGGCCAGAATCTTCTGAAAGCCGCTTCCGTAAAAGATGTTGTCTCCCAGAACCAACGCGACATGGTCATCTCCGACAAAGTCAGCTCCCAGAATAAAGGCTTGAGCGAGCCCTTCAGGCTTGGCCTGAGTGACATAAGAAAACTTCATGCCCCACTTCGCGCCATCGCCGAGCAGCTTTTCAAAGCCCCCGATGTCCCGAGGCGATGAGATGATCAGCACCTCCTGAATGCCGGCCAGCATCAATGTGGAAAGCGGATAGTAAATCATCGGCTTGTCATAAACCGGAGCCATCTGCTTACTGATGCCAAGCGTGATCGGAAACAGTCGAGAACCAGTGCCTCCTGCGAGGATGATGCCTTTTTTGAAGTGGGACATAGGAAGAGGTTTTCGGTTGGAGGTGTTCGGTTTTCAGTTGTCACTCGCTGAGCAAGTGAACTTTCTTTCCCCACCGGGTTTACCCCGGTGGTTTACGGGCTTTTGCACCACGCATGTCACGCTTGCAAAGCGAATAGTGGTAGTGCAAAAGCTTTTTTCCACCTGGATAAACCCGGCGGCGAAGCTTGTTTGATATTTATTCGTCGCCCAGCCCGAGGCGTTCGCGGCGGTATTTTCCGGACTGAACGCGTTCGACCCAAACCGGATTTTCAAGGTACCAGCGAATGGTCAATTCCAGGCCTGACTGGAAGTCCTGTTGAGGTCTCCAGCCCAGCTCATGTTCAATCTTTGTCGCGTCAATCGCGTACCGACGATCATGGCCGGGACGATCTTTCACGTAACGGATCAGAGATTCACATGGGGCGTGTGACAAACCGGGACGAAGGCGATCAACGGTGGCGCAGATCATTTTTACGATACTGATGTTTGTCTGCTCATTGTTTCCACCAACGTTGTAGCATTCGCCGATTCGTCCCTTCGCAAGGACAGTTTCAATGGCTGCACAGTGATCTTCGACATAAAGCCAGTCGCGGACGTTGAGACCATCGCCGTAAACAGGCAGCGGCTTGCCTTCGATGGCGTTCAGGATCATCAAAGGAATCAATTTCTCCGGGAACTGATAGGGTCCATAGTTGTTCGAACAATTTGTGATCAGTACCGGCAGTCCATAAGTGTGATGATAGGCTCGAACAAAATGATCCGATGCCGCTTTGCTTGCCGAATATGGACTGTTTGGCGAATAGGAGGTCTCTTCCGTAAACAAACCCTCTGCTCCCAGCGAGCCATAGACTTCGTCGGTCGACACATGCAACAGGCGGAATTGGTCTTTGTCTGAACCGCTCAATTGTGAGTAATACGCGCGGATCTCTTCGAGCATCCGACAGGTACCAAGCACGTTTGTCTCGACGAAGGTGAGTGGTCCATCGATTGAACGATCAACGTGCGATTCAGCGGCGAAGTTGACAATTGCCGTTGGCCGAAATTTATCGAGCAGATCTTTGACGAGTGTTCGATCACCAATGTCTCCTGCGACGAGCTGATGCAGTTCGGAGTTTGGAGGCAGTGAGTCCGGGTTGCCTGCATAGGTCAGCTTATCAAGATTGATGATGCGCACGTCGCCTCGTTCAACAGCGCGGCGGACAAAGCAGCTTCCAATAAAACCTGCACCACCAGTGACCAGAAGAGTTTGCATATCGACGTCAGGCTATATTCGCAGAGGTTTAAGTCGAGCAGGGGACAGCGGTATGTCCACAGTTCCCGAGCTCTACGGATTCGATGTTCAGAGTTTGGGAAAAATGACCGGTGAATCAACGAGATTTGCCGGACTTTGCTGCGATTCGCCTGCGGTGATTGCATAGCGTCGGAATGCATGCCTCAAGCTGTCCGGTTAGTACGATTTTTCCATCTGTAACGAGGGGATCTTCGTCTCAACGGCAAACGGTGCAGCCGCCGCCGGGGCAGATTTTGAACCGCGAATGGACGCCAATTTACGCGATTAGTTAGGTCGACTCGGAATCGCCTTGGTTTCGCTCGTAATTGAACAGCGTGAAGGCGGCTGTTGCAGTCTTCTCTGCATGGGTCTTCCCGATGCAGCGTTCGGCGGCGAGAGAAGTGCAAATTCTGTGAGAGATCAGGGAGTCAGCGCAAGGTCTTTGTAGATCGCTTCATTGATCAGGCGATTGCGACGCTGATGCTGACCTTCGCCACAGAAGCCATTCGCACTCCAGGCGACGACCAGGCCATGTTCCGGATCGCAGAATCCGATCGAGCATTGCGAACCCCCATGCCCGAACGCTGATTCACTCGCGTATCGTCCGAATCCATACGGGACCGTCTCCAGCCCATGACGGTTGGAGTTGCAAATGACACCGAGGCCAAAGTCAACAACGTGTTGGAGTGTTTGATCAAACTGGTTAACTCGATGACGCATCGTCATTTGCTGGATGGTTGACGATGACACGAAGGGAGTCCCATCCGGAAGCTTTCCGTTCCTTAGCAGCAACTCAAGGAAGACTCCCAATTCCCGAATTGGTCCGCGAAGGTTTCCACCCGGCGAAGGTTGAGTCAGCCACGGCGATGCCCCGTAGCTGGAGACCGCAAGTTGTCCTTTGTCACGCTCATACAGTGTCGGAATCAGCCCGGCA
The DNA here is from genome assembly GCA_046349735.1 of Planctomycetaceae bacterium. Lineage (GTDB taxonomy): Bacteria > Planctomycetota > Planctomycetia > Planctomycetales > Planctomycetaceae > SXXK01. The sequence goes on from JAXMBU010000116.1 coordinate 3,324, forward strand.
TTTTGAGCCAGCGTATGAGTCCTGACACCGCACGATGTCGAACTGAGGCCGAGGGGCTCAAGCAGTTCGAGTGTCAAAATGTCATCGAACGCAGCGAGCGGTGTTGCCGTTGTTCGTCGCAGAATCTCACCCAGAAAAAACCAGCTACTCTGTGGATGATAGGCGGCCGTTCCGATGGGAAGTTGCCGTGCTGTTGAGACGATGGTCTCGATCGTGGTTGACCAATCGGAATGCGGCCAACCCGTTTCCGTCGCAGGAAATCCTGATTGATGTGTCAGCAAGTCGAAGATAGTGACGTCGTGCTTATCGCTATGAACTGTTTCGGGCAAAAGCTCAGAGAGCTTCGTCGAAAGTTGGAAGCGTTGATTCTCGATCTGTTTCAGAATCAGCAACGCCGTCAGCGGTTTTCCCGCGCTGCGCCAGGGCATGATTGTCTCGGACGACATGGGAACGTCAGGCGATGCGTCGCCAAGTGCCGAGTCAAGAACGGGCCGAGAGTTCAGCGATACGTAAATCTGGACTCCGGTATGAAGTCCGCGAGAGATTCCTTCCTGAATCGCGGCGGCCACGGAAGGGAATTCGTTCGTTGGAAACATGGCTGTCAATTGCAAAGAGGCAGCATTTTCTCGGCCTGGACGATGTACTGCTTGAGCATCGAATGCTCTTCGGCCGGCGCGACGGCCAGGCAGGCTCGCAGAAGTTCCTTCGATTCACCGGGGCGACCGGAACGTAGTGTCAGAATTGCCAGGTCTCTGCGTTCTCGATACGAGCCCGGAATCAACAACGCGATTCGGCTTTGAACACGCCAGGCGGACACCCAGAGTTCTCGATTGCCAAACAGCGTCTTGAGATTGTTGAGCATGCGAACCATGATTGTTCGCTCGTCCACAGGCTTCAGAGTGCGACGAATTTCCGGCATCGGGAGTTCGGTGATCTCACGCAGCCACGCGATGCATTCTGGCTCATCCATGATCCGTCCACCGTTGAACGCATCCACATACAGGTTGCCTGAGTCCGTCGGCAGTCTTGTCAGAAAATGATGCGGGGCGGCAATTGGCTCGAGGGGAATTCCCAGTTCGTTCGCGACGTTCAAATAGATCAGGGACAACGAGATCGGGATGCCTCGTCCAGTTTCGAGCACTCGATTGAGATAACTGGCTTCCGGGTCGCCGTGGCAATCATCATCGCCGTGCAGATTGAGCTCTTCCGTCATGTGACGGACCAGCATTTTGAGTTCTTCCAGATCCGATCCGGCCTGGGTCACTGGGTGAGTCAGGCGCGCGATCGATCGCTGGAGACGAAGTCGAGTCGGAGCGAAGTCGAGATTGGCTTGACCATCACGAGCTATTTCCAACGCTGCGGTGACTAGGTCGACATCTGTTTCGCGGCGGACCAGTCGCATAAACTGCTGATCATGTTCAAATGTATTGCTGAACGGCATGGCAGGAATTTTGACTGGCTGGCTGAAGTGATTGGAGCCTGGCAGAAACTTTGCCAGGCAACTTTAGGAGTCGCGGGGCCAAACTATAGCGGCGCTTTCCTGCTGCCACAATGGCGACTGTTAACGGTGAAAGCCACGTTTTTTCAGCGACATTGGGATTCATTCAGCGGAGTTATCCACGGATCACTCCGGACGTCATTGAGTGGAAGACGCGATGCGCCCGCCGGCCTTTGACGCGAACAATCAGGCCCTGCAGAGTGGCATAATCCTTATCATGTTTGCTGAATTTGCCCGGAAAACCGACAAACTCGGCCAGAACCGCGGGACTCCGGTTTCATTGATTTGACCCGTGAAGCAGTCAGCCGTATGGTGTCCGTTTGTCTCGGCATTTTGGCCGGAGCTTTTGATTCAGGCGAGAATTGAAAAAGGCGCAGTCATGAGATTTCGAAGCAGCTGGATTTTGTTACTTGGGCTAGTTTTGGCGGGATGCCAGGTCGAGCAGCCACCCACGCCGGAATCAGGTACCACGGATTCAGGGGAGAAAAAAGAGAGTACAACTCCCGAGAGCACCCCGGAAGGCGGCACCGCAGAGAAATCTGGTGAGCGAAAGTCAGTCGCCTTCGTGACAAACCAGATTGCAGACTTCTGGAAGATCGCGGAAGCCGGATGCGTTGCTGCTTCCAAAGAATTTGATATCGATGTCCAGGTGATCATGCCTCCGGAAGCTTCTGCTGTCGTGCAAAAGCAGAAGGTTGAAGACGTGATGACGGGCGGAATTCAGGCTATCGCTATTAGTCCGCTGGATGCAGACAACCAGGTCGAATGGATCAACAGCATCGCTGCCAAGATCCCGCTGATCACGCATGACTCAGACGCTCCGAAGTCAAATCGCCTTGTCTATATTGGTATGGACAACTATGCGGCCGGCCGGGCTTGTGGCGAAATCCTGAAAAACGCGTTGCCGGATGGTGGTCAGGTGTTGCTGTGCATTGGTCGCCTGGAGCAGGACAACAGCAAGTATCGTCGTCAGGGCGTGATCGATGTGTTGATGGGCCGTGATCGTGGCATTGACTTCTATCAGTCTCAGCCGGATGCCTTTGATCCCAACGAAGGTGAGATCAAAGGCGACAAGTACACGATTGTGGCGACAGTCACCGATCAGGGTAAACCGGAAGTGGCGTTGCAGAAAGCTGAAGACGCGATTGTGACCTATCCTGAGCTGAAGGGTATGGCTGGATTGTTTGAATACAATCCGCCAGCGTGTTACCAGGCTCTGAAGAAGGCTGGCAAGATTGGACAAGTGGCGATTGCCGGCTTCGATGAAAACGATGTCACTCTGCAGGCGATCAAAGATGGCGAATGTGCCGGAACGGTTGTGCAAAACCCCTATGAGTACGGATTCCAGTCTGTTCGAGTTCTGAAGGAATTACTGGCCGGAAATAAAGACGTGATCCCTGAGTCAAAGTACATCGACATTGCTCCACGATCGATCACCAAGGAAAATGTTGAAGCGTATTGGGAAGAGCTCAAGCGTTTGAAGGGGCAGTAGGGCGGCCAAAGGGTTTGAGGTTATCGTTTGAGGTTTTCGGACGAGATCACATTGGAATCGTTCGTCGGCCTCAACCTGCCTTGCTCTCTTTTTGTTTCCGAAAACCGAACACCTCCAACCGAAAACGGCTCGTCTTCCCATGTCAGCCCCTGTCTCTCCAACCCCGCGACTTGAAGTTCGCGACATCACCAAGTCTTTTCCCGGAGTCAAAGCGCTCAAGGGTGTGAGTCTTCGCGTGATGCCGGGCGAAGTCTTGTCGGTGGTGGGTGAAAATGGTGCAGGCAAAAGCACGTTGATGAAAATTCTGGCCGGCGTTCAGTCTCAGGACGGCGGTCAGATTCTTGTCGACGGGCAGGAGAAGCGATTTGGTTCCGTCAGCGATGCGATGAGCAATGGAATCGCCATCATTCACCAGGAACTGAATCTTGCTGACAACCTGGAGATCGGAGCCAACATTTTTCTGGGCCGCGAGCCGAGAACACTTGGCCTGATTAACAACAGCCGCATCAATCAGGACGCTGAGAAACTGCTTGACCGAATCGGGCTGAAGGTCTCTCCACGAATGCTGGTGAAGGAGCTTACCGTTGGCCAGCAACAGATGGTCGAAATCGCCAAAGCGCTGTCGATCAATGCGCGAGTGTTGATCATGGATGAGCCGACTTCCAGCCTGTCAGCCGGTGAGTCTGCGAAACTGTTTCAGGTGATTCGGGATCTTCGAGCGGCCGGTGTGAGTATTGTCTATATCTCTCATCGGTTAGCGGAGGTGCAGGATCTATCGGATCGAGTGACTGTACTTCGCGATGGCGAGAATGCCGGAGAACTCGTTCGCGGTGAGGTGACTCATGACAGCCTTGTGCGATTAATGGTCGGTCGGGATATCTCTCGTTTCTTCGTCCGTAACCCTCACAAGAAGGGCGACGTGGCGATTGAGGTGAAGGATGTTGTGACGGCCACCTGGCCAAAGCATCGACTCAATCTGAACGTGCGAGCCGGGGAAATTGTCGGTGTGGCCGGACTTGTCGGAGCAGGCCGCACGGAAATGCTGCGGACGCTGTTCGGAGTTGATGCTCCAGTCAGCGGAGCGATTGAAGTCGGTGGAAAGCTGGTGGATTTGAAGTCTCCGCAGCAGGCCATTGCCGCCGGGGTTGCTCTGGTACCGGAAGATCGAAAGCAGCAGGGCGTTGTTCTGGACATGATCATTCGCCAGAACATCGGGCTGGCATCACTCCATCAGCATTCAAGACTCGGCGGTTTTCTGAACTTTGCAGTAGAGAAACAGCAGTCTGCGGAAATGAGTCAACGACTGCGAGTGAAAGCTCCGCATGATCAGTATCGAGTTGGAAATTTGTCCGGCGGAAATCAGCAGAAAGTCGTGCTGGGAAAGTGGCTGGCCTTAAAGCCTCGAGTCCTCCTGCTGGACGAGCCGACTCGCGGAATTGATGTCGGCGCGAAACAGGAAATCTATCAGCTGATGGATGAATTGGCAGGGCAGGGGATTGCGGTGCTGTTTGTCAGCAGCGAAATGGAAGAGATTATCGGGATGAGTGATCGCGTGATCGTGATGCACGAGGGACGGATTACCGGGGAGCTCACCAGAGAGCAGCTATCTGAAGAATCGGTGATGCATTTGGCTACGGGGCACAGTTAGTGCTCAAATAATTGGCCCCAATGGCGTGGACTTAAGGATTCTTTCGTGAGCGGTACGGCGCTAGCCGCCGGTGTCTTCATGTCGTTGTGACGACAA
>JAXMBU010000117.1:0-7962 GCA_046349735.1 Planctomycetaceae bacterium
CTACGACCGCACTGGCTTTCCAACGAATCGTGGTGGCCTTGAGCAGGCGTTTATTGAGTACGCCGACACAGACGCCTCCGTGCAGGCTTTTGCAAAAATCATCGAACACAAGCATACGTTCGTGCGAGTACGGTACTTGCGAGAGGACGGATTGCTGGCCCACTATCATCCGGATTTCCTTGTTCGCTGCGACGGCAAGGTCTACCTCGTGGAAACCAAAGGCCAAGACCAGATCAGACAGGCGAATGTGCAGCGAAAGAAGGTGTCCGCTCTTCGCTGGGTTGAACGCATCAACCGTCTGCCTGCCGAACATCGCGGTCACGCCGAATGGCACTACTGTCTGGTTGGAGAAGACGCATTCTACCTTGGCCGCAATACACGCCAGCCGATGAACGAATTGCTGAAACTCACTTCCCTCAAATCAACGGATGAGTCATCACGTCTAAGCCTGTTGTAAGGGACTGCAAAATACTCTCTTTTCAAGCGATCTGCTTTTGCAAATCCTTGATCTCGTCCACCAGGGTTTTCAATTCATCAATATCAGCAAGCGCTTCATCTGGTTTTGGGACACCAAAACTGCGAAGTGCAGCTCTGTCGTGAGCTGACGTAATATCGCAGCAACGCTTGAACAGTTTCTGCAATCTTTCGCAATGACTGGTTGTCAAGACAGTCGTCTTGCGAAGCTTCCCAAGATTTATGTAGTCCTGATGTCTAGTCACGACCCCCTGAAAGACGTGCTCCTCAACGGCACGTTCAATGGTGGCACGCAAATCACTATAGACGCTACAGATGGCTCTGTCATAGACATCGTCATTCTGTGCGTCATAGTCTTTACGAGTGGCTCGAGCCCGATTTTGCAACTCGTTGATCCGTGGGAGGGTTTTCTGCGCAATCCACGGTAGTCCTTCTGAAACCACGCCAGAATGATCCCGCGTCGATTGAACTCGACGCAATGCGATCGTCGCGTCCAACTGTTCCGCATCTGACAATAGATCGTGGAGAAACACAATATCATGCGTAAAGACAATTACCTGTCTGTTTTTTGATTCTTCGACGAGTCTTCTGGCGAAGCAGCCCCTCCATTGATGGTCTAATGAGGTTACTGGGTCATCGAACACAATTGCCGAACTTGAAGATTCCGTACAGAGCTCAGATAGGAATCCGGCCAACGCAATGCAGCGATGTTCGCCTTCTGAAACAACTGCACCTATTTCCGCCTTGCTTGCACGTACTAACTGCACACGAAAGAACACCGATCCATTTCCACCGGAGTCGGCTGACAGTTCGACATTGAGTCGTCGTACACCCTGTTCCAGTTTTCGAATTTCAGTGGCAAAGGCATCACGAAGCTGATCGCTGACATGCGTTTTTGCAAGTTCCTTGCTCTTGTTTGTGATCTTTACTGGACGGGTCTGCTTGAGGCAGTTTCCCAGCTTGTGAATCGTCTGTAGATCGTTGATGTGACTCTTTACATCCCCAATTACGGTTGCGAGCCATTCCCGAGCCTGCAGTTCGCTCAGTTCAGATAAACGAGTTCTTTTTCAACAACATCTTTCGTGCCTTCAGCACGCGTAATCTCGTCTTGTACGAGTTTCTCAACGAATGCGATGTTTGCCTGAGAACTGTCCGGCAGGGTCGACGAAGTTACCCCATTCCTTGCGTGGAACTGATGTGCCTTGCGGCCATCGAATCGACAATCTTCTGCAGACGACTGATCTCTGACTTTATCTGTAACGCAGTCTCTGGATCTTGTAACTGCAATACTCGCAGCTGTTCAACGACGATCTCATCAGACAACCAAATTGACAGAATTGGCTTTAGAGCCGCGTCAACGGCAGAAGCTGCATTCCTCCGCCTGAATCGCCGTGTCATTCTTTACGAGCTCTTCAAATCTGGACAGTCGCAGTTTCGTATCTTCGGGCAGCGATTGTTGACACAAGGGGCATACCGCGTCACTGACTACCGGAAACAGCTGATCGGATAAGCTGTCGTAGAATAATTTCTTGCGGACTCCCGATTCCGCCAAGCATCAGTGCCAATCGTTAGCGTGAAAGTCGCCCAGAAAATCCGTCTCGGCAGCGATTTCTGCAGCCTGTTGCTTTTCGGCTGCGTTCTTGACAAGCATGCGAATCGAACTGATTGCTTGAGGTGAAAGCAGTTTCCTCGTAAACTGCATCTGCTACGCCAATTCCTGGAGTTTCTGAAGGTTGACGCCGCGAATTCCCGAATTCTGGTCTGGATCGGCTGACAACTGCAAAGAGTGCCGTTTTTGTCCCGCATATGGCCGCACCCTGCAAATCCGTTAGTGACATAAGACGCGCTCAGTTGCTCGACGTGCGTCATGTTTTATTCCTTTAAGAAATCGGCCGTGGCTGGTATTGCTCAAGGCGTGTTTTGACTTCAGAAACTTACTTGAACATCTGCCTCTAATATTTTCTTTTTGGCATCCAGCTTCGCTACGAGACCATGAACACGCGGCTCCAGCTTTTGGAAGGATATCCATACCATTTACGGCGTAAATGCAATGTCGTTCTTGTTTCGGACATGCACTGCTGCACAGTCTGCATCAAAACTGGCCCTTTGCAAGGGAATCGACTGGTCGCAAGCCGTCGTCCATTGCTCTGTTGGTTGCTCTACACCGTTTTGAGATGGTGACAAATTCGGCACTGGCAGGCCCTTTGGTCACTGGGGGATTCATCGTTTTGGCGGGATTGCGCTTACTCTTGTTTCTTGCTCTGCGAGCTCGGCGTAGAATCCTTCCATATCCGCTTTCCGGACCCATTGTATCCAAAAACGACAGTCAATCCTGCAGCCGCGAATGTCATCCACTTGCCCGCGATCAATGGCATTCACATTTTCAATGTTAGATATCGCGGCGATTACCTAACGCTGATTGACGACTCTTGCTTTGTGCTGGAATGTCCTGAAGCGTCACAGGAACGAGGCTCAATCTCATTCTCTGCACCGGCAAAGTCATTCTCGATCTCGCAGATCTCAACAAGCTCTTCAGATCGCGATCGTCAAGATCTCCGTTTACGATGATCCTCGAAGAGCGTCTCTCTGCCAACGGCAAAATCGCGGCTCCACTGCACAATGTCCGTAAGTATGTCGCCGGCTTCTTGATCTGCATGTGTTTTCATAGTTTCTCCATGCAAGCATGATAGCACACTCCTGGGCCATTCACGAGTCCCCCAGGGACATTGTTGCAGTGTTGATGCCTGGTATCCTCACTTTCTTTGAGGCGAAGATAAATTTGGGCCGTTCCATCGGCCTTTTGCTTGCCTAACGGTTGGAGATTGGTGGCAGTCTTTCTTTGAAGCTTCGTTCATGTTGAACGAAGGCCGCAGAAAACGGTTGTGTTCTTTGGCAACACTCAGAGAGGAGACTGGACCATGACGATTCTTGTCGACAAGGCTGACGAGTGTCTGCAGCAGCGAATGCGAGAGCCGGATTGGAGATGCGGGTAGATGACGTGTCTGGCTGCTGTTGCGGACTGCACTGAGTGCGGTCACAGCATTCATGTGGAGACGGATTACTTCAACGATGGAGGTGCTTACTGGCCCGCAGCGATGCTTGAATTTGGCGAAGATGAATGAGGAGCCGACACATGGATCCTCAACAAACACTCGCAGATCTGCTGACACAGCCGAAGAGAAACGCTGGGACGATGCGAAGGAACTCGCGGAGGCTCTGCAGGAGATGGCGCTCACGAGGGGCGGTTTTCCACCGACAACGTTGGGGAGCGCCGCACTGGCAAAGAGTGGCATCGGGCTGTTGCGACATTCGCCTGCATGGCCGCCATTTCCAAAGTGGCGGACATCCAGAAGCCACGTCGCAGGCGACGCCGGAACAAAAACGCGAGAAGAGCTGACGATGGAAGTTGCAGGATGCGGACATCACTCGCCGTCATGGCAGGACGGTGATCTAAACCGCAATTCAGGCCCAGGCTGCTGTTCACGGGTTTCGCAGGGAGGCACTCCACCGGAAACATCGGTGGAAACGCCATACGGAATGGGCGACCCGTGGGACAAGGCTGTCACGGAAGCCGTCTGCAAGCTGGTGCTGTCCACGAAGGCGAAGATGGCGATCCTGCAGTTTCCTGACCAGACTTGGTTCACCGGATGTTACACAGTCTCTTGAGTGCCACCACGTAACACACGCCGCAATTGCCAGATCCTGATGTTCATCAGGACTCGCCTCACGAATTCGTTCGTGAAGCACAACTCTTTTTGGCATTTCGCTCTGAGCGTCGCCGACGATTCGGTCGTCGATTACTCCTTAATTCAGCCAAAGGACGCTCGTCACCATGTCTCGCCACAGATGTCCCCGCAGTTTGGCGGTGGCTTGAGCCCCAAATAGGACGCCATTCTCCGTCGATCGTTTGCCAGATCGGCGACGTGACGACGTTGGTATCGGCAGTGAAGACTCTTCGATGCGATAGTCGCATATACTTCGAGATTTCGTGATCTTTGAAGACCTGCTGTAGTGATTCGAGCCTTTCTGGAGTCGGGCACACCCAGAAGACAAATTGGAATGTCTCGCTCGGAACGTCAGGCCAATATCTTTGAAACCCCTGAGTCCCCATCAAAGTCAAGTATGCATCTGTCTTGGCCGGCTCGCGAAGCTGTTTGCGGCCTTCTGTGGAGCGATCAATCTCCCAGTACAACACGACCGGTGAAGACGGAAGCTGCAGTAGGCAAGCAATGTCCGGCTGGCAAACGAACCGCTTGTTTCCTATGGACATCGCATGGTACAGGTAACGTCGTTGATTTGGCGGTAAGTTCAGAGGAGCACTCTTCCAGACGTCTTGTTCCAGGACCCAACGAGGCATTGGCAGTCCGGCGGACAGACAACTTCGCGTGAAGATCTGCACCACTTCCGAGATCTCTCGCCGATGCATATAGGTGCTCGGGGCAATATCACTGTTGAGGACTCTGGCAGGACGTTCTCCCGTTGTGGATTCCAGCAAGTCGGCTCCCGCAGGCGTGAGTGAGTACAGGCTTGGCAGACGACCTCCGCCGCCTGATGCTCCACCGTGCCCAAAGGCGACCGCAAGCTGTGCAGCCCGAAGATAGCCGTTCTGGGAAAGCAGCCTGAGGCGTTTCTGAACGGAGTTGTCTTTGTATCCGGGGTACGAATACAGAGCATCCTCAGCAGTCAGCAGTCCATAGATTCCAACGTTCCGCAGGAACTCAATGTCATGCACGTTGAGACGCATTCCTTTGGGATTCGTCACCGTGGCCTCCTTCACAGCAAGAGATCTTCTGGTTTGTCCTTCGGAATCAGTATCCGTACCGAATCTTTTGATCCAGGAACGCCTCGAGTCTCTTCGCTGTTGGCGATCCTTTTCCTGTTGATCTCTTCGAGTTCCAGCAGGAGGCAATCAAGAAACGCATCGCGTTCCTTCTGCATAGTCTGAGGACTTGCAAAGGCCGGATGCTGATGAAGTTTCCTCAGCCAGGTTCGAATGACGTGGGCAGCAAACCTAGGTGACGTGAGGTAAGGCGTGGGTGATTCCGGCGTTTGGCAGACCATGGACCTCCTAAGCCATCAATGATGATTACACATTCTCCTGTCTTGAGTTCTTGAGGATCTGTGCCGCATGTCGATCGAAGTTCGTCAGTGAGTAAAACTGAGTACTCTGGAACCACGGTCTTTTGTGTTGTCTTGGGGACCAGTGTCTGCTTGTACGTTACGCTACGTGTTTAGACCCAGAAGGGAATGGGTACTGTTGCTTTGGTCGCCTCATTTGATGCTTCGGATTTGGACTTCGTTTGCTGTGAAGTTCCTCAAAGAGTCGCTGGAAGCCTTTTTCACTGCCTCTGACAGACCGTCCGTGATCGCTCTCGGAACTCGTGCCGTATGTGGTTCCTGTTTCGGTCTCTCCCTCACTGACATCCATGAGTTCGACAAGCTCATGTCCGTCCGAGAACTGCTGCTCGCCGATCTGCTGGTACTTCACCACCGGTTTGGAATTCAAGGAAGAGGCTGATCTGTTTGCCGAAGAATTCAGCGTCATTATTGTGGCGAAAGAACATTTTGATGCGGCACATGTCGAGAATCGTCAGCAGGAACGGATCATCCTGCCGCATTGGAAACCACTGGACCCCTGATGCAGAAACACAAAGCTGGTCAGGTACTTTCGAGATCTGTCGGCGCATCACCAGGGTCGAGAATTGGGCCACAGGATGCGAAGACAGGTAACTCATCAATGATGCAGAATCGCCGTTTTTCGAAGGGCGAAGAGCGAGTCGACAGGACAACACGGAGGTACTGTGTGAGAATCAGGTTGCCAGCATTTCGCTGCTTCTTCCGTCAGGATCTTACCGCACTCGAGGTTGATGATGACGGTCTGCCCCTTTTGGTAGACATCTTCAGTTCAATACCTTGTCCCGTCGAGAGAGAATCATTTGTGAGGCGGGATGATCGAGCAACGTGAGTAGTCGATTTCGGGCACTTCCAATTTCTGCCTCAATCTCTGAGGACTTTTGATTGGCCAACGCAGCCATTTGGTTGTGAGAGAGTTCATCCGGGGCCAGATTCAGGATAAGCTGATAAATCGGATCATGGGGATCGAGAAACATCCGAGCGTCGGCGAGCGTCAGGTTTGATCGATACAGAAACGTCAGCCACCGCATGACCCATTTTCGCAGCACGGGACGACTGCCAAACCCCTGCCCCGCTTCTCCGACAGCAGCCAGAATGACGTTGGCGGTCATTTCACAACTGATCCTCTCTGCGGACCTTTGCTCGTATTCCGAAAGTGAGGCTTCGTTGTCGGGATGCTTGAGAGGATTGAAGCCAACAAGCTGGCTTGTCGATGCCAACTCAACATACAGCACACTATCCTTGATCGGAGATCGCTGCTTCTGCAGAATCCGAACCAGCTTCCGCGAGGAATCACCATGCGGATCGATAAACAAGAACGGCACCCGCTTAATGAAGCACTGTTCTCCAAACCATTCAGCAAAATTCGATTTACCGCCACCTGAAGTTCCACTGACTTCGACGCCTGCTCCCAAGTTCGGATTAGCAATCGCGTTGGCCAATATCTCCTCAAAATCGGAGGGCGTCAGTTCAGGAAGCCTGAATGGCACGTCGTTTGTTTCGGATAGATCTCGTGGCTCGTGGCTCAAGTTTGTTACCTTTGAAATAGAACGTCACGGAATTGCGACGCAAGGTGCGTCTGGAAAGTAAGCAGACTTTGATACTCAGCCAGTCACAAGCTTCGAAATCGCATCGCTGAGTTCCGTTTCGAGCTCTTCTATGAGCCTCGCCTTGTCGTCAGGCGAAAGCTGGGATTTCTGGATGGCCTCAACCCTTGCTGCATGACGAGCAGTCAGAGCGGCGATCGCTGCTTCAAGGTCTTCGATGTCATGTCGTCCATCTGCCTTCGCTCTTGCGAGAGTTACATTGCGTCGAACGTCGATAAGCATGACGCTCAGATGCTCGCTACTGCGGAGGAGTTCAAGAATTGTCTTCAAATCCGCTACTACTTGTTCCAGTCCCTTTCCCTCTCCCTTGCAAGAAAAACGAACTGCAGAGCTGAGCAGACTCCTGCGGTACTTCCGAAAAATCTTATGTTTGTTGCTCTCCTGAACGATTCTCTCGCAAGATCGCAGCGTGTCTTTGAGGAGTGCGAAATCATCGCAGCGATCAAGAATGTTGAACACGCTCAAGAGTCGTGGCAACAGAGCAGCTTCCTGTTTCTTGCGTTGCATTTCTTGACTAGCCACTCTTTGTTCGTGCAGTTTTCGTTGAGCCTCCTCTTCTCTGGCGCGAGCTGACTCACGTTCGGTGGCTTTCTGGCTTCGATCAAACTGCGGGGTGGTTGACTCGAGTTTCGCTCTACCACGCTTTCTTATTTTCGTACCAATAGCCCAAATCAGCAGCATGAGAACAAAGAGGAGTACCACTGCTGGCATTGGGTTGGCATCTATTTTTCTAATCAGTTCATGTGAC
>JAXMBU010000118.1:0-7829 GCA_046349735.1 Planctomycetaceae bacterium
TCTGCAAGGAACGGATGGATCTGGAACTTCGCGCCGTCCGGGAAATAGATTTTTACGCTGAACTGCAGCAGCATTATTCGATGCGTTGCAGTATACCGAAAAAGAACTTCTGTGACCGGAGCGTCGAACGGCTTGACGCGAATTCCCTCGGTCGGTCTCACTTAGAACTTGTTCAATGGTTCGGTCAGCATCAGACGCGACGACCAAATTTCAGGAAGAGCGCAGGTGTGACGACTTGGTCAAGCACCGTCGATGTCAGCATCCCACCAAACACAACCAGAGCCAGCGGGTAGAGAATTTCTTTACCGGTTTGCCCAGCTCCAAACAGGAGCGGCAGCAGCCCAATGAAACTGGTGGCGGCCGTCATCATCACCGGGGACAGACGTTCAAGGCTTCCACGGATGATCATTTCTTCGCCAAACTCCTCGCCCTCGTGCTCCATCAAATGGATGTAGTGCGAAATCATCATGATGCCGTTACGGCTGACGATTCCAATCAATGTAATGAACCCCACCCAGTGAGCCACAGACAGGCTTGTGGCACTGATCCAGACTCGCGGCCACTGCCACCATTCGGCTGCCTGCAAAGCTTCAGTGGTTGGTTGATTAACGATCAACAGAGTGACAATGGATCCCAGTGCGGCGAGAGGGATGTTGGCCAGAACCTGCAAGGCGGCTCGCCAGGATCCAAGGCACTTCGTCAACAATAGAAACACGCCAATCACTGAGACACTTCCCAGCACCAGCAGCCGAAGGTTGGCTTGCTGTTGTGCTTCAAACTGGCCACCATACTCAATGTGATAATTTCCCGGCAGTGTCCGCAGACGTTCTTCAACGGGTTTCGTAAGGCTCTTGATCTCTCCAACCACGCTTGCCAGATCGCGTCCCTCGACGTTGCAGAAAACCACAATGCGTCTCTGAACGTGTTCTCGATTCAGCGTGTTGGGGCCGGTGGTGTCCAGGACATCAGCGACTTCACCCAGTGAAACTTTGCGGCCGGACGGAGTGTCCAGAATTGTCTGCTGAATGACGTCGGGATCATTACGAGAAGCTTCGTCATACCATACGACCAATCCGAAGTATCGATCATCATCCAGAACCTGTGAGACGACTCGACCCTTGTACGCCGTTTCCAGCAGTGCCGCCACATCGCCCGGTGCCAACCCATAACGAGCAGCATCTTCACGGCGAACCTGCAAACGCACCTGCGAAACTTCCACCTGAGGTTCCAGTTGCAGATCCACAACACCGCGAACCTGGCTCATCGCGGTATAAACATCCTGACTGGCATTCCGCAGTTCTCGCAGGTCGCTGCCAAAAACCTTGACAGCGATCTGAGCTCGCACGCCTGACATGATATGGTCAAGTCGATGTGAAATCGGTTGACCGATATTGGCTTTGATACTCGGGATCGATGCAATCCGATCGCGAATTTCAGACAGTACCTGCTCGCGAGGTCGCCCGGTCGTTTCGAATCCCCACAAATGCAATCGGAATCAAACGCAGGATTGCCGCGTCAAGCCGGATTTGGGGTGACGATACTCCTGAACGCCGCACGTCGATCTCGGATGAGTTCACTCCTTCGGCATGTTCATCCAGTTCTGCCCGGCCTGGTGCGCGAACAGAAATCACTTCGGAATCTCCATCAGCAGCATTTCGGCACGTTGAGTCACAGCCGCTGACTTCGTCCAGACTGGTGCCCGGTTCCGGTCTGAAAGCTGATGGTGAAAGTGCTCCCATTGAATGGCGTAGCACCGCCGCCCATCCAGAAGAGCCGCCAGCATCGCAACGCCGGATCACCGCGACTGTCCCGCCGAGCACGAGATTCGCGTGCAGCAGTGTCCACCGCAGCATGGCTTGACGTGGCAGACTTCAAAACGCGGGAGGACAAACGGGTCGCCTTTCTCCAGGAATCGGCCTTGGGGAGCAAGTACGAAGCCAGCACCGGCGTGATTGTCAGCGACACGACCAGCGAAGCGAGTAACGACGCTCGCGTAAGCCACGCCAAGTGGAGGGAACATGCGGCCTTCAAGACCAGCCATCGAAAACAGCGGGAAGACCACCAGCACGACGATCAGAGTCGCGTAGACGACGGGCTGAGTTGCGAACTTCACAGGATGCGTCGTAAAATGACCTTGATTGCGTCTTCGGGAACTTTTCAGTTTGACGGTTCTCCTTCAGGCGACGATAAATGTTCGATGTCCACAATCGAGTCATCCACGATCGCCGGGATGGCCACCGCGATACTCCCAGCGTCATCGTATTGATCGAGATTCCAAACCAGGAAAATCAGCACTGTCAGCAGGATTGAGATCGGCATCGCGGTGAGCTGAACTGATACTGGTGCGAAAATCTCCACATGAAGATGAACAGCACGATCACCACCCAGATCGCGTCGTCACAATGGCTTCAACGACATTCTCCACTGCCGCCTCAATGAAGTCTGCCTGCTTAAAGATGCGATCCTGGATGACGATGCCCTCCGGTAAGTCGCGTTGCAGTTCTTCCAGCATGTCCCGATCTGTCGATCAAGTTTCAGTGTCTGCGTTGGGCTGCTTCTGCACAGCCAGAATGACGGCCGAGCCACCTTCGATTTTATCTCCTTCACGCACGAGCAGCACCGCCGTCGCCACGCTTGACGGGTCCCCCGAACCGTACGTCAGCCACCTCTTTCAACAGCACGGCTCGCTGGCCGCGCCAGACAATCGGCGTGTTCTCGATTTCGTCCAGAGTCAGATTTTGCCTGGCTGATCCGGATCGCGATTCTTTCGGTGATCGCACCATGATGCCGCCGCCTGCCAGGACGTTGGCTTTTTCGGCGGCGGTTGCCGCTGCTCCAGCGTACGTTCTGGAGATGCCAGCCGCGCAGGCGAAGTAATAATCTGGCACGTTTCAAAGTTCCGCCCATGACGGTCACCTGCGACACGTTTTCCACAGCCAACAGGCGGTTGCGAACTGTGAATTCACCGAGCGTCCGCAGTTCCATGTTCAATTCAGCGGCTGCAGCATCGTCGGCAGGCGGCTTCGTGGATCGCAGTCCAAGGAGCCCGATCTCGCCCATGATCGACGATATCGGGCCATGATTGGATTCACGTCACCGGGAAGTCGCTCGCGGGCAATCTGCATTTTTCGGCGACAATCTGGCGGTCGCGATAAATGTCAGTGCCCCAGTCGAATTCCACCCATACAATCGACAGGCCAATGCCGGATGCTGAACGGACTCGGGCTGAACTCCCGTTGCCCCGTTCAGCAGATATTCAATCGGTCGCGTCACCAGCACTTCGACTCCTTTTCCGGTGCGAGGACCGAGACTCGGTCATGACGGTCACGGTCGGTCGATTCAGGTCGGGAACACATCGACCGGCATTTCGCTCAGCGCAGCAACTGCCGTAGATCAGCACAACGATGCTGCGATGAGCACGAAGCCACGATTCTTCAGGGAAAAGGCACAATGGCATTCAGCAATAACTTCAATCAACCGGCAAGAGCCATGACTCAACTGCCCGACACTTTGTGGCAGAAATTTTTCGCCAAAGCGTGTCGAGCCACAATAGTTCAAGACCTAACGCAACGCAGCATAGCCGGTCTGCAAGCCGCCATCGCCCTGCTGACAGCCACTGAGTCATTTGGCACAAGACCTTCCAGAATCTCGACCGCCACATCGTCGGACCGACCGAGCACCACAAATCGCCGTTCAAAGGTGTCATCGACTTTGTGAACGAACACGTACGATCGAGTCCCCTCGCGAACAATGGCATCACGCGGCACCGCGAGTTGCGGCGGGAATGGTTCCCGTCTCGATGTCAGCCGAGCCAGCATGCTGTGCTGAACCGGCACACGGGGCATTTGGTTGAGTTCATCCAGACGCATGTCTGGATCATCCCGTCCCACCGAACCGCCACTTCGGACAAGAGTTCTGACACAACTTCTGCGGCATCCGCGACAAAACGAACGCGGACCGTTTGTCCAACTTTGATCAGCGCGAGATCTCTTTCAGAAACAAATCCCCCTGGACCCACACCTGAGACAGATCGTGGGATCTCAAATACTGACTCATCGGCTTTGCACAACATGACCAAGAACTTTGTCGAAATCCATCACCACACCATCGATCGGTGATCGGACAGCAGCGTCGATAACAGCGTTCGCGGTCACCAGCTGAGTCAATTGTTCTTCCGAGATTCCGGCGGTCGTCAGCCGCTGCCGGACATTTTCACGCAAACCGTTCGCGAGGCTGAGTCGATTCTCCGCTTCCCATACAGTCGTCGCTGGGAGACAGCATCGCGAGCTTCAAGATTGCTCATGATTCTGCTGCAACTCGGCATCCAGGTGGGTTTCAGCAGGTCGAGCTGCAGTTCTGGAAATCCTGACCGACGATTTCTGCCAGCACTTCACCAGCACGAACCTTCGTCCTCGATCCACAAGAATATGTGCGATGGACCCGCTGAGCCGTGCAGATGCCACAGTAGACGTGTCGGAGGTACATCGACCAGCCCATCCACCGTGATTGTCTCAGCCAGAGTCAATTGCGATGCTGGTTGCAGAGTGAGCCCGGATACCGCGGCCGTTTCATCGCCGACCTTCAGCACGCCTTTGTAAAGAAGCTGCCAAGCTCGTGACTTCCGCGAGTCACCACGCGATCTCCCGGAACAAATTGCCACGCACTTCGATCAGGTCCTGATGCGCGGCTACCCTCAAAACCACCGTTTGCTCTTTTGTACGTTGATGCCACCTGGTACCGCCTTTCCTCCACAAGCACGAACCGTTCGGCTCCATCGCGAATGACAGCGGACATCGGCACGACAACCTTGTCGCCCGTGTCGCCAACCTTCGCTGCACCTGCCCGGACATGCCCGGCATCAGCGGTAAGCCTCCAGTGGAAGTATCTTCGACAGCGAAGCCCAGATGGTTCCGCAAGATGTTCAGGATCCAGCAGTCCGACCAAAGACATCGACCTGCAGGGATCTTCTCATTGAGGAAATGCCAGTGGTCAACTCCTGAAGATTGCCCGATCGCGACACGGGTAAGGTCCTTCTCCAGCACACCGATCTTCAGCCACAGATGACAGGTCGAGCACCTCAAACAAGTGCTCTTTGGAGTTGATCAATCTTCCGGACAGATACAGGTCTGTGTGCGTCACCGTTCCATCAATCGGACTTTTCAGAGCTAGCTCGCTGTTGATGCGGTTCGTTGGGAGTTTGCAGCACGTCTAAGCGCTCAGGTGGCAGCTGCAGACTCAGCCATTTGCCGCGAGCAATTTCCAATGAGGCACGATCTTTTCTGACTTGATTCTTCGCTTCGATGAATCGGATCTCGGGAATCGCACTGTCCTGCCTGCGCCCCGCGCCGAGGTCTGCAACCTGAGAGACAGATTCAGTGCCGCTTGTGCGTTGCGAATCTCCAGCCGTGGAGAGTTTCCAGTTCTGGCCGTCGAGCTCAGCCAGCACTGCCCGGGCTTTGACGGATTCTCCCGGCGTCACCAGAAGTTTCACAATCCGGCCAGAGAGCGGCGAACTGACCATCGCATGGCGATTCCGCCGCGACCAAGGTACCATAGGCTGCAGAATCGACTGGGTCACCTTTTGCGGGCGACTTCGCCGTTTTTATCCAGTTGTACGAGCAGATTTCGTAAGAACCATCTTCCCCGTTTCCTGCGTTCACTTCCCATCCCGCGTGTCGGCGGTCGCAGTTTGTGCCCTTCATACCCGCGTGATCTGCCGCAGACAGACAATGATGAGCAGCAGCAGTTTTTCATCATCGTCAACATGACCAACTCGAACTGACAAACACGGCGGACTTACAGGACTTCTATTTGACCATTTCAATGTGAGCCGCCAGCACGACAGGGATCGCCATTGAGTTTGATTCCCAGCACGCAACGACAGGCCCTTCGCCGTTTGAAGAGGAAGCAATCATCGATCCCCGCGCAGCTCCGGCCAGCTTCTGCGGTTTTCCTGAGACGGGTTCTGCGCCAGAAGATCACCTTCGCGGCCAACTGTCCAGACGATGACAGGACCCTGTGAGGTTCCCGCAATCCAGGGCTGCTGTCCCGGCCCGGAGCGGAGTTCCGAGATCCATCGCCGGCTGCTGTATACACATCTGCTCCGCCGCCAGACTGTTGCAACAGAACCTTTGGACCAGCGGCTAACATTCCACCACATCCATCGGACACGCATCCAGCGTCCATGTACCAGAGCCTGGCTTTGGCGTCTGAAACGACTTTCCACCGTCCATTGACGATGTGACGTACATATCGCGGTTGCCGCCAAGCGAGTTTCGAAACATGACATGCACACTGTCACGACTGACAATCACCGACGGATGACAGCATTCACAGACACTTCCATCGGGTGATCGGTAGATACACTTGTTGGGCTCCCATGTCGCACCACCGTCTTTCGACATGGCCGCGTAAATTTCCGACTTCTTGTCTCGAAGGTCGAGCCAGACGCACCAGATCGAACCGTCTGCACCCGAGGCCATCGCATGGAGTCCTTCTCGCGCTGAATCGGCCGTGTCGTTCACTCGAACGGGCCCTTGCCATGTCTGTCCATCGTCCGTCGATCGCCACGCAAGTACGTCGCCATCGCGGCCTTTGCCGATTTGACCACCAATCGCAGTGACGACAATCGCGGTCTTCGTCTTCACAATTCGAGGACCACGACGCATTCCGAGCGACATGTTGGGAACCCGAAAGGCCTGCATTGACTTTTCAAAAGTGGCACCCCCGTCCAGAGAGCGACAGTATTGCACCGCGTCGCCAATCCCGTAGACAACATGGACCGAGCCATCATCGCCAACAGCCGCCTGCGGTTGTTTTGGCGCTTGTGGTCCGAGGCCAGAGGCAATCAACACCGGATCGCTTGCCGAACAATCCAGGGCAGACGTAGTGACCGCAGCAACGATGACCAGTAAACTTACAATGGGGAACTTCATTGAGATCAACCAATCTTTGGAAGGAATTTCTGAGCCTCGAAAGAACCGTGCAAGACATCCAGAGGTTTTTGGAGGTTCCGGCGTGCGATTCACGCTCGGAGAGACTGCGAACTGACTGAACTCGTAGGGTGGGAGAAGTGAGCATTGCGAACTCCGGCCACCAATTTGCGGCATTCACGATGGTGGGCCGGCGCTTCGCTCGTCCCACACTACAAAAATTCACAACTTCAAGCTGTAACAAAGCACTCCGCGTTCAATTAGAAATCTACTCCTTGCTGCCGTTTTCTGCTTTCAGCCTCGCCACCGTCGCCAGAGTCTCATCGGCGTTCTTCATCGCTTTGGATTTGCATCCCGCGCAACAGACGAAGACGGGTTGTCCGTTCACATCAAGTTTTAGTGGAGCACCCATAGAGCCAAGAGGAGTTGTGGTCATCACCGCACAGAACTTCTGTGCCTCAGCCTCTTTGCGATCTGCGGGACTCAGTTTTTCCAACGCAATTGTCACGTCAGATTCGCCGTCATCACCATGCTCCTGGTCGGCATGATCATGACCGTCACTTTCGGCGTGAGCTGCTGTTTCAGGGCGTGACGGCGAAGTGTCCGACTGGCAGCCTGACGCCAACATCGCAAGAGTTGCCGTGCAGAAAGACGACTTCCAGAAAACGTTCATCTCTAATCTCCATCCATAGGTTAACGCAATCAAATCGATTACCTGTCAGAACACGCACAGACCAAGTGGATGTCCACCAATTCCAATGTGAGCATAGTCTGTGCCAGAAGTCGGCGCGCCAGCGTCAACGGCACTGATGGAGACCTGGCATTGCCAGGCCGGGAGGTCCATGTGCCGTTGACCTGGCGGTCCAAACTCAGTTTGATTTGATGTAATCATCGGGA
>JAXMBU010000119.1:0-7677 GCA_046349735.1 Planctomycetaceae bacterium
AGTCTTCATTGCTGGGAGTCAGGATTCCTGAAGGATGATTGTGGGCCACGACCATTGCAACAGCTCCGACAAGGATGGCCCGCTGAAAGACCTCTCGGGGATGCACGATGGCTGTGGTGGCTGTGCCGATGGAGATCGTTGAGTAACTGACAACCTGATGTGCTCCGTCCAGATACAGGGCGATAAAGTGCTCACGACTGTTGTCGGTCAGCACGGACCGTACAAATGCTGCAGCATCGTCAGGCCCTTTGACGATGAAGAGCCTAGACGTTCGGAAGGTAGGTCCAGGGCCTCTTTCGGCGGACCATAGGCGGATTCCCTTTCCGTGCTGAGCTATGGCTGTGCGATGTTCAGGCGGCGTCCCGACGCTTCAATTGTCGCAGCTTGGACTCAAATGATAGAGGTGTGAGATGCATCCGTAAGAACCAGGTGATCCAGCAGCTTGATGCCAAGGATCTCTCCCGCGTCTTTCAATCGTTGTGTGACCTTGTGATCTTCGTCGCTGGGGGTGAGGACTGCGGAGGGATGGTTGTGGGCGATGATGACGGAGATGGCTCCCGCGAGAATGGCTCGCTGAAACACTTCTCGTGGATGCACGACGGACATGTTGCTGATGCGGATTCGGATGTACTCGCGACCTTCCGTTGAATTCATCCGAGTTGAGTCAAGAGTCTGCTGGTAGCGTTGCCAAAAATCGGCTTCAACGGCGTTTCAACTACTGCGACAACTGACTGGCATAGGCATTCCAGTCCACGGCAGGAACGGTACCAAGAGTCTGAAGCTGATTCAGAAGTCTGAACAAAAAGTAGACCAACGCATTTTCCGAATTGCAGAATTCGAATTCTCCATTTCGTTTGAATGTGTCAAAGGAACTACCGCTGACTGCCAATCCGCAGTCCAGCCGATTAAGTCCGGTCAATTCTTTATGACAATTCCGGAATGCAATCCCCAATCCATCCTTCCAATCCACGTCGATCGCGAGAATTCCTGCAATGATTTCGAAATTGTCCTTCGCAGGGTATGAGCCCCCGGCATGAGGAATTGGTACAGACGTGCGTTTCAGCCTTCGAACAGACGCCGCCTTCTCACCAGCATATTCGAGATAGCCCTTATCAATAGTGGGTTTGCACTCAAAGACAGCGTACACGGCTTCCGCCGGGATGTAGCGATGGGATTCGCTGTCGAGCAGTGTTGGCGTGTATTGTCGATCGTGAACAACGACATCGATCGAGTCTGATACATGGCCCTCACTATCAAGGATTGTCGCCTTGTGAACTGTGTACCGATTCGGCAGGTAATTCCGCAGTACTTCTATGAAGTATTGTTCGTTGACTTCTCCACGATCTCTGAGTGGACGATTCTGTCGGATGAACGTAACTTCGCAGCGAGACAGGTTTGTTCGCTGGCGAATGCCCGTTGAAGAAACTCTGTTCCACGCACAGTACTGAGATGAGGTTGTGACATTACGACTCCGAGTAAATCGAGCTGTTACGACAGTGGGAACATCGGGCCAAACACATCGTTCCGCCAGACCTTGAGCGACTCACCGTTCTTCCCTTGCTTTTCCAGCTGGATTGCCCGAGCAGCTGCGTCAGAGGCAGCTCGCAGCTTCGCCTTGGCGGCGGTTCTTGCAGCTGAATCCATGCCATCACTGACAGGCGGTCCCAATTTGGCAGGGTCGTGCCAAGTCTCGTCGAGGCGATCTGCAAGGCTTGATAGAAAGGACTTGATTTCATATCGATAGTCCCCACCGAACGGTGGCACCAGCAACTCCAAAGCCATGACTTCAATTAGAAAGGACGGCTTTACCGGCTTGCCGTGGTTGGCGTTCCATTTCTTGGTCATTCGCACGATGCCTTTCCATGCACCGTCATATGCCTTTTGTGCTGCCACAGCTTTCTCGAAATGAATCTCTGGATCGGTCTCTGTCCAGCCGTTGACATTGGCGGTGTCGGGTATTTCGTAGTGTTTGCCTTTGTCAAACGCTGGAACGACATCAAAACTCATGACCTTGCCACCAGTGTCCTCATGGGAGTCTGCGGTGACGCCAAATTCAATCATCACGGAACGGCGCTGGCGAGTGACCTTGTCACGTCCGTACTTCTCAACCAATGCTGTTTCAAACGCGGCAAGCAGATCCGAAGCAGGTTTTTTGCGACGCTCCTTTTCCTTTTCACCCAGCACGCAAAAGATGTCCACATCCTTTAGTGGCTTCGTCTTTGTCCATCGTTTGTATGAACCGGTCAGGAAATCGCGTTCGATATCGAACTTTGTCTTGAGGTAATCACGAATTTCATTGTGACGTCGGGACGCGTCCTCTTGTTCCCGATCTGTCAGTTCAAGTCGCGATCGAAACTTCTTGAATGCATCTGCAACGGTAATCACTTCACTGCTCTCCAGTATGCGGTTCCTGATTTCAATCCATTTCCGTCGATCGTGGTGCCCAGGCTCTGACGAACGAAGCCATCAGTTGAACGAAGTGTTGCACCGCTCCAGCCGCCAACATCAGGTCTTCCCTTTTTTGTTGTGACCACAATGCGGTACTCACAGGCAGAAGGCCACTGGCCAGCCTTGAGGATGTGATACTTGATTTCGTCAGTGTCGACATACATGCCACCATCACCAGTCCAACCGTAGAAGATGTCGAAATCCCATCGGCCAATCAGCTTGTCTGTCCGCGGGTTAAAGACTTCAAGAATCACCGCTTCAAGATCGCGTGACTGAATCCACGTGCTGATGCCATCATGGAGCACTTTCCAATCCTCGACGAATTTTGCAGGGCTCAACCCACTGCATCGAATGATTTCCTTCAATGACATCAGCATCTTGTTCGTGACATAGGTCACGGAATGGGTATACGTGTTGACAACTACATGAGTGCTCATGATCGGAGAAATGCCTCCATGTTGATTGACGGCGCGCTGGACTTAGCCTGCTGGTTATCAGTGGTGTCATCCACCGACTGGCTCTTTTCTCGTACTGTGACTTTCTTTGTTTTGCTGGCGAGAGCGGATTTCATCCAATCAACGTCCTCCTTCTCCACAGGAAGGCTCATGGTCCAATCGCCGACAGTCGGGCATTCTGCCAACGCAGATTCATTTGCATCGTCGCCAGAAACGGCGTCATCATCGAACAGGCAATAGATGCGGATTCGAGGTCCTTCGCCTTTAACGACAATCGGTGACTCCTTCGGAGACTCGGTCGAAATGATGGACGACGCAATCCCCTCAATGGACATCAACTCAACGCGAGCACTTCCATTGCCTGGTGCCAACAAGTCAACGATTGCTCGCCACGTCTCCGACGCAGAACGCTCCGGAGTTGCACGAATGCGCCTTGCCACAACACTCATCTTCGCTCCTCCTGAATTGACGATGCCTGTTCCTGAGCCTGACGCGCTGCTTGTACCAAATCCGATGCCGTCAAATTGTTTGGATCGAGTGCTGTCGATTTACGCAGTGCACAGGCAGAGATTACAAGCTTTCGTATTCGACGACCGTCAAGTCCAACGCAATGCTTTGCGGCTGTCTCAAAATCCGAATCTGTCAGAATGTGTTTCGTTTTGGGGAAAGCCCGGGCAAGCTCATCGACCGCTGCGGCCAGGATTGAACGACACGCGTCTGCGACTGGTAACCCAATGGTTTCAATCAGGTCCGCACGGGAAAGGAATGCTCCGTCAACAGCTTTGGTGAAATTGCTCGTCGCTATGAACAGCAAATGTGGATAGTTTGCGGCGAGCTGATCGAGCTGAGCCAGCACTGCGTCCGTTGCTCGATGCACATCGATTGGATTCCCATCCATGCTCATGCGTGAACGATCGGCTGCGAGCGTTTCGACTTCATCAAGCAATACGATCAGCGGACCGCGTTCTGCCTGTTCGGCAACGGTCTGCCCCAGAAGATCACGAACTGCCCGCTGACTCTTACCAAGCGCCGCACCGGTCAGGGCGTGGGGTTCAACTTCAATAAAGCGAAACTGCCCCAACTTTCCAACGACTTCCGCCGTTCGAGCAGCAAGCCCACGAGCGAGTGAAGTTTTTCCAGTTCCAGGTGGTCCATGCAGACTGATCAAACCGTGTAGTGGCAGATTGGCACGATTGACCTTGCCTCGCAATGTGAAGTTCAGGATCGACTGCGCCAACAGTCGGTCCTTTTGCTCCGCGTCAATGATGACTGCATCCCATTGAGCAATGAACTCCTGATCCGGCAACATCCGACTGTCAAGGACACCTACGGCATCCACGCCGCCCGAACCTTTCCCGCGTCCGCTTTCGAATGCAACCCGACCGGCCTCGCCATCTTCAACTCGGGCCTTCTTTCCGTTATGCATTTGATTCTCCATACCTCGATAGCAACTCACCCCGCAAATTGTCCGTGTTCACTGAACAGTAAACACATGAAATCACATGTACAACCCCGCTTCTGTTGAGATTTTTGATTTTTCGCAGATTCGATTTTCATCCCATTCCCCGTCTTTCGTCACTCATCAGCTTGCCGCCTCTGAATTCGACGGTTAGCCTGAGAGTGTTTGGTGTTTACTTCACATGGTTGATGTTCGCGAACTACGCAGACAGACAGTGACTGCACAACTCGGATGTGTTGGATCCGAAAATCACCGATGAATTCCGGCGAATTGGAAAATGAAACGGAAGTCAAAATCAGTTATCAGACACTCGGACCGAGCAAAATCATCGGAATCTTCCGACGCTGGCTATCACGACGTCCTCAACGAAGTCATCGAACTGCTGGAGTCCGCTCGACGCAAATCAGCTCGGGCGGTTAATGCATTCATCACTGGCACTTACTGGGAAATCGGACGCAGGATTGTCGAGTGCGAGCAAGACGGAGAGGATCGTGCGGAGTACGGAAAACGAATTGTTGAGCTGCTTTCCAACGATCTAACAAAGCGGTTTGGACGTGGATTTTCCAGCAGAAATCTGTGGTACATGAAGGACTTTTTTCTGAGCTGGAGAATTCTGCAGACACCGTCTGCAGAATCTCACCCCGTACTGAATGATTCGAAAACGCTTGTCCGTACCGACCAGAATTCGCAAACATTGCCCGGAAAGCTGGACCTAAGTCAGCTTGCCACCCAATTTCCTCTGCCATGGTCGCACTACCTTCGACTCCTGAAAGTTGAAAAGACCGCAGCACGTCGTTTCTACGAAACCGAGGCACTGCGAGGTGGATGGAGCGTTCGGCAGCTCGATCGTCAAATCAGCACGTTGTTCTATGAACGTACTTTGGCGTCGCGAAATAAGGGGGCCATGCTTAAGAAGGGATCTATTCCCCAAGATGGAGAACTGCTGACGCCGGAAGAGGAAATCAAGGATCCACTGGTTCTGGAGTTCCTTGGACTGAAAGATGAGTACTCCGAGACGGATCTTGAAAATGCTCTGATTGAACAGTTGGAAACATTTCTGTTGGAACTGGGTGGCGACTTCGCGTTTGTCGGTCGTCAGAAACGATTGCGGATAGATAACGAATGGTATCGCATTGATCTTTTGTTCTTTCACCGAGCCTTGCGGTGCCTGGTGGTCATTGACCTGAAAGTCGGCAAGTTCACTCACGCAGATGCGGGACAAATGCTGTTGTATCTGGGATACGCCGCAGAGCACTGGACTCGACCTGGCGAGAATCCACCGGTCGGTCTCGTGCTGTGCGCCGAGCACAATCACGCCGTTGCTCATTACACGCTGGATCGACTGTCTGACAAAGTTCTGGCAGCAGAATATCGGCTGACACTCCCCGATGAGAACACACTTGCCGCCGAACTTGAACGCACTCAAGCGGAACTAGAATATCGGACACCAAAGAACAATCGCGGGGCGAAGAAACGAATGAAAGGGGGAGGCAAATGACCAAAATGCAGTCCGACAATGAACTGTCGCGGAAGCAACTCAACCTGATGTTTACGCCCATCCTTGACCATACAATCAAGGGAGATCTGTAACATGACCAAAAAGAATGCGGGCAAAACATTCGGCCAAGTCCTTCGAGAGAAGCGTGTGGCCGCCGGATTCAGCCTTCGCAAATTTGCCTCCGAAGTTGGAGTCAGCCCGACCTATTTGTCTCAGGTTGAACAAGACAACGTCGATCCTCCGACCGCTGATCGCGTCAAGCGAATGGCAGAACTGCTGAACGAGAGTATCGACGAATGGACGGCCCTCGCTGGACGCTTGACTGAAGACTTACCGGAGAGTATCCGCGGTGCTCCCCAGGCCGTTCCAGATCTGCTGCGCGCTGTTCGAGGTCTGACGGTCGAGCAGCTTCGACAGCTACAACATCAGGCCGAACGATTCAGGGATGAAGCCTCTGAGAAAGAATAACCGATGGCCAAGCGATCTATCAGTTCGGGACCAAAACTGAAATACATGCTCGATCAGGATTTCGAGGACGAGGCTGCACTGTTGCTGGCAGAGTACGGGCGAAAGCATGCACAAATCCTCGCACCCCCAGTCCCCATTGATGAAATCGTCGAGCTCTACTTGGAGCTGCAGCTTGAGTTTCTGGACATGCGGCAACTCTTTGGCGTTGATGATGTCCACGGAGCGTTGTGGGTCAACGAGCGTCGCATCGGTATCGATCAGCGACTGGACCCTGCAGAGAACCCCGCCAAACTCGGTCGTTACCATTTCACGCTGGCCCACGAAGCTGGCCATTGGCGACTGCATCGCCAGTTGTTTCTAAAACGAGCCAATCAACCATCGTTGCTTCCTGAATCGACAACTCGCCCAGAGTACATCTGTCGATCCAGTGATAACGAACCGATTGAGTATCAGGCAAACCGCTTTGCCTCGTGCCTAATGATGCCCAAAGAAATACTGAAGCGTTCATGGCACGAATGGCGTGACGGAATGAGGCCTTTCTACCTGACCGAACTGCGTGCCGATGGACCGACCAGTTGGACCGACAACCAACTCTTTGAAAGCGCCGTCCGTCCGTTGGCCGAGATCTTTCAAGTCTCTGCAGAAGCCATGCGAATTCGGGCCGAGGGAATGAAGCTGCTGCTCAAGAAACGCGAGCGAGGTCTGTTTGACGAGTGATTCACACAGTCAGCGTTGCACCTGCCCTTGATGCCCGGTGAAGTTCCTCCATTCGATGAACAACGATGATGGGCGGTAGCTTCTGAAGCTGGCTCTTTCCAAGTCATGCAAAGCGGAATGACTCGCGGCAGAGGGAACTGGAATTCATTCTCGTGGGCGAGGAGTCAACTGGACGCAATTGAGGTCACAAATCAGACAGATTCGTAGGGATGCAGGCGGCGGGCAGAAAACCTTTTGATTAACTGCCAATTCTGAAATTGACTGCTGCGAAAGTGATTTAGCCGCTGATAGAAAATCCAGAGAAGCCGCGTTGTCCTGCAGATTCAGCGTTTCGTCCGGTCATTCCGGACGGAAGCCGTGATTGGTCAGATGAGATCGCGGCAATCGCCTATGCGACAAGTGACTCGTCAGATGGCATTGTCGATGTTGCTGAAAGCAAGCCGATCATTCGAGCCGCCGTCTTTTGAATCCGCTCCAGAGATGCAGTCAATGTGGCCTCGGTGCCGTTGTAGAGCTGGATGTAGTCGGCACTGCGGGAAGAGCAGTCGATGCCAAGGGAGCGACAGACGACATAGGCCACGGCTTCGGCTTCTGTCTCTCGAACCGTCCTGTTGAGATCCGCTCGTTGAGTC
>JAXMBU010000120.1:0-7086 GCA_046349735.1 Planctomycetaceae bacterium
CGACAGCGAAACAAAGGAAAAACAACCGGGGGCTAACGCCCTGCGGCTGATGATGCGACTGAATCAAAAGGCTGATCGGCGGAGTCCGAGCATACCATGCTGCCCGCCATCAACAAGCGATTCCCCAACGGTTGTCCGGAATTCGCCCGGCTCAGAAATCGTAGTTTTCGCCTTCCGCGATCAACATTCTGACCGAACCTCGCAGGTCGACCAGAAAACAGCGCACGTTCAGGTCCCACAACTCCGGCTTTCCGCCCTGAGCTTTGCGTAATTCGCAGTGCTGAATAATCTCATCCCGCAGCATGCTGGCGTATTTTCGGTGAGCTTCCTCTTCCGCGTCCTGTCCTTCCTGAGTATCCGAGAATTCGAACTTCGGCCCCAGAAAATGCGAATAAGCCCCGCAATTCCGGTGCTCCATGATGTAGACGTCATGGATATCGTGAAGCTGAACGGCGATATCCAGATGCTGGAAAAAGACTTCGCGCCACGCCACATGAGTCGGCTGCATCACTCCCAGGGCGGCTCCGGCGAAAACCAACTGATCGTAGCGGTTGATCAGATTATCGCCTTCCATAAACTGGCCGAGATCGTCAATCAGCCGCAGGTCCATACAACTGAGCATCAACACGTTTTTTCGAGGTGGTGGATACGGGCGACGCTCAGGACCGCGACGGTGAATTTCCATGTTCGACTTTCTGCAGGATAACTTTGGGCAAATGTGGTACGCTTCCCCAAACAGCGTGTTGAATTAATCAGCCGGAACGCTTTAGCGTCCGGTTCTGGCCTCTGAAATCGGGGACAAACAACCAAGGGCTAGCTCCCTGCGGCTGATAAAGCGACTAAATCAATTGGCTGTTGAGTTTGAGCGGAGTATCGGTTTATCACTAGACCACTTTCGAACTTCCTGCCGGAGAATTTCCCAATGGTCTGCAATCATCTGAAAGAACTGTTTGAGCTTTGTGAAACGCATCAGCTCAAAATTGCCGGACCGGATCTCGTCCGCATCGTCTGTAAACAGTGCGACAAGCACGAAGTCTGCCCGTCCATGTTGATGGACGAATACGACTCGCGGTATGAAGATGAACCGGCCGAGCCGCAAAACGTGCAACTCAGAACCCCACCTGCTCGTTCGACCAGCGAATCTCAGGATAAGGCATGACCGAACCATTGCATTTTATGATGGGCCAGTTCAAGGCCTTGATTCCCCAGGATCGCCAGTACTCCCCGCGGCATTTGTGGCTGCAGGAAGTCGCGCCTGGACGTTATCGAGTTGGTTTTACCGCGTATTCGCTGCGTCTTCTGCAGGACATCTATTTCCTGGAGTGGT
Source organism: Planctomycetaceae bacterium (assembly GCA_046349735.1). Lineage (GTDB taxonomy): Bacteria > Planctomycetota > Planctomycetia > Planctomycetales > Planctomycetaceae > SXXK01. The sequence goes on from JAXMBU010000120.1 coordinate 1,328, forward strand.
CAATTGATCCGGACACTGTCGTTCGCGACAAGCAGGAGATCGGAGAAATCGAAAGCGCAAAGGCGGTCTCGTCGATGTTTCCGCCGTTCGCCGGTAAAGTGGTGGCGTTTAATCCGCAGCTTCTGAGTGATCCCTCCGGAATCAATGCCGACAATTACGGGAACGGGTGGCTCTACGAGTTCGAAACAAGCCAGACTCCGCTTTCGGCAGCCGGGTACATTGAGTTTTTGAATTCCGCCTGGGATGATGCGCAGAAGACGATCAAAGGGCAGGTTAACGAATCGTAGTGCTGAGTTTCGTTGTAGTGCAGGGATCTCATGGCAGGCAGTAAAGTGACCGTTGTGATCAGCCAGGCGCAGGGACGCAATCCGATCAAGCGTCAACTGGAAGAAGATATCGCGACCGCATTGATCGCAGAACCCGGCGTGGATGTTTCGCTGGTTCCTCATTTGTATGACATGCCGCAGGATCACTCCGGCATGTTGTTTCTGCGATCCGTCCCGGGCAACCTGATTGTGCTCGGGTGGCATTACGAGCGAGCCATCCGGTGGACTCTTGACCGTGCCAACATTCGCGGCAAAGAAGGGATGACTCTGCTGAAGTCAGCGGATGAAGAGTCAGACGATGATGATGACGAAGAGGATACTCGCCAGTACAACGGAATTGGCAGTGTGAACGTCCCGAATCGGCGTATCTACTGCATTGACCTGCGAGCATCCGAGAGCGCTGAGGTGTTTGTCCGTGAGGTTCGTCGTATCTCCGAAGAGAACTCCGTGCAGACAGTTGATCTGATGAGCTGGATCGGTGGGACTCCTCAACCAGAACAACTGCAACGCTACCTCCAGCCCGAACGCTTGTTGGAAGCTCGCCGTGCTTTTGACAGCGGATCAGCGACACACGTTGATAAAGCCGTTTTGCCGGAGGACACTGGCCGCCGCTGGTATCCGGTTATTGATTATAGTCGCTGCACGAACTGCATGGAGTGCATCGATTTCTGCCTGTTTGGTGTTTACGGCGTCGATGCACTCGATCGTATTCTGGTTGAGCAACAGGACAATTGTAAAAAAGGGTGCCCGGCGTGTAGTCGAGTTTGCCCTGAGAACGCCATCATTTTTCCGCAGCATAAGCAACCGGCGATCGCCGGAGCTGACGGTGAAGTCAGCGGTCTCAAGATTGACCTGACCAAATTGTTCGGCGGAGACAGCGGCGAGTCGGCCGTCGAAATGGCGATCAAAGAGCGTGACCGCGAACTGATTCTCGATGGCCGCGAAGCCGTCGGCATGTCGGTCGGGATTAAGCAGAAGGTCCGCGAAGAAATGGACCAGTTAATTGCCGATCTGGATGCATTGGAATTTTAGGGCCGGCATTTGTCTCCATGAGATTACTCAACCCGAAACGTGAGTGATGGATTGAATTTTGCATATTACGCCGGCACTCAACAAATTGCTCGCAGACGCTTTTGAAGTCGCGCATTTTTAGGCCTGGAGGGTCGGCAAATCGAATGCTGGTGGCGTGAGGGTCTGTTGATTTAATCAGCCGGAACGCGTTAGCGTCCGGTTTTTATGGCAAAAACACAGCAAATTCAACCGGGGGCTAACGCCCGGCGGCTGATAAACAGATTAAATCAACACGCCGGTCAGGCCCCGGATTGCCTGGATTCAATCATTCGAAAGGCCCGAAAGGCCGACACAAAGCTGAGGCGAACATGGCCGCTTTCTTATTGTGTCGACCCTTCGGGCCTTTGTTTCTTCTGTTATACGATTCCGGGGCCTGACGACCCCGGCATTTGATGTGTCTGCCCTCCGGGCCTAAAAGTCAGTAAATCGACTTTTGTGCGATTCCAACAGAATATGAATCTGCCTGTCCGTCTCCCGTTCGTCGGACAAGGATGTCAAACCTACGGTTTTAGATACGACACATTACTAGGCAATAATCCCGTCCACAACATGTCCGTGCACATCCGTCAGACGATACTGGCGACCCTGATACCGGTATGTCAGTCGCGTATGATCTACTCCGCACAAATGCATGATCGTGGCCTGCATGTCATGCACATGAACCGGATTCGCCACGATGTTCCAGGCAAAGTCGTCCGTTTCGCCATACACAGTCCCGGGCTTGATCCCGCCGCCGGCCATCCACCAGCTGTAAGCTCGCCCAAAGTGGTCGCGACCTTTGGGATTCACCGGATCTCCCTGACCAAACGGCGTCCGTCCGAATTCTCCACCCCAGATGACCAGCGTGTCATCCAGCATGCCGCGTTCCTTCAGGTCCTTGACCAGTGCGGCGGAAGGGCCTTCGGTGTCGATGCATTGCTGTTCCAGTTGAGTATGCAAGTTCCCGTGCTGATCCCACCCGGCATGCATCAGTTGCACAAACTTAACACCTCGCTCCAGCAATCGGCGAGCCACCAGACAATTGTTGGCAAACGTCCCCTTCGCCAGCGCATCTGCGCCGTAACGATCCAGAGTCGCTTTCGTCTCGCCGGAGAAATCCACAAGATCCGGGACGCTGGACTGCATCCGAAACGCCATCTCGTACTGAGCAATCCGAGTATCGATTTCGGGATCGCCATAATCTTCCAGATGAGCCTGATTCAAAGCCGCGATGTCGTCCAACAAATCGCGGCGTGAAGCTGAAGTGACTCCAGGAGGATTTGCGAGATAGGGCACAAGGTCCCCGGTGTTGCGGAACCGTACGCCCTGATAACGACTGGGAAGGAATCCGCTGCCCCAATAGTAATCAAAGAACAACTGACCACAGGTCTTGCCTTTGTCGCTGGAGGTCATCACGACGAACGTTGGCAGATTATCGGTCTCACTGCCAAGTCCGTATGACAACCACGCTCCCATGCTGGGACGGCCTGGAACCTGGGCACCCGTCATGAAAAACGTGACGCCTGGTGCGTGATTGACGGCTTCGGTGTGCATGCTGCGAACGACACAAATATCGTCAGCAATCGATCCCACGTTCGGCAACATAGAACTCAGCGACATTCCGTTCTGGCCATAGCGTCGAAACGGCTTGATTGATGGCAAACATGGCCACTTGCCGTATCCGCTGGACATGGTGGAGAGTCGCGTGGTCCCTCGGATCGAATCCGGAATATCCTTGCCAGCCATTTCCCGCATCACAGGTTTATCGTCGAACAAGTCAACGTGCGAAGGACCGCCACCTTGCCAGAGCACAACAACACGTTTGGCTTTCGGCGCAAAATGCGGCAGGCCTGGCAGAGGAGGCTCTGCTCCGTTAGCTGACGAAGACTGCATCAATGACGCGAGCGCGGCAAGACCGACTCCGCTAGCCGATGTGCCAAACATCTGACGGCGAGTGACGCGAGCAACGTTGTCCAGAAATGGGTTCGTCATGATTGTTCTCTTGTTGCTATTCTCTTGTCAACGCTTCGTCCAAATTCAAAATGGCCAGACAAACCGCCGTCATCGCGGCATGCTCAGCCGAGTTCAATGATTCATCACGCGCAGCTTCGCCAACCGACAAAAGAGCTTTGGCTGCGTCAGCATCGGCAGCATACACCGCCATCTGCTTCTCATAGGCTCGCACCAGAATCTCACGATCACGCTCTGTGGGGACTCGCCCTAACACTTGTCGAAACGCTCTGGTCAACTGCGATTCGAGGTCAGGCGAAGCCTTGCAGCACCGTTCCGCAAGAACTCTGGCCGCTTCGACCCATGTCGGATCATTCAGCGTCGTCAAAGCATGCAACGGAGTACTCGTCGGAGTCTGACGCACTCGACACGCCTGACGATTGGAGGTGTCAAACATATTCGCGGGCCCAACCGTTCGACGCCAAAACGTGTAGAGACTTCGTCGGTACAAGTCGTCCCCGTGAGACGCCGGATAGGTGAAGTCACGCTCCTTCGTGATGGCCAGCGATTCCCAAATCCCATCCGGCTGATAGGGATAAACGGGAACACCGCCCATCTTCAGATTCAGTAGTTCGCTCGATGCCAGTGCCCAGTCTCGCAGCAGCAATGATGGCATGCGAAAACGGCTCGCTCGAGCATACAAGCGATTCTCGGGATCGCGTTGTTTGAGCTCCGGGGTGACTCGACTTGACTGCCGATACGTGGCACTCGTCACGATCAAACGATGCAGATGTTTCATGCTCCAGCCGTGTTCGCGAAACTCAACCGCCAGCCAGTCCAGCAGCGGTCCGTGAACTGGGAACTCACTCTGCACGCCAAAGTCTTCGGCCGTCTTGATGAGTCCAGCCCCGAAGAAATGCTGCCACATGCGATTCACCTGAACTCGGGCGGTCAGCGGATGCTCGGCCGACACCAGCCATTGAGCAAACCCCAGGCGATTTGCCGGAGCTCCGGCAGGCAGAGGTGGCAAAAAGGCGGGCGTGGCGAAAGAGACTTTCTCCGTCGGATTCAGATACTCCCCACGCGAAAGAATTTTCGTCTCGCGAGGCTGGGCGTCGCTCATAATCATCGGACGAGGCATCTGATCGGCTCGATAATCGGCCAGCTGCTTTTTCAGGTCATCGCGCTGCTTGATCGCCGGGACTTTGTCGACCAACGTGGGCTGAATTTTCTCCGAGAAATGTTTTCGCAAGTCTGTTGCCAGAGTCTTCTTCTGGTCGTCGTTGAGTTCTCCGTCAGGCTTGATCATCAGTGCAGCCGATGTCTGTGGTAACGCGGAGTCTTCTCGCAATTTGCCTTCGACAATCAAACCAGCACGCCACTCCTCGAAAGCCGCATCAACGCCTTTCGTGACTTCGGCCTCAAGAGCTGCAATCTTCGTATCAAATTCCGCGATGCGAGCTATCGTTTCTGGAAACGGATACTCCAGAAACGGCGCGGCAACACGAACTCGCGATGAAAAGTATTGCGGCGTTCCCGACTCCGGAACTCGATTAAACGCATCCAGCATGCTGTAGTAATCACGCTGTGTCATGGGATCATATTTGTGATCATGACACTGCGCACAATTCATGGTCAGACCGAGCCAGGTTGTTGACGTGGTCTCCATGCGGTCAAACAAAATCACCCAGCGTTGCTCTTCCGCAATCGCGCCGCCTTCGCCGTTCAGCAAATGATTGCGATTAAAGCCACTGGCGATTTTTTGTTCGTCGGTGGCGTCGGGCAGCAAATCTCCGGCCAGTTGCCAGATCGTAAATTGATCAAATGGCAGGTCCTCGTTGAGAGCCTTTACGACCCAGTCTCGCCAGATCCATTGCCATGTATCACCATCCTGCTGGAATCCGTTACTGTCGGCGTAGCGAGCGGCATCCAGCCAGCTGAGCGCCATCCGTTCGCCGTAATGAGGACTGGCCATCAAGCGATCGACCAGCTTCTCGTAGGCATCAGGGCTTTCATCCACGACAAACGCGTCGACCTCTTCCGGCCGGGGAGGAAGACCCACCAGATCAATCGAAAGCCGACGGATCAAGGTCGCGCGATCAGCCTCAGGCGATGGCTGAAGTCCCACGGTTTCCAGTTTCGACAACACGAAGCGATCGATTGAGTTTCGCGGCCAATCCTGTCGAGTCACCTCGGGATCCGCAGGGCGAACCGGTGCAACAAACGCCCAATGTTTTTGATAGTTCGCCCCTTCGGCGATCCACCGCTGCAACAAAGCTTTCTGCTCTGGCGACAAACGACGATTGGACTTCGGGGGCGGCATCAGCTCATCAGGATTCTCGGAGTGAATCCTCTGAATCATTGAGCTGGCCGATGCGTCTCCGGGAACAATGGCGCCGGCGGTGATTGCGGCCTCTCGATCATCCAGCCGCA
>JAXMBU010000121.1:0-7044 GCA_046349735.1 Planctomycetaceae bacterium
GACCCTTCCATCAGGTCGCTTGTACTCCAAGGGAATCAGGGGTTCTCATGCAAAATTCGAGTGTTCTTTTTCCCGGGGCAACTCATCAGAGTCAAAGTTGCGATCGAGCAACCTCGGCCGCAGGCTGTGAAGTCTGCAATCGCAAGTTGCTGAGTGGGGTGGCCGCATTTGCTGTCTGTCTGGTGTTCCTGATCAGCAGCGCTACGGCGGGCGACTGGCTGCAATGGCGAGGTCCGCTGGGAACAGGGGTTTCAGACGAAACTGGCGTTCCTCAGTCATGGTCGCAAAACGAAAACATTCGCTGGAAAGTAGAGCTGGACGGTGAAGGCAATTCGAGCCCGATTGTCGTCGACTCCAAAGTCTTTATCACTCACGCGCCCACCGGGTCCGCTCAGCGCGAACTGCGATGTTATGATCGCAATGACGGTACTTTGCTCTGGACGAAAGGGATTGAGTCTTCCGAAAAGGAGATTACTCATCAGACGAATCCACTTTGTGCCAGTTCTCCGGTGAGCGATGGTGAGCGAATCGTGGCGTGGTTCGGATCTGCTGGACTGTATTGCTTTGATCTGAATGGCGAACAGATCTGGAAGGTCGATACGGGTAAGGTCGATCATATCTGGGGCTATGGTTCGAGTCCGACGATTTACCAGAATCTGGTGTTTCTGAATTTTGGTCCCGGCGTGAACGCTTATGTGGCCGCCTTTAGTCTGAAAGATGGAACAGAAGTGTGGCGTCGTACTTTTCCGGAACAGGTTTCTACGAAGCATGAAGAGTATCGTGGCTCGTGGAGCACTCCGGTGATTATGCCGCAGGGCAATTCTGATACGCTGTTGCTTTCGATGCCCGATCGCTTGTGGGCCGTGGACCCTCTGACTGGTGAAGACCGCTGGTCCTGCGGAGGACTCAGCAAACTGCTATATACTTCCCCCCTCATCGCCCGTGATCTGGTCGTGTCGATGGCGGGCTACAACGGTCCGGCCATTGCTGTTCGTGCTGAGGGTACCGGCGATCTGACCGCCAGCAAACGATTGTGGTTACATGAAAAGGGAAATCCGCAGCGAGTCGGTTCGGGGGTCGTGGTCGAGGATCATCTCTACATTCTGAACGAGCCGGGTATTGCATGGTGCGTCCATGTTCCGACAGGAGAAATCAAATGGAAGGAACGGCTTGATGGAGCATCATCATGGAGCTCCATGACGTCCGTCGACGGCCATCTTCAGATCACGACCATGAAGGGAGCGACAATCCTGCTGCAGGCAGATCCCACAGCCTGCAAAGTGATCGCTACGAATGAACTTGGGGAAATGACTCGTGCGACTCCGGCCTATTCCGACGGCCAGATATTCATTCGTACGTATCAGCATCTGTATTGCATTGAAGTGTCACAGTAGTTGTTGTTTACAGGGATCCAATGATGAAGATCGCCTCAATTGAAGCCATCCCGGTTCGAATCCCGCTCACCGCCGAACGCCGGATGATTTCCGCGCTCGGACGGCATGAAGTTTCGCAATTCGTTGTCGTACGACTTACCACGGACACGGGAATCGTCGGAGCTGGAGAAGCCACCGCGACGCCTCGCTGGAGCGGCGAAACCGTCTGGGGCGTTCAGGCGATTATTCAAAATCTGTTCGCACCGCTGGTGCAGGGGTGCGATCTTGATGATCTTCCGGCCATCGAAAGTCGCATGGATCTGGCGGCGATCGACAACTGGTTTGCCAAGTCCGCAATAGAAATGGCTTGTTGGGATGTACTCGGCAAAGCCGCCAAACGCCCCGTTTACGAATTGCTGGGCGGGGCTGTTCGCCCGTTAACAATTCGCAATCGATTCTCGATGGGGGCCTACGCGCCGGAAGTGGCGGCGGAGCGAGCCAAACAGAGAATTGCCGCGGGCTTCACAACGATCAAAGTCAAGGTCGGAACCGGCCCCGAACTGGATGTGCAGCGAGTTCACGCGGTGCGAGAAGCCATCGGTCCGCAGAATCATCTGACCATCGATGCCAATGGTGGATGGGACGATGAGCAGGCTCGGTATTGCCTGAAGCGGATCGCTGATTGCAATGTGGAACTGGTCGAACAGCCACTCCCGCGAGGCGATTATTCACAACTGCGAAAGCTGCGACAGGACACCGGCATCAAAGTTCTCGCCGACGAAAGCTGTTTCGACGAAGTGCATCTGCGTGAATTGCTGCTGCATGACTGTTGTGACGCGGTCACGCTTTATCCCGGCAAACAAGGCGGCCTCGCGAAGGCCCGCAAACTTGCGTCGATCGCCGCCGATTCCGGAATCCCCTGCACGATTGGTTCGAATCTGGAATGGGACATCGGTGCGGCAACAATGATGCAGTTTGTTGTCTCAACGCCGAACGTGCAGATCGAAACCATTCCAGGCGATTGTCTTGGCCCGAGTTACCATGAATTCTCAATCGTCCGCAACCCGCTGAAGATCGAAGGCGCCTTCACAACCTTGAATCCGGAACCGGGACTTGGGATTGATGTCGACTGGGATTTGATCGAAAAGCATCGAATCCGATGGTAAATCACGGTTTGGGGAACGTCAAAGCAATCTCGTTCACGCCACCGTCGGTATTGAGCACCACGGGGATCTTCCAGGTCGCAGTGGCCAGCCGACACAGAGCATTCTCTTCCGTGCCGCAGTAACCGAAGCTCATTCGCACGATAAAGGTCGCTTCGCCGGGAGTTCCTGTCAGAGGCACTTCAAACGTAGCGACATTCTGATCGTTCGCCGTAGCTTCATCACGAACGCCCAGCAAATCTGTTGCGATGATCGACTGCTCGGCTCCGCAAAGATCTCACGTCACCGGTGCCAGATCGTTTCGTTTGTGACCATCCGGAATTGTCAACGTGACGTTAAACGTCAGTTTGGCCGGCTCCGCCAGCTTTTGTGAATCCATAACGGTGATGGCATCGGCCGTCTCAGGTTTATTGGTCTGCTTCGGAGGATTCGGCGGCGTCAATCCGTTGATCGCCAGGACCGTCGTCTGTTTGCTCGCAATATCAATCGTCAGGATGCGATGATTGTTTGTGTCAGCGACATACAGCTTTCCGTTGGCGACAGACAGTCCCCCTGGTTCATTCAGCTGCAGTGGATCAACAGCATTGCCCGGTTTGCCAGTCCCCGCCCATGTCACTGACTTTCGCTTGTCAAGATCGACAATCTTCAGCTTATGATTGTACGAATCCGCCACAAACAAATTCTCCCCGGAGATCGCAATGCCCAGCGGATGCTGGAACCGAGCATTCCGGCCAGCCGCATCAACGTCGCCGAAAGCAAACAGTGATTGGCCGCGAGGAAGCTCGGACGTGCCTGCAACGGTAGTCACTTCACCGGCTGGGTTCGTTGGCACTTTTCGAATCGCTGAGCCTTCACTGTCGACAAGATAAAGGAACTTGCCGTCGGCGTCGCTGACGATTTCTGATGGCTGTGCAAACGCTGACGTGGCCAGCGACCCATTGATGACATCCTCACGGCCTGAACCAGCATAGACACCAATCAGATTTGTGCCGATCTGATGGGACCAAACCTGATGCGGTCCCGCCATGGCGATGTAAAGCATTCCATTTGTATGAGCGATAGACCACGGGCTGTTGAGTGACGTCTCAAGCATCGTCCCACTGATAATGCCTCCGGGTTGTCCCTGGCGTCCGTTACCAGCAAGTGTGCTGACGGACTTTGCTTCGAGATCCACAACTCGGATCAGATGATTCTCCGTGTCAGCCACGTAGAGTTTGCTACCGACCAGGATCGTTCCCTGCGGACGATTGAATTCGGCTGCCTCGAACGCCCCGTCGGCTCGCCCATTGCGGCCGCTGCCAACAATCGCCTGCAATTCTCCAGTCAACGAAGTCACCACAATGCGATTGTGATTGCTGTCAGTGATGAAGAGTCGCTGACCGGCGGCATCGGCGAAAACTTTGCCCGGGTAACGCAGAGGAGTCGGCTGAACTTTACTGGCTTCAGACTGAAAGACGATCGGCGTCTCATCCAGCGTGCCTTTCCAGCGGTGATATTCAACCAGTTTGCCAATCACGTTGTCGAACAACTCCCGATTGCCTTCGCCACTTTGTGATCCGGCATATTTTCCTTCCGGATCAATCAGGGTTAATGTCGGCCAGGCTCGCGTCCCGAATTTGCGCCAGATAAGCATCTCGCTGTCGTTCACCACGGGATGCTGGATTTCGTATCGCACGATGGCATCGCGAATACTCTGCGACACCTTTTCGTTATCAAACTTGGCCGAGTGAACTCCGATGACAACCAGCTGGTTGCCATACTTCTCTTCCAGGAATTTCAAGTCCGGAAGCACGTGCATGCAGTTGATGCAGCAGTAGGTCCAGAAGTCCAGCACCACGATCTTCCCTCTCAGGTCCTTAAGATCGAGTGGTTGTGATGTGTTCAGCCACTCGGTGCCGCCTTCGAGAATTCCCTCGGGGACCGGCACGGCTTCCGGAAAAGGATTCTGAGGAGCTTCCGCAGCCTTCGCGGGATCCTGGCCAGCCGTCTTTTCATCAGCGACTAAACGTGTCGGCTGTGCGACACAGATCAACAGTCCTAACAGCAAACCAGAGAACTTTGTTACGGGCAGGCAGGGTTTTACGAGACAACTCATGGTGTCATCTCCGGAGGGGGCAGGCAAAGGTGGGACGGATTAACCGGGAATCGATACCAGAACTGTTGAGAGCCAGGAGAAGTGTTCTGAGTCTATGACCGGCGCGACTACTTTAAGCACTGAACAGGGTATTTTTCTGCTCAGTGTAATCAACTTCAATTTTCCTAGAAGATCATTGTTTCAGCCTATCAAGATCGGGTTGAAGACGTCGAAGGCCTTCTTCCATCGAAACAAGCGGGCGGTATCCGATGTCACGTTCCGCGGCAGCAATGCAGTAACTGTGAGATCCGGCCAATTGAGCAGCAATAAATCGGGTCATTGGAGGTTCACCGCCCAATCGAAACAGGCTCCAGATGCTCTCCAGAATCGTTCCTAAACGAGTCGCCGCCGTTTTGGAAATGTTTTTTTCCACCGGTGGCAAACCTGTTTTCGCCAGAATCAGATTAATCCAGTCCCAGAGATTCACGGCATCTCGCTCATTGATGAAATACGCCTTTCCTGCGGCTTTCGAAGAATCTCGCAGCGAGAGCTCCGCCTGAATGTGCGCCGCCGCCGCATTCTCAACGTAGGCCACAGACACAACATTGGTCCCATCGCCGACTCGCCGCAATCGGCCGGATCGAGCTTTCTGGATCAATCGTGGGATCAGGTGATTGTCTCGTGGTCCCCAGATCAAGTGTGGTCGCAAAGAAATCGTTCGCAACCCCTCTCTCTCATTTGCGGCCAGCACGGCCTGCTCCGCCAAAGCTTTTGAATGCGGATAATGACAGAGCCATGTCGCGGGATACGGCAAAGACTCATCCGCGTCCACATGGTCACTGCCGTCAAATACAACGCTTGGTGAACTGGTATAGATCAGTCTCGCAACGCGATGCTGCCTGCATGCCCTGATGATATTGCAGGTGCCTTCCGTATTGATGCCATGATACATCTTCCAGTCGCCCCAGACGCCAGGCACAGCTGCCGTGTGAAAAACCGCCTCAACATCTCGACAGGCTTCACTGACAGTGTCCTGGTCCCGCAGATCACCCTGAACGGTCGGTACGCCCAGAGCCTTCAAGGCCGGGTATTGTCCTCGACAAAGCACGCGAACTGAATGACCCTGCCCGAGTAGTTGCTCGACAATATACAGCCCAAGAAATCCGCCTCCACCGGTGACAAGAGTTTGCATGAAAATGGTCTTTGAAGAAGCGAAAAGTCATTGCGAGAGCTGATATCCGTATCACCGCTGGAGCATAACGTACGGCACAGCGATAGTGGAATGACGAGGAAACCCCCACTGCGATGGTTCACCCCAGCGGCGTGGGCTTCGTGAGCGGATTGGCGCTAGCCACCGGTGATTGTCGAGAAAAACTGCTGGAAAATATCGGCGGCCAGCGTTATATCGCCGAAGGAAGAATCCTGAAGTCCGCGACTTTGCCGCCTCACCCGCTGGAGGCAAAATGGTGTGTCGGCCTCAGTTTGAATCAATGAGCTGTTTGTCAGAAGGCCCGTCCTCGACCGCAATTGGAACGGAGATGATTAGCCCTGCGACACGATCGCGAGTGCTCTTGCGGTCCGGCATATGACATTTCAAACAATGACTGCTCAGCGTGATCGGAGCGGCTCGCCGATAGATGCCGTCACCAGTGACTTCGTGGGAACGTTCTCCGGATTTGAGTTTGTCGACCGCTTGTCGCTCAAATTCGTCCGCTGGTTTATGGTCTGAGTTCATCGCAAGCCCTTCCACGGCCAGCCAGCGAAGCTTTACTCTCTGCTCGGCCTCGACATCCCTGAAGACCTCACCGAGGATCGCAGCCGGGATCGGTAAACCTTCGTCCTCTTTGTAATAGCGGTCATGGATCACTCGCAGAGAGGAGTGGAGCGTTGAATGCAAAATCTCTGCCTGTCGCCGAGCCTCATTGACAGTCGTTTTTGAAACGAACGCCTCTGTCTCCGTCAATGAAGCGTTCGTCGACACTTTGTCGTCAGCAGGTAAGCTTCCCTTGTTGTGCGCGAAAACCAACATCACCAGGTTGAGGGCGACCACTGTAGTCAACCGACCAGACATTTTCATGGGAATCTCTCTTCTGCAGACGACATCGCTCACCCGTCTGCGAATGAAGTAATTAACTGGAACGCATTAGCGTCTCATTCGTGCCGCTCGCGACATTCCGCTGACGGATTCCAGACCGCACGATCAGGGAGTGGCAGACTCCGCCTCAACCGGAATACTGATGACCAACGCTGCAAATTTGCGACTCTTTGCGGACTGATTGAACACGCCCGCGTGACAACTAATGCAACCGCCGGTCATCGGTATCGCGGTCGCTCGGCGATAGTACCCATCCTCGGTGGTCTCGACTTCAGACTCCCCTGTTGCAATTTCTTTGGCCGCTCGCTTTTCGAAGTCTGTCGCAGGTTCATGATTAAT
>JAXMBU010000122.1:0-6892 GCA_046349735.1 Planctomycetaceae bacterium
ACTGGGTACTGGAATGGACTCGGTAAGCTGACTTTAAGCGGCAATGGCACCGTGGCGGAATATGAGGCGGCGTTGCGATCAGTAAAGTATCTCAGCAGTTCACAGAACCCGGCCGCAAGGATCGTGGGTTTTCAGGTTTCGGACGGATCTGAAGTCAGCAACCTCATCACTCGATCGATCGGCGGTATGACGCAACTAGTCGGATCAACGTTGAACGTTTACGGGACATCGACAGCAGACATCATTTCCATCGCAGAGACTACATCGCTGGCGGCCGTGGTCAATGGAGCAACGTTCCTCTACAACCCGGCCAGCGTTTCTGTCATTAAGGTTTTCGGATTCTCTGGCGACGACACTATTTCCGTCAGCAGCTTGAAAGCAGGGACAGATTTGATTGCGGATGCCGGAGCGGGCAACGACAAACTCACCGTCCTGCAGACGGTGCTTGTTGGGACCACACTTCTGGGCGGTGACGGAAACGACACGCTGACCGGCGGCAGGGGCAATGATTCACTTCAAGGCGGTTCTGGAAACGACAATTATGTCTTTGGCGTGGCCAGTACACCTGAAGCGGACTCGCTCGCCGAAGCAACCAATGGTGGAACAGACACGCTGACCTTCAGTTCGCTGACCACGGCTGTGCATCTGAATCTGGTCAGCAATGTTGTCCAGAACGTGCACTTCAATCGAACGTTGAAGCTGAATTCCCACAGCACGTTCGAGAACGCAACCGGAGGGTCCGGCGACGATATTCTCACAGGCAATGGTCTGGGCAATATTCTGACAGGAAATCTGGGCAACGACATTCTGGTGGGGAATGCCGGGAATGACCAGCTTCTGGGTGGTCTTGGAGACGACAACTATGTGTTCGGCGTGGCCGGTACTCAGGAAGCAGACTCGGTCACCGAAGCGACCAATGGCGGAACGGACACGCTGACCTTCAGCGCGCTGACCACGGCTTTGAATCTAAGTCTCGTCAGCAACGTTGTCCAGAATGTCCATGTCAATCGAACATTAAAACTGAATTCGCACAGCACGTTTGAGAACGCGACTGGTGGTTCTGGTGACGATGTTCTGACTGGCAATGGTCTGGCCAACACACTGGTCGGAAACGCTGGCAACGACATTCTGGTGGGTAGTGTCGGGAATGATCAGCTTCTGGGTGGTCTTGGAGACGACAACTATGTGTTTGGCGTGGCCGGTACCTCGGAAGCAGACTCGGTCACCGAAGCGACCAATGGTGGAACAGACACGCTGACCTTCAGCTCGCTCACCACGGCTGTGAATCTGAATCTCGTCAGCAACCTTGTCCAGAATGTCCATATCAATCGAACCCTAAAACTGAATTCGCACAGCACGTTCGAGAACGCAATCGGGGGTTCCGGAGACGATATTCTGTTGGGCAATGGTCTGGCCAATACACTGGTCGGAAACGCTGGCAACGACATCCTGGCAGGAAGTGTCGGGAATGATCAACTGCTTGGCGGAGCAGGTCGTGACATTCTGATCGGTGGATCAGGACTGGATCTCATCGATGGTGGCAGCGGCGATGACATCCTCATTGCGGGCCTCATGACTAATAACGCTTCGACTACGAGTTTGAGAATTCTTCAGGACGAATGGCTTCGCGCAACTCCTTATGAGATACGCGTCTCCCATCTGCGTTCCGGCGTCGGATCACCGTTGACTTCTCTTCAGGCGAGAGTGAACGTCTTCAGCGATGTCCATGAAGTTGATCTTCTCACCGGGGGCACAGGGCGAGATTGGTACTTCAAGATCATTGATGATCTGATCACAGACATAATGAGCAGTGAGTTTGTTGATGTGCTCTAGTCACGTTTCCGCCTGGATCAACACTCCGCTCGACGCACTGGAAGCTATTCGATGAAAAAATGTTTTGAGCCAAAACTGAACTCGCGTCGCGGCTTCACGCTGATCGAACTGCTGGTGGTGATTGCGATCATCGCGGTACTTGTTTCGCTGCTGTTACCGGCTGTGCAGCAGTCTCGTGAAGCCGCAAGGCGGACGCAGTGCAAGAACAATCTGAAACAGATTGCTCTCGCGATACATAACTTTGAAATCTCAGAACGCAAACTGCCGGGAAATGAAGCCTATATCTACCCAGATCCTTATCGGTACTCCAATACGTTCTGGTTTATCAAGCAGTATGTCGAAGCGGCGAATGCGACGGCGACAACCCGATTGAATACGTTCCTGTGTCCGTCAGATACGACGTTCAATCAGGCGACACAGGAACGTGCGGCTTCCTATACAACGAACAAGGAAATATTCGAACCGGCATTGAACTCCCCGACCCCAAAGTTGAGCCGCTTCAACATCTCAACAGCCTTCGGGACTCGAGGAGCCTCAAACACGATTATGCTGGCCGAGCGTCTTGTGCAATGTAACTTTCCGGACACCGGTCCATGGGCCGCGTGGGCCGGAACTTATTTCGAAAGCTATTGGAATCTGAATTTTCTCCCGCTGGAACCGCTGACTCCGATCCCCAGTAACCTTGGGGCCTTCCATCGCAGCAAATGTAACCTCAATTGGTTCAGCAGTTCGCATGTGGGCTTGTTAAACGTCGGGCTGGGCGATGGAAGCGTTCGCTCCGTCCAGGCAAACATCTCAGCGGAGGTTTGGAAACGCGCTTACGATCTGAACAACAATGAACCGCTGGGAGAATGGTGATGGATGCCAATCTCTTGACGCCTCGTGATTGGTGTCTGACTTTGCTGGGCTTCTACTTCTCAGCCTTCCGCAGGCTGTGCGCGAAGAGAAGTGCGACGTCGTGGCGGCCGTTTTCCCTGTCGATGGACAACCGCTGTTCCAGAACAAGCCAGCAGCGGGGCGCTGTGATCACATTTC
This sequence comes from Planctomycetaceae bacterium, assembly GCA_046349735.1. Classification (GTDB taxonomy): domain Bacteria; phylum Planctomycetota; class Planctomycetia; order Planctomycetales; family Planctomycetaceae; genus SXXK01. The sequence continues at coordinate 2,869 of JAXMBU010000122.1, forward strand.
ATTCACTCGCTACGGCTGACTATGAAGGCCAGAAGATGTGGCTCGCGACGGTTAAGGACGACGGCCATTTTGTCCTGAAGCAACCTGACGGCGCCATTGGTCTGCCTGCTCATGAATACACGCTGATGGCCGAATGGAAGGTGGAGCCGTCCGGCGATCAATTCAACGGCAAGTATGCCAGTCCGGAAACTCCATTGACCAAAATCACAGTGCGATGGAATCAATCAACTTTCTGCCCCCGATCAACATCACAGCCGATCCCGGGAGAAATCTTCCCGGTGCTTTGTGGAACTCTTTCAAGGCTCCTGAATCATGTCTGCCAGCATCTCTCGACGAAGTGCCTGCTTTCTGCTATCGGTGCTGCTGTGGTCAGCGGTTGTGAACGAGCGGCCACGCAGACTTCGACGGCGGTGGCTGAGAAATCGAGGGTGGAATTCGTCAAGAACGAAATCCCGATGCTCGTGTATCCGCGGTTCACTGCACTCGATTTGATCGGCCACAGCATGTTCTCTCTGTTGGGACCCGGCTTTAAGACGCGACTTTGTCTGGAAGAACACGATTTGCCCTGTCGGACACAGGCGTGCCGATTCGTCCCACGCTGGCACCAAGGATTGCCCCGAGGAACCAGCGGTGCTGTTCATTCCTCGCGGCACCGACGGTACGATCGCCATGATGGAAGATCCAGAGGTGCGAGAGTTCGTCGCCTCGAGTCGGCTCAAAGGCGAAGTACGTCACCAGGTCTGCACCGTCACTGGTTCTTGGGCGCGGCAGGGTTACTCAAGGGTTACAAGGCCACGACGCACTGGCTGCTCTTGATGATCTGAAGAAGTTTGGCGCCGAACCGACGGCGGCTCGAGTCGTCGAAGATCGCAACAGAATCACGGGAGGCGGAGTGACCGCGGGGATTGACTTCGCGTTGACACTGGCTGCCAAACTGAAAGACGAGAGTTACGCCAAATCGATCCAATTGATGATGGAATACGATCCTCAGCCACCTTTCCAGTCCGGCAATCCCACGGTTGCTGATGAAGAGTCTGTAAAACTGCTGGAGGCAATGGCGATGCCGTTTCATGCGGACGTGGATTCAGCGCTTTCCAAAATCAATCTTCCCCAGTAGGCCGTCATGTGACGCTGTTCTCCCGAGTTAATCCTCGAAAGCTCCAGTTGTGAACTCACTCCGGCAAAGCCAATCTCAAACATCGACCTGCCACGTTGTGGCCTGGGGATTGTTTGTCGTTGCTGGCCTCGGCGTGCTGATTGGCTTGTTCGGCTGGCAGCCACTGGGGTTTTCGCTGGCGGCTTGTTTTGGTTGCGGAGGCCTGACGTTTCTCTCTGCTGGCGCAACTTCTGGGACAAAGGGTTCGCAAGCGTGGCGAATGGTGCTGGCATGGCTGGTCACAACAGCGCTTGCCGCAGCGTCGTTTGTTCCGCGGGCGATAATTCGCGTAACTCCCGACAGCCTGCCGAATTCGTGGGTGCTGTTTGCGGGGTTTGCTGCGATCCTGTTTATTGCTCAGCGAGTCACCCGGGGACTCAAGGGTGTAAGTCGCAGTCTGAGTTCACTGCTTACAGAACTGTGGGTTCTCACGCTGGCTGCAGCATTTGCCAGCTTTGGTAACAACAATCAGCCGTCAGTGCCCGCGTACTTCGTGGCGTTGATGATTCGACTTTGGTCGCTGGGGATCTCCGTCGAAGGTCTCCTCCGTCTGACGATGGCCGTACTCTCAGGGACGGCCGTATCGGAGACCTTGGGCAATCAATTCCTCCTGCGACAATTGCTGCTGGGAGATTCCTCGCCGTCGTCAAATGCCACAGAACAACAGAGCGACACGCTCCATGAAGAACAACTCCGCCGAGCCAAATCAGGACGTGCGGCCATCGCTGCGGGACTGTTTCTGACGTTGCTTGGCTGCTGGCTGCTGTCAGGCCTGGTCATTGTTCGAACGGGAGATCTCGCTGCTTATTTTCGACTGGGGGCGCTGCAGGCCGAAACATTGTCGCCGGGAATTCACCTGACTTTACCGTGGCCGTTGTCACGAACGACACCCTTCGCCGCTCAGCAACTTCGAGCCACCACCGTGGGTTATGTCGCCGACCTGAAGAAGGTCTCCACAACTCCGATGCTGTGGACGAAGGCTCATGGAGACGCCGAATTTCCACTCGTTGTGGGCGACGGAACAGAACTTGTCGCAATCAATGCGATTGTGCACTACCGAGTCGCCGACAGTCGCGCTGATCACGCGAACTTCGTGACGACCGCTCGCGATCCGGATCAAATGGTAAGAAGCCTGGCTCAACATGTTCTGATGGCGGACACGCGGACGAAAACGCTGCAGGCCTTGCTGGAGACTGATCGCACAGTTTGGGGACAGCAGATTCGTAGTCATCTGCAGGACGATGTTTCGAACATCAATCTGGGGGTTGAGATTCTGCAGTTTGATGTGCTCAGCATTCATCCGCCGATTGAAGTGGCAGATTCCTTTCTCGAAATCGTGACGGCTCGCGTCGATGCGGAGCGAGAAGTCGCGGAGGCTCGCGGAGCCTATCTCGCGGAACGCAGTCGCTGTGAAATGATGTCCGCCACCGAGGCCGCCGATGCCTCGGCGGCCGCGTCCGTACGACTCACCGGGGTCAAAGAAGAATCGCTGTTTCTCGATGCGATGCTCAGCAGCTACGAACAACAGCCAGACGTGTTTCGTCAGCGAGCGTTCTGTAATGCCATCAGTGAAGTTCTGGCTGATCGTTCGTTGACTCTGATCGACAGCAATCTTCCGGCAAGTCTGAAACTTTGGCTGGGCGGGCAACGTGAAATTCATCCGGAGGCGGCTCAATGACGGAAGTGTTGCCAATTGTGGAAACCACTCCACCACGACGCGGACTGCTGGTCGCGCGAACGCTGATGGCCGTCGTGATGTTGCTGATGTTTGCGGCCTACGATTCGTTCTTCACCGTGTCAGAGGGTGAAGCCGTCGTGATCACTCGCTTCGGTCGCCCGACGCGTGAAATCGTAAAGCCGGGTCCCTACTTCAAGCTGCCAGCTCCTGTCGAGCAGAAGCATATCATTGATCGACGTCGAACTGTCTTTACTGCGCCGGAGTCAGCGGCGTTTAGTGCGGACAAACGCAGCATTGTGTTGACGTGTTTTGTCATCTGGCATGTGGAACAACCGTTGGCCTACCTGCAATCGGTTGGCGATCCGGAAACCGCTCAGTCACGACTGACGTCAATGTTGCTGGCGGCAGAGAATCAACGGATCGGCACTTATCCGCTGTCTGCTTTAGTTTCGACCAATCCGGGTGATGTGCAACTGGCAAAGATTGAAACCCAGATTCGCGACGATTTGTCCTCGATGGCCTTCGACAAAATGGGCATCGCCGTCGATCAGGTGTCCGTCGAACGAATCGCTTTCCCGGAAGAGAATCTGGCCGCGGTGTTTGAACGCATGCGAACCGAACGACAGGCCGAAGCCAATCGACTCCGCGCGGAAGGTTCAAAAGAAGCTCAGGCGATTCGTGATAAGACGCACGTGGAGACGCAGGAAATCCTCCGAAAGGGACGTGAAGAAGCCGCCAGAATTACGGCGGAAGCAGAACGTCGAGCGGCCGAATTGCTGTCGACGGCTCATCAGAAGAACCCCGAGTTCTATCAGTTTTGGAGTTCTCTGCAGGCCAGCAAACGCGTGCTGAAAGAGAAAGCGACGCTGATCCTGAGCTCCGATCAATTGTTCTTTGGTGGTCTCGATTCGTCAGCGACAAAGTCATTGTTGGATGATCAGAGTCAGCCAGAGAAAAGTAAATCAAAGCTGCAGCCGGATGGTGTGCCCGAAGCCGATCCGACGCGTTCAACAATGGCCGTTCCACAAACGAAAGAGATCGCGGAGGAACAACGTCCGTGAGATCTCAGGAACTCAATCAAGCGCATGAAGCAACGCAAACTCCTGACGCGCAGGCAGACACGGCCGCGACGCCGGTGGAGAATGGCCTTAACGCTGCGCGCACGGTTTACTGGTGCATTCTGGCGTTTC
>JAXMBU010000123.1:0-6503 GCA_046349735.1 Planctomycetaceae bacterium
AAGCGGGAGTTCGCTGTGTTACATTGTCCTTCGGAAGCTGGGACCGGCATGGAGCGAATTTTGAACGTTTGCCGACGCAGCTTGCGAAGCTGGATCAGGGCATCACCGCACTCGTTGAGGATTTGCACCTGCGAGGACTCGATCAGGATGTGAGTGTTGTTGCATGGGGTGAGTTTGGACGAACTCCGCGAATCAACAAGGATGGCGGACGTGATCACTGGCCTCAGGTGTCCTGTTGTTTGCTGGCCGGCGGTGGAATGAAAATGGGGCAGGTCATTGGTTCGACGAATCGACTTGGCGAAGTACCTCAGGATCGCCCGGTGCATTATCAGGAAGTGTTTGCGACTCTGTACAACCGGTTGGGGATCGACGTGCTCAATGCGACCATCCCTGACCAGGCCGGACGTCCGCAGTATCTGGTCGACCACCGATATCCGATCGCGGAATTGGTTTGACCTTCAGGAATCGTCGGTGATGAAGTTCACAGCGACCAATACCGCGACGGGGCGGTTCGCAATTCTGCTGATCGCCGCACTGGTCTCCTCGACGATCGCGGTTGCCGATGAACCGCTGTCGGTCGATGCCGCTGAAGTACGCCCTGAATTGGTATCCTGTGAAATCGGGAGTGTGTCATTCCGGATTGATGGCCCCAAGCTTTGGACGTTGAGCGGTTTCAACTACAAAAATCATTCGATCGCAACCACGGATAGTGCTTACGGCACCGTATTGAACATCGACGGTGTTGGCCTGCTGGGAACCGCTCATTTCCTGAATGTCCCGGGCCAACCAGGGAAGATCGAAAAGGAGAACGTTACGGCGCTGCAGTTCTTCGTCGATCGACACCGTGTTCGCCCAGTAGATCCTCAGGCGGAATTGAAGGGCCATGCGTTTCGACTCATGCGGTCGTCGGAGATTCGAGCCGTTCGACTGGAGTCCGAAGTCTCCGTGGAGAATGATGTGCTGGTTGAAACGGTCCGCATGCAGGCCAGCGAAGACACTCGATTGAAGTTGTCCTATCCGCTGATGTATGCCTGGTCGCCGGCCATGACCGATTATCTCTTTGGCGACGACACGGGCATATTGAAACGCGGCTCGTTTCTTGCGGAAGGAGCAAAACCCGGCGAAGGGCTCGAACGCACAGCACGCTGGATGGCGGTTTATGATTCAGCGGATGGCTGTGGTGCCGTCTGTCTGTTGACTCAACATCCCGCTTCAGAGGATGTCTGGTTTCAATATACCGACGCTCCGGGCATTTATCGTAAGCTGCGACTGATGAGCTTCTCCGAGAAAACTCTGCCTGCTGGCTTTGATGGCACTTATCAGGCAACGATCGGCTTCTTTAGCGCGGAGCCAGCGACTTGGGAGGAAACAGCACTCGACCGCTTGAGAGCACTGCAGAGTGCGAAAAGTCAGCGGAATTGAGTGGCTGCTCGCTGTCCAGGCAACCCCGATGCATTATTGGATGTCACGACGCCATTTTGCCGGATGAAAGAAGAAGAGCAGGTTCTCTTCCCAGTTCCTTCAATTCCGGCGATGTTTGAAAGGTAAGCGCGGGTCATAACATCGGGCTATGCGATTTTTGGTTCAGGGGGCAAGTGAAGCTGCTGTCAATCAATCGTCCGCAGGCTCCGCATGGCAAGCAAGAATCGCGAGCGAGTCGACTGAGAGTAACTCATAACGCACTCGCCGCATTTTGAAGCGTGCGTTTTCAACAGGGCTGAAGCTCGGCATATCCTTCGCCGGTGGCGTAACGGAATTTAGTCGAGATTCTGAAGAGAAACGCGTATTAACCCGAAGCGCCAGCGAGGAATTCTGCGTTCTTTGCCTCGCTGGCGCTTCGGGTTGGTATGAAATCAACAGACCGTCACGCCACCGGCAATGGATTTGTCGACCCTCCGAGGCTGTGAATACGCAACTTCAAAACTGGCGCATCGGGCTTGTAGAAAATCAATGCCTCGGAGGACCGACACGACACTGAAATATTCCGGCGAAGGAGACTATGGCGCTGTCCGGGTACGTCGGAGAGTAAGAATGCGACAAGTCAGTGCGCAGCTGAGTACTGACATGAATTTTCTGAGTCGGCCTACTAAGCTTCACTCAAGCTGATGTGACTTCCTGTTCTGTTGGTAAAGATTGCGTTCATGACATCTTCGCATCCGTTGGGGGCTTTCTGGAAACTGGATCCTGATTGCACATATCTCAATCATGGATCCTTTGGTCCGTCTCCAATTCCCGTCCATGAGGCTCGCGCGAAGTGGAGCGATCGGCTGGAGCGGCAGCCAATGAAGTTTTTCTGTGGAGATATGGAAGAGGAACTGGAACGCGCCACGCAGGTGCTCGGTCGATTTCTGGGAACTCAGCCGGATCGACTGGTGCTGCTCGACAACGCAACCTTCGCGATGAATGTCGTTGCATCCAGCATCGTATTGAAGCCTGACGATGAGATTCTCCTGACCGATCATGAATACGGAGCTGTCAGGAATATCTGGCAGGCAAAATGCCGTGAGACCGGAGCAAAGATCACAACGGCCGTCCTGCCATTTCCGCCCCGCGAGGAAGGAACTGTGCGAGCTATTGAGGCGGCCATCACGCCAAAGACGAAACTGATTGTGATCAGTCATGTGACTTCCGCGACGGCCTGTATTCTGCCGGTCAAAGCGGTTTGCCAGATGGCGAAACGTCACAACATCCCGGTTTGCGTTGACGGGCCACACGCCATCGCCATGCTGGATGTGAACTTGAACGATCTGGGCTGCGACTATTATTGCGCCAGTTGTCACAAGTGGTTGTGTGCTCCGTTCGGGAGCGGCTTTCTGTGGGTGCATCCCAAACATCAGTCATCGGTTCGCTGTCCTGTCGTCAGCTGGGGCGGCAGCATCGCCGGTCGCGCGGCGACGTGGAAGGATCGCACAAATTGGCTGGGAACTCGCGATCCCGCGCCGGTGCTGGCGATTTCGGATGCGATTCAGTTCTTTTCCCGGGAACGGCTGACCGCTTTCAGAACGCATGCACACGAGATGGTTACGAAAGCTCGCCGAGCATTGCTGGAAATTCCCGGCGCCGACGTGTTCTGCACTCCCGAGGAATCAGACTACGTGAGCATGGTGGCCGTCGAGTTGCCTCAGACCCAGGGCTGGACGCCGGGTTATCATGGTCATCCGGATTTACTGCAGACGACGCTCCGCGATCAACATCAGATTGAGCTGCTCATGGGCTCATGGAATGGCCGTCGTTTCATGAGAATTTCCGCCCATTTGTACACGACCGAAGAACACATCAACAAACTGATCGATGCGGTTCGACGTCATCTGTAAGGGAGGCTACACTTCGCACGTTTTGTCAGAAGTCTGGAATCTGATGATCCGGGACAGGAGTATTGACGTTCAACAGTGAGCGGTACGGCGCTAGCCGCCGGTGTTGATTTAATCGAGTATCGATCGTTTTCGTTTATTCGTTTAACGGCGAGCCGCAGGCGTAGGCGAATCCGTCGGCAACGCCTGTGGCTTCTGCGTTAAACGAATAAATCAGCACCGGCGGCTAGCGCCGTTCCGCTGACGAGGGTCAGGATTCTGCCTCCAGACGCCGGATGAACATGACAGAACAAAAGTGTAACGGACCACACTGGAATCGATGTAAGTACAATGACGGTGATTGACCGTGTCAAAAGTTAACGGGTCAGGAATTGAAGAACTCCGACGTGCATTGAGCCAGGCGGATCCGTCAGCCTTTCTGGTGGAACCGCGAGTGATCCGGCGCGTCATCAGGGAACGCTTTGGGTTCGCCCAGTTGTCGGCTTCAATTCCTCACGTTGAAAGCCAGATTGTTCCTGCGGCTGATGTGCGGCATCTCGTGCATCCGGATGAACTCGGGCTCACGTCGTATACAGATCTCCCTGCGGATTGCCTGTTGATCTGTCAGCCGGATGAAGGAGAACTCGAGCATTGGCCGATGCAGGAACTTCTGCAACAGGTCTGGCGACGTCTCTTTCATGCTCAGATTGATCGCGAACTCCTGCGTCGACTGCACACTGATATTCATCGTTCGGATGTTCAGGAGCGGATCGCCAACATTGGTCAGGTTGAATTCGACGAAGCGCACTTTGTGCTGCGAAATGAATTGCGACTGGTCGATCAGGAATCGCGGATCGAAGCGTGGCGTGAATTTGTAGCTTTGTACCTGGAAATGAAACATTTTGAACCCGACCTGTTGACGGTCTGGTTTCCGTCGGTCGTGGAACGGCCACAGATCGATGATGTCCTGGCGCGAGACATCAACGCGGCGGAGATTCTGAAGCGAACTCAGCTTTACGGTGCCACAACTCCGGATCTCACGCCGCACGTGGTTCGCGACGAAGCACGTCTGACGAATACTCGACGCGACTGGTCGATGGGCATTGGCATTGTCCCATCCGATCGTGCGTATGTTTCGCAGCTTCGACGACGCGAACGAGCCAATGAGCGAGGAAACACAGTTGCCGCCGCCGTGTGTGCCATCCGAGCGATGCAGCGAGCGACCTCGGACGACAAACGCGATGCGGCTCAGGAAAAAGCTCGTGCCGATGTTCGTTATCTGGTCGAACGACTACGCCGCGCTATCAATTTTCCAGAGCAGGATACTGATGCCTGGCAGGCGTCGCTCTGGGAACTCGCCACAAACTCAGTTCACGGATTCTGGAACTCAGAAAAGCGTCTGCTGTTCGATCTGCAGAAAGTCTGCCTGGATCACGAACGTGTGACTTACAAAGTCGACCTCGTCAAGTGGGTCGTCAGTCGCGGAAAGCGTCCATTGCGGCGACCGCTGAACAGCCTGCGGGAAGTGATGATGGCCAAACATCTGGCCAGTTCCGCCGCGAGACTTGTCTATGTTCGACTCAGCGGAATCGAACGTGAACGATTAACAGCGTTATTGCAGCAGGCAGCTCGACTGGCCGAACGGCAGATGCGTGAGCGCATGCGTCCGGTGATTCAGCAAACTCTGCGAGATGTGCAGTTGACGCCTTCGAACGTCCCGGAACAAGTGGCATTCGACAAGTTGACGGAGGATTCGCTGGACTGCATCGTGGATCGCGGTTATCTGACGATGGGCTATCTTCGCGACCAGATCAGTAAGAACGATCTGAAGCTGCCGGATCTGACACAACTGCATGAACTCTGGCGCGGCGACCACTTGTTGCGGGCCGATGATCGCCTTGATGTCGCGCTGGATGGAGTTTTATCGGCGTCGAGGTGAGTTTTATCTGCGACTGCTGCAGATCACGAGTTCTCTGTTCTTCGGCACTCGTGCAGGACGCTTTGCGACATTATTTTCCGTTGATCTTTGGCGGAGCGGTAGTGGTTGGGAAGGTGTGGCTGGACGCCCAGAGGCGTTTCATCCGAACTGAAAGCCGCGAGTCTGGCCGAACAGACGGCGCAAGCCGCAATCGGTCGAGGGTGATGATTCGATTGCAGCGTCCGGTGAGCCTGCTGGCGCAACGGCCGCGGAGCTCATGGATGAGTACCTGTCAGAAATCCCGCTGGCAAAAAACGCTTCCTCCACCGACAGCGGTGCATCAGCGTCAGGAACCCCGCTGGCAACCGGCAATGGCCTGAGCTTCGGACAGGGAGCGACTGAGTCATTGAGAGTGAATCTGGTTTCGGAAGCTGTTGTCACGACGCCTTCCCTTACGGATTCGATCGATTCGGGTTTACGGCAGCAAAGTTTTCTCGGAACATCTCCCGCTACGGCATCGAAACTCGATTATCCGATGCTGGGTTTGAATTCAGCGACGGCGATTGAACCGCTGTTCGTGCAGAGCACCGGAGAAGAATCTTCAGAGGCAAAGAAGGACTCACAAACGGCGGAGGTCCCTGAAAATGGCACAGATCCGTCGGTGACTCAGGAAGTCGTTGCTGTTCCGCCGGATGATGCTCGCGAAGCCATTGATCAGATCGTGAACAGTCGCGTTGAAACGCTGTCGTCAGTTTTGCTGGTCGGTTTCCTGTTGATGGCTTTGATTCACGTGAAACCGTTTCGCATCTGGTTCTTTGCCCAGGTCATGCGTGCATTAAAGCTGCTGCGAAATGTGATGATTGATCTGCCGCAGAAGATTTTGCACCTCCCCGTTGTGCAAAAGATGTGGCGAAACAGAACCTTTGTACGAGTTCGACGCGTCGCGTTGACTCCGTTTCTGATTTCAATTGTGGGTTGCCGATTCCTCCCATGGCTGATCCATGGGGTTCCACTGAGCTGGTGGTGGGTCAGCGCGATTACGGTGCTGTCGAGCCTCGCGCTGAATTCTCGTCTGGGCCGCGATGCTCAGGAACTCACCGCCGAGTGGGTTGGCAATGCCTGGTACAAGCTGCGTGCTCGAGTTGTGATGGCCGTCATCGACTGGGTCATTGACTTTTTTCGGATGTTGTTGAATTTTCTTGAGAGGCTTCTCTACGCCGTTGATGAATGGTTGCGTTTCCACAGCGATGAAAGCTGGCTCTCGATCGTCGTTAAAGCCGTGTTGGGAGTCATCT
>JAXMBU010000124.1:0-6477 GCA_046349735.1 Planctomycetaceae bacterium
CGGTATTCTCTCCGGAGACGTCATTCAGTCTGTGAATGGAACGTCATTGCGGCATGTCGCGGACTGGATTCTTTCACTGGACAAACTGTTGCCCGCAGCGGAGCCTCTGCAGTTGTCGTTGCAACGCGGGGCTGAGAACATGAAGGCAGAGGTCCAGCCCAGTGAAAGGCCGTCACTGCCAGCCGTGGAGGTGAAGTCGACGGAGCCGGGGCTGAAGTATTCATTCCATCACGGCAAGTTCAGTCAGATGCCGGATTTTTTGTCGCTTCCCACGGAACGGAGCGGCGTAATTCCCTCGTTGGGAGTACGACTCAAGGAGATCAATCAGACACGTGAAGATTATTTTGCGATCCGGTTTGAGGGTTACCTGAAGATGAAATCTGATGGGTTGTATCGTCTCATACTTGTTTCCGACGACGGCAGTCGCCTGTTTCTGCACGACAAATTGACGATTGATCATGACGGAAATCATCCTCCCAAACCTGCCAGTCGTGTGGTGCGTCTGAAAAGTGGTCTGCATCCATTGACCATTGAGTTCTTCCAGGGAAACGGAGACAAGCGGCTGGAACTGTTTATTGAAGAGTGTGACAGCCGGGAGTCCGTATCACTCAAGCCAATTCGGGAAGTCACGGCTGATGAGTTCGTGCATGACGTCCTGGAAAAGTGATGGGAAGTTCAACATTTCCTGCCAAACGTTCAGAATGCTGGCCGTGTCCCTTTGAGGCGTGTGTGCGTTTACTCAGAATCCTGGTGTTGACGTATGTTTAAGTACAGACTGTTGATTGAGTCGCTCTATCAGCCGCTCGTCGCTAGTGTAGTGTCTCTCAAATTCCTTCGTTTAACCCGTGGCCGACAGGCCAGGTGTTTTCTGATCCTGGCCTGTCGGCCACGGGTTAAACAGGCAAACACGCGTTTCTAGCGGCGAAAACCGGACGTTAGCGCGTTCCGGCTGATTCAATCAACAGTCTGTGTTTGGACCGGTGTCGGCCCAATCTCCTGCCTGCACTGGCGATTGGCCCGGAAGCGATGGGGCGTGTGATCTCCGTCCGAATAAATCGCAGTAGTGCTCTGTCTGGGCTCAGAAAAGAGGTCAGGAACCAATCGCCAAATGGCCCGAAGGGTGCTGCACACTACTGGTTCCTGACCCCATTTCTTAGCCATCCCGCATTATCTGACCCTGAGAGTTATCGACGATGCAAAATCAGGCCCCCGTTGTGGAAATCCACGAACTCTCCAAGCACTATGGAGAATTCGTCGCTCTGGATAATCTGTCACTGACGTTGAATCGAGGCAGCATTCTGGGATTCATCGGTCCGAACGGTGCCGGCAAGACAACGACCATTCGTATTCTTGTTGGACTCTCCAGACCGACATCGGGATATGCTCGCATTGGTGGCGCCGATTGTGTTCGGGAATTGACCAGAGTTCGCCAGCTTGTGGGATATATGCCCGACAAGTTTGGATCGTACGACAACATGCGAGTCCGGGAGTACCTCGACTTCTTCGGAGCGGCCTTCGGGATCGCTCGCCGCGAACGTCGAAAGCGAGTTGCTGAGGTTCTGGAAATCACAAATGCCACGTGGATGCAGGATCGTTATGTGGAAAGTTTGAGCCATGGGATGCAACAGCGAGTTGGTATTGCCAGAACTCTTCTGCATAACCCGGAAGTGCTGATCCTCGACGAACCTGCGAATGGCCTTGATCCGGAGGCCCGTATTGAGATGCGCACGATTCTGCTGCGACTTGCGGCAGAAGGGAGAACTCTGATTGTGACAAGTCATATTCTCCCGGAACTGGCCAGAATCTGTGATCGGATTGCGATCGTCGCAGGTGGCAAATTACGAGCCGTGGGAACACTTCAGGAGGTCACTCGTGAATTGTCTCAGCGCAGGACAGTCGAAATTCAGTTTTTGAATTCTGCCACCATTGCGGCTGCGGCAGAGCGACTTCGCCCCATGCTTGAGCATGACGCCGAGATTGCCGTCTCGGAAACAGAGTCGATTATTCGGTGTCGTACATCCGCGAATGACGAAAAACTGGTTGAGTTGTTGCGGCAACTGGTCTATGCCGGCGACATGGTTTCACAGTTTCGAGAAGTTGCCGGCGATCTTGAAGAAGCCTTCGTCTCTGCGGCACGTGTCGCGGAAGCAGAAAGAACAGAAAAGGCGGCCGTGAAAACGGGAGCAATCGAGGTGGCTCGATGACCGGTTGCCTGATCATTATCGAACGAGAACTTCTTGCACTGCTTCGCAGCGGGCGGACACTGGCCATCCTGCTGGCTGTTTCGATTGTGTTTTCTGTCATCGTGTTTTTGAAATGGCCTTCGAGTGGTGTGGTTGATCTGGACGGAGCAAGAGGACGTGAAGTCTTTGCGTGGCTGACTTACGCCATGCTGGCTGCGGCGATCCTGATTGTCCCTGTTTTCCCGTCGACATCTCTGGTTACCGAAGTACGACGACGAACTCTCGAACTGCTGCTGAATTCTTCGCTCTCACGTACCTCCATCTACCTGGGCAAAGCCATGGCGATGCTGGGGTTCGTCATCCTGCTGCTGTTTGCGACACTTCCCGCACTGACCTGCTGCTATCTGATGGGCGGACTTTCATTCACGGACGATATCCTGAAGCTCTATTTGTTTCTGACACTGGTTTCGATGCAGCTGATAGTGATCGGTCTTCTGGTCGGAACATATTGCCGCAGTACGGAATCCGCGTTGCGCTGGAGCTATGGTGTCACGTTCGCGATCACCATTGTGCCATGGTTTCCGGACGCACTTTTTCCAGGCGGAACAAGTCCGATTGCGCGAGGTTGTCAACTGCTCAAGCTGATGTCCCCGATACCCGCATTGATGAAAATGCTTCACCAGGGGTCCGTTGGTGGTTCCGGCCTGGTGGAATCGCGAGATCCAGTGCTGTGGTATATCGGTTTCGCTCTGCTGTTTATTGTCGCAGGGACGATCGTTTGTATTCTTCGATTCAGTCATTCGCTGCTTGATCGCTCGAGATCGCAGGGATTTATCACGGACGATCAGGATCAATGGGTTCGCGCCAGCCGTCGAGTTCTGTTTCTGGTGGACCCTCAGCGACGTTCTGCCGGAATTCCTCCGCTTGTGAATCCCGTGATGGTCAAGGAGTTTCAGTGTCGGCAGTTCGGCCGCATGCACTGGCTGCTCCGACTCGTGGCTGGCTGCGCGGTTCTGTCACTTCTGCTGACTCTGGCATCGGCTCAGGGAACCGAATCTCGCGGCGTGGAATACACGGGAGCTTTGATCATTGTGCTTCAGGTGGCGCTGATTGTTCTGCTGACCCCGGGGCTGGCGTCCGGCATGATTGCCGGGGAAATGGAAGGCGGCAGCTGGAACCTTCTGCGAGTGACGCCTTTGACCGCCGGAAAGATCCTGCGTGGCAAACTGATCAGTGTTGTTCTGACGCTTGCGCTGTTGCTTTGTGCCACACTGCCAGGCTATGCGGTTATCATGCTGATTAAGCCAACACTTCAGCAGCAAGTGGTTCAGGTTCTCGTCTCATTGATCCTTGCTGCTGTTTTATCGATGCTGGTCAGCGCGACGATCAGCAGCTTTTTTCGAAAAACGGCTGTTGCGACAACGGTCTCTTATGGTTGTCTGGTCGCAATTTTTGGCGGCACGATGCTGATCTGGATGAATCGCGAAGCGCCGTTTGGATTTCGATTCGTTGAGCAGACGCTGAGGTTGAACCCTATGGCGGCAGCACTCAATGCGATGCAGGCGAAGGGCTTTGAGTCCTATGATCTGATTCCTTCATGCTGGTGGATCACTGGTATGACCAGTTCCGTGCTGGTGGTCATTCTGTATTTTCAAACGTTGCGGCTGACAAGGCCGGACTAGTGTTTGGTCAAAGCTCAGAAAAGGAGTCGGGAACCAATTGCCGAATGGCCCGCAGGGGGCTGCGTACGATGGGTTCCCGACCTCTTTTCTGAGCCGTGCGTTGTGAATATGAGATCGTAAAAGCAGTCTTATGAATCATCAAATCCTCATTCTGTCTCTCGCGGCGAACCTGTTTCTGTTCTCGCACTTTGCATGGGCATTTCAGGCACCGGGCGAAACGCCGAATCCCCGATTGCAGGTTGCACTCGCGCCGGATTATTCTCCCCGCGGTGGCTATTTGGGGACACTCAGTTTGCCGCCGATCGTTCGATATCCGGAATTGCCTCTGAGGATGCATCTTGATGTTCCGGTCGCACGTGTGGTCACCATAAACAAGCTCGATCCTCGACTGGTTCCTCTATGGGACCGCATGTTACGCGAAGGCACTGATCCGGAGCTTGTTGAAGTGGCGGCCCTTTCACTGGCGACTGTTGCAGAGCAGGGGCTGTCGGGGATTGAGGTCGCGGAAAAGTCTTTGCAGGCATTGGCGACGAATTCGAAGAATCCTCGGATTCAAAACGCAGCCGCTTTCGCGCTCGCCGCAGGCAACATTCAGTCGTCGGCCTCCATCCTGATCAGGCTTGCGGAGGCTGGTGACGACGATTTGCGACTGCGTATTGAGCCGCCACTCATCCGCTGGAAAACGGCCGCCGCGATCGACCTTTGGACGGCACGACTCCATGAACCATTGACGACGAATGCCTCGTTTCGCCTTGCATCAGAAGGTCTGGCATCGCTCAATGATCAGAAGTCACTGGAGTTACTGCTCGGGATTGCGGCTGATCCGGCGATCAGTTTCGCAAAGCGGATCGCGTCGGCCCGGGCGTCGGCAATCTTATCCGTCGACAGAGCGTATTCCGCGGGAGAAATCCTGAGCAAGGGGAATGTTCAGGATCGTTTACTGGCGCTGGCTTTGTGGGATACAGAGAAACCAGAGGCCAAATTCAAATCGGCAGCTCTCTGTGAAGATTCGTCTGATGCTGTTGCCTCCGTGGCCTGGCAGCAGGTCTTTCGCAGAAACTCAGAGTTGCTGCAGGGGCATCTCCCGACTGGTCGCAAACATCGCGATGCTCAGGTGCGACTGACGGCCGCCCGGACAATGAGACTTTGGCCTGATCCGGAACGGGCCCTCTGGTTACAGGAACTGTTGAGCGACATTCATATTGAAGTTAGAAATGTTGCACGCAACATGCTGGTGCTGGTTTCGACAGAGCACCCGGAATTCAAGGAACAGATTGTTTCTCAGGCCGCGATGCTGCTGAAGCCTGAATCAAACGACTGGCAGGGGCTGGAGCAGAGTCTATTGCTGCTCGCACAGCTTCAGGCGACTCAGTTTTCGCATGCGGCCTTTGCACTGCTGGGGCATGCCAAAGATGAAGTCGTGATCACCGCAGCATGGTTGATTCAGCTGTTTCCCGATGAGGCGATCTATGATCTGGTGCGAACTGATATCGAACAATGTGAAGCAAAACTTAGTCAGCCGGAATTCGCCACACGTAACATTGCGCTACGTGAAACGATGTTGTTGCAATATGCGGGGCTGGTTCGAATGAAGGAACTGCAGACGCTCATGGACAGTCAGTTCTCCAAATCGGCAGCAGGAACGCCGGAGAAACGGGGATCTGCTTTGTGGGCATTGGCAGTGATCCGCGAAAAGACCCCCGACGAGGAACTGACGAAGAAGTACGAAGAGCGAATTCTTGATCGCAGCACCTTACCCCCTGAGTCTCTCCCTGTTCGCTACGCTTCCGTCATGGCGTTGGGGTTGTTGCGGTCAGCAAAGTCTGTCGCCGTGGTGAGGGAATCCTATGACATTGACCCCCGGGATTCCGGAATTCCTGACGCTGCGCGATGGACTCTGTCACTTCTGGGTGAGCCGATGCCACCGGAACTCGTGCCTTACGCATCCGGGATTGGCGGATGGCGAATTACTCCGATCGATCGTCCGAAACAGAACTGATTTGCAGAAGTCCCCGGGATTTATTGCGATGCCAGCCTTCCCGTCGTGGGCATCTGCAGGCGTGACTGACCAGCCTTCAATTTGTTGTCGTCTCGCGGATGTTTCCTGCGCTTCAGAAGACCATGTCCCTGGTCACCTGCTCAGATCCGTGAACAACACGGCCCAGAAGTTCATGCACTTCTGCAGCGAGAAATGGTTTGGGCAGCAGGTTGAGCTGGTCAATTTTCCCCAGCATTCTGCAGATGTCGATCCAGGAGTACTCTGAATACGCTGTGCAGATCACTACATGTAAAGAGGGGGCAAGAGACCAGAGCTGTTTGATTGTTTCGATGCCATTCCAGCCCGGAGGCATCTGCATGTCAACAAACGCAAGATCAAAGTGATCACCGCGTTCGTGGGCCGCTCGAAGTTTCTGACAGCCCTCTTCGCCCTGGTGAGCAAATTCAACGAGATGCGGGATATGTTCAGTGAAGGTCTTGTCGTTGCCCGCAGCTGGCATATCTCCGAACAACGAAGCCTCCAGATCATTGAGGGCTCCGTCGTTCAGCGATGGACGCAGCAGAACGGTTCGAAAGACTTCATGAATCGAGTTCTGGTCATCAATAATCAGAAT
>JAXMBU010000125.1:0-6270 GCA_046349735.1 Planctomycetaceae bacterium
TTGAGCAGTTTGGTCATGCAGTAGCCCCACGCGACCTGAGAAGAATCGCCAGCGGCGAGCCGTCGCAGGTAGAGCGCACGCACAGCGGGATTTCCGCCATTCACTGCAGAGGCGCATTTCGCGCACTGCCAGAGCAGCCCGCGGACCATATCGTTTCCTTTACGGCACATGATCTTCTTTCCCGGCGGAATGGGGCGGCCGAGTTTATCGACTCCGCTTTGCAGTTCCATCGGAAAGATTCCGAAGTAGCCGACGAGCTGTTTGTCGGTTTCGAAACGATTGATATCGATCGCTGTGGCGACGATGGCGGCGGCCGTTTGTTTGCCGATGCCTTTGATCGAAACGACCTGATGATGGGCACCTTCCGGCAGCGCGTCGAAAGCTTCGGCCAGCAATTCACGCCAGCGTTTTTCTTTGCCGAGTGAGTGCTGAAGTTCGCCAACGAGCTCCTGAATCAGTCCCTCGGCTGCTTCGCCGGAGAGTGTTCCGACACTGTGTTTTGCCGCGTCGTGGAGCTTCTCGGGCATTCCGGTGGGAATGAATTTGATCTTCTGAATGGAGCTCAGACGCGCTTCGGAAAGTCGCTGGGCCGTGGGATATTTTTCGAGCAGCAGCAGGACCCAGTTGGCGGCGAGATCGCTGATGATTGTGGCGAGTTCGGGGAAGCTGGCGGACAGCGTTTCGTGGAGTTGATTGATCAGTCGCGTTGATTGCTTCGTCTGGCTTTCGAGTCGTGAAGCGACTCGTCGCAGCACGGCAAACTGAGGCGGTGTGCCTTGCGATTCTTTCGGGCGTTCGACGACCGCGTAACGTGCCATCGCGTGGCTTTCGGTGGCATCGGACTGTCGCTTGGGCGAGTGGGCCGAATGATAGTCTTTGTTTCGTTTCGGTTCCCCAACGGAGATCGAAAGCTGCAGATGGGTTAATGCTCGAAGGAAGTTTTCGAGGTTGGCGGCATACTGTCCTGCGGCATCGATTCGGACATAGATTTGAGCATTGGGAAAACGCTGATGCAGGGTTTCGATTTGAGTCCGTAGTTGTTGATAGCCGGTGCGAGTTTCCATCACAGTGATCGCCGGACATGCGGGCTGCTTGTCTTCTCGCAGAAAGGTGACATGGTGGCCATATCGCGCGGTGTCGATACCGATGCCAAGGGCACGCATGTTGTGATCATCAATGCAGGCCGATGTCGCGGAATTGGATTTCTTCTTTTGCTTTCGTTCAGATGTTTGTTTTTGAGTGACCGTCATCAGGAAGACCTCGAGAAATGAAGTGACTGGCGTGTCGCTCGGCGTGAGATTCCTCCGCGAGCCTTTGGCCCCACGATGCTTGTGATCATGCGGTCTGTGCCGCAACATGTACCCGTCGTTTCTTAGCCAAAGGTCGGAGGTGTCCAATCTAACCGCAGGAGGTCGATGCCCCAAACGCAGTAACGGACTGCCTCACAACCAGTGCGATATGTTCTTCAGCCATCGTGACCAAAGAACGCCGAAATCAATGACGACCAGATGCATCCCCTCTGGCGAATTCTCAGGGAGCCAGTGTATCCTTCCCTGAACTTGGTTTGGTACAGTCATTTTCACGGGGAAATGACCATACAAACGCAAGCGTTCGCTGGAAGTCAGATGCAAAATATGCTTTCACTGTTAGCCTGTATCTTCTTTTCAGTTTCCATCGCCGATGATCATGTACAGCGTCATCAGGGCGATATCCAAGCCTTGGATGACCACGGCGCTTATGTCGAAGTAACAGATGATGGAGCGAGTCCCGATAAAGACCCGAGCACTCCCGATCGGAGAGTTGCGTCCATCTATATCGACGAGGAATGGGTTGGTGGCGACGATGGCTTGGTAGCCATCGAACGTATTTTTTCAGACGCCCCCGATCCAAAGCCTGTCGTTTACATTCTGGGCAGACCGAAGATCTCTGTTGAAAAGCTGCACCGACTTAAAACGTCACTTCCCGCCGCATCAGTCCGCGTACGTGCCCGTGTTGTTTTGGGGATAATGTCAGCGGGAGGACCACCGCATAAAGACGGCGTCCTTGTGGCATCGGTGCTGCCGGATTCCCCCGCAGCAAATGCTGGCATTAAGGTCGGCGACGTGATTACTAGAATGAATGAGTCCGAGATTGAAGACTTTGCTGCAGTTGTCGCGTACCTGTCTCAAAAGCAGCATGAAGAAGTAGTCGTAATCACTGTGTTGCGTGATGCGCAGCTCCAAGAGATATCCGTCAAGCTCCGGGGCTGGATCGCAAAAAAGAAGGAAGAATCGCAGCGAACAAAGCGTTGAACCGGAGTTGCCGAAGACGGTTTCACACATGGCATGTTGACTGGCGGCAACCCGGTTAACGCAATCGTTAGCATGGGATGGATTCAGTGCGTCGGATGAATCGCATTCTTCGCATAGCTCTTTGATCGTCGCGGCTTTGATTGGTTGCTGGACGTTCGGCTCGGTTTTATCGAAGCACAGTGTCGACCAGTGATCACGTTGATTCACCGCAGAACGCAAGCGGCAATCGAACGCTGCTTGATTTGATTCCGCAGTGCATTGCATTTCGTTTTGAGACAGTACTCGTTCAATTCAGCGCAGACGGTCGGCAATGATTCAACGACGCTGAAGACTTTTAAACAGGAACGATTCTGCAGACTCAATGCTCTTGCCATGGGGCGACTTGTGTCGTAACCTGACAACCGCATGAATGTTGAACTCGGACGAAGTTGCGCGTGAAGCAGGTGTCTGACAAAGGCGCTTCGAAATTGCGCGTGACAGAATCGCAGTAAAACGCAAATGCTAACAATGCAATGCACCCGAGTTGGCGAACCGCCGGGTTTCACATGGACAATCACTCGCGCCAACCGGGTGATTGCGAGCGTTATGCCCAACAAGGACACATTAAATGCATCGATTCATTCTGCTCGCAGCCATTTGTGTCATGCTTGGCTTTTCATCTTCCTCCGGCGAAGGTGACGAACCGGTAAAGTCGCAACCTAAAGCTGCAACGCCCTCACAGTCGTTTAATGTGCAGGTCTTTGCATATCAGTCAAACAGGCAACTCACGCCAGCAGAGTTTGCAGAATTGCCTAGATCACTGGACCAACTGACGAAAGACAACGCTGTTCAACTCGTTGAAACAGTTCGCGTTTCCGTTCTCCAAGATCAACAAGCTATTGCCCAGTTTGATCGAAAGACGGCGATCACCACGGGCAGCGTTACCAATGTGAACGGCAAACAACCCATCAAACAACTTCACTCTGTTGGCACGCTTGTTCAGCTTACGGTGACTCCTCAAGATGAAAAACTGTCTGTGATGCTCAAGTACGAATCTTCGCGATTCAACGGAGAAGGAACAGATTCAAGCCCGCCTGACATTCTCAGTGCAAAGTTGGACACCGCTGTGCTGATTCCTGTCGATCAAATGGCTCTCATTGGAAGTACTGACTCCAAGCCAGGCACGATCCTGCTCATGAAAGTGACGAAGTAAACAAAAGCAGGCAAGGCATAACAAAGCAATGCACGCCGAGCTGCGGTGGTGCGCTTTTCACACTTTGCAAAGTCACTCGCCGCAGCCGGGTGATTGCGGTCGTTATGCCTCAGGAATCATGTCTCCGTCAATTCGCTACGTCTGTGCTGCAGTACTCGCGGCATCGTTTCTTGGATGTTCTGCAGACCCCGAACAGCATGAGGCCGGAATGAGTGCCAACCTTGAGTTCGACTTGATCGGGAAGATCCTAAAAACAGAGGATGCATCTGCTCGCGCATGGTTGATTACTGAACTGGAAGCCATACCAGTTGATCACATACCGTTTTACGATCGCTGGATCCGAATTCACGACCCTTGGGCGCTCGAATGCTGGACGGACAATGGTTACGATCCGTCCCTGTCAAAAGTTCCTCCTGATGCACATATGATTCCATCAGTGATGTATGGAAAGTCTGACATCGACAATGGAGGGTTACATCAGTTCTTTGCGAATGGCACCGGCGTCATGGCACCGGAAATGCAACAATGGTGTGAACGGGCCGGGTTGCCGCAGACCGCGGAAGTTCTTCGCGAGGCGATTGCGGTTTTTGGTGATGAATTTCCTCGCTCACAGGAGGCGCGCCAAGGGTTTCTCATGGAGTATGCAAAAGCCAATGAGGCCAAGGGTGGCCGAAACAGCTGGAATCCTTTTGCAGAACTGGATGATCGCTTTTACAAGAGCACGGAGCAGTTCGATGATACGGCTGACCGTTGGCTTCGTGATGTATGTGGTGTCACGTCACTTCATCAGGCACCGAGTGGCATAACAAAGCGTTGAACCGGAGTTGCCGAACGGCCGGTTTTGAAATGGAAAGTTGACTGCGGCAACCCGGTTAACGCAGTCGTTAGCCGACAGACTTGAGACTTACTCTGACTTGAATGAATCGCTTTCGTCGCACGATAGTAATCGCTTCATTGCTTCTGATCGCGGCAGTGTCCTTGGCCGTCCGCGAATCTGTCGACGGGCATCGCAGAAAGATCGCGCGAGACGCCGTTTTTTCACTCGGTGGAAAGGTGGGATCGCTGTCGTCACCAATGCCTTTCGTAGGCTCAGAACTGCGTTACGAATTTCATGGAACAAACTTCAATCAGGGCGACCTACAACGACTGGCTCCGCTTGCGGTATTGGCCCGCCGTCATTGGGTGGGTATCATGTTTAAAGACACAAATCTCACGGGTGCTGACATCACTTCGCTGAGGGCGATGCTTCCTGGCTGTCATCCGTTTCGCGTCGTTAACGGCGAGCGGATGATCGACCAGTAATGTCGGCTAACGATAAAATGCACCCGAGCTGCGGTGGTGCGTTGTTTACACTTTACAAAGTCACTCGCCGCAGCCGGGTGATTTTGGGCGTTAGATTGGAGATAGACTTTACACCATGAGTGACGACGCGAACGACGGTCCTCTCGAAAGATCAATTTGGAAACATCCGATCGCTATCCTTCTCGGAACGATTCTCGTTGGCGCGATCGGCAGTGGCCTTTGGGACATCTGCGCGAAGCCGGTTCTTTTTGGCTCAGCTCGCTTCATGCTCGATCTTGTTACTTTCGGATCTACGGCAGTCAAAGATTCAGCATATGCCGACGCCGCTCTCGACCAAACGGCAATGATGTCATCGCAGCTATACTTGAACGCGACGTCAATTCTGTGTATGCCATTCCTCTTCATGTTGGCTCTTGAGTTCGGCCTTACACCACGCCGTATCCGCGGCCTTCTTGCGGGCCCCGTCTCCCCTCCTGATCGACTCAATGAATGCACCCTTGAAGAACGCCTTGCAAGATTGGAACGCAGTGGTGTGTTAACAGACGCTCAGCGGCACCGCTTGCGTCGCATTCGTAGAACACTCATCGTGATGATGGGGCTAACGCTTGGATACCTGATTACGTCGACAATGATTAAAGTTCAATCGCTTCAAATCTGGCGTACATTCCACGCCGACCTTCGTATGTGTGCCCCATATATGGATTCGGAACAGGAAGAACTCCTTCTGTCAAAGTACACGACGATTAAAAGCAAAGCAGATTTTGGTTCGGTCATTGACGAATTGCAGGTCGTTGCCACAGCGCACGGCCTGATACTGCATTCGAACAACCTTTGGTGAAACGGGAATCTAACGATAAAATGCACCCGAGCTGCGGTGGTGCGTTTTTCACACTTTGCAAAGTCGCTCGCCGCAGCCGGGTGATTTTGGTCGTTCGCTGACAAGCAATCGTTCGTTTTCGGCACTGAGACTTCAATGATCCGCCCGCATGACTTCGAAGTTCAGTTTCATGCTGCCGTGGCTGGCACGACTGTCTCCGTCAAACACATTCCAACCAACAATGTGCGCACGCAATTGGTCTCGACCACTGAACGCGTAGGTCTTGTTCGCGATGCCTTGATTGCCGAGCTAAAAGGACTTGTCTATCGGCCAGAGGAAATTCAAGTTGATGTTGGCCGAGCAACGGGCGGGGACTTCATTCGTGTTTTGCACTTACCCTCTGGTGTCGCAAGAACCGCGCTGCGACGAGAGGCGTCCGAATTGGACTTGCTGGACGAACTTCTCACTGAGATATACGCTCATCAGAACAAGGACTCACTCGTGACAGAACCACCATAAAAATCGTGAGCGCGGTTTCCGCCCTCGTGATTCGAGTCAGCGAACAAGAAGATGCAGCCGAGTTGCCGATGGGCTGCGCACACATTGGAAAATCAGTCGCGGCAACCGGCTGATCTTTGTCGTTAGCATGTCATAGCTTCAGCGCGTCG
>JAXMBU010000126.1:0-5593 GCA_046349735.1 Planctomycetaceae bacterium
AGTCACCGACTCATTTCCGACCGTCAACACAGCGTCGCCTCTGACTATTTGAATGATGGCGGGAAGTGGTGCCACGTTTTCAGTCAGGCCGCTTCCAGCAGCGAAGGCGAACAGGACGACTTTGGTCCTGGCGTCATCCAGCAGGACACAGCTCTGTTTGCCTGATTCTGGAGGCTGAATTTCATCCGCAAGCTGGTGAATTTGAAATCCAGGATCACTCATTGTGGCGTCTCTTGTTATCACAAAGTTCCTGACTCACACACCTGAATGTCTCCGAGTGCGACAGTTCGGCTCACGGCCTTTCCTGTTGTTCTGCTTGGTACCTCAGCATTGCCGCCAGTTCCAACGGATAGTCAGTCAGAATTCCATCGATCCCAACATTCGCACCTTGTTGCCAGTTCTCAGGTCTATGGCCACTCACCGTTGCGCCTGCAAGGAATGTTCTTTTCCCCGCTCCATGCACAGCTTCCACCTGTCCCCTGGGCGGCAAGTAGCGGAAGTAAACGAAGTCAGCATTGGGTGCGGCCAAAGCCTTCGAAAACTCGTCAGCATTGTTGGCCACTGCAGCCGTGTGAGCATTCTTCGAAGCACTTGTGATCTGATCCCTTACCTCTGATTCTGAGATCGTCTTGCCGATGAAGAGCAACTTGTCTGTCACTTTGAATTTTTCAGCCATCTGAGCAACATCCCGCCCAACACCCTCCGCCTTGAGATCCACAGCAATCAAGACATCGTGCTGTTGGTATTGGGCAACCAGTTTCAGGATTTCTTCAATGGTTGGCAACTTCTCACCAGCGAACCTGGAATCGAACCAGGAGCCAGCATCAAGGTCGCGGATTTCTTCCAGAGTGAGCTCCGAAACGGCCCCCTTACCATTCGTTGTTCGATCAACTGTGTCATCGTGAATGCAGACCAATTGTCCATCTTTCGTTTTTTCTACATCGAATTCGAAACCGATCCGCAGTTCAAGGCAGGCACGGAAGTTGGTCAACGTGTTTTCCGGGGCATGAAGCAGCAGGCCACGATGAGCGACAATCCGAGGCTCTCCCGCGAATGAAATCACCGGGGCAGCGAGCAGGCAAAATGCAGACAACGCTATGTTAACGATTCTGATCATGAAACTTCTTCCTGACTGCATTCATGGTTCTGGAACGGCATCATTCAATCGACAACGTCCTGACAAACTGGATCGCGTGCTCGATCTAATAACTGAGCTGATGATCGCTGTCGATGCCGTCAGCGTCCACCATCACCCAGCCTTTCATGGACCCGCTTGTAACATCAAGTTCAGTAACGTACTCGTCCTGCAAGGCCGTTTCATATGCGTCCTTGCCGATTCGAGCAATCAATGAGTCTTTCCAGACCCCGACCAGCAGGTTGCCGTTATCGGCCCCGTTGACAATCTTCGCCAGCAGAGCGATCGCAGGGGCATTCATCAACTCGTGCTTTTCACCAAGGCATCGAAGGAGCAATCCTGGCCGTGGTGTCCAAATTCGACGTTCGGCACGTCGCAGAGAATGGCTCCTTCTCGTTCTGACACCTTCATCACGTCGTCGGCGGGGACGAAGAGAAACTCGGCCTTTGGTTCGATGAACTTGCCGTCTTATGTTTGGATGGCCCCGTTTAATGGATGGCCCTGTTTAATGGATGGCCCTGTTTAATGGATGGCCCTGTTTAATGTGGCTGTGATCTTTTTTTGGGGCTCTTCACGCTGTCTTAAGGTAGCTGTCGGTAAAATGGTGCGGGTCGATCAGGACCGTTGAAATCTCCAGTAAAAGCTGTCCCCAAGAGTGTTCCATGCGAGTTCTCGTCGTCGAAGATGAACCGGATTTGCTCAGTACCATTGCTCAGGTGCTGCGTGAGGACGGGTACGCCGTCGATGAAGCCACCGACGGTCAGGAAGGACTCTTTAAGGCAACAAGCTGGGAATACGATGCGATCGTGCTGGACCTGTTGATGCCAAAACTCACCGGCTGGCAGGTTCTGGAATCTCTGCGAAAAACGCATAAGACACCGGTGTTGATTCTGACAGCTCGCGATGGTGTCAACGACCGAGTCCGCGGGCTGGACGGTGGTGCCGATGATTATCTCAGCAAGCCGTTTCATCTGGTGGAATTGAAAGCTCGATTGCGAGCCATTATCAGGCGATCTGTTGGATTGGCTTCGTCGGAAATCCTGATTGGTGAGCTGACCGTTGATACGAAAGCGAAGACCGTTCGGCGTGGCGAGACACAGCTCCTGCTGACACCTCGAGAGTTTTCTCTGCTGGAGCTTCTGGCGTTGCATCGCGGACAAGTTGTTTCGCGTACGCAGATTTATGAGCATCTGTTTGACGAGAATGAGGACAGCCTGTCCAATCTTGTCGACGTGCATGTGTCGAATCTTCGGCGCAAGCTGGGGAAGGACTTCATCACGACTCGACGCGGTCAGGGGTACATTCTTCATGATTAGATCAATCCGCGGACGACTGCAGTGGTGGTACGGCGCGGTGTACGCATTGTCGATCCTCGTGTTTGGTTTGCTGGTTTACTGGCGAGCAGACCGTGATGCACATGAACGCGCGACTTTGCAGGCGGTTTCAACGGTTCAATATCTGGATGTCAGCCTTCGTAATGTTCAGCCACACTTGATCCGTCATGCACCGCAGGATTCGGAGTTTGGTCCTTCCGATTCGATTGAGGAAAACTTCACGCTCGGACCACTGCCTCCTGAGTTTCAGTTTCGACCACCTCGTGGTCGCGATCGTGGTCCTGCAGGCGATGTTGAACGAGATTCAGGACGTCCGGAGTTTGCTGAATATGCAGAAAACGGTCCCGGGAATCCTCGACCTGGTATGGATGATCCGCGTCGTCCGCCGGGTGGCCCTGTGGACGAATTCCCTCCAGTCGGGCCTCGTGGTGTGGGCCCAAACGGTCCTGGACCGAATGGCCGAGGGGCGAATGGACCGCACGAAGGTCCCCCGTTTCCCCCGCAGGGAGGTGATCGGCTGAGGGCTTTTCGTCCACCACAGGACAATAGCGGACCTCTGGTTGATGGTGAGACCCCGCGAGTTGATCGCATGGAATATGTCGTGTGGAGAGACGATGGAAGCATATTGACTCGCAGCTCAGGAATGCCTGTCGATGCAACATCGAAGTTGCCTGATATCGCACCAGGCAATCCGGCTCCTCAGGTAGTAATGAAAGAAGAGCGAATCGAAGTGACGAAACGCGGACCACACGGATCTCTGATTCAGGTGGTCCGGTCGTTTCAGCGAGATCGATTTAACCTGCATCGATTCGGGATGCAGATCGCTGGCATGGCGCTGCTGACTCTGATCGTTGGTGTCATCGGTGGATGGTGGATCTCGGGACGAATAGTCCGCCCCATTCAGATGATCTCTGAAACTGCCGCGCAGATTTCCGCGACCAGTTTGAACCGACGTATCGAAACAGTGGCCCTTGATCAGGAACTTATTCAGCTTGGTTCGGTACTGAATGCAACCTTTGGAAGACTTGAACAATCATTCGCCCGTCTGACGCAGTTCACAGCCGATGCCTCACATGAACTGCGAACTCCGCTGGCCGTGATTCAGTGTCAGATGGAACTCGCGCTCGGCAAGCCTCGCACACCGGAGGCTTACCAGCAGACACTGGAGATTTGCCTGAAATCATCCGATCGTATGCGATCATTGATTGATGGTTTGCTGATGCTGGCTCGCACCGATGCGGAGCGTCTGGAGTTGCAGCCAGTTCCAGTTGACCTGCGAGACATCGCAGAGGATGCCGTCAGCCAATTGCAGGAGAAAGCAACAGCGGCTGATATTGAATTAGAATGCATTGTACCTGAAGACAACCTGAAGGTTATGGCTGATTCAAGGTTCCTCGCACAGATACCGACCAACCTGATTGATAACGCCATCCAGCATTCACCGGCGGGTGGAAAAATTTCCGTGGAAGTGCGGCGCGACGGTGAGAAGGCGGTGTTAACGGTGAAGGATACGGGATGCGGAATCGCCGCGGAGCATATCCCTCATTTGTTTGAACGCTTCTATCGAGTTGACGAAGGAAGATCGCGACGACACGGTGGAAGCGGGCTGGGTCTTGCGATCTGTCGCAGCCTTGTTGAAGCTCATCAGGGAACGATTACCTGCGAATCAAGAATCGGAGAAGGCTCTGTGTTCCGTGTGTGCCTGCCGATGGTGGCAGACGTTGAACCGACGCCGGACAGAGAGAAACAGGTTTAGGTCACAACGCTCTTAAGGAACAGTCGCGAAATAAGTTCCCGTGGTAGCCGAACTCGTGAGAGTTCGGACTGAAGTCTCACGACTTCAGCTACGGAAGTTATTTCGGGCCTGTTCCTAAGAGCCGGCAGCAGCGATGTCATAGATTCCTGCGTCCACGAACATGCGGAGAGAAACTTGAGTATTGCAAATCTGACATCCCTTCGAGGAGTGATCTCATGCAACGTGGCCGGCAGTCTGCGATTGATTGCGATGCTTGCTGTCGCGATTGGCAGCGTGGGATTGAATCACGTTGTTGCCAGCGATGCTGTTGATCCGAATACGCTCAAGCACCTGGCTGGTCATTGGTTTGTCAGCCAGACTGAGCCCGCTATTTACTACTACAAAGATGCCGCACATTATCTGGATCTGTTTTCGTATCATCGAAAAGATTCCAACAAGGATGGCATCGACAATCTTGTGCTCAGTCATACCGAAACACACTTGATCGTAGACAGTCAGGGCTATCCCAATCATCCGACGGCGATCTTCCCAAACTCAGGCAACCCGAATCGTATTGAAGTTCAGAAGTTTCGCTTCCAACTGCCGCTGGAGCCAAAACTCAATGACCATATCACTCGACTTCCAATGGGGCCAATTGGTACGGCGGTTAACGGCGTCGTGTATTTCAATCCGTTCGAACAAGGTGGCATGAACGCCGTCGAAGGCTATTCGGAGGTCTGGCTTGATTCCTGTTGCGGTCACCCTCAGCAAAACGGCGTTTATCACTATCACAAGTATCCGGTCTGTGTGAAGTCACCGTTCAAGGACAACGGTAAGCAGCATTCCCCGGTGATTGGTTTCGCTTTTGACGGTTTTCCGATCTATGGGCCTTATGAATCGGACGGACTGATGGCCAAAGATGCTGCCGGTCAGTTGACTCTGGATGCCTGTAACGGCCATACCGATTCCGTTCGAGGATATCATTATCACGTCACTCCGGGACGGTTCCCTTACATCATTGGCGGATACGCTGGCGTACCGGAACTGGCCAATATTCGTGGACGCCGAGGCCTGGAAACTGGTGCCATTGAGGACAACAGCAGCGGCGAAAGTTCACAGCCCAAAGTCATCGTCGCAGTTCGCCCGGCGAGTGGCCAACCGGGAAAAAAGCAGACGCTGGAGATTGAGCTGGATCCATCACAGGCAACACGTGCTCGTGTTCCGGAAGGTGCTCCCGACTGGGTGCAGGTTGGCCCCTTTGAAGCAATCTCGATCGAACGCACCGGAGATATCCTGCATGTAGAAATCCAGATCCCGGACGATGCAACGCTGGGTGTTCTGATGGATTGTCACATTGAATTCAAAGCGGCCAATCGGCCCCGTGCTGTG
>JAXMBU010000127.1:0-5051 GCA_046349735.1 Planctomycetaceae bacterium
TGAACAGGCTGAGTTGCCAGCGGGTTCTCGTCAATTCGCTGATATTCCTGCTGCAGCTTTCGGAGACTTGTCAGATCCGTGCTCGGTGATGCTATTCCAGAGGCAGCATATGTCTGCAGCTGTTTCTGGACGCGGCGCTTCGCAAAGACTGACAACGGCCAGAACTTAGTCGTCGCAGTCCGCCATTCTGTGTCCAGATCATCGACGGGGATCTGCGACAGAATGTCATCAGGGTACACCGCGTTCAGTCGAGAGGCTTCTTTCTGGACCAAACTCATGGCCGACTCAAGTGCATCAACATGCGCTGGCATTTGCGCGAACTGTTTATTGAAGATGACAGCAAAGTTCTCAGGTGCCGTTGCAACGAGTTCTTTGGCAACCTTGCCATACTGTTGCAACTCTTCATTTGAACCATCCTGCACATCTCCTGCACCGATCCCACTGGCAAAAGTGGCCAGTGCCTGACGCAAAGTTGCAGCGGCTTTTATGAGTTGGTCCGCCTCACCAAATAGCTGTCCTTCCCAAACGGCGGACCACTCACGAATGGTCAAACACGCAGGTTTTTGAACAGCGCCTACTTCTTTTCGTGTCAGGCTCAAGTCTTCGATCGCCTGAACAAACTCGCGGTATCGCTCCGCCTTGTGCTGCACGGTCCCTTTCCATTCCACCGATGGGGCAGGCCTGTCGCCGCCCTTGACGGACACACCCAAAGCGCGAAAAACGGTCCATCCGTTGGCGTGCTGTTCATGCAACGCGTCAACGTAGAGGTTAAGTTGATCACGACGAATCCTCATTCGATCGCTGATCTCAAGCCATTTGTCGGCTGTTGCACTTTCCGAGGCCTTCCATGCGTCCCAGAGCTGGGTCAGGAAGCTTTTTCGCTCAGCCTTGTTTGAATGCAATTCCAGGCAATAGGCGCCGAGCCCCCGCTCCTTCAGTCGACGATACACAACATCCAGTGCGGCTGTTTTCTCTGCAACAAAGAGCACAGTCTTCCTGCTGGCCAGACAGTGGGCGATCATATTAGCGATCGTTTGGCTCTTGCCGGTGCCGGGCGGTCCGATCAACACAAAGTCGTGACCGGCATCTGCTGCCGCCAAAGCCGCCAACTGAGACGAGTCCGCAGGCAATGGGTGCACAAGCTGTCCCGGCGTATACTTCCGATCAATATCGACATTACGAGGAAAAGGGCCCGCTACCGCACGCTCGAACACTTTGTCGGGATTCTGGACCAGATGCCGAACAACTCGATTCTGGGTTAGCTGATCGAGTCGATCTGTAAGGTCTTTCCACATCAGGTATTTTGCGAAGGAGAACGACGATAGCGCAGTCTCGTCGAGCACCTCGAACCCCGGAACCTCCCGCACTGCCCGCCGGACCTTCTCGAAAATCTGCTGGACGTCGATTCCGCTGTCATCCTTCGGAAGGTCCGCCTCGAGTGACGATAGGTCGCACCCAAAGTCCTTCTTCAGCAGTTGAATCAGAGTGGCATTGAAACAAACGTCATCTTCATGACTCGCGAGGCAGAAGGGAGACGCTGCAGTCGCACGAACAAGTTTCGCAGGGACCAGAAGCAGAGGAGCCCGATAGGAAGTCTCGGTCTGACCGGCCTTGCGCCAGGATAGAAATCCTACTGCTAGAAACAGTGTATTCGACCCGCCTTCAGCAAGGTCATTCTTCGCCTTTCGATAGAGTTCAATCAGACGGGAGTCCAATTCCTTCTTGGACAAAGTTGAAGTGACTTCATTTCGAGCGAGTGCCGAGCGAGCGAACTCTGTATTGAGATCCTTCTGACTGGTCCTTCGGTGCAACGACTCGTCTCGATCACCGACAGGATTATGCTCGGCCAGGGAGACAATCCGGATCTTTTTTCCGGAAGCCAGGTGATCTTCCAGAAGAGGCACATCCGGACAGACGAATGGGACCACTTGCTTTGAGTCGCGAAAGCTCAGCAGTCGATTTCTGAGAGATAAATCGAGCAACTTGTTCTGCCAGCGTTCGATTCTTCCGCGCGGCGTTTTGGGAAGTTCTTCTGCCTCTCCAATGGTTCGATAGTCGGGCAGACTCGGCGGCTTCGGCAGTGGAACAAAGCCTGCGGCTTGTTCCTGTGCATCCTGCGGTTGATTGTCCGTTGAATCGAGCGACGACAGGGGTCTGATTTGTGCCATTCTGGCTCGGGCAAAATCGATTGCCGCCACAAACTTGGTTTCATTGTCGCCCTTCAGAGCGGTCGTTGCTGTGGTAATCGCATCCTGAAACCGCGCCGGTGGATTGTGTGTCACCAGTGTTGTCTCGAAGACCACCAGCTCCTTTGCGGCTATCGCCTTCCGGAGTTCTGTGATATCGGTTTCTATGAGGTGCTTGAAGGTCTTTTCGGCAAGCCAGACTCCCACGAAACAATGGCCTTGCTGAAAGACCGCTACGGTGTTCAGGCCGATCGCTTCCAGAACGGACGCAAACAGCAGAGTCGAATCCAGGCATGTGGCGAGTCCACTCTGCAGAATGACCGAAGGTCGTCGCGTCTTCTGACCTGAGGACTCGAAACTGCGCGGAGGATTTGAGTATGTCAGTTTCTCGACCGCAATCGCTGACCAAACTGCAGCCGCCAACATGTACACTCGCTGAAGGTCTCGTGACTGATAGCCGTCAAGAGCATCGGAGTGACCATGTTTGCCGAGGATCTCTGCGGACTTCTTCATGATCTTTGCAACAGCTGGATCATTCGGCATCACAAACGCCGCCAGCAGTTCCGGCCCCGACGAAAATCCTCCCCACTCATCTCGAGCAAGAACTCGGATCTCAGAACTGAATTGGGCAATCTCCTGATCAGCAGCGACCAAAGAAAGATCAATTCTGCCGCGTTCCGCTTCATTCAGTAGATTCAGGTAGCCAGGTTCGAGTTCGACCAGTCGATCGAAGATCTCAAGTTCTTCCTCAGGCTCGATTTGCTCAATATACCACACACGGCTTCGCGCAAACTCTGGGGTAACCTGAAACGACAACTTCAGGTCGCGAACTGTCGACGCGCCGTTGTTGCGGACCTTAAGTGACTTCAGGACCGGTACTGAATTCTGATGGCAAGCGTAGTTGATACTCCCGACGAGTTCCGCATGAATGGAAATCGTCTGTTCAATTTCATCAGCGGTCACTTCAAACACTCCAGGTTCAGGAAGATATTGGGCCGTGTTCCGTGGTTGCTTCATCAGCACTGAAATCGACACATGTATGCAAGCACAGAGCCCGCTTCTGCGACTTGCGGAAGGAGCAGCAGGCTTCGCTGTAGCACCTGATCCGTTGTACGCTCACGAAAAATCGGACACGAGGATCCTGTGTTTTCCAGCGCAATGGTCGCATCTCACGCCACCCGCCAGAGTACCGTACGGGGCACGGCTTACAATCCCGCAGTGCCGGTTCCGGAGATTCTGTGTGAGTTCGCGCCGGTTGTTCCAGATTTGCTAAAACCACGCCATGGTAATTCGTGTCGCGATTCATGTCGCAATTGTGTCGCGATTCGCTACAAGTGCTTTGCTGTCAATGATTAACGCGTTGCTCTCGCCTCTCCATGCGTCTGGAAAATCCCAACATCCACGAGCCTTTTCAGATCTCGTTGCAGCGTGCGTCGGGTGATCCCTGGCCAGAAAGGTTCGAACTGTTCAATGTCGAACGCAGCCTGTTCCTGCAGATA
Source organism: Planctomycetaceae bacterium (assembly GCA_046349735.1). GTDB lineage: Bacteria > Planctomycetota > Planctomycetia > Planctomycetales > Planctomycetaceae > SXXK01. Next base: position 3,686 of record JAXMBU010000127.1, read on the forward strand.
CTCAATGGCTGTTAGCTGTCCCTCATTCAGCTGATGGTCAGTAATCGGTTTAATCAACCTTCCGATTGCAGGAATGCCCATTGTGCACAATTCCAGCAAACCGTCAGCGACACGATTTGATGACGAAGGGTTCACCGACCGGATCAAAGGCTGCCGTCTCGCGTTGATATTCTCTCCACCTTTGTACGAACACGTTTTCTGCCAGGAGCCCGACGTCCGTGGTCTGGCCTTCATTACCGCGATCGAGGCCACCTTCTACATAAATGCCACCACGCTCGGTAAGGACGTATCGTCGATGATACCGGTCCCCTCCATCACGCTCCTGCCACACAAAGAACTCAACCCGGACGTTGGCTGGCAGTTTCCTAGGAAGAGTCTTTGCCAATTCCGTTTGCAGGATCTCGCGTTTTGAAGTCGTCGGCCCTCTGCGTCGCAAACTTCGCTCCTCGCTATTAAACTCACGAGTATGCACTTCGATTCTCTGGAAATGTCCGTCTGCTGCTTGGCTGGTATTTAGGATTGCAGTCAACGACTGCTGCCATTTTGAATCTTCATTGAAGTATGGATCAATGATCAGAAGGTGTTCGCTGATTCGTCCGATTGGTCCAACGCAACCAGCGATCGCTATCGCATCCCGGTCTATAATCTTCTGAGTCTCCGCAACCCATCGTTCGTCACCCAGATCGATTTGTTCTTTCGTCAGCACTTCCCGTGGAACAATGTTGGCCCGGCTCCCAAGTATTGCTCGAAATGGCTCGCCCCGATGTTCAGCCAAAGCTCGTTCCACCCAAGTGGGACTCGTAACGTTGCCATACTCAATCCTACGCCGCGCGATCGCCTTCGTCCTGCGAAGCTCTGCCCAGCGCTCGGTTAGCCTGGAAAACGCAACCGCACCAAGTTCGTTTCTTGCGTGAATCAACGCATTCTCCATGGACTTGCTCCACGAAGCAGAAGGACATTCCATCAACACACGTCCATGAGAGACGCCAAAATCTTTGAGCAAAGTCCAAAAGCCGTCCTTCGTAAACGCCGCCTCCGGATCAAGAGCGTATTCATGAATCATTAAAATAGCTCCTCCGCTCGCTCACTGAAGAATCCCTGCGGCCAGCGGTCGATGAATTCTCCCTGTTCGTCGATCCGCAGTCTTTGAAATGTCGTGCCATCGCCAAGGTTATCCACCCATAGCACGCACACATCATCTGGCTTCACCGGCGGAATGTGCTGTGGCAGATCGCCGTTTGTCGTCTGACGAATGCGACGTAGGATGCGAAGGATCAGATGTTCGCTATGGGTCTCAATGATCGACTGAAAGTTTCTCCGCTCTCTCTGCTGTGCCTCAAGTCGAATTTTGGCGTTAGCGAACGTA
>JAXMBU010000128.1:0-4768 GCA_046349735.1 Planctomycetaceae bacterium
AAGTTGCAACGATTTGTTGAGCCGGCAGAGTAGGGCGGCGTTGAGCGACATCGCGGCAATAGCGTCGCGGTGAGCTTTCTCAGGGGACAATCCCAGCTTTTGATCGAGATTTCTAATGATATCCGCTGCTGCACCGCCTCCAGGAACAATCAGGACAGGCGATGGACGCAGCCGAGAAATGACAGCCTCAAGGCGGTCCATCAGGTCGGGAATGGCCAGAAGACTGCCGCCCAGCTTCAGAACGACCGGGGCGGTCATCCGAGTTTCACGCGGCAGTATTTCTTCTTGCCAGCCCAAACCAGAAGCCCATCGGTGACAGCGATCTGTTGATCGTGAGATTCGATCGTCGTTTTCTCTTCACCGAGTTTCGCACCGCCGCCCTGAATCAGGCGACGAGCTTCCCCGTTGCTGGGGCAAAGACTAAGTGCCGTCAAAAGCTTGACCGCGGTGATCGTGCCGTCGGTCAGATTTGATGCGGTCAGCACGACGTCCGGAATATCTGTCGGCAACGCATCGCCACCAATTTCCGCCTGCCATCGAGCAGCAGCAGCAGCGGCATCTGCAGCCGAGTGATATTGTCCAATCACCAGCTTGGCGAGCGTGACTTTGGCTTCTTTCAGATGGCCGGCCAGCAATCGGTCGACTTCATCCAGAGGAACTTCTGTCAGGAGTTCAAAGTACATCTTCATGACACCGTCAGGAAGCTGCATGAACTTCTTCATCATGTCGTAAGGCGATTCGCTGATCCCGATGTAATTGCCGAGGCTCTTGCCCATGCGGCGAATGCCATCCAGACCGACCAGAATCGGCGACATCACGGCAATCTGCTGATTCAGGTTCTCCTGGGCCTGCAGGTCGCGGGCCAGCATAAAGCTGTAAAGCTGCTCAGTGCCGCCCAGTTCAACGTCTGATTTGATTTCGACACTGTCCCAGGCCTGCATGACCGGGTAGAGGCACTCGTGGAGAAAAATAGGCTTCTCTTCGCGATATCGCTTGGCAAAATCGTCTCTGGTCAACAACTGAGCTACGGTGACTCGTCCACACAGCGACAGCACATGGGCGAACGACATTTTCCCGAACCAGTCCCCGTTGCGATGGACTTCGGCTCGAGACATATCCACGACTTTGCCCACCTGTTCCAGGTAGGTCTTGGCGTTAGCCTCGACTTCTGCTTCGGTCAGTCGCTTGCTGCGCGCTTCATCGCGTCCACTGGGGTCGCCCACCAGAGCTGTATAGTTGCCGATAATGATGACCGCCTGATGGCCCAGATCCTGAAACTGCCGCATCTTTCGCAAAGGAACAGTATGGCCCAGATGGACATCGATACCGGTCGGGTCGATGCCATACTTAATTCGAAGCGGCGTTCCCGTGTCCTTGCTGTGCTGGAGCTTCTTACGCAGTTCTTCCTGCGGCACGATTTTTTCGATGCCGCGAGTAATAATTCGGAGCTGATCTTCAACAGGAGGAAACGAAGCAGTCATTGGGGCAAGAACTCATATTGGAGACGGGATGTCTTTTCAAATGGCACAGTCGGCCGCGAGTTTAGCAAATCCAGCATGCCTGCGTAGCGGAGGATTCAAACGCAAGAAGCCCGGTAGGTCCTCCTTGCCGAGGAGGACTTCGCGGCTCGCCGCGACCTGGGTGCACGTCAAACTACGAACTGGGCCGATATCGTAAAGTCAATAGCACACAGTGTTCGCCTAGCGGCAAAACGAAAATCCTTTCCGGCAGAAAGGACCTATTTTGACAATCAAACGCGACTAAACGCAAGAAGCCCGGCTTTTTCAAGAACCGAGCTTCCAGACTATGTCAGGATCGTTTCTAAATCTGCTTGAGCCTACTCGCGAGGTCGGCTGAGCAGCTCCTGAAACTCCAGGGCAAACTCTTCGTCACCTGTCAGACAGCGATTATTCATCGCCAGAATCTTACGGATACGGCCAACTGTCAGCTTCGCCGGGCCGGTCAGACGCAGAACCAGTTCATCGGGATTGAACTGTTCCAGCTCGCGGATCGAGTGAATGCCGAGAAACATGAAGGCTTCTTTTGCCTGCATATCGTTCTGGAAAACAACGTCCAGCGGAGCGTCGATCGGGATTCGAGATCGGCCAAGCTTCCGAACAGGCTTTGCGTCGCGGATGCCCGTCGTAATGGTGGCCTTGCGAACACCTTTCTTGCGGGCAGGGCTTTCGACTTCTGCGACAACAGGCTTTGGAGCGACAATCTTTGGCGGAGCAGGTTTTGCGACAACAGGTTTTGGAGCGGCCGGTTTACGAGCGACTGACGACTTTGTAACGGGTTTCGCAGCCGGTTTTTTCTTAATGACCTTCTTGACCACTTTGGATGCCGACGAAGTCCTGGCAACATTTTTGGCCGGACGAGCAGCCTTTTTGACGGCTTGTTTCTTCGCCATGGGTGCGATTCCTCTTGTTCATCCCTTTTTTTGATCCGATTGCTGGACCGGCAACCCTGTGTCAGAGCGTGAACTCCAGTCAAAAAGCCGCGGCCAGCGGGGCACATGATAGTCGGCAGAGGAGCGTTCTTACCTTGCCAGGCCCGGATGTTCCTCAAAAAACGCCCGAAGGATATCTTGCTCATCCCGCGTCAGGAGGCCGTTTGAGCCCAGAATCAGGTCCTTCTGAGCGACCCAGCGTCCAACCAGGTCCAGCAATTCCTCACGATTCTCGCACCAATTGGACCCCATTTCTGATTCCAGCCAAGGGCAAGGATCTTCGATCTGTTGCAGTTCCCGCAGGAAAATCGTTTGCCGGGGAGTCGGGCCAGCAACCTGTAGACATCGAGTTTTGGAGTGCAACCAGTGTTCAGGAGTTGCCGTCAGGGTTCTTGGTCCATTCAGAACGACTCGTAGAGCGCTGTTCTGCTTTTCGGAGGTGACACTAGCCAAAGATTCAAGGGCTGCGTAGAGCACCAGTTCGTCCAGTAACTCGGTCGTTTCCGCAGCCGTCGGCAGCCGCTGCCATGTTCGCAGCAGGCATTCCATCTGGATTTGCGGTGCCATGCCATTCAACATCGGGAAACACGACATAAATCCAGAGGAACTATCCGAGACCGAATCCGGGTCCAGAGCATATCTCAGCAAGCTGTCCAGAGTGCTGACGAAGGCTGCTCTCATCGCAGTGTACGTGATTTCACAGTCTTGCGGAGGTCTTGAGTCGGTCGTCATTTTGCCAGGCTCGGCGATCCGTGAGGCGTTTGGGGACGTGTTAAGGAGATGCACACCATCCTGACACACTTTCGTCTCGACTCAATATTCCATTCCGGTTTCGGCACAATTGCGATGTTGCCAAAACGCAACCAATCACGCAGAAGGTTCAGTAGTCAGCAGAAGAAAGGAAGATTCCTCAAACAACTGTCAATTTCCGCAAGGAAAACATTTTGCTGTACACTTCACAGCCGCGGTCCTAATTGAACTCATACCGGCACCACGATGACCGCCCAGGGATTGTGGAAGGACACCAATCGAGCCGCGTCGGGTGAATCCACAAACACACAGACTTCGGATGTCGAAAACTCCGAAAGGTGCACATCGCCAATTGCTCGCCATTCAAGTTCCTCGGAGTTATTTGTGGCTCCACCCGAAGTGGCCTTCTGAAAGAATGGTCGCTCCTCGTGGTTCAAAGAGCGCCAAACTTCTTCGTCCCCATAAATCACAGGTCTGATACCAAGGCTGACCAGACTATTTTTGCGGATCGCGATGCCCCACGGTTCGAAATCAAAACGATTTCGATGCTTCCTGAAAACACGACGTCGTCGAAATTCGTGAAGTGGAACACTCGTAAACGCCACGACAGGAAACGAGCCCCGAATTCCCTCCGTGGAGGCTCGCAGGATGCCCTCCGAGAGAATCCTGAGCAGTGTCGTGACGGCAGAATGGTCAGCCGTCTCCGTTCGCAGAATCAACGCATCGAGGAAATCCTCGGACGTTTCCCCTGGCCAAGGACCCGTCGCCGCTCGAGTCCAGTGAAGCAGCCATTCGTTGGGGTTCTGCAACGGATTCTGATTGAGTGCCGGATTCTCGTCGGCCGTCATGCGTTCCGACTTCTGACCGTTCTCAAACGATGTTCGAGGCCCTGAAGCACCTTCGACAGTGTTTTTCGACGCTTCGGAAACCATCGCTGGTTGTAGAATCCATGGAACCCAGCCCCCGGGAAGTTCAGAAGCAAATTCAGGAAGTACACCGTTTTCGTCACACGCCATCAGTACAGGTGTCAGATCACGATCCCTGTCCAGCAGGTGCAATCGTAGTAGCTCCACAATGGTACCTTTTGCACGACACGACAAAACCTGAATTCGATCCGCAACAGCAAACAGCAGACGGTCACCCAACGGCAGCCCGGAGAATTCAGATTCTCGATCATCGATCCTCGTTAGTTCGGAAGTGAGCTCCGGTGAAACGATGACACGTTCGATCGTCTCGTCAGCCGGTTGATCGCCAGATGCGTTCATCAGGTTGAGGCAGTCTGAGAACCAGGCACGAAGGTCGTGTTCACAGCGACAGAAGGGAGTGGCCGGCAGTTCAAAACGAAGCAGCGTACGCCCGAATAGGCAAGCCGCACGGGACGCCGCGAGAAATGGCGCCGTAGACTCTACGACGACAATCATTTCCTCCGCGGTGTGACATCGAAGGATCAGTGTCCTCAAAAGATCAAACCACCAGGATTCCAGATCCAGTCGCTGTTTAAGTCTTGAAGAGACCGGAGCGATTCTCTTTTTCTGTGGTGGTCCGCTCAAAAAGAAGAAGAATCGGTCG
>JAXMBU010000129.1:0-4722 GCA_046349735.1 Planctomycetaceae bacterium
GTGACTTGGCCTTTTGCTTTCTTTGTTCCCTGGCTCGAAGTTCACACGGGTACACCGGGGTTGTACGGTTGCGGTGAACGGCACGGCATTCATGGCGGTATTCGTCGGCTTCGACCGGGGAGAACAAGAAAGCATTTTCTGCACGCTTCATGAATGTCTCAATGTGAACCTGAGCCTGCGGTCCGAGCGGAATCGTTCGGTGATGACCACGCCATCGCCCCTTGTGCCCCGTCGGTGCGTAAATCCAGACATCAGAGGACATGTCGATATCGCACGGACGCATCCGGAGGACCTCTCCTGGTCTCATGCCCGTCAAAAGCTGCAAGCGAATCATTGCGGCGATTTGCGGCGTCACGTAAGGCAGTGTCAGCTCGACAGTGTGGTCGTCAACGGGTTTGACGGGTTCTGATTCACGTGCCGAGGTGCGACCAAACTTTAGGCCAGTCACTGTGCTGAGGGCCTCATGGATACCGGCCGATACTAACTCTTCGCTGACGGCCCACTTGAATACCCGCTTGATCCGCCCAATACGCTTGTTCGTCTCCGTCCGGCATAGCCCCTGTGTGACGAGGTGCTCCCGAACAGCTTTGAGCTTAAGCGGTCCAAACTCATCGGCTTGCGTGTCACCGTAAAGAACGTTCAGTGGCCCAACAGCATCGACCATCCCGCGAAACTCTTTCGTCGGTTGACCGTCGTATGAGTAATACGACTCTGCAAACTTCAGATAGGCAACCAGGAGTTCGGAGACAAGCAGTCGCGGAGTATCAGAAGTAACTGGAGCAGTTGGCACTCCGGCCGGCAAAGCGGCTTCCGCAAGGATTCTTGCGTATTGCTGGCGGCTTTCGGGTGAGCCATACTTCCCGAGGTAAACGTGCCGACCATTCACGATGGTTCGAGCTTGCCCGGATGCCTTATGCAGGCGGTACGATGGTACTGAGGACTTTCGTGGCATGACGTAGCTCCAGAAAAGGGCTGCGACCCGAAAAGTGGTAGTACTACCACTTTTGGTCGTCCTTTCCGGCCACTCTGTCATGCATTGACAGGTAAGCTAAGTCTAGCCTTTGGCAGGGTTTACAAAAATGCGCCCGAGTGGATTCGAACCACTGACCTACCGCTTAGAAGGCGGTCGCTCTATCCAACTGAGCTACGGGCGCGGGAGTAATCTGGCAGGGTGCCGGGTAGACACTCTTTGGGAACGAAGGTTAGCAAATTCTGGTTGAGAATTGGAAGCGGAAGGCAAGTTCGTCAGTTGGTGAGAACCAGGAGTCGATTTCCGGGCGGTTTTGCTGCGGGCGCGACGAAGATTCACTTGTACAAGCCATCTCGCAGTTGTTTCAGCGGGTAGAAGGAGTCTCGCCATCTGACGCCGCCTTGTCGCAGGGTGATTATTGCGGATCGCCAATACGCGAACGCCATTAGGCTGGGGCCGAACATAAAGAGTGGCATCAGTTTCCAGGACCCCGGCAATGGATAAACCATGATGGCAAATGCCAGATGCCATACGAACGCAGTGGCGATCCACCCGACAGCCGATGATAATGGCAGTACAAAGAAAGCCAGACAGGGATAGAGCATCGTTACGAAGAAGATCAGATTCGTGAACAGTAAAGCTCGCACGGAATAATTCAGAGACGCAAAGCCATTCTTCTCAAGCCCAGTGACAACACCCCATAACGAAGGCTGCCAGCGGACAGAAAGCCACTCATCCGCCATTTGAAAGTCGCTGGCTCCGCCATTCTTCTTGATCATCTTTCCGAGCTTGACGTCGTCAAGAACATCCATCGCAATTGGCTGATGTCCGCCCAATGACCGGTAGAACTCGGCATTCACGAGATTAAACGCCCCGACTCCCGCGTATGCTAACGGCCACCGAGTTCTGATCAGATAAATCTGCATGCCGGTCGCAAACGCGAGCCCGAAAAAGCAGACCAGAACATTCTCCAGGACGCTGCCGGGGAGCATCTTCGGCAGCAGGCAAAGATGCTGCAGTTCAGACTTTCTGAAATGCTGAACCGCTGCTTCAATCGCTCGCGGCTCATAAAGAATATCGCCGTCCGTGAACAGCAGAAGTTCATGAGAAGCCGCCTGCGAGCCCAGATGCATTGCATGATTCTTGCCGAGCCAGTTCGGTGGAAGTTCCGTCACATGAACGACTCGCAGCCGCGGATCCGTCGCCGCAACCTCGTCCATAATCCGCCCTGTGTCGTCACTGGAACGATCATCGACCGCAATCAGTTCGAGGCGAACTCCGGTCGATTGCAACAACGTCGTCAAAGCGTTGCGAATCTGAGCCTGCTCATTACGAGCAGGAATGATCACACTCACACTTGGAAGATCCATGTCCGTCGTAGCATCGGAAGCCAACTTAAGGCGTTTAAGCTTGAGTGCGATAACGGCCGGAATCGTCGTTATTGCTACAAGACCGAATACAACCCAGCCAAGCAAATACATGTTTATGACTTACGGAAACCGTCGATGCAGGTAACGTCCACCACACAAAAAAAGTGCCGATTGAAGTCGGCACCACGGAAGCTGAACCGCATCGATCAGATTCAGACAACCATCAAATCACGTGAAGTCTGACGGATTGCCAAACATTCCCCGTCCGCTGGAACTGCCAGTGCCACCACGCAGATTCGTGTTACGCGGCTTTCGTGGTTCGACCGGAGGTGGCTCAGGCTCTTCCGCCTTTTCCGACTTCGGTGGTTCCGGACGCTTTTCAAGGGCCTTCAGTGACAATGAAACTCTTTTTCGCTTGGTGTCAACTTCGACCACCTGGAAATCTTTGGTCTCGCCAACCTTCAGGATCTCGCCCACGCTGCCGACTCGACGCCACGCCAACTCGCTGATGTGAACCATGCCTTCGAGACCTGGCTCCAGTTCCACGAACGCACCAAATTCCGTGATGCGAGTAACTTTGCCCGAAACAGTACGGCCCTGAGCATACTGTTCAGAAGCATGTGACCATGGATTCTGAGCCAGTTGCTTCATCCCGAGACTAATGCGTTTCTTGTCCGCATCGAGCTTCAGAATCTTCACATCAACTTCCTGACCCTCGGCCAGAACATCTTTCGGATGATTGATTCGTGACCAGCTGATTTCGCCAATATGCAGGAAGCCGTCGACCGGCCCGATGTTCACGAAGGCGCCGTAGTCCTTCAGAGTCTTCACAACGCCCTTGAAGTCCTGGCCAACTTCGACGCTGCCCCAGAACTCACCTTCGCCTTCGGCACGCTCAGCCTGCAGCAATGCACGGCGGCTGACGACGAGATTACGCTTCTTCGCATTAACCTCTGTGATTTGCACGGTCATCTTTTGGTTCAGATAACCTTCCAGATTCCCGGCAAATCCGAGTTCAACCTGACTTGCAGGCAGGAACGCTCGCAGGTTGCTGACCGTGACCTGCAAACCACCTTTGTTAACGGCAGTCACAAGGCAATCAACAACCTGGCCAACGGCGAGAGAATCCCAGTTGCCGCCCGCTCGATGACGTGCGCGAGGAATGCGGCCTTTTATCAGACCGTCAGCATCGACACTCTCAACGATGACGTCGAGTTGATCACCAATCGCGGGCGCTTTTCCTTCGGCAAACTGAGTTGTCTGCAGAACGACGTTATGTCGCAGACCCGCATCCAGAAAAATGTCGCCGCCATGAATAGCCTGAACTGTCCCCTTCACCTTAGCTCCGGGGCCGATTTCCTTTGCCCCTTCCGCCGGTTGTTCTTCTGCATTGGCCGACAGCTCGATCGGGGTCGACAGGTCACCGCTGTTCATCGCAGCAGAGATTTCCGCTTCCAATGAAGAATCGAGATCGTCAGCTGCCGGAATCTCAACCGCCGATGCCCGCTGCGGAGTTCGAGGAACATTCGCCTCGGCCGCCGCTGGGCGTTCAGAACCGCTGGCCATTTTCTCTCGCACTCGAGACGCCGCAGACGACGCTTCTTCAAGTGCAGCTTCCTGAGCTGCAGCAATCGGATCAGCAACAACGGCACTGGAAGAAACTTCCAAGGCAGGGGCTGATTCCACTACTGGAACAGGTGCAGCTTCAGGGGCTACTGGAGTTGGCTGAGGCTCTGGTTGTGTTGGGTCCGTTGTCATCGCATCATGGTCCTGTCAGAGCCGACGGTGTTGAAAGTAGCAAAAAGTAGACATGTCCAAAATCCACGAAAGGCTGTCTGACTGCAGACTTCCGCGATTTGCATGTCGAGAGGATAGCTGAACAAATACTCGTTCGCCAAGTGACCGGAGCAAATCGCTCGACTTTTCACCCGGCCTTCAAAAGCTGATCGCCTCCGCAGGCTCAGCCTTTGATCTCAAAAATCGCCTCAACTTCGACCGCTGCTCCGGTTGGCAGAGCAGCAAATCCCAGAGCACTTCGGGCATGATAACCGTCACCGGTCTTGCCAAAAATCTCGTGCAACAGGTCCGAACAGCCATTGATCACGAGGTGCTGATCGGTGAAATCTCCTGCGGAATACACGCAGCCAAGCACCTTTAGAACTCGCAGGCCATTCAGGGTTCCATGCGTATTAATCACGGATCGCAGGATCTTTTTGGCACAGTCTTTGGCCGCTTCATACCCCTGCTCGACCGTGACCCCCTTGCCCAGAACGCCCTTGAGGTCGCTGACGTGGCCGGACGAGATTAGCTGATTTCCAGATCGAATACAGAGATTCAGATAGCCAGGAGTTAGAGGCTCAAAACTTACACCCAGCTCTTTGG
>JAXMBU010000130.1:0-4672 GCA_046349735.1 Planctomycetaceae bacterium
GAATGGCGTTAGCCACCGGTGATCGTTGCATGAAACACTGGGAAACACCGGTTGCTGGCGCCGGACCGCTCACAGAAGGCGGCGAAAACCGGACGCGCTCTGGCTGATCCATTCAACAGGCTGTTTGATTCCTGTCATTTGACGATGGCATGGAATCGATGGTGAGCCGATCGCTTTTGGTCGGTGCCACTGATCTCACACTTACTAAATCAATAATTATCAAACGGAGAAATCATCAATGTCTACTCGTGTCCGCTCGCGTGGATTCACCCTGATCGAACTTTTGGTCGTGATCGCGATCATCGCCATTCTGATCTCATTGTTGCTGCCTGCTGTTCAGCAGGCTCGCGAGGCAGCTCGGAGAACTCAGTGCAAGAACAACCTGAAGCAACTGGGGCTTGCATTGCACAACTACGAAAGCTCGATGCGTGTCATGCCATCGATGTATTCCAATGGTGCGGCAAACAGCGGAAACTATTCTGTGTTTGCGCAGTTGCTCCCGTATATGGAGCAGGCGAATCTGCAGAATCTGATTGACTTTAGTCTTAAGCTGCAGATCGGTTGTTGCCCAGGCGACGTGAATCCACCGCTTGTCCCCGTTGCTCGCACGATTATTCCAGCATTTCAGTGCCCTAGCGATCCTGGGCCACACACCTATCAGATCACTTCTGGAACCACCGGCGGTGCAACAGGCCAGACGTTTACTTACGCCGGAACGAACTACCACTTCAACGCCGGGACCGCTGTCGGCAAACTTTACGACACGCGAGCACCCTCGGATGGTTTGCTGTGGACTAACAGTAAAGTGGGATTTCGAGACATCACCGATGGCCTGAGCAATACCTCGGCCTTTGCTGAGTCCGTGATGGGTTTACAAAGTCAAACGGTTCCCGCTCCAACGACGCTGAAGGAACGCCGCCGAAGTTATATTAACGTGGCCTGCGTCTGGACCTCCAGCACTGTTCCGCCGGCAACGCCAGGACTGGCGAATGGTTACACAGTGCCATGGGATCCGTCTGGATTTGAAACGATGACGGTGGCGATCAGCCGTGGCTGGGCTGGACAACGCGGGGCTGGCTGGATTCACGGTCGTGAATACTGGACCGCCTACAATCATTATCATCCGCCGAACAGCCCGATTCCTGACATGGGAACCTGCGGGAACGGAGTTTTCGGTTCAAGAAGCGAACACACCGGGGGCATTCAAACGGCTCTTTGCGATGGCAGCGTGAGATTTATCAGCGACAATGTGGATCTGACGATCTGGCGAGCACTGGGCACACGAGCTGGCGGTGAAGTGATTGGTGAGTTCTAGATCGCTGTTTATCCGAAATGTTGACATCGAGTACAGTGAGCGGAACGGCGCCAGCCGCCGGTCGAATAGATCAGCCGGAACGCGTTAGCGTCCGGTTCTTGCCGCCGACACCGAGGAAAAACAACCGGGGGCTAACGCCCTGCGGCTGATGAAGCGACGAAGTCATCAGGCCAACCCGATTCTCTCGACACAATGGATTCAGGTTTATTCGTTCAGGAGTTTCCTATGTCCACAGAGCATAGTTCAAATAGCAGCACCTCTGAAGGTGCAAAGGACTCGCGAGACTGGAGCACAAAGGCGTTCCTGGTGTTTCTGGGTGCTACGAGTTTGCTGTATGCGACAGTTTTGATTTATCACATTGCAAAACCACCGGATCAGGTTGTCGACAAGCACGGGATTCTGGAGCAATGCCGACAGATCTGCATGCAGTATGGCCTTATCTCAACCGGCCATGTTCGCAGGGATGCCGAGGCTTACCTGAATGTCGTGCAGTCCCACAAACTGACCGAAGGGTTGGCCGTGATCCTGGCCGACAGCAGCTTCAAGCCCGTGGAATCACAACCACTGGAACTACTGAATAAACCGGCTCCTGAATTTGCTCTGCCTGATGTCAATGGGCTCGAACAGAAACTCAGCGAACTCGGCAAGGGACGACCAGTGGTCGTGGTCTTCTATTTGGGTTACGGCTGCAGTCATTGCGTCGCGCAGTTGCTGTCACTGGATAAGGACCTGCATTACTTCAGTGAACTGGATGCGGATATCGTGGCGATCAGCTCGGATAGTCCCGAACACACGGCCGAGCGATACAAGGAATACGGAGAGTTTCACTTCCCAGTTCTTGCGGATGTCGATTACGGCGTTTCACAGAAGTGGGGAGTTTATCAGCCGGAGACGGACGAAAAATCCGAGTTCATGTATCATGGAACCTTCATCGTCGACTCGCATGGCAAGGTTGTTTGGGGAGCACAGGGCAAAGAACCATTCCTCGACAACAAAACGCTGTTGCATGTCCTCGCGAAATCTCAGGGGCTGTTGCCATCGCAATCGATCGCGAAATCTCAGGAGCCCGTCGAGGGCCGGAATTAGTTGGGCATCACCAACTCATAAAGACGTGTGAGCGGAACGGCGCTAGCCGCCGGTGTCTTCACGCACATGAAACAATCATCACCGGTGGCTAGCGCCATTCCGCTCGCTCCTTCGCCGCCACCGGGTTCACCCCGGTGGTTCAACGGCCTTTGCACCACTTCGATGTTAATGCCACATTGCCCATCCAAACCACGGAGCCTGTTTCGCCCGATGTCACATCGAATCATCATCCTGAGCTTGATCCTGACCAACAGTTTGTTCGGCTGTTCCGCACCAACTGTTAGCAAGGATGGCTCCACCGGAGCACTGAAGTTTGGAACTCAGACTCTGGGCGACATCTGCGTCGTCGTTCATAAACAAGACGGATCGGCCTTTCAACAGCTTGGCTTTGGGACGACCGATGGCGCCGGAAAGTTCTTTCTCCTGAAGTCCGGTGGCCAGGAAGCATTGATTCTTGAGCCCGGCGATTACTCCTTCACCCTGGAACCTGTCGGCCCACAGATCGCGTTTCCTCCGATCTATCTGCAACCGGAGAAATCCCCACTGAAAACGACCTGGACAGCCGACATGACGTCGCTGGATTTGAATGCTCCGGAAGAGCTGCTGAAGAATCTGCCCAAGTGACAATGCCCTGGGCAAATCGTTCTCTGTCACCACCAACGGTTCCCAGCGCCTGCAACAACTTTCGCCAACTCAATCACCTGTTCTGTAGGATAAATCAGATGCAATCTCTATTACTTTTAGCGGCGATGATGTTCAACGACGGAGCCGCACCAGCGTGGCCGGGATTTCTTGGACAGGGAGCGTCTGCGGTTGATCCGGCGACGATTCCAACGTCATGGTCTCCCACCGAAAACATCGCATGGAAAGCCAAACTGCCTGGCAAAGGTCAGTCCAGCCCAGTGATCTGGGGCGACAAGGTCTTCGTCACGGCCATTGAAGGCACCATGAAGGATCATTGTCATGTCGTGGCACTGAACCTGGCCGATGGATCCATCGCCTGGGATCTCAATCTCGATCCATTTCAGCCTGTTCGCAGCAACTACTTTCAGAGCCGTTCCGCACCAACTCCACTGGTCGATGAGAACGCTGTTTATGCATTCTTCGAGACTGGTAATCTCGTTGCCATTAGTCACAGCGGTGAACAGCTCTGGCAGCGAGGACTCACCGAGGATTACGGTCCGTTCGAATCCACAATTGGCATTGCCTCTTCGCCTTTGCAACTTGCAGATTCCATCGTTCTGCTGATTGACCATGAAGGGCCTTCGTATCTGCTGGCTGTTGACAAGAAGACGGGCGAAACAAAATGGAAAACTGATCGCGACAGCCGTACGAGCTATGCGTCTCCGTCGCTGGTTCCTGTTGGTGACTCACAGCACATTGTGTGCAGCTCTTCTGGCAGTATTGATGGATATGATCCAGCCACCGGTGAGCTGCTGTGGACCCTTGCGGATGAAGTGGGCGGCAACCGAGCGACCACGCCACTGGCCGTTGGGAACGGTCGATTCGTGATGGCGGCCAGTCCCGGGATGCACAACGAAAACGAAGGGGAAGCTCGCAAGACCAATGGAATTGTGTCGATCGAAAAGACCGACGCCGGCTTCGAAGCGAAGGTTCTGTGGCGCACGGAGGAAGCGATGCCAGCGTTTAATACTCCGACTGTTCACAAAGGTCTGGCCTATTGGGTCAATAAGGCGGGTGTTGTGTTCTGCTACAACGCAGAGACCGGCGAGAAGCATTATTCCAAGCGTATCGATCAGGGCTGCTGGGCAACGCCAGTGGCCGTCGATGATCGCTTGTATGTTTTTGGCAAAGATGGCCTGACGACAGTGCTGGCCGCTGGTCCTGAGTTCAATGTGATTTCGAAGAATCAGCTCTGGAATCCTGACGAACTCCCCAGCGAATCGATGGCTCGCAATCGTGCCGCGGGTCGCGAAGAAGGGCAAAGCGGTGGCCATGAGCATGGCGATGAGAAGTCGAAGAAGCCTGTGACTGAAGAAAAGCCGGAAGGCAAACCAGCCGACAAGCCCGCCGATGTTTCTGCGGTAACTCCAACATCAGCCACGGCCGTTTCTGCAGCGGACGAAGACGCAAAGCAGAATGCAAAGAGCGAACAGCCTCGCTCCGGTGGCCGACCCGAAGGCGGCGGTCGACCCGAAGGTGCAGGCCGGCCTGGTGGTTCTGGACGCCCGAGTGGTTCTGGACGCCCGGGTGGACCACCTCAAGGCGGTGCTGGCGGGAATTATGATGCTCAGACTATGGCTCAGGGTG
>JAXMBU010000131.1:0-4145 GCA_046349735.1 Planctomycetaceae bacterium
GCAAAGTGCCGAGTAATCTCCGTGGCCTTCTGACGATTGTCGTCGGGCGTCGGTGAGTACCGCTCAGCGAAGATCATCTCCAGCGCGATCTGCTCATCCAGATGTCGAAGCGCCTTTTCGAGCGTATGTCCTACGAAGTAGTCGATGCTTTCCTGAACGACGTCATGTCCTCCCAGACGATTCGGGAATAGCGCAGCTCCGAGATCTTCCACAACTCCGGCCAGCACTTTCCGCGATGGCAGTTTGATGGGCTTCCCGGCTCGTTGACGAGTTGCCAATGACTCTTCGCGGAGCGCACGCAACTCGGCCACGATTTCGCGAGTCTCCCAACGCTTACTTCGGGGAGGCGGACAACAGGCCGCTGGTTGTTCTTTGCTGTTCATCGAGCTTTGCCTTCCGCGTCGAACACACCTTCGAAGAGGATCGAGCTGAGGTATCGTTCACCCGAGTCCGGCAGGACAACAACGATCGTTTTCCCTTTGTTTTCCGGGCGTTTGGCAACTCGCACGGCAGCAGCTGTTGCTGCGCCGCAGGAAATCCCGCACAGGATTCCCTCTTCCTGAGCAAGTCGTCGTGCCATCAGGACCGCGTCTTCATTGCTGACCTGTTCGATCTCGTCGACAACCGACAGGTCCAGCACTTCAGGAACAAAACCGGCTCCGATTCCCTGAATCTTGTGGGGGGCTGGCTTGAGTGGTTCGCCATTTCTTTTCTGAGTCAACACGGGGCTCGCGGATGGTTCCACAGCGACAGACTGAACGCTGCCTTTCTTCTTCTTCAGGTAACGTGACACTCCGGTGATGGTTCCACCAGTACCAACTCCACCAACAAAGATGTCAACGAGTCCGTCCGTGTCTTCCCAGATTTCTGGTCCGGTCGTCTCTTCATGAATTGCGGCATTCGCAGGATTTTTGAACTGCTGGAGCAGGACATACTTCCCTGGATCGGACGCGTAGATTTCTTCCGCTTTGTTGACCGCACCCGTCATCCCTTTGGGCCCTTCTGTCAGCACCAGTTTTGCTCCAAAGGCCAGCAGCAGTTTTCTTCGCTCGATGCTCATCGTCTCCGGCATCGTCAATGTCAGCGGAATGCGTTTCGCCGCGGCCACGAATGCCAGGGCGATGCCCGTATTGCCGCTGGTGGGTTCGACCAGTTCTTTGCCCGGGCCGAGCAGTCCTTTTTTCTCAGCGTCCCAGATCATGGCAGCGCCGAGACGGCACTTGACGGAGTAGGCTGGATTTCTTCCCTCGATCTTTGCCAGCACTGTGGCGGGAGCTCCATCGATCACGTGATTCAGGCGAACAAGCGGCGTACGACCGATGGAAAGAGAATTGTCAGCAAACCAGCGTGGCATAAGAAGGTCCAAAGTCAAAAGTAGAAACGAAAAAAGGCCGCTGCGTTTTCAGTGAAACGCAACGGCCTCCGAGTTTTTCGGTCAGCAGTATTGTTGGGAAATTTACAGGGTTCACCGGCCCGACGTCAACATGGGTTGTGTGATGAGCCGTAATGATTCGAGATCTCAAATTTCAAATTTGAAATCTCTGGTTTACTGTCCTCGATACATGATCAAATCACATAATCAGTTTCCGGCATAAAGACGCGGACTGATCGAGGATGCACGTAGACAATGTCGTTGAGTTTCAGCTCCAGCGATTTGGCTCGATAATGCGTCACATCGACGTTCAGCTCGACTCCGAATTCTTCGACGGCGACTCGAACCTTCAGCACAGAACCAGCCGGATTAATCTGTTTGATTTTCCCGAGCAGCGACGCCTGCGATGGTGATCGATCGATATCCAGCTCGTGAGGTCTCACGTACGCGGTTGCATCCCGAGGTTCCTCATTCTGGTACTCATCGTACTGGAGACTGAACGGCCCCATCTGAACTCGCCCCGATTGAACTCGCCCGTGAAACACATTCACGTTGCCCAAAAAATCCATGACGAACGATGTGGCAGGATTATCGAAGACGGCCTGCGGCGTCCCGGTCTGTTCGATACGTCCCTGGCTCATCACCACAACCTGATCAGCCATTTCGAAGGCCTCTTCCTGATCGTGCGTCACGAACACGGTGGTCACATGCATTTCTTCATGCAGCTTTCGCAACCAGGTTCGCAGTTCCTGTCTCACCTTGGCATCCAGCGCGCCAAAGGGTTCATCGAGTAACAGCATGCGAGGTTTGACGGCGAGGGCTCGTGCCAGAGCGACGCGTTGACGTTGTCCACCGGAAAGTTCGGAAGGATACCGCTGGCCCAATCCTTCGAGACGGACAAGATGCAGCAGCTCGTTGACTCGTTCGCGAACTTCGTTATTCGGAGCATTGCGAACTCGCATTCCGAACGCAACGTTTTCGAACACGGTCATGTGACGAAACAGGGCGTAATGCTGAAAGACGAAACCGACTTCTCGATCGCGAGCCGACCGAGTCGTTACGTCCTCATCTTTAAACAGAATACTGCCCTCGTCCGCACTTTCCAGCCCGGAAATAATTCGCAGCAGAGTCGTCTTGCCCGAGCCTGAAGGTCCGAGCAATGCGGTTAAGCTGTCTGAGGGAACTTCGAGATTAACGTTCTTCAAAGCGACGAAATCACCAAATCGCTTCGAAAGATTTTGAACGGAGATACTCATGGGAAATACCTGATTTGGGGGCAATAAATCGCAGCTTTTTTTACCACAGAGGGCACAGAGAACACGGAGGACAACACACTGAGACGGAAGAACGTCATTAGCCGGAACGCGTTAGCGTCCGTTTTTGAACCGTGGCCAGAGCCCAGCGGGAAATGGCGGGAACGCCTATCTCTGCGATTCACCTCTGTGCTCTCTGTGTCCTTCGTGGTAAATCTGGCTTTAAACCTCAAAGCTATTCCGAAGAACTCTGTTCCATTGATGCGGCGACCATACGTTCCAGAATGATCTTCAGTACCAGTGTTGAAAGAGCCATCAAGGTCAGAACGGACGCAACCGCGTAAGAACCCGGGTTGTTGTAATCCTGAAAGAGCTTTTCCACTCGCAGAGCCATCGTGTAGGTTTCTCGTTCGATACGGCCGGACACCACGTAGACCGCTCCGAATTCTCCAATTGCACGAGCATTACACTGGATCACTCCAAACAGCAGGCCCCATTTGATGTTAGGCAATGTGACTCGCCAGAAGATCTGCCATGGTGATGCACCCAGACTGACGGCGGCCAGTTCTTCGTCATCACCAAGGGCCTGCATTAAAGGAATCAATTCGCGAGCCACGAAAGGAATGGTTACAAACATCGTGGCCATGACGAGCCCTGGCCAGGCAAAGATCACTTTGAATCCGATCGCGTTCAGCAGCGGTGCGAAGTACCCGGTTCGCAGGTTGTACAACAACACGAACATCAGGCCGGCCACGACAGGTGAAACGGCAAATGGCAAATCCAATGCTGTCATTAAAAGCGTTCGACCCGGAAACTTAAACTTGGTCAGGGTCCACGCGGCAGCAACCCCGCAGACGGTGTTCACCAGCACCGCCAGCGGCACGACGATCAGCGTGAGAAAGATTGAATGTCGCGTTTCGGCGTCATTGAACAGGTTATTCCACCAACCTGAAATGCCGTCGGCAAAGGCCTGCACGAAGACATAAATCAGCGGCACGATAATCAGTATGATGGCGATCAAATAGCAGAGCGAGATCAGCAGAATGCGAAACCACAGCGGTTCGTTCGCCACCATTTTGCCCGCGGTCTTCTGAGTTCTGACAGAGTTAACGTGCATAGCGGCGATTCCTTGCTTCAAGCCAGTTAATCAGCATCAGAGTGGTGATCGATCCGGCCAGCAGCACGACAGCGATCGCGGTCGCCTCTTCGTACTTGTAGTCTTCCAGTCGCGAGTAGATCAGCATCGGAGCGATCTCGGACTTGAACGGGATATTCGTCGAAACAAAGATGATCGATCCGTACTCACCAAGCCCTCGAGCAAACGCAAGGGCGAATCCTGTGTACAGTGCTGGCATCAGAGACGGCAGGATGACTCGCGTAAACGTCTGCCAGCGAGAAGCTCCTAAGGATGCAGCGGCTTCTTCGATATCACCTTCAAGGCTCGACAGAAGGGGTTGCACGGTTCGTACGACGAAAGGCAGTCCCAGAAAGACCAGAACTAGCACAATCGCAAATCGTGA
>JAXMBU010000132.1:0-4036 GCA_046349735.1 Planctomycetaceae bacterium
TGTGAGGCCTGTACGGTCTTATATGAGCCATCTTCGTTGCGCCAGTGCATTGTCGACGTGTGGGATCGACAGAAACCACGATAACATCAGTTGCCTGCGATTTGGGAAGCCGTCGTTCGTTCCGCTTTCGGCCCTGTATAGTGCTTCCCGCGTTGGACGACGATATCGCAGTGCAGAGGATTTCCCCCCGCAGAACGCCTACGAAAAGTTTCAGATTTGCTTTCTAACGTCTTTCATCCTCTCCCATCCTCTCCCAAGCTTGGTTGGGGCAATCACATCAACCGAAGTCAATGCGGTGTGTCGGACCGGAGTAGCGAAGCGAACTCCGGTTCGCCACATCGGTCGTGACCACCGAAGCGTCGAGGATCGGAATAAAACACTGCCTCTTTTGGTTCCACTAGAACTATGTCCTG
The DNA here is from genome assembly GCA_046349735.1 of Planctomycetaceae bacterium. Lineage (GTDB taxonomy): Bacteria > Planctomycetota > Planctomycetia > Planctomycetales > Planctomycetaceae > SXXK01. The sequence continues at coordinate 414 of JAXMBU010000132.1, forward strand.
TCGCGTCGTCACCAAATAATTGGGGGTTCACCCTCTCCCAGACACGCGGCATAGTTGATGCTGGGTTAATGATTTCCGAGCCATTCGTTCAAGACAAAGCACAGAGCCTGCAGTTGGTCGGGCGTGGCGCTGCGGTCGGTTTCGACAACGATGCCCGCTGACCAGGTGCCATCCGAATACATGGTTCGAATCTTACCGGCCTTCATTCGGAAGCGCGATTCCTTGGGAAGGTCAGGGTTGAAGTAATCGCTGTGGCAGGAGACTACATAGGGACTTTCGTCGCGAATGCGTTCCATAAAACGCATGATTTCATCCTGATGGCGTTTCAAATGAGCTTCATCCGCTTTCATTCGGCAAGGTTGCTTGTGCGAAGCGACCGGTGGAAGCAAGCGAAGGCGATCACGCAGGAACTGATGACGAAACGTTTCATGGACGATCTGGCCCGTAGGAGACAAAGCGACCCACAATTCATCATTCACCTGTTCAACATCCACCAAGCTTTCGATTGCGTTGTACTCTGTTGTGATATCCTCGGAATCTTCACCCAACTGCGAGAGCGGCAACTGATCAGCGTTGGCCAGAGTGGCCAAGAGACTGCTGTGTTTCAGCCAAAGGGAAAAATCGAAAGAGACCGGCATCGGGGGAAAGGAAATGATGTCATTGAACAGCTCATGTTTGTAGTACACCGGAACACGAGCCGCCTGACCGATCGTCACAGCAATGGCAATCTGAGCCTTGTAGCCACCCGTGGCATTGATCGCACAAAACTCGGAGCCATAGTTTCGAATCGACGTGCAGATTTCTCGAGCCAGGCTGCGAAGACCGACGCGGCGAAACATCTGCGGATCTGCGTCCGTCAACCCGACAATCGTCCGCTGTTCCACGGATGAAAATCCGAACCGAGGCAACAAGTGACGCAGGACGTCACCGGTCTGTTGTCCCAGCTCCGTATCAGACACCATCAGCACAATACGAGGATCTGATGCGACGCGTGCATGAGACCGCATCAAATGCAGGCTATTGACTTCCGCTCCGCACCGGACGTCGCCAGGTAAGAATTCTGACAGCAGCTCAGCCATCATGCTCCAGTCCTGTGCCTTGAGTGCTGCCAGAAGTTGATGCTCAGCACCATCAAGTGGCTGTGAGGAAGCGGACAGGCGGCCCAGTTGAGTTCGCAAGAGGCTGGTGCCGACAGTGCAGATCACGGTCGAGGCAGGCGTCATGGCTGGTCCTTCGTCACTTGCATTGCGTCGACATCGGGCAATTGGAGTCGATCCAGCAGTTCGATAGTTTCGCCAAGTAGTTTTCGGATGGCTTGCGTAGAGCGTGGTCGTTTTCGCATGCCGCAATGAGCCACATCGTTCCGCAGGTCCGCCAATCTGCTCCACGCGGACTCAAACTCCTTTTGTTGCGGGAGCTTCTGAAACCGAGCTTCGACCAGAACCATGTCGACGTCTACTGCGGCGATCTCCGCGCCGCTGATCGCATTCAGTTTTGTCGCGAGGGCTCGTCCAAGAATCACTTCGACTGTATGGCGAGCCTCGGCGATGTCTCCTTTCACCGCCAACTGATGTTGCAGCAGTGAAACCAACCACTCCCGAGCGAGTGTCACGCATTGCACAATATGTCCGTGATTCAGATACCAGTGCAGCAACTCACGTTGTGCCTGCAAACCGGGATGTTGCAATGACGTAGTCAGCGTTTGCAGGCGTTCGAGCATCGGAGCAAAAGGCAAGGCCCAGGCATTCAGTTCTTTTTCGGCACGAGAAAGGGAATTCGAAACCAGACCGGCAGTGCGAGAAATCTCATCGACACGAGTCATCAACAATGCCTCGGACAGGAACTGCAAGTTACTCGCGAGCGTCGCCAATTGTGTTGGCCGAGCAGTTGAAGCCGCGTCATCCTGCCAGGCATCGCGTTGAGTTTGTTTCAGGAGATCGGCGATAAGTCCACCATGTCCAGTCTTTAGAAAGACATTGGCTGCCGACATCCAATTGGCCATATCCAGAAATGGAGTCAATTCAAAGACAGGAGCTTTGTTTGTTTCTGCATCACGAGCCTCCCAGGCTCCGTATACTATTTGCTCGACGATGACTCGATCGGATTGCCGCAAATACAAGGCGGCCAGCAGAGCCACCATGGGAAGCGATCGAAATCCATGCGTCACATCCAGCACCACTCGACAGCCCGAAGGCAATTGCTCAATCCTTGCCGTGAAAATCTGCCACAGCTCCGCCTCACTGCGACCATCAGGAATCAGAATTGTGGTGACCGGGCATTGAGACTGCAAGCGTTGCGTCAGATGTTGGAGGTGCGGACGAGCGGTCGCCTCCATAACGGATTTTGTGGCCAGCACCAAGACTTGAGACGGTCGGCACCAATGAGCCACGGCTTCCGGAAAAAGTTCGGTATCAAACAGCAGTGGTCCCAGGCAATACACTGCAGACTTGTAGTCGCCGTTGCCAAGCATTGTGACCACAATCAAAGGAGACGAGTCGACCGACGTCATATGGCGGAATACTTTCGTTAGGCTCGAACACGACGATGGCGACTGCAGCCCGATAAGGCAATCGGAACGCAGCAGCCAGCATAACCGTTTGGCAGAGGTTACGAGAGTCTATAGCAGATCAATCCCTTCTTCATCAGGGGTTGGAAGCAAGATCAACAGCGGTGTGTAGTGTTCGATAGTCTTCTTGGAGTCTCAATCCCTTCTTCAACAGGGGTTGGAAGCAAGACTATGACACGAATCAATGTTGGGATCGACCCATCCGAGCTACCGTCTCAATCCCTTCTTCATCAGGGGTTGGAAGCAAGAACATGGGTACATGGTCAAGTTCACCGATCTGATGACTGGTGAGTCTCAATCCCTTCTTCATCAGCGGGTTGGAAGCAAGGCTATTGCTCAGTTCCGTGGATTCAGCACACTTGCACATTTCGCGTCTCAATCCCTTCTGCATCAGGGGGATACGTTGAGTTGTAAATTTCAAATATGGGATACGAAAGACGCTTGGGCAGGTCGCCCATTCTCTTCTTCAACAGTGGTTGGATGCAAGGCCGCATGGAATGCACCAAACGGTCTGCCGGAAGCACCGGCGGTTCAGTCCCTTCTTCGTCAGGGGTTGGCAGCAAGAATGCTTGGATGAGCAGCGGTCTGGTACTCCGATAGGCGTCTCAATCCCTTCTTCATCAGGGGTTGAAAGCAAGGAGCAGAGGTACTTGTATCCTCTCGGCGCGAAAACATTGGAGTCTCAATCCCTTCTTCATCAGGGGTTCGAAGCACTGTCGGCAAAGTAAACGCGGAGCACACTACCTCTGTTCCTGGTCTCAATCCCTTCTTCATCAGGGGTGGAAGCAAGAAAAGTAAAAGCGGTCTGGTACTCCGATAGGCGTCTCAACCCCTTCTTTATTAGGGGTAGGAAGCAAGTTTGTGGTGATGACTATCGGATCGTGGTTCCTCTGTTGGTGTCTCAATCCCTTCTTCGCCAGGGGTTGGTGCAAGACGCGTGGACGCAAGAACTTCAATACAGAACAGTATCTGGCATTTCAATCCCTTCATGATCAGGGAGACACGTGGCTTTCAGATTTCGAATTTGAGATGTGAAAGTCGATTCGGCAGGCCGCCC
>JAXMBU010000133.1:0-4008 GCA_046349735.1 Planctomycetaceae bacterium
ACTCACGAATACTGAACCATGCTGGAATACATTCTTTGTCCGGAAGAGCTAGAATGACGATGAACCATTGACCGGGTTTAGGGAGTTCTGAAGACGGACAACGGCCAGCCGTAACTGAATTTGCTGCGCCTGGCTTTGTATATACTCAGAGTCAATCGGTGAAGTTACCCCCGCGTCGACTCGGGTCTGGATCGCTTTTCGCTGTTGCCCCGCAAGCTCAGCACCTGTAATCAGCGTTTGCAGGGATGCCTGGGGATTCCCGAGCGAAAACTGCCGCTGCGCGTCGAGCCACACCAGAGGGACCAGGTGTTGATAGACCTCGATGTTCGAGTAAGTGCCGTTCCTGGCTCCTCTGATGAGTCGAACCGTATTCAGGATCGACTTTAGTTTCTGTTCGGCGTCTGCGAGTATCGCGGACTCCTGCGTCGCGATGCTCGCGGCGATGGACGCCTCAGCATAATTGTGGCAGATAATCCAGTCGCATAGAAAGATGTGTGGAGCCAGTATGTCTCCAGCAAAGTCATGAGAATGTTGCGTGATGCGGAGAGACTCGGCGATCAGTTGCGAATTGGTTGTGGCTATCATCATCCAACGCAGATTATCAGCGAACAATCGTCGTTGATCTTGTTGTGGGAGCCCTCCGCCAGGTCTCATATCAAAGGGCTGAACTTCGCGCAGCGAGTGCGACATCTTTTTGCCCAACTCTGTCACTTCGTCCAGTAATACCAGGGAAACTGACTGCTGGTGCTGAGCAGCGGCAGTACGGGCGCGTTCAACATCCCAAAGAAAACGGGAGGCGTTCACCTCGTGTTGTGTTCCCCGTCGTGCGCCAACCTCCTCCCGCAGGAGCGCAGCCTGATAGAGTCTTTTTCTTACCTCCGTCAACTCCCGCATCAGACGCAGCTCGTCCGGAGTGACAGTCACCGTGTTATTCGGAAACAGGTTGCGAACCAACTGTTGGAACTGAGATGGGTGTGGAGAGACTCCATTCTCGGGGTTCTCAGCACCCTCGTGCCAATGTCGGGCATGAAGCTGCGTTCTGCGAACAAGCATTGTTGTCAGCACGGCTCGTTGATAGGCATCGACGTCCATCAAGCCGAGATCCGTCGTGTCTTTGAGTATGGACTGCAGTGTTTGCCCGCGGCTTACTGCGACCTCGAATGCGACTTCCGTTTTCTGAGGATCTCCATCAAGAAAAACAAGGCAGGCTTCCGCGATAGCCGCATCGAACTCGACAGCGGCCGCTTCCGGCCCCGAAACGGCCATCGCCTCCTTTGCAATGAGTTCTCTGGAAAGATTAGCGAGGTCTCGCATTGCCACAGTGTGGTCGGACAGGATTCTGCGAATCGAAGGTTCTTTGAGCAGCCTGTTGTCAGTCACTGATAAGACCTTGTTCTCGGTTTTCTCCCCAGGTGAGGCTGAAGCGGCACTCAGGGTTCCAAGAAAACAGGCATCGATTGTTGCCTTGAATCGCTGAAATGGTGACTCCGCGTTAGGGTCCGTGGTCGGCCTTTCATTCTCTGTGAAAGCGCGAAACGTTCCTTCAGACGATAAGACTCCACCAGCGTTCGTCTGAACCGCGGTCACGATTTCAGAAACCTCTCCGTCAGCGACCGCTGGAGTCATCCATAGTGCGACGTTCGAGTCTTGAATCGAGGCAACTCGTGATCCATCTGCACTAAAAACTAACTTTGAAACCTCGCTGAAGAAGGAAGTGGCCTCTCCTGGCGATTCGTCAATGGAGGCTGTCGCCACGAGAACTCCGGTGTTTACGTGCCAGAACTGGATAATTCCGTCTTCCGTTCCCGACACCAACAGTTTTCCGTCCGGGCTGAATGTCAACGCTGAACACGGACTTTGTGCGACGAGCCGGCGTTCAACTGGCAGATCCTGATCAAATCTGACAAGCAGGATTTCTTCATTTCTTGCCGTTAGTGCCAGCAACTTGCCATCGCGACGGAACTCTGCTCCGGCGATCGTCCGATCAAATGACCGAGGTCTTCCGGCGGTTGATCCATCGGCTGTGTTTTGGACGTACACTTCTCCTTCAAGTCCTGCGGAGATGCAGAACTCTCCGTTGGGATGAAATGCAACGGACGACACGGCCTGTCGATGCTGAACAGGTTCACCAACCAGCTTACTTTCGCTCAGATTCCACAGCCGGACCATGCCATCCCAGCAGCCTGTCAGTAATAACTTTCCGTCAGGGCTGAAACAAAAACACGACACGTCGGCCTGATGTTCCAACTCCTGCGACACCGGCAATCCGTCGTCGGTATTCCAGATGCGTACCTTGTGATCCCATCCTGCCGATAGCAACATCTTCTCGAGTGGGTCAAAGCCCTGAAGTTCTACGAAGGCCTTGTGAGGCAGTTGGGCCGAGATTTCATTCTGACCACCTGATGAAAGCAATTCAGCACCTTGATTCGCCCTGCCAACCGCCAGGATTTTTTTTGACGATACCGCAACAGCAAAGGGCCATCCTTCAAATGCAGTGCTGGATTTCACGTTCCCAGGTTCGAGCATGTCCCAGACACGAATTTGTCTGTCGTCGCAAACGGTGGTTAGCTCACGTCCATCGCTGCTCCACGCGACCGAACGGACCGGTTTGGGATGCCGAACCATCCCTAACGACAGCCCTTTGTAGACCGATTCTGCGGTCAACGCGTAGCGGATCGCCTCAGCGAATTCTGCATCTTCGGGCCGAGCCAACTCTAACGCTCGTGCCAGCCAAAGCCTTGCGGCACGAATGGCCCGGCATCGACAGATAGGTGAACCTCTCAAAGGTTCATCTGACATCTTCGCGAGAGATCGCTGCATTTAGGCGTAATACTCCCGTTTCAACTCTTTGAAGAGCCACTTGTTTCTGCTCGGCAAGAGCCAAATTCCGATCAGCGAGTGCCAACGCGGTTGATGTGGCGTTATCTGCAATAACTCGCCGATCGTTTGCGTACAACGCTGCGATCAGTGCAACAGTCGCGAGGATGGCCACAACAAATAACCATCTCCTGAGAGACCTTGCCTTCTCCTTCTGTTTCTTGAGCTGATAAGCCTGTTCACGTTGCGTTAGCGTTCGAAGAGGAACCCCAAGAATACCCGCGACAATCTTCAGAAACATCATACGCGAGTGTTCTGAATACGCTCGCACGCAGTCTTTGACGACCTTCGGTGGAAGCTTTTGAGCCTCAAGCGCTTCGCGATAGGCGGTCGGCCCGGTCCATCCAGGCGATCCATCCGGCAGGCGAAAGTCAGCGGCAATGGGCTCCGCCAGGCGATCCGTCAGGTTTCCCTGCCCATCCACCTTAAAACGAAGGGGAAGTGGAAAACACTCTCTCTGTGAGCTATCCGCGCTAAGCGATCCGCTGACATTCGGCTCTCCCTCAATGATGACGGCCAGCAGGCAGTCATCCTTCCTGAGCTGTTTAAATCGTATGATTTCCTCATTAACAAACCTGCTGGCTACGGCTTGCGGAGAACAGAGCACCACAAGGAATCGACTACGCTGCAACGCCTTGTCGATGGCTTGCGAGAGCTCCGCGTCTGCGGGCAATTCCTCCTCGTCTCGAAATACCGGGAAGATGCGATCGGGAATGACGTGTCCTCGGTCGTTCGTGGCTCCGACCAAATCCTCAGGGATCTCATAAGATTCAAGTGATTGATGAAGCCAGGTTGCCCATTGGCGCCCCGGGAGCTTGTTGTCCGCATGCCGATAACTGATGAAGCACCAGTATTCTCGATCAAGCTCAAGAGCATGACGTAATGACGGCGAAGAACTATCTGTGGAGCTAGACACCGACACCACCTCACCCCGCGAATGTAATTCCCAATCCTGCTGCAGCGACAATTCCCGGATAACTGCGGATCTGATTTCGGTCCTTGTCCTTTTCGTTTTCCGGCAACTCCATGTACGGGATCAGCAGCGGATGAATCTTCCTCGCATTGTCCCTTGGTGAACCCTGTCGCCAGCCCTGGCTCTGGCGTTCCTCACACCAGAGATCATGCTCAAGC
>JAXMBU010000134.1:0-3775 GCA_046349735.1 Planctomycetaceae bacterium
CGTGAGTAAACATCTGTCTATTCTGCACTGAGAGTATGCATCCAGAATCAACGCCGCTATGAAGCGATCTTGGTTTTTGCTTTCGACATCTGGTAGTTCATCCCACTTTAGCATATGCGGATGAGTGCTCGCTGTTCGCTCGGGGCCATACGTCACACCTTTACTTTTTTTATACTGCATCCAGCCCTCATGGAGATTGACCGCAATTTGCTCAACTAGATCCATTGTATGAAATCCCTGAATGATTCTTGGAAGCCGTTTCGATACGACTTCTTCAACTAAGGAGCTAACCGCCCAACCCGGCTATTCACCTTGTTGAATAGCCGAGTTCTCCGTTGAGATGGCGCAAAGCTTCCCTGAACAATCTCAGAATTTCAAGCGACAAGAATCATTGCCCCAAGCCACGCTCTGGAACTAGACCAGACATTCCTCTATTACCAGCGATTCCCGCTTCGCCACTCCTGAATGCTGATCGCCTTGTCGAGCCCAACCACAATATGATCGATCAGCGGAATACCGACAACTTCAGCCGTCTGCTCCAGACGCTCAGTCACACTGATGTCCTGATCGCTCGGCGTAGGATCACCGCTGGGGTGATTGTGAACGGCGATGATGCAGTTCGCTGCATCACGGATCGCAGGTCGAAAGACTTCTCTCGGATGGACCAAGCTGTTTCTCAGGGTGCCCACAGTAATCTGATGACAATCGATGGGTACGTTCTTCGTGTTCAGCGTGACGATCCAGAACTCCTCCTGTTGGCTCTCTCGTGCCATTCGGCCAAACTGCTTCAGGCAGAACTGAATTGCCGTCCCTGGGCTTGTGATCCGTGTGGAAGATTCATACTCGCTTCGTAGTTCAGCAATGCGAAGGCCGATCTCCACGCCTGCCAGCAAACGCGTCACGGCCTCCGGCTTCATGCCGTTGCAGATCTCCAGGATCTCAGCCGTACCAGCATCAGCCAACTTCTTCAGTCCCAACTTCTCAACAAGCTTGTGAGCATCCGCATAAGCGGCTGCCCCACGTCGGCCAGTGGCCATTGCAATCAGTTCTGCAGGGGAACAATTCAAGAGTGCTCGGTTCATCAACAGTCCTCAATGAGAAGGAGGGAAACGTTGTCACAGACCTCCCTCAAAACGACTGAATGGCAACGCGATTACGCAACACAACTGCGTAAGTCAATTCCGCCTTCTTACGGTCACCGGCTGGACAGAAACGGCAGCCCCCAAATCGCCCTGAAAGATTCTTCTCAGGGTTCGATTGTTCGGAAAGTCGCTCAATTCGCGTTACGTGAAGTCGTTTATTGAGGCAGTGCAACCGCTTCTCTGAATCGCCGAGTCAAACCGTTTGACCGGCAGCGGTTCCGACCAAAAACGCCGAGACCGCAACACGGTACGACGCACACCGAAAGGGCTTCCCAGATGATTAAACAATGGATTGAGATTCAACGCATAGCCTGCGCTGAGGCACGCCGCAAAGGCTTCAGAGATCCTGACATCATCGAAGATATTCTGCAGTCTGTTTCCTTGTCTCTGCTGGCAGAACAGGAACGCCACCAGGAACTGACACTTGATGACCTGGTGAACCGGGCTCGATGTCGAACCCTGGACGCGATCAGGGCTCACCGACGCGCTGAACACCGGCAGCAGCAGGCGATTGAATCCCAGTGCGTTACGTCCGTCCGTGTTAACCGTCAACCGCTGTTCTGACCAGTGTCAGCGTCTCTTTCGTTCCTTCATCTTCTGACCGGAGTGAATCGCCTATGTCGAAACCCTACGCTATGCAGTCCCGCAGCTCGCTGAAAGTCGCGGAGCCATCGAAGAACACCACCGCAAAGCAGCAGAGAGCGATTGAAGCTTTCGAAACCTCGCTGTTTACCCGCGACCGTGAAGCCGTCCTGAATCGCAAATTTTTTGCCCTGAAGGCGGCAGAGTTTCTCTGTGAGATTATCCGCACTGGTGCAGCAACCGCTGAGGCAATCGCCAAAGCGGAACCGGAACGCTTTGAAGAGATCCTGAAGCAGCTTCCGAAGGATTCAGAAGCCCGACCGATCCTGCAGCCCGCTCGGAAGGTATCGGCCGCAGCGTCCAACGCGTCTGGCCTCATTATTCACCCGATCGGAACGCGTGTCTTCCGGGATAACCGGAAGGGGACCACCTCGACCAATGAGGAGACCATGATTGAAGCTTCCCTGATTGGCGACGACGGCCGGAAGATGTCAGAGATTCGCACGCTGAAGACCTGGGGCCGATGGATTGCCCTGATTGATGCATTCCCGGAGATTCGGCAGAAGGTCGCGGCCTTGTCATAACGGCCCGCGAGTATAGCTCGAACTGAGAGCCCTGGCAGGTTTCACGACTTGCCAGGGTTTTCGTCGTTTGGCCCGGATGCATCAGGCACCACAGCAGCCCCGCAGCGTCGACAATCGCCGGGAATTGCGTCGGATATTGCGTCGGTTGCTCACCTGGCAACGCAGAAGAACAGTGTTTTCCCGCTGATCCGGCATCAAGTGCGATTCCCTCAGAGAATCGCACCGACTTCAAACCAGCTCGCTAGGGGCGACACCATGCCAGGGAAGTTACGCCAGAATACGATAGGGGGTATCTGGACCCAGTTACGGTCACTCAGCTTTTTGGTATCTCACCTGGATTTTTTGGAGATTTTGAAATCATGAAATTTAGGGATGTGTTGCGTTGCGAAACAGAAGTCCATGGTGCAGAGCATCGACTACACCAGTGCAATTCGTTTTTCTTTTTCAGGCTTGGTTTGCACGACCATATAGGTAAGCTTTCCGTTGATGCCGTTTCGCTCTATTTGCTCGCTTGCATCAGCCAGTTCCCCTTCTCATTGAGGGGGATGCGATCGCGTAGGCTTCGGCAGATTGACATAAACATGTCGCCCCGTGCACGGCGCAACCACCGATTCGATAGAGCGATGATCTCTTGTTCTTTGGTAAGAATAGCCATCAGGCCAAACAAATGAATAAAACACTAGTCTGTTGGATTGGGCACACCGACTTTCGATGTGCCAGTGGTATGGAAGACGGACTGGGACCGATCGGACAGGCGGCTAAACAACACGATTATTCCGCAATCGAACTGATAGCGAATGAGCCCGCGAAAAGCGTTGCGACTTTTCGGCTAGAAGTGGCCAACTACGTTAAATGGTTAAAGACTCTGACGTCGTCAACAGTATCAGTACATCAGGTCAAGCTCTCAAGCCCGATGCATTTCGGAGAGGTATTTGAGGCGGCTGACGCAGTCGTTGCTCAGGTACTTGCAAGTGGGCAAAAGCCGCTTGTTTTTCACTTGAGCCCGGGTACGCCAGCCATGATGGCCATGTGGTTGGTTCTCGCAACGACCAAGTACCCTGCAGAGCTGATTGCTTCGTCAAAAGAACAGGGTGTCTATACACCCGAGTTTCCGTTTGAGATTGCGGCCGACTACCTGCCTCGCAAACGCGCGGCAACAAAAGGCAGTATGGTTCAGGCGGCTTTTGATGAGCGAACGGCACCTGCATTTAACAAGATCGTCCATCGCTGCGAGGCGATGAAATTGGTAATTGCCCGGGCTCAACGAGTAGCACAGTTTGACGTGCCAGTACTGATTCTTGGGGAGACAGGGACCGGGAAAGAGTTGTTCGCAGAGGCGATTCATAAGGCAAGTCCTCGATTGAACGGCCCTTTTGTCGCAGTGAACTGCGGAGCGATTCCCAAGGAACTGGTGGAAGCCGAATTGTTTGGCTACGTGAAAGGAGCATTCACGGGCGCCGACGCCGC
>JAXMBU010000135.1:0-3435 GCA_046349735.1 Planctomycetaceae bacterium
TGCCAGTCAGGCCCATCATCGGCACTGCCGGTCATAATGATCTTCGCGACACACTCCTTCGATGCCTCCGCTTCCGCATCGTCACCATCGGTGCTGGCCCAATCCGGACGCAGAGCAATCAGAGCGTTCAGCAGATCAACACAGATGCGGCGGCTCATGCAGACGACAATCGCCTTACCGTCCATCGCTTCGACACGCTTCTCGAAATGTTCGACCAGATCAGCGGCAATCAGTTTGATTCGCTTTGGTTCACCGACGAGAGCTTCCAATGCGGCCCATTTGGATTTCAGTTTCTCACGGCTCGACTGTTCCTCGCCTTCCGTGATCTCGTCGAACTCCGCATCAAGTCGTGGCAGAGCAGCGATGTTCAGGCCCAGCTTGGCAATTCGGCTTTCGTAGTAGATTGGCACCGTCGCACCATCGGCAACGGCTCTCTGGATGTCATAGATTGAAATGTAGTCGCCGAAGATCGCCCGAGTATTCGCGTCGTTCTGTTCGATCGGCGTTCCAGTAAAGCCGATGAATGAGGCACGCGGCAACGCGTCGCGAAGATTGCGGGCCAGGCCATCGATCAGATCGTACTGGCTGCGATGAGCTTCGTCGGCTATTACCACGATGTTTCGCCGGTCGCTGAGGCACGGCATTTTTTCGCCCTTTTCGGGCAGGAACTTCTGAATCGTCGTGAAGATCACGCCGCCGCTGGCCACCTTCAACAGCTCCTGCAGATGATCACGATCGCGAGCCTGAACCGGCATCTGGTTCAACAGTTCATAGCAGCGCTGAAACTGCCCAAAGAGCTGATCGTCCAGATCATTACGGTCTGTCAGCACAACAAGCGTCGGATTCTGCATCGCCGGATGCCGCACAACGCGAGCCGCATAAAAAAGCATCGAGAAACTCTTTCCCGATCCCTGCGTATGCCACACGACTCCGGCGCGACGGTCGCCAGCCTTGCCGCCGTGCATCCGACCGGCCCAATAGTGACCGTCCGGAAGTTCTGCCGTCTCCGGATCAGCCAACATCCCGCTGGCTCGCACCGTTTCTTCGACGGCTGCATTCACGGCATGGAACTGATGATACCCCGCGATGATCTTATGCAGCCGATCGCTGTCTGAGTCTTCTTCGAACACGATGAAGTGCTGCAGCAGACCGAGGAACCGTCGCTTCTCAAAGACGCCTCGAATCAGCGTCTCCAGCTCCAGAGCTGCCTTCGGTGCGTCGGCTTCTCCGTCGACCGTTCTCCAGACCTTGAACCATTCCTGATTGGCCGTCAGCGATCCGATGCGAGCCTGCAGACCATCAGACACAATCAGCAGCTCGTTGTAACGCAGCAACGACGGAATCTCGGCCTTGTACGTTTGCAGTTGAGAGTACGCCGACCAGATCGTTGCGTTTTCATCTGCCGCGTTTTTCAATTCGACGATCGCCAGCGGCAAGCCGTTCACGAACACTACGAGGTCCGGCCTGCGGTTGTGCTGAGCTTCGATCACCGTGAACTGATTCACGACGAACCAGTCATTGGCCGACGGATCATGGAAATCCAGCAGACACACTCGATCACCGGCAATCGAGCCATCCGATCGTCCATACTCCACTTCGACGCCGTCCCGCAGCATTTTGTGAAACGCTCGGTTGTTCCCGATGAACGTCGCCGTATCGAGCCGCAGCACCTTTCGCAGAGCTTCTTCCTGAGCTTCCTCCGGAATCAACGGATTCAGTCGATGAATCGCGTCTCGCAGTCGCTCGACCAGCACGACGTCCCCAAACGACGAACGCTCCGCCCCCGGTTCACCTGGAGCAATCTCCGGCCCATGCCCGATCGCAAAGCCCAGCTCTCCGAACCAGTCCAGAGCTGCATCTTCGACAATGGATTCATTGAGTGACATCGTCTGACCTTAGCTCGATTTGCCCAGCAGAGCCTTCACCAAATCTTCCGCCGTGTCCTCATCCAGACAGTTATCAAACCGCCCCACGGCGGCATCGACCCCCAGCTTCTGCAGGACCGACTTTGGCACATCGGTAACTTTGGGAATCACCAACTTCACTTTGACCTGATACGGGAACTTGCCGCCCCAGATCTTTGTCACCAGGTTCTTCCCGCCATTCGACGTGGCCTGCCACAGCCCCAGCAGCCCGCCGATTTCGTAATGATGCAGCAGACAGTAGTCACCGGTTTTGATCTCCAGCGGCCACGGCTTGTTGGAGCCGAAGAGATTCTTTTCCACACAGTCCAGGTAGGTCGTGCTGCTGCATTCGAAGATGAAGGTTTGCGATGTCATGAACCGGTTCTCCGGGTGAGTAATTCCGTGTAATGTCCCATTTATTGGGTGCGCCAACATTGCTCTAACTCACGGAGAAATAATCACTTCCGTCCCGGCGCCAATCAGCTAAACCTACCACATGTCTCATTTCTGTCCCGATTCGCTCAGCGACGAGATTGCAATCATTCGAGGCGACATCACCCGTTTAAGGCTACTGCGATTCGCCGAACGAAAGCCGGAGAATGGCGAAACTCAGTCCCAGTACTCGGGCGAATCTGGCCACAACTTCATTTGTCGAGTCAGCGGCAGTTTGAAGCTCGCATCGTCGGACGATTCCAGAGAGTCGTCGAGATACCGCACCCAGTCGAGCATCGTTTCCCCGGAACGCAATGTACGACCGTAGTGCTTAAACTGGACGAACTCATACTGATTCGCGTTCATCGATCTGCCATGGCGAACCAGAAATTCCGCCAGTCGCCGAGCGACCTTAAAGTCATATTTCGCTGCGAACGACAGCGCGCGAACAACACACAAATCGGGGAACGGATTCTCTGCCTGGTTGAGGTCGAGTGTTCTCGTTCGGATTGCGTCAAAGAATTGGTCGTCACCAGAAAAAACAGTCCGTTGCGATTCACCTTCACTTGAAACAGTGGCGGCTATCGATTCGATATTGAACGTCGTAGTACGAGGAAGATCCTCAAAGGTGGTTGTGGCCATATTCAAGGCCGAGAAGGCCCATGTTGTGTGCAACGGCCAGACGTCAATTGCCCAATTCATTCTGCGGAGTTGTAAGCCTCCAAACCGTGTTCGTCTGACAATAAATTCGGAGAACTTCTGCTGAAGGTCCTCTGTTTCGACTCCTTCGATCACGATGTCGAGATCCCGCGGTCGCCCTGGACGATGATAGAAGAGACGTCCAAGTAGCAGGGAACGCAAGGCACCCCCAAAGAAGACGGCGCGAGTCTTGAATTCGCTTAGGTCCTGAAGCGTCTGGCTAACGCCATCGCGCCAGTCTCGCTTTCCAGCGCCACAGAATGCGCGCAATTCTCTACGGAGGATTGACTTCAGGTCATCGTTGGAAAGTACGCTACCCATTTGTCAGTTCTGAGTGGAGGCGTTTTGCAAACGTATCCGTCATACCACAGACATAATCCGTGAGGAATTGATAACGATG
>JAXMBU010000136.1:0-3069 GCA_046349735.1 Planctomycetaceae bacterium
TCATTAGCGGTCTAATCAGCTATGCGACGCGCGCACTTCATTTCGCGCAGAACTTTTTTTCTGAATGCGCGGCGGTCTGTTTTCATCGAAAACCTTCAGCGAAATAAAAAGGAGCGAGGCCGAAAAGCCACGCTCCTTTATTAGAACGCAAAGTCACTGTCCGGCTACTTCGCGGTTTCCATCGAAATGCGAATGCGACGATACTCCATTTGTCCTCGATCGCCTTCAAGTCCAACTGGACCGGTCTCCGGAACTTTCAGGGCCTCCTCAATCACTTCGCCATTGCAGGTGCAGTGAGCGATCCCGTCTTTCACAACAACGACAAGTTCGTTCCAGTCACCCGCTTTATAGTTCTTCAGCGATTTGTACGGACCGGCGAGTGGATAGTCGCGACACTGCAACTGTGGCTTGCGAATGAATACGCCGCTGTCTGCATTCGGAGTTGCTCGAAATTCCAGCTTCAGGGTGAAGTTGCCCGGGAACTCGCGAGTCGTGTAGAGCTGCTGAACTCGACTGCCTTCCGCCGGAGTTGTCACAATAAAACGACCATTCTTTGCCACGTAGCGACCATCAGGTGTCACGGTTTTTCCGTCGTGCCCCCAGCCGGTCAGATCCTTGCCGTTGAAGAGACTTTCGAATCCCTCCTCCAGCGTGAATTGATCTGGTTCGGTCTCCAGAAATCCCAGAGTCGCAAGAATTGGCGTAAGGGCTGCCGCCCATTTCTTGTAGCCGATCTCATTAAGATGCAGAAGATCCGGCATCTCTTCGGCCTTGGCGTCGCCCTCTGCATTGGCAAACAGCGTCCAGGTATCGAGCACGGTAATCTGCGGATCACCCTTGACCTTCATCGCCGTCAACCTGTTGATCTCACGAATCTTGTCTGCCGGACGCTTCTTGGTGGCAGAACTGGGAAAGACCTGACAAAGAACGATGGGCAACGCAGCATTATGCTTCTTCAATTCATCGACAATCAGCTTCACGTTGTCGGCAATAACCTGTGGCTCAGCCTTTTCCTCCAGATCATTGGTTCCCATCAGCATCACAACTGCTGAAGGATTAAGAGACAGCACGTCCTGCTTGAGTCGCAGCAGCATTCCTCGAGTCGTATCGCCACTGATTCCGCGATTGGCGGCCTTCATTCCCGGGAACAGCCCCTTAAAATCCTCTCCCCAGCCCTGAGTAATTGAGTCACCAAGGAAGACCACGGCCTTCTGATCGTGCTCAACCTTCGCGGCCCATGCCGAGCGACGTTCTTTCCATAGTCCTTTGAACCAATCGTAACGTCGAATCGGCCCGGCTCCGGGAATTCCTTCGTCTGTGGCCGGCAATTCAAAGCTGGTTGCATCATCAGCACGAAGGATCGACTGACCAGAAACGCCGGATAACGAAACACTGAACAGCAGCAGAAAAAACAAACGCGCAGAGGTGGGGATCATGACATTCCTTCTCGAAGGTGGCTTGACTAATCTGGACGGCGCCATGTTCACAAAAGCTATTGATAATACAAGCCCGCAGCGCCAGCGAGTGAGTGGGAGAGCGTTTCACTCGCTGGCGATTCGGGCTGGCAAGGGAGCCGATCATAGCGCTGACCAACTCATTGGCGATAAGCTTCAAAATCGGCGGAGCTGCTCTGCCGAGGCTCGACTGCAAATGAAGACAGCATCCGTGGTCCCTTTGAGCGGGAACTCAGGATGCTGCTTCAGCGTTCGAGGAGTTTACAGATCCGCCCCGCAACTGCGAGGGATCCGCGGCGACCTATTCCTTCAGTCGTTCCGGCTTGCAGAGCAGCTTCTTATCGTTGGCTGCTCGCCCGCACTTTGTGCAGACATGGCTGGCGTTGCACACGAACTGCTTGTATAGCACAAAATCAGACTTCAGCAGCTTTTTCATTTCGCACAGTGTTTTTGACATTGCCTGCAATTCTCACTTGATGAAATGCTTTTTTAAGACGGCACGAAAGATCAGACACCCACGCCACTAAAACTCGCCAGCAACCTCGCCACCGCTTCTCGTACCAGCCCCGCGCCAGACACCACGATCAATGTTGTCTGAAAATGCGCGGACGGAGCCGTCCATCAGCAAACCCTGGACAATCCCCGTGTGAAAACTGCGAGCTGTGAAGACACCGAAGGTCGATGCCGTGGCACTCACGCCTTCTCTGGAATTCACCCAATCAACGTCACGAATTGTTCCGCCATCGTTGTGTGGCACTTTCGTGTTCGGGGTAAATGTGGTCGTAAAGCAAGTCTGGTTACCGCGGCTGTCGACCCATTCAGCGTGGCCGGAATTTTTCAACGTACCACCCAGCCCAGTGATGGCTCCTGGATCGCTCGGTACAGGAGGATTCGTTACCGCACCAACATCGCGAAGGTAGTATTGGAACGCCTTAACTTCCGCCATCGCCAGAGTATTGCTCGTGCCATCCGTAAAGTCTCGCATATTGGTACGAGCATTCGGGCCAAACGCACCGGAGCCAAACTGCCCGTTCGTCGGATTCCAGACAAACCATTCGCCGTAATTTGCCGCATAATTGATTGGCCAGTGGGTCAGGGCTCCGTCGGGGTAGGCCTTGTCGTTAATCTCACTGGGACACATAAACGTTGCGACCCGAACCTGCGTTACAGCCGGCTGCACATCGTAGGCGCGACTGAAATCGATCAGGCTCTGTAAATTGGCCTGCTCGATGAATGGAAGCAGTCGCGCCTGCACGGACCAGCCTGCCGGTTGCACAACCGCAGCCCGATACGTGCCGCCTGGAGGAAAAGCGTTGTGGACGTCGTGATAGTTATGCAGCGCCAAGCCGAGTTGTTTCAGGTTGTTCTTGCATTGAGTTCTGCGAGCGGCTTCGCGAGCGGCCTGGACCGCCGGAAGCAATAGAGCAATCAGAATGGCAATGATGGCGATCACCACCAGCAATTCGATCAGCGTAAATCCGCGAGACGCACGGTTTGGCTTGGAGCAGAGGGGCACAGAACAACCTTTCGCCAGTAAAACACAAAAACACTATGGAGCGACATGCCACATAGAACCTCTGTGCCGGGCTTGGCTGGCTACCTGACCATGTCACTG
>JAXMBU010000137.1:0-2681 GCA_046349735.1 Planctomycetaceae bacterium
GATGATGGCGAATCACGGCGATCGGAACTCCCGCTTTGGACGCCGCATCCATGGCATCCAGAATCTGGTCCAGATGTCCGGACGGATAAGAAATCGGCAGCGCGCCGCTGAAGTATTCCTGCTGAACGTCAATCACTAACAGTGCTCGAACCATTTCTTATTTCTCTCTGCGACGATCGCATGGGTTTCGATAGAGATATCTCTGATGCGCGGAGTTTGAATCAAATTCCGGGCTGCTGCAAACTTACGAGTCAGATTTGTGGCGATCCACTTGTTTCAGCAGTTTCGCTCGAACCTTCTCCGACAGTTTCGCCCAGTGTTCTTCTCGAAGAGCACCCTCAAGAGCCCACAGAAGATTCATTGTTGGTCTCTGACCCGCTTCTCGAATCGCCATGAATGCATCGACTGATCCGAGTCGACGGAGATCAGCGGCGGTATTGATTCCAGCGGCCCGCAGCATTCTGATGGATGCCGGTCCCAGGTTTTGAAGTTGTTGAAGAGAATCCGATGACATCAGCAGCCCGTTGAATTACTCGATTCATCAGCCGATGGACGCTAACCCTGGTTTACATCCCTGTACTTCGTTCGGGAAATCCAGGGTTGGTGCCCAGCGGCTCAATCAACAGATGTCAGACTTTGCTCCATCATCGTCAACGCCTGCCAAAGATTGGCCTGAGTCCACAACAGGGGCGTAATGTCGTTCGGAATCCAGGCACCCTTTTCACAGAAGTAGGATTCCGGACAACGGTACTGCGGGAATCGAGCGTTCGCCGGAGTCAGTTGGGAAAGAGAACGCCGAAGTGCTTCGCGCTGCAACGCAAAGGATTCCGGGCTTCGATCAGAAAGATAGCGTTGCCCGTGGATACACGACACAATCGGATCAAAAATGCACCACTGAGCTTCCATGCCGGGCTTCAGCAACGAATCGCGAGCATCCAGGTTGTCACTGAAGTCCGCGGTGCGTTGTTCAGCCCCGAGGAGATCTCGATAATCCGCGCACCAGTAGGAATCACCCGGATATCTGCGAATTCCGTTTGGCCCCTGTAGATACGTTTTGACGTCCGAAAGAATTTGGTCTTCCAGTGCTCGATCCTTGATCACATTCAACGGATACATCAGGAACAAAAGTGCGGCGTCGTATCGGCGATTTTTTGTGGGGTCATCCTGAATGCACTCGCACGGCAGAATCGTCTGAATGGCGTCGCGACACTTTGAAATCAGAGTGTCCACATCCTGAACATAGATCGGATGCGACGCTGTCGCCAATAGTGAGTGTACGTGCTGCTGGTTCATCAGTCCTCGCAGCGATTCCAGTCCCGCCAGTGCACAACCGATGCTGGAAGCTGCGACTTTGCGGACTTCTTCCCAATGCCCGCTGTCTTCATCCTTCCAGACTTCAACCACCATCCAGTATCGCACTAACTGCGCGATCAAGGTCCAGTCGGTCTCTGCGATGCTCAGATGCTGCCGCTTGACCAGTTCACAAATGAGCCACAGAAGATAGCCCAAAGCATCGTTCTGGGCATGAGACCATTTTTCCGGCAGCTCGCTCAGGTCTGATCCATTGAAACGAATATGAGGCCGATTCATGGGCTCGTGGAAATCTGCCCGTCCCTCAATGATGTCGACAAAGCGATGGCGATGTTTGGCGTAGAACTGCGTAATCGAGTTCACGCATTTCAGAGGGATCGAGGGATCATTCTGCACGGCCAGATGAGCCCATGCGATCTGAATATTGTCGCGGAGCCAGATGTTGCGATAACCGGTCAGTTCAAAGTCACCGCCCTCGCCCGACGCAGCAGAGAACAATCCGTTCTCCAGCGTCGGAAAGCAGAATGTTCCCTTTTCGGTCAGGAACGACTTGATGCGGCTGATGTCATCAAGTGTGGGAGACCCTGAAATCCATTTCGAGGAAGGGACAATTTCTAAATCCATGACCACAGCAAACCCTTCTCACCTGAGACGGTTCCCGTCGACGGAGCGACGGGTGTACTGTACGCCCGTCGCTCCGCCGACGGGATGATATCGCGACATGAATCAACCACGCCGCTCTGCACCGGAACAGCCGTGTTGTATCCGACACGTTCTCTCTGAGAAGACCAACTCACGGCAACGAGCGTTACCAGGAATCTACCCGTTTATGGCTGAACAAGTGACACCGGTTCAAAGTCCACTTTGGTGACCTTTCCGACCTCGACGCGAATCAGCATCTTTCTGTGGAGAAAACCTTTTCGTTCATGCCAAACATTGAACGTGTGTTCTCCCGGCGGCAGATTCGGGATGGCAAAGTCCCCTTCGGAGTTCGTCTTCGTAGCGTAAGGATGATCTATGACGAGCCAACAGGCTGACATCCACGGATGCAGTTTACTGACCACTTTAAATGGCATTGATTCAGCGTTGGTGAGTTTGAGTTTTTCAGCCTGAGCCCCCATAACACCCGGCGCAATATGTAAATCCACAGGCTGATTCTTGAGGGGAAAGGTGTGAACGTTGCTGGCCACCGGGTCTGCATTTCCGATCGCGATTGTTTGGCCGGCTCGAACGATGAGAGCGCGTGGAACAAAGTGGGCACCCTTCTGCCCAAACGAGACTGGATCTGGTGAGGGTTTAACCGAATCGGGATGAATTGTGTCGGGACGCTTTGCCATCCAGATAAACACGTTCTCAACACCGCCCGTCTT
>JAXMBU010000138.1:0-1900 GCA_046349735.1 Planctomycetaceae bacterium
CGGTTTAAACGAAGGGACTTGAGAGACACTACACTAGCGCAAAGGATCAGAAAAGTGGTCAGGAACCGATCGCCACATGCCTCGGAGGGGGGCTCCGCACTTTTGGTTCCTGCTCTGGTTTCCGAACCACCAACGACAATCAACGGTGGTATTGGCTATTGCTCTGCCAGAGCGATAAAGAGGAGATCGTCATTCCAATGCCAGCGATAGTGACGGTGCAACCCAAAATCCCGGTTTGAGAAACTACGAGTCGCCACCTGCGGCCTCCAGCGATATCACTGAGGTTGAACCTGGGGGCGTCGATTGGGTTGAGATTGGTTTTCTTCAGCCTGCATTCAGGCCAGCCACTTGTCGACCACTTTTCCGGCGACGTCAGTCAGACGGAAATCGCGGCCCTGAAATCGATGTGTCAGCTTCAGGTGATCGAGTCCAAATAAGTGCAACATTGTGGCGTGGAAATCATTGATGTGAACCGGATCCTGGGCAACGCCCCAGCCGATATCGTCCGAGGCACCATAAGTTTGACCGCCCTTCACTCCGCCACCAGCCATCCACAATGAGAACGAAAACGGATGATGATCGCGGCCGGTATTGGCTTCTCGACCGTTGCGATTTTCTCCCAGCGGGGTTCGTCCAAACTCCGCCCCCCAGACAATCAGCGTGCTGTCAAAAAGTCCGCGTTGTTTCAAGTCCTTGATCAACGCCGCAATCGGCTGATCCACGACCCACGCGTTGTAACGCAGGTCGCCTTCAAGGTTACTGTGCTGATCCCAAGCTTCGTAGATAATGTTGACGAACCGTACTCCTCGTTCCACCATGCGGCGGGCCAGCAGACAATTTCGAGCAAACGACAGGTGGGCGTCGGCGACATTGCCTCGTCCCGTAGCCTGTGGATGTTGAGCTCTCCCGACACCATAAGCTTCCTGCGTCGCGGCCGTTTCGCCGCTGAGATCAATTAGTTCCGGAGCTGCCGATTGCATGCGGAATGCGAGTTCATAGCTGGCGATGCGGCTGGCAATCTCCGGATCTCCCATTTCTTCAAGCCGATCCTCATTCATTGCCCTCAGAGTATCCAGGCTGCGTCGCTGCTGTTCGTTGCTCAGTCCAGCCGGGTTGGACAAATTAAGAACAGGCTCGCCCTGATTTCTGAAGAGCACTCCCGCATAATGCGACGGCAGAAATCCGCTCGACCACAACGACGCCCCGCCGCTGGAGCCTCGACCACTGGTCAGCACCACGTAACCTGGCAGGTTTTGTGATTCAGTCCCTAAA
Organism: Planctomycetaceae bacterium; assembly: GCA_046349735.1. GTDB lineage: Bacteria > Planctomycetota > Planctomycetia > Planctomycetales > Planctomycetaceae > SXXK01. The sequence continues at coordinate 1,273 of JAXMBU010000138.1, forward strand.
CCATAGGTCAGCCAACTGCCCATCGTTGGCAGCCCAAAGGAAGCTCGCCCACAGCTCAGCAATAACTGACCGGGATGGTGATTGAACTGTTCCGAATGCAGCGAACGAATCATCAGGATATCGTCTGCACATGAGGCAATGTTCGGCACGAAGTCGCTGAAATCCATCCCACATTCGCCATGCTTGCGCCAGCGGCGAGGTGACCCGAGCAGAACGGCGGATTCCTTCTTGATAAAGGCGAAGCGGACTTTCTCCAGCATGTCGGCTGGCAACGGCTTGCCATCGAGCTCATTCAATTTCGGCTTCGGATCGAACAAGTCCAGATGCGATGGTGCGCCGGCCTGAAACAGGAAGATGCAGCTTTTTGCCTTCGGAGCAAAATGGTGCAGATTCGACGTCACGTGATTAACCACGGATTCACGCGATGCGGCCGTCGCCTGATTCATCAGGCCGTCTTGAGTCAACATCGATCCCAGCGCGGCGAGTCCGAGACCGCTGGCGGATGATGTCAGAAACTGACGGCGTGCCTGTTGAGTAGATGCGAACATGGGATTTCCTGTCATTCTCTTGTAATGAACTCATCAAGATTCAGGAAGACTCGAGCCACCGAGATCCACGCGGCTGTTGT
>JAXMBU010000139.1:0-1882 GCA_046349735.1 Planctomycetaceae bacterium
AGCGATGCGTTCTTCATCTGACGCTTTAGTAAGGAGAACGCTGTTCGCCAGCATGCGAGCTGCTTCCAGATACGTCGGATCGTTGAGCAGAATGAGGGCCTGAATTGGAGTGTTTGTGCGGGCTCGCTGCACCGTGCATTTTTCTCGCGTTGTGCCGTCGAATGCCAGCAATGATGGCGGAGGCACTTGTCGTTTGAGGTAGGTGTAGAGGCTTCGACGCCAGAGCCCATCGTCTTTGGATTCTTCGTAGGAATCCTCCGCGTTGTAAGAGACTTCTTCCCAGAGACCACCGGGCTGATAGGGCTTTACGCTGGGACCGCCAATCTGTGGACGCAGGAGGCCGGATGCCGCCAGAGCCTGATCACGAATCATCTCAGCCGACATGCGAAAGGCAGAATTGCGAGACAGCAGTCGGTTCTGCAGGTCGTGAGCTGTTAACGGGTTACTGCGAAGGTCAGACGATTGTCGATAAGAGCGAGAAGTCACGATCAGTCTCAGCAGAGCTTTCGTATCCCATCCGTTATCGCGATAGTTTGCGGCCAGCCAATCCAGGAGCTCTGGATGAGTCGGTGGCTCTCCTTGACTGCCAAAGTCATTCGCCGTGCGGACTAACCCGTCCCCGAAGCATTGCTTCCAAAGTCGATTGACGGCGACGCGTGCGGTCAACGGATTGGCAGGATCCATCAGCCATTGCGCAAGACCAAGTCGATTCTTTGGCGCCGTATCAGGCCAAGCTGACAACGCCGTGGGAGTTCCCACTTCAACTTTCTGACCGGGCTGGTCGTATTGTCCCCGAATCAGAACGTGAGTTTCGCGAGGTTGCGGCATTTCCTCCATCACCAGCGTGGAAGGAATCGAATTGCGAAAGCGAATCTCAGTTTCCAGGGCTTCTTTGACCTGGCTTCTGGCAGCACGAGTCTTCTCATCGGTGTGACGAGCGATATAGAAATCCATCAGGGTTTCCGAGTCGCGTGCGCTGCGAGCGTCGGATGGTCGTTCGAGGATTCCGTGGATTTGATCGCCGTGATACCAGTCCTGAATTGCCTGCGGAGCAAGTGGTTGTTGCAGAATCCGAAGTTCATCCATTTGGCCATAGTAGCCCAGCCCGGAATCTCTGCGGCCGATGAGCAATGGTCGATCATTTCGAACGCTGCTCTTCAAGGAGTCGCGATCGATTTTCACCTCAACAGGTTGTCCGTCGAGGAAAAGTTTCAGCCCGGCTGCTGATTTGGAGCCGTCATAGGTAATTGCGACGTGATGCCACTGCCCTGCTTTGGCCGGAGTGATCGATGTGACTTCGATCGCGTCAGTTCCCCAACTGGCGACCACGTTGACATTAACTCGACCTTTCTGCCAAAGCACTTCGATGCCGGTTCGATTACCTTCGGGTTCAATTTTTGACAGCGGGCAACTGAGTGAATTGTCAGGCAGCAACCAGAGACCGATCGTCCATGGACCATCTGCGTCGAAGTGCTGTAGGTCTCGCGAGGCATGTTGTGTCGCATCGAACAACGCGGCCTGAGCTCGAATGCCGGTCTGATACGTCAACGTTGTGCCGATGGCCATAGTTTCTGGTTGAAGATCGTTGTTGAAGGCTTCATGCAGAAGGAGGTCTTGCTCTGGCGGGAGCGGGAGCAACTGACGAGCCGTGGCTTCCCATCCAGAGATCTCGGTGGCGAGCTTTATCCGAATTGGCTCAAACGTCTGCGCTGCGGTTGTGGTCGCTTGTGACAATCTCGCCAGTTCCGCATCCTGCTCCGGAGTAGAGACCTTCATCACTGGAGGCGGATCATCTGTGACGATCAGACCTTTTTCCGGGACATTGTTGAAGAATGCAAAGAGCTGATAGAACTCCTGCTGAGAAATGGGATCGTATTTGTGA
>JAXMBU010000140.1:0-1750 GCA_046349735.1 Planctomycetaceae bacterium
CCGTCGGCTCGGCTATCGGCGGTCACTGCATTGCAGGAATCTTCCGCGTCCAGGCGAAGGAACTCCGATTCAACTCCACGAGGATTGAACGAATCTGCCTTGAGGGCAGGTCGCATCGCCAATCCCATGCGCTCAGCATGACGCTGAACAAAATGCAGCAGCATCGTGACCGTGCATGGAATCAGGGATCCCAGAATCGGACCACTCCAGGCAACCAGAAGCGGAAAAGGATTCGGCGATACATCGGTTCGCGAAATCGCGGCAGGATGTAAGACGATCCGAACAACCGTTCCGCCAGACATCATGGCGGCGATCACGTGTCCCAATTCATGAACCGCCATCATTCCCAGCCACGAAAGGCCAAGACTGGCGACCACAAAAAGAATGCGATTGCACCAGAAAATCATGAGTGCCTCCGGCGAGACGATACACGGTCGCGGAGGTCGTGACAAACTTCGGAGTTAGCAGAACCGTGAACGGACGGGACAACCCAGCGAAGAGAACCAGACCGGATCACGTCCAAAAGCCGTGGTGTCTGCGGTCATGCAGAAATTAAAGCTTCTCCGACACTCCAGTCTCGTCCGTTCCGGATCACTCGCCGATACAGCGTGTCTCGCTCAACAGGGACGCGTCCCGCTTCCTGAATCAGCCGATGCAATTGATCGACCGTCATTCCTTCCGGTGTTTTCGCTCCGGCATCATGATAGATCAGTTCGTGCACAACTGTGCCATCAATGTCATCGGCGCCGTAGCTGAGTGCCAGTTGAGCGGTCTGCTCACCCAACATAATCCAGTAGGCTTTGATATGATCAAAGTTGTCCAGCATCAAGCGTGAAAGAGCCACCATCCGCAGGTCAAAGAGCCCGTCGGGTTTCCGAATGTTTGAGAGCTCTGTGTTCTCCGGGTGAAACGCCAGAGGAATAAACGTCTGGAAGCCACGAGTCTCATCCTGGAGTGCTCGCAGACGCAGCAGATGGTCAACTCGATGCTTCGCCTTTTCGATATGTCCGTACAACATCGTGGCGTTCGAGCGAAGTCCCAACTGGTGAGCAGTGCGATGTACATCGAACCAAACATCGCTGTCGGCTTTGTGCTCACAGATTTCGCGCCGCACTTCTTCATCAAAGATCTCAGCACCGCCGCCGGGCATGCTGCCGAGACCTGCTTGGACCATCTGTTCCAGCACCCATTTGATAGGCTGCTTTGTGATGAAACTGAACCAGCTGATCTCCACCGGAGTCCAGGCTTTGATATGAATTTCCGGACAGGTCTCGTGGATCACGCGAACAACGTTCAGGTACCAGTCGAAACTCTTCTTATGATGGAGTCCACCGACCACGTGGATCTCGGTGGCTCCGGCTGCTCGGCCTTCCAACACGCGATTTCGCAGCATGTCGTCGGTGAATGTGTAAGCCTTTTCGTCTTTCAAATCTGCTCGAAACGCACAGAATCGGCAGCGATAAACGCAGACATTTGTCGGATTCAGATGAATGTTGGTGTTGTAATAGGCGTAGTTGCCGTTCCGCCGTTCGCGAACTTTGTTAGCGAGCTGCCCCAGAGTGTGCAGGTCCGCCGTTTCGTCCAGCAGCACGCCGTCGTCAAAAGTCAGACGTTCGCCCGCAAGGACCTTGTTGGCAATCACACGGATTTTCGGATCAGAAATGGAGAGACTCATATTTTGTTATTCCGCAGGCTATTTTCATTGGGGCGAGCTGGCAGGATCAGATATCAAAAGACCCAGATATCCAGA
>JAXMBU010000141.1:0-1740 GCA_046349735.1 Planctomycetaceae bacterium
TTGTTCACTTCCATGAGATGACGAAGCGTGCGGAGGTTCAGCTCCATACGACCTTCGATCTGCTCCTTGCGAACTTCTTCCGTTTCTGATGTTCGCAGAGTTCGCTCGAACGGCAGTTCGCCGCGTCGAACTTTTTCGATGGTCTCAACAGCGATATTCAGAGCAAAGTCTGACTCAAGCATATGACGACGCATACGCTTGCGAGTGATCTCGATCTGCTTGGCCAGGAAGATTTCGCGATCGCGAGTCAGCAGTGGGATGTTTCCCATCTGGCTGAGGTACATGCGGATCGGGTCACGAGATGACAGGGCAGATGTTTCCGGCCCCAGAAGTGCGCGAGCAGCTTTCTCGGCCTGAGCTTGTTTAACTTCTTCCTCAACCGGTGGTGGTTCGAGGTTGATGTCAGGGTCTTCGATAAAGTCGAGACCAGCATCGTCCAGAGCAATGATCAGCGAATCGACCATCAGAGGGTCGCCGCCTTCGTCAGGCAGCCAGGCATGAGCCTGCTGTACCGTAACAAATCCCCGCTCTTTTCCCTGCTTGATGATCGCCTTCAATCCAGCATCCAGACGATACACGCGATTCCCCTTTTCAGAGTTCCATCATTTGTCACAACGCGTGTCGACGACAAACAATGGCGGAGCATTCCGCTCCCGGTTTTAACGAGTGTCCGTGCCTCCGTGGTGAGACACACGCATCGTCAGCACACCGCTGACGCGCCCTGCCAGTTCGACTCCTGCTCAGATTCGAGCGACCGGCTGTTTCTACAAACCAGCATACCGATGAATCTGAAAAATCAATCGACCGTCAGGCCAAAAAAACAAGGATCAGCAGAACCGTCTCGAAGTCAGTTACACCAACTTCCAGAATTCAACTGAAACTCCCAATTCCAAACGTCACAGACTTGAGTCCAATCTGCGGATTATTCGCGTCCGCACCGCCTCACGTCAACGTTCTGGACCGATTGTTTGCCGTCTTTCTTCAACTGCGTTTGATGTTTTTCTCGAAGCGTCCTTCGCCAGTTTCACAGAATTCCAGGCCATTTCGCCTGCTCGGGCAAACAAATCTGCCGCGAAGGAACGCTTTTGATTAGACTGCCTGCTCGCAGAACAAATGCATTCTTTCCTATTTCAACATCCACTTTCGCTCGACTGTTCATGGCTTCGCCGAATAACAAATCGAAATCGTCCAAAGACTCCAGCGGCCCCGAACGCCAGATCGTGTGCAGCAATCGCCGGGCTCGCCACGAATATGATGTGCTGGATGAAATTGACTGCGGCATTGTGCTGACCGGCAGCGAAGTCAAAAGCATTCGCAACAACAAGATCTCGATCGAAGAAGCCTATGCTCGCGTCGATGACCATGAGGTGTGGCTGGTCGATTGCGACATCGCGGAATACGCTCAGGCCAGCATCTATAATCATGCTCGCCAACGAAAGCGAAAACTGCTGCTGAATCGACGAGAGATTCGCAAGTATGTCGAAGCCGCTGAAAGTGATGGACAAACACTCATCCCTTTGGCGGTGTTCTTTCAACGCGGGCTTGTGAAAATTCGGCTCGGTCTGTGCAAAGGCCGCAAACTGCACGACAAGCGACAGAAGTTGAAGGAACAGGATGCTCGTAAAGAAATGCGCGACGCCAAGGTTCGAAGATAATGCAATACGGGGCCGGAACTGTAGCCGAAGTCGTGAGACTTCGGACCGAACTGTCACCAGTTCGGCTACATCAGGTGTTTAAGTC
>JAXMBU010000142.1:0-1712 GCA_046349735.1 Planctomycetaceae bacterium
TAGCCATCTGGAGGACCATCGTCATCAATTCTGCTGGGCCCATTTGCTCAGAGACTTTCAGGCGATGATCGAACGCAAGGGGCCGTCGGCACAAATCGGAACGGTGCTGAAAGCGAGCGGTCAGGAACTGATTCATCACTGGAATCGACTTCAGGCCGGTCTGCTTCGGCGAGCCACATTCGACAATCACTATCGACGTCTGCGCAGCATGATTCTGGACACACTTGAATCCGGTACTTCGTGCAGCGACTCGAAAACCGCAGAGCTTTGTCGACGCCTCGGCAATGAATGCTACAGCCTGTTTGTCTTCGTGCATCATGCCGGAGTGTCCCCGACCAACAATTTGGCTGAACGGGCCCTGCGAAAATCGGTCATTTTTCGCAAGCTGAGCTTTGGCACCGAAGCCACTTCCGGCAGCCAGAATATGAGTGCCATTCTTTCCGTGGTTGAAACCTGCCGACAGCTCAACAGGCACTGCCTGACATTCATTAAAGATGCGGTTCAGGCCTTCTTCGGCCAGAAGCCCGCCCCAAGACTCATTCCTGCGCTATAAAAAGCTGTGAACGGTTACGATCCGTTTACCCTCACGTCGATCTTCAATCAAAGAATGACCAACACTAAGCCTTAAACAAGCGTACTCGTTTTGTTTGAAATCGCAAATCGCGCGGCGCAGCGATCCACGGGCGGCGCTGAGTGCCGCGGGAAATTTTGTTAGTATCGTCAGGCATAGGCATTAGAGTTTCAGTGAGTCGGTGATCGGCGGGACCAAAGCGTCCGAGCTTCGGTTTCGTGAGCGCCGCGGCTCAAAGATCATAGGTCTCAGGGTCTCAGCGGCAGGTTCAGGCAGTCCTGAAGGCGGAAGAGCGTTTCCAGAGAACTCGACCACGCGAGCAAGCGGAAGATCAGGCGTCGAGCGCTGCGGATGATTTGAGTGGGAATCAGAATCATCGTTTGTCGGAAGGTGCTGAAGTCCATTCGCAGCAGGCGATGCTTTTCCGTTTTGAGTTTTTCCTTCTGCTTTGGTCGTCCGGACTCCTTCAGAGACAGTGCCAGCCAGCACTTCAGGTTCCATGCCAGTGACGCCATTACCATGTAGGCTCCGTTACTGATCGTGGAGTGCAATGGTGCAGCAAACGCTCCCATCTGTTTGCCCTGGCTGATGATGTTTTCCTGGTCGCAGCGTTTGTTGGCTGCCAGCACAATTTCCTCCGCAGACTTCTCGGTACTGCTGACGTTGGTGATGTAAAAGAAGAAGGGAGAATCGTCGATCAGCTTCCGCTGACCTTTCGTCACCGAGACCTGTTTGTGCAGCACGATCATGCGATAGGTCTGTTCACATTCGCCTGGTGAGTAAGCAAACTCGGCGACGAATTCCTTTTCCAGCCGCTTGTTCTTGTACTCTTTTTCAATAACCACTTGTTCTTTGGTATTGGGGCGACGAGCTCGCGGTTTCTCCGATGTTCTCTGTTTGCGGTGAAGCTGCTTCCATGCGGTTTTATCGAGGTTTTCGGCAATCTCGACCAGTTTCGGGATCGCATCGAAGCCGAACACAAACTGCACCTGATCGTGATGCCAGCGATCAAGATGCCGCGACTGCGAAAAGTCTGTGTCGCCTTTCAGCAGGATCTTGCGAAAACCCGCGCGACGACACAGATCAATGCTGCGATCGAAGAAGATGTAGGCACGTTCGTGAGACGGACGGTTGCCCGGTC
>JAXMBU010000143.1:0-2299 GCA_046349735.1 Planctomycetaceae bacterium
GAAGAACAACTCGTAGAGGACCGCCTTCCGTTTCTGTGTGCGCAACGGCCCAGACACCGCACGCCCCTGCTCCAACGCGTGGATGAAGGAAAAGGTCGACGCGCTTGGAGAGCCCCACGCCTCACCGTGCCGACATTGGGCCTGAAGCATCCATGCAGTCGTTGATACACCGGACTCGTCGGGGAGCGGCCTGAGGGTCACTGTGTAGGCCCGCTCCTCGCCTCCGGATCCACCAGCGGACGAGCGAACCGGCATCTCGTGCCCATCGACAGACAACAATAGATCGCGGAGGGTGTTGTCGGCCTGCTTACGGATCAGATCGATCTGAGCGGATTGAAACTCCTCTCGTGAAACGGTGAATTCCAGCGCATGGTGCAGGCCCTGCCATCGCCGATGGCTCTCACTATCCGGTAAGGTGACCGCACAGAAAGCTTCTTCCGGTCCGCTACGATCAGAAGAAAAATCGAACCGTTGGAAGCCATGACGCAGTGTCTGAAAAGAAGCCCAACCACCTTCATCCTCCAACAGGAGTAAGCGCCGGCCGCTCACGTCAACCACGAAGCTACGAAAACGAACAATCCGATCGAGCACCGCACCGTCCGCGAGACAGACCGCGCGAATCCTCACCGCATCACCGGAAAGCGCTATCTCCGTCTTGCTTTGGCACACGACCATCGGAGCCCATTGAAGGACAAGTGAGTCCCGGCCGACTTTGAGCACGAGGGGGAACTGGCGCTTGACCAAGCCAAGGTAGCGCAACAGGGGATCATCCCCGTAGGTCGATGAAAACCAGGACGGATGAAGCAGCGGTCGCAGCTCAGGTGGTAAGGCAGGAGCCCACCCTGCAGGCAGTCTCACTCCATTACAGCAGATGGAGAGCTGCGGATAGGGCAGGTTTGCGTCGATCACGATTTCATAGCCCGACTCAGGGGGACAGTCCCCCTTCCGCAAGGGGACTGTCCCCTGACCCGGCTCTCCGAGCAACTCGGTTCGGAGTGTGGCCAGATGGGCTTGTTCCCGATCGGACAATTGGAACGTCTCGGGCACCAGGAGATGTTTGGTGGTGAAACAGGCGCACAAGACATGCTTGCACGGACACTCGAACTCCCAGGCTGGACAGTCGCAAAATGCCGAGAGATACCCGTCGTCCAGAGAGAACACGACTTCGTACAAGATGGTGCCCTGCACCTGGGCCGTGAGAGTCGCGCCATCCTTGTTCCAGACATAGTGCTGAAGTCGCTGCTGCCGATAGTAATCATAGCCTCGAACCACCGATGTTTTCGGGGCCATCGTATACACGTCATTGGCGGCAAGGGCACGAAATGCTGCAAGCAATGCCGCTGCGGCAGGTGCTTGAGCGATGGAGCTCACCGTGGCTTCATAAGGCGGGCTATTCGTTTTTCTAGAACGAGACACAGGCTTCTTTCGCATGGGGCGCCACTATAACGGGCGGAAAAGATCCCCATCAAGTCACGAGCCTCCATCAGGCATGACGGTTTGTCATGAAAACCGCTGAACCGAGCACCTCGTGAAGCGTCCGAATTCAGAAACGAGCTACGCCTCACCATACGACAGGCTCACGGCCCTGAGTTTTATCGAGGGGCGAACAACGAGCGACGGATATTGTCGCAGCGCCATGTCGATAGTTGTCGTAGAAGCGTTCATGAACAATGTGGGCTCTTCCTACCCTGCCTGGGCTCACACCATGGTATGGGGAGCGGAGATCATGGGAACTGTGGTGTGTGAGTCGAATCCTCCGTGAACGTCCCTTTCACAGCTTCCAACACGGCTCTCGCTGCATCTGTTGCCGAGAGTTGCGTCGTATCGATCCTCACTTCCGGATGAATCGGCGATTCATAGGAATCTTGTAGCCCCGGAACGGTTGACGATTCGCCACACTGACCTCGCAAATAGGTCCCCTTGTAATCACGCTGCATCGCGAGTCCCAAGGGGCATTCTACTGCGACCTCGATAAACGCGGGGATGAGGCCTCGAGCGAAGTCACGGTACGCACGCTTGTTCGCCGTGGCATCGAAGATGACGGTGATGCCATGCGCAACCAATCTCGCACCCATGAAGGCCAAGGCACGGTAGAAGAGATCCCGTTCAGCCTGCGAATAGGTCGGAGTCGGCGTGAGGATGCGTCTGACTGCATCGGACTCGAGGACTTCGACGGACAACTTCAACTGCTCAAGCTGAGGTCGAAGCGCGGCTGTAATGGTGCTCTTGCCCGACGCGGGCAAACCGGTAAGCCAGATAGCAAAAGCTTGCGATCGATTCATAAATATTGCCTGGCTCA